>CAJUGJ010000004.1:0-146613 GCA_910586015.1 uncultured Lachnospiraceae bacterium
GCCTTTCCAACTCCATTTCCTGTTGCTGTGATTTTACCATTCTCAGCAACTTCAATTAAATCATTACCACTCTTTACATTGTAAGAAACATCATAACCCTTTGTATTTTGGGATGGTGTCCAGCACCAATCATCATACTTGCCACTCGCATCTCCATCGACATAAAGAATCTTGCTAGAATATTTTAATCCTGGTGTAGCCGCTGCACTTGCAGTATTTACTGGTACTAAACCAATTACCATAGCAAGGGTCAATACGAGAGCAATTTTCTTAAAGAAACTCTTCATATTATTTCTTCCTCCTTAAATATTTAGATGGGTTTGTATTATATTGCACTGTTCCCCCCTCCTCCGTCTTAAAAAAATGTTAATGGCGCATTAACATTTTTCTAAACCTCAGAAAAAGCACAAGCAAATATAACCGTTCCAATAACAAGATGATTATAACAATATTCATTCGAAAGGTCAAGTCTTTTTCTCTGAGAAAATGACAATTTTTACAGCCAATTTTTAGAACCTTTTCCAATCCTACTATCATATCATCTGTACTTGGTAAATCAAAAGCCAAACTTTGGACAGGTCCCCCGCCTCCACTCTACTTCCTTCTGCTTGAGTTGTATTATCTTTCGTCTGTTCTTGGATGTGACACTCGAAAGATAAAATGCTGTTTGGAATGTAACTGAGTGCTTTTGGTTTTGATTTGCTTATATAATGCCTTGTGTTTGTGTCAAAGATATGTCACGGTTTTGTCATAATTAGATTAATTTTACTTTCTAATCTAAAGTTCCAAAATAATTTCCACTTGTGCCTGCATTTTATTGGGATCACAGATAGTATTATGTAAAACTGGTGCTATTCGGATATCCTCGATAGCTTTTGGCACTTTCGTTTTGGATAATTTACTTAATTCATCTACCAGCGCAAAATCTCCCATTGCATCATATTTATTATCAATAGCTCTCATCACACTTCTTGTAAATTTAAATGGACTTGCAGTAGATGCAATTAAACACTTTGTTTTATCCTTTGTATGCTCTATGTAGTCATAAAGTACACTTGCTGCCACTGCAGTATGAGGATCGATAATATATTCTGTGTTTTGATATAGAGTTTTAATTGTATTTGCAGTCTGCTCTTCTGTTGCAAATCCACCTTCAAAGTCTTGTAACATTTCCTTCATATCTTGAGTAATTTCATATACCCCTGTCTGGCTAAGTAACTGCATCAATTCTGCATTTTTTTCCGCATTATCTCCAGCAATGTGATAGATAAGACGTTCTAAGTTACTTGAAATCAAAATATCCATAGATGGAGAACTTGTCAACTTAAACTCTCTATTCTTATTATAAGTTCCTGTTGAGAAAAAGTCATATAAGACTTTATTTTCATTAGAAGCACAAATAAGCTTTCCGATTGGAAGTCCCATACTCTTTGCATAATAGGCAGCTAGAATATTTCCAAAGTTTCCGGTTGGTACAACTACATGAAAAGATTCTCCTTCTTTTAAAGAACCATCTGCAAGCATCTTAACATACGCATAGACATAATATACAATCTGAGGAACTAGACGCCCAATATTAATTGAGTTAGCAGAAGAAAATTGAAATCCTTTTTTCTTCATTGCTTCCTCTAGCTTCTTATTATTAAACATTTCTTTTACACCATTTTGTGCGTCGTCAAAATTCCCACGGATTCCAATTACATGGGTATTCGCCCCCCGTTGAGTAACCATTTGCTTTTCTTGAATTGGACTAACTCCGTCTTTTGGATAAAAAACAATAATTCGAGTTCCCTCTACATCTGCAAACCCTGCTAAAGCCGCTTTCCCTGTATCCCCAGAAGTTGCTGTCAAAATCACAATTTCATTTGAAACTTGATTTTTCTTTGCGGCTGTTGTCATTAAATGTGGCAAAATAGAAAGAGCCATATCCTTAAATGCAATCGTTGCGCCGTGAAATAATTCCAGATATATCGTATCGTTTACTTGTTTTAGTGGAGCAATTTGTGGAGTGTCAAATTTACTATCATATGCACACTGAATACAATTTTTTAACTCTTCTTCTGTAAAATCGGTTAAATAAAGCTTCATAACCTCATAGGCTATTTGTTGATAATTATATGTCTTCATTGTTTCCAAAGATACATCTAATAGGGGAATCCTCTCTGGAACAAATAATCCTCCATCTGATGCAAGACCTTTTAAAATTGCCTGAGAAGCCGTTACCTTTTCTTTTGGATTTCGTGTACTCTGATACATTATATCCATTCTTCTCCCTCCTTTTCTTTTCTGACCATCTAATTTTATGGTGACTAGCCATAATAGAGATATAATAATCGTGCGTATTATATCACGGTTTCAGGGATTATACAAGTTGCAACGGATTACATTCTTCTATTTGTTTTTAAAAAATTCATGTGCTCCATAGCGGAATAAGCGTTTTAAACTATTGTCGAACCAACTCGCCTTTTTTGCTGTTGTCAACTTTCTAGCAAAGAAAAACAGTGCTCCATCTGAATAATCTTCTCCGGTTAATGCTCGTTCTACTGCCTGTTCTGTTAAGGAAGTAACCTTTACCGAATAATATCTTCCATCTCTTATCGGAGAAAACTGTCCTTTCTGAAAGACTACTTTCTTTACTGTACTTGGAAAATTATCGTTTAAAACACGATTTAAGACAACATTAGCAACTAATATTCTCCCATAAATATCTTCGTCTGTTGCTTCTGCCTCTACAATACGCTCCATAATCTCTATTTCTTCTTCTGTCAAAGTCATCTGCATTTTTTCATTCCAAACCAGTTCTAATCCTTCTTTTAAATCAGTTCTTTCATTTGTTTGTGAAACTGTTGTCTTTGTCTGTGTTTTTTGTGAAGAGGTCTTTTGGGTACTTTTTACTGTTGTTTTTTTGGAAGAAGTCTTTTTTTCTGAGGATACTTTTTCTGTACTATTTTTCACTGTTGTTTCTTTACAAGAAGCTTTTTCAGCATTTTTCTTTGCCGCTTCTTGTAAAGAAGATTTCTTTATTTCTTCTTGAGAAATCGTTTTTCCTGTATCTCCTTCTAATGCTAAAGAAACAGCTTCTAAATTATCGACTTCTGTTCTTTGTATAGAGGTGTTTTGTATAGAATCTTTTTTTGAATGTTCTATAAACTCTCCTAGTGAAATGGATAGTGTCTGTGTTTGAAATTGTATCTGTTTCCAAAAATTTATATTTGATGTTTCACTTTTTCCAAATAAGACTAACTCTTCTTCTTGTTCTATTTCAAAATTTCCTATTAATAATCCAGAGATGAAACAGATAGAGAACATATTTGGTTCTTCTGACTGAATAGGAATTATCGTTTCTTGAATCTCTTCTTGTGTTTTTTCTTCAAGCTTATCAAAGAAATGTCCTGCTACTTTCGGACTTACCATCAAAATTCCTGCTCCTGCTAAACAAGCAACAAAATATCTGCATTTTTTCTTACTTTTTTTAATCCAGTTCCCAGCGTAACCTCTAACATCTTTTATCTTTCGAAGAAACGAGTTTATGTATTTCATCGTTTTTCCCTCCAAATCTTCAGATATCATTTATCTATTTTAAACGCTACGGTTGCCAGATACTGGATTCCGTTCACGGATGCTTGTATTATAACAGAGCTGATTTTCCAGTCAAGTCCTTCCAATTAATTTCGTTACTATCAGCCGATTAGAATTTTTTCTTTACCTTTTCTATTGATTTATTAACTAATTATTAAGTCCTTAAACTTCTTTCTTTTGTGGACTTTAACTATTTTTCTTTTTTCAAAATTGTTACATTTTTGTTAATTTTGTTTTTCTTATTTTTTCATCTTTTTGTTTCTTATTTTTCATCCCTACTCTCTTGTAAAAAAAAAAGAAATCATATACTATATAATGTAAGAAACTAGTTTACTTTATCTTGAAAGGAAAATTTTATGCCAAACACTGTAGGGGTATTTTCTGCGCAAAAAAAAGATGGAACCGTTTATTTTCGTTCTTCCATCACATATCATGGCAAACATATCAGTCTTGGCAGCTTCTCTACTGAACAAAAAGCACATGACGCCTATTGTTTAGCTTCTAATCTTTTATTTTTTAATTCAAAAGAAACCTGCTCTTATCAGCCAGAAGATTATTTAGATTATGGAACTGCAGTAACATTTTCTAAGTGGGTAATGTTGTTGAATTTCAAGGCAAATAATGTTTATTGTCGTAATCCTATTTATTTAAAGCATCGCTATTTTATCTATTACTTAGATATCTCAACTCCTTTAAAGTTTGATATTGATGATCTTTTTTATTACATGAACCATAAAATCTTACGTCGAGGTAATCACTTATTTGTTTCTGATTATGGAATGCAGGTCAATATTCTCTCTCGATATGGTATACGAAATTATAGTGTGGCAGGAAAAGATTACCGTTTTGTTAATGAAGATCCTTTCGATTATCGATATGGCAATATTGAAATTATTAATCGCTATTATGGAGTTACTAAAACTCAAAAGGTAAATACTATTGAATATACTGCAAAAATTCATGTTAATGGTTCTATTCTTATAGGGCGCTATCAAAGTGAAATAGAAGCTGCAATTGCCTATAATAAAGCTGTGGCTATATTAAAAAAACAGGGAATTACAAAAAATTTTTTTGAAAATTATATCGAAGATATCAATGAAATTGATTATGCAAAAATTTATCATCAAATCAGAATAAGTAACAAAATTCGTAATTATATTACAATTTCTTAAAATTCAAATATTTTTTTATTTTTTTTTAAAAAAGACTATGCTTTTTTTAAAATTCGTGTTATAATATCACTATATTTTTCTTCTTCCATTTTCATAGTAAAAAAATGAGCTTCTGCTTTTATGCAGAAGCTCATTTTTTCTTCTTAACAAGGAGTTATTTTTCTAGAAGCCAGCCACAAAAATAAAAGAGATACTATTAATTGAAGGATAAGGCTAATAAAAAACCAATGTTCATAACAAAACGGACTCATTCCATTTGACATTAAAAATAAATATCCCTCTTGTGTTCCATACCCTATCTGATCTTTTAACATAGAAAAAAAGCTGATTATCGGATTTAATAATAATATATAAATCCAATTTCCTATTGCTTTTCCACAAGATGTTAATAAAAAAGAAAGATGATAGGAGATATCCTCCTTATTTAACAGACTTAAAATGCCAACTCCTATTACTAATAGAAGACTTAAAAAAACTAGAACTAACATAGCAAAGTAAGAACAAACCGTAGCGGCAGTAGTGCGTTTACAATAAGTAGAAAAAAAGATAGAGATACTTCCTAAATAAATTGCTGTTACAATAAGAAATAATAAAAATTTAGCAAGGTCTAATAAAGTAATACCACCGATAGAAAAACATAATGCAATAATTGGAAGAGAAGAAACTGCCAATAAAATCATAATACTGATTGAAGAAAGCAATTTCCCTAAGATAATTTGAAATGGTGTTAATTTTGTTGTCAGTAAGATATCCAGTGTCTGTTTTTCACGCTCTCCTGATATCGATCCTGCTGTCAAAGCAGGAACTAAAAGAAGAAACAGAATAAATTCAATTCCAGTAATAATCCCATAAATAGTCAAAATATCTTCATAATGAAGTTTATTATAATATTCATTTCCCTTTCCAAATGTAATATAAAAAGAAAATAACCCAAATAGTGCCAGAAAAGCATTATAGCAAAAAATCAAAACAGGGGTTCTATACATTCTTGCTGTCTGCTTTAACTCTCTTTTATAAACTGGATTTAAGAACTTCATATTCCACCTTACTTTCTAACTCTTCTGGCTCTAGATCCTCCAATTCGGAATTCTTCGTAAGCCTTAAAAATAAAGCTTCTAAGCTGCCTTCATCTCTTTTAAAAGAAGATATCTTTGCCCCTGCATAGATAAGTGCCGTTAAAAGTTGTGCTTCCTCTTCTTTTTCTCCACTAAAGGAAAAATTAATGCTCCCTGCCTTACTTGCTATATTAGATGCTAAAGGATGTTCTTTTAATACTTTTAATGCTTCTTCTGTTCCTTGTGTAAGTTGCAACTGAATTGGATTTGCCGCTTTTTGTTGTTGTTTAATCTCTTCGATACTTCCCTGCATAATTAATGTTCCACTGTCAATAATTCCAATATTTGTACAAAGTTCTGCCAGTTCATTTAATATATGAGAACTAATTAAAATGGTTTTCCCCTCTCCACAAAGCTGTCTTAAAATTTCTTTCATTTCTCTTCTAGAATGAGGACCCATTCCAGAGGCTGGTTCATCTAATACAAGTAGTTCTGGATCGTGAATTAATGTTCTTGCTAGACAAAGTCTTTGTTTCATTCCACGAGATAAATGATCTACAAACATTTCTCTTTTAGTAGATAATCCTACTAAATCTAAGAGCTCTTGACCTTTTTTCTCTGCACCTTTTCCATAATATCCGTAAATATCTAAGTAAAACTCCATATATTCAGAAACTTTTAAGTTGTCATAAACTCCAAAAAAATCAGGCATATATCCTATTTTCTGCTTTCTCAAATTGGAACTTTTTAGAGCATCTTCCCCATTGAATATCATACTTCCAGAGTCTGGCGAAATTAATCCAGCAATGATTTTCATTGTTGTTGTTTTTCCTGCTCCATTTGGCCCAACAAATCCAAATAACTGTCCTTGTTCTACAGACATTGAAAAATGATCCAACGCCAGAATTTTTCTATATGATTTCACTAAATTTTTAAGTTCTAGCATAAGATCCTCCTTAATTTTTTTTATAATAGGACAGATATGGAAGAATACAGTTTGATTCCATACTTGTATTTACAAATTTAACTTGTATTTCATTAGAATCATTTATATATTTTTTCAATTCTTCCCCTGATATTTCTTTAATTTCATTTGAATTTAGGGATTCCCAACTACATCGAAACACAAAATCGTAACTTCTATCAGTAAGGTTAAAAAAATAGATATCCCCTGCCATTTCAGATAGATCTTCCGTTTTAGGAAGTTGATTCAACATTTGCGTTAGCAAAATTTTTGTCACTTCCTCTTCTTTTGGAAGATGATATTGAACAACTAGTGATTCTGTCATAATATACCTAAAACTGTCTTTTTCTAATGTCCCATCTATAATTTCCATATAGGAATCCATTATTGGAACAAACTGCTGTTCTGCACTTATATATTGTTCCTCCATTGGTACAATAATAAGTGTTGTCCCATAACTGCCTTCTTTCAGTTCTGTTTTTGCAAGTGGATTTTTTTCTGTGATCTCTTCAGAAAATCCAATCAAATAACTTCCTTTTTGTTCTAACAGATCTAATAGGGCATACTTTGTTGCTAATATGTTTCTTTGTTTTTTTGCAGATAAACGTTTATATTCTTGTAATGGCACTTCCTGATAAGCATAAACCAATTCATCATTTGCGATATTAAATGCCTGTTCTGATGTAAATGAGATTGTTTCTCCACTTTGTATGGTTCCTAAATCTATACAAAGATGATTACTATAGATAAACGCATCTTCTAAATTAAATGAAAATAAATTCGTTACATTTCCTTCAATACTGACATCATCTACAGAAACTTCTCCTAATGGAATTTCTTCATAGTTTGCTGTATAGGAAGTCTGATAATTTGTTTTCGTAAAAGCTGGAAGTTTTTCAAGAGTTATCGTAGTTTCTTCTTCCTGTATATTAATACAGTTTGTATAATTTTCATATTTAGTTGGTAATGAATTGGAAAACCAAGGATCACTATACAAAATATTATAATAGGATAGTTCTGGAGATCTATTTTTTATAGTCAGTTCTTTATTATTCTTTAAATCAAAACTATGAGCTTGATTATTTGAAAGTTCTACATAAAAATTTAATGTTCCCTGTGCTGTCTTTTCTCCTACTTTAAAAACTTCAACATTAAAATATCCATAAAATGGCTCTTCTACACGTGTCGAACTTCCCATTTCATATACAATAAAAGTAAAGAGTAAAGAAAGAATTGGAACTACTCCCCATAAATACTGAATCCGATCCATACGGGAAAGTATCCAATAAATGAAAGGAGATATTACAAGTAAATATATAATAAATATTAAAAGATATCTAGTAACAGAAGGTATCTGTTCCTGTCTTGCTGTATCTAATATATCCTGAGTCCAGTAATCATTAGAATATCCATAACTTTCGGAATTAATTTTTTGTTTTCCTGTTTCTGTGATCTGTTCCATAAAAAAATTTGTTAGCCAAGTCTGTGCTGCTTTCCATACAGATTCCTCCATTTCAAGAGAAAATGCTAAATATAATACTTTACCCTTTCCAACCTGCTTTTGAACTGCTAATATTTCTGTATCTTCTCGAAGACAGATCTCCGTTTCTGACTGTGGAAGTTCTATAATCTGTTTTGTAATTGGTTCAGATTTCATATCACTTAACATTCTGTCTTGTAACATCGTTTTTCCAATATAAATTGGCAATAAAACTCCTGACTCTTTTCTTCTTTTTTCAATATCAAGTAATGTAGAAACACGTTCTTCTTCATATCTATTTACTTGTTCTCTCAAACTTCGAAATACTTCTTTTTCAACTCCAAATGTAAGTTCTTTCTGTGTCAGTTCTTTTCCTCTATTTTCATACTCTCCAAATTTAGTTCCTGCTCCAAGAACCAACAGTCCTCCTGCCTCAATCCACTGATTTACTGACTGTATTTGTTTTTGTGAATATTTAGAATCATCTGAGGAATTAATAAATAAAATATCTAAAGTATCTAGTCCATTTTCTTTATTTGATAAACTATTTTCATCTAATTGGAGTACATTATTTCCAAAGTCTTCAAGGTATTTTACTTTCTCTTGGCTACTTCCTAATACTCCTAACTGCATCAATGAACCATAGTGTTTGATTTGAAAAGAGTTCTCATATTCTGCTAATATTTCTTTTTCAGAAGAGAGAATAAGAATTTGATATCCTGTAAAATCAAAATCTGTCTTAATCTGAAAACAGAGCTCTTTTCTTTCCCCTTTTACTAAAGAAAACGACTGTTCATATCGAACTCCCCCTTGTAATCTTCCAGAAGCTAAAGTTAATTGAACTGTCCCTTCTACTGCTTCCTGTAAATTCATTATATCAATAGTAAAAACACAAACTCTTCCATACCTTGCTTCTTCTTTAGACAGCCCATAGGATACCTCTAACTGAATCCTTTCTTCTGAAGCATAGACCTGTAATGGCTGGCTGAAGAAAACGAAAAACGCAAAAAGTAAGATTTTCCAAATTCGAGCCACCTTGATTTGCTCCTTTCAGTCATACGGTTATAGGAAGTTTTACTTCAAATACCGTTCCATTAAAATCACTGCGGGCAGTCAGACTTCCACCATGAAGCTGAATAATATTTTTTGCAATAGTTAATCCTAAACCACTTCCGCCGGTTTCTGTACTTCTCGATGTTTCTATACGATAAAATTTTTCAAAAATATCATTTAGAGCATCTTCTGGAATCAATTCTCCAAAGTTTTTAATTGAAACAACTGCAAATTCTTCTACTCTTTTTACATAAATCATAATATTTTTTCCGTCTGCTCCATATTTAACTGCATTACTGATTAAATTAGCAAATGCTCTTGCTAATAGTCCTCCGTCTGCTAAAAGAAGAAGTGATGTTTCTTTACATTCAAACTTACATTGCAGTTTATTTTCTTCAAAACTGGGGTAAAATTCCTCGTACATTTGTTCCATCATTTTAACAAGATCTAATTCTTGGCATACTGGCTTTACTTCTCCAAAATCTAATTTGGTATACGTAAATAAATCCTCAATTAGTTTTTCTAAGCGTTTTGACTTATCATAGGCAATGTGAATATATTTGTTTCTTGTTTTCTCATCCATTGGCTTTTCTGCTACTAAATTCAGATATCCAATAATAGAAGTTAATGGTGTTCTTAAATCATGTGCTACATTAGTAATTAAATCATTCTTAGCATTTTCCGACTTTCTTTCATTTTCAAATAGGGTATAAACTTCCTTTGCCATCTTATTCAAATTGACAGCGATGTCTGTCAGTTCATTATCATTTCGCACAACAACTCTTGTCTTAAAATCACCAGCGGACATTTTAGCAATCCCCTCTGTAATCTCTTCTAGGTATGTGCTAAATCTTTTAGTAAAAATCAGAAAAAAAGTAATAAAAAGAGCAAGTCCCAATATAATAGCAGCTCCCATAATTACAACTATGGTACCTGTTTTTAATACTGGCATATCCCTTCCTAAATCTCCTCTAAGAGAACTATACAGTTCCAAACTATTAGAACTTTCACTGATTGCCTGTGTCGTTTTATACATTAAACTTCTTTCTTTATTTTTATTTAGCATATAAATAATAAAAGAACCAACTCCAAAAATTGCCCCCTCGGAAACTAGGGTACAAATCAGACTAAACAGACTGTAGAGAACAATTTCAAAGCGAAAGCTTTTTAAAATATTACGATGCTCACTTTTCAATTTTATAACCTACCCCCCAAACGGTCTTGATAATTTCAGCATTTTTTGGATCAGCTTCAATCTTTTCACGAATTCTTCGGATATGCACCATCACTGTATTATTCGCCTCATACATCTTTTCGTTCCAAACACGTTCAAAAATTTCATCTGTACTAAATACTCGCCCTGGATTTGAGGCTAAAAGATATAGAATTTCAAACTCGATTGGTGTGAGTCGAACTTCTTTGCCAAAAGAAGTAACTTGATGTGTTTCTTTATTGATTACCAGTTGTCTAACAATTACTTCGCTTTCTTCTGTAAATTCTCCTGTAGCTTTTGGATTTAATTCCATATAGCGACGAAGCTGTGACTTTACACGTGCTGTCAATTCCAAAGGATTAAAGGGCTTACTTACATAATCATCTGCCCCTCCGGTCAGACCTATAATTTTATCTAAATCTGTAGATTTAGCACTCAATAAAATAATCGGAATCGCACTCTTTTCCCTAATTTTACGACACATTGTCAAACCGTCCATTCCGGGCATCATAATATCCAAAACTACTAATTTAATTTCCTCTTTTTCTAAAATTGCAAGACCATCTTTCGCACTATAAGCTTTAAATACCTCATAACCATCACCTACTAGATGAATTTCTACTAATTCTGCAATCTCTTTATCATCATCTACTACTAAGATTTTAACTGGCTTTGCCAATCCGTTCACCTCCTTTAATATAGGCTTATTTTCCTATAAAGCATTATAACAAATAAATTGATACATTTCTTTACTTTTTCCTTACAAAATATAAAAAAGCAGCTTTACAACTGCTTTTTTTCATGATAAAATGAGCCGTATGGAGCAGCACAGATGACCGCATCGCATAAAGCGCTGAGGAAAGTCCGGGCTTTACAGGGCAGGGTGCCGGATAACGTCCGGTGGAGGCAACTCTAAGGATAGTGCAACAGAAAAGAAACCGCCATCTTATGATGGTAAGGGTGGAATGGCAGTGTAAGAGACTACCGCCTTTCTGGTAACAGAAAGGGCTGTGTAAACCCCACCTAAAGCAAGACCAAATGTTCTGCCTTAGGGCAGAGGAAGGCGATACGGCTGCCCGTCGTGCCTTCAGGTAGGTCGCGTCTTCGTTTGGTAACAGGCGAAGAGAGTCATACGGTAACGTATGGTCAAGATAGATGGTCATCGAATACAGAACCCGGCTTATAGTGCTGCTCATACCTTAAAACAACTTCCACCAACAAATTCTCTTAAAATTGAATTCTTTGGTATTTCTTCTGTACTTACTCCTAAAAAGTATTCTAAAAACTTCAAAAGTCGTTTTGCTTCCTGATATTCCTTACAATCTTTCTCAACGCTAAATAATAATGGTTCTGCGTACTGTTTTAATACTGCTAATTCATAGATCAAAGCAGAATTAAACATACAGTCACAGTCTTCTTGAAATGGAAAAATATTTTCTTCTTCTCCTCTTCGGACAGAAGACCACATTCCAATCGTATGTTTAGCAGATGCCCCTCTATTTCTTGCATCACGTACTAAACGACGGATAAGTCTTCCATCTGTTGTTGAAATTCTGTTATGCTCATCAATATTTAATTGTGTTAAAGCACTAATATAGATTTTAAATTTACTTTCTCTTGGAAGAGAATAAGAAAGTTTATCATTTAGTCCATGAATTCCTTCAATAACTAAAAGATCTTCTTCCTCTAACTGTTTAAAATTTCCTTTATATTCTCGTTTTCCTGTTTTAAAATTAAAGGTAGGTAATTCTATACATTGTCCATTCAATAAAGCTGTCATATCTTTATTAAATTGTTCTACATCTATTGCAAAAAGAGTTTCGAAATTATAGTTTCCATTCTCGTCCAACGGAGTATCTTCTCTATTGACAAAATAATCGTCTACTGCTATAGGATGTGGTTTAAATCCAAGTGTACGAAGTTGGATAGAAAGCCGGTGCGAAAATGTAGTTTTTCCAGAAGAGGAAGGTCCTGCAATCATAATAAATTTCTTTCCTCCTGCTGCTTTAATACGTTCTGCAATTTCTGCTATTTTCTTTTCCTGAAATGCCTCTTGTACTAAAATCAAATCTCCAATCATTCCCTTTGTAATCTGCTCATTCAAAGCTCCAACATTTTCAATTTCCATTGTCTTTCCCCATTGGTTCGATTCTCTCTGAACCAAAAACAGTTTTTCCCGTAAGACAAGTTTTGATAGTTTTTTCGTGTCTTTTTTAGATGGCAGTATCAAAAAAAATCCGTCTTTATAGAGTTGTAAATCGAAAACAGACAAAATTCCAGTACTTGCAGGCATATATCCATAATAATAATCTTCAAATCCGTCAAGACGATAAATATTTGTTTTAGAAGTTCTACGATAGCGAAATAATTTTTCTTTGTCATACATTTTATATTGATGAAATAATTCTACTGCTTCCTGTGTATCAACCGTTCGCTTTTCAAATGGTAGATCTCTGTCTATCAATCGCTTCATTTCCTCTTTTATTTTAGAAAGTAGGTTCTCATCTAAAAGAAGTTCTCCTTCTACTTCACAAAACAGAGAATCTCCAATCGAATATTCCACACAAATTCGACGAATCTGTGCCTGATCTATTACTCGATAAAATGCTCGCATTAAAACTAAAACAAGTCCGCGTACATAAGTTAAATAGCCATCACTTTCTGCTGTTGTGACAAACTCTAAAGTGCAATCTTTTGATTCTTGTTTTGTCAGTTCTCTTAATCTTCCATCCACATTTACTAAAACAATAGGATTTTCATATTCGCTTTGATATTCTTTTGCAATTTCTAAATAGGTAACATTTTCTGGATATTTTTTTCTCACTCCCTGAATTGTTATTTTTCTATCACTCACCACATTAACTCCTTTATTTTATTTCTTATCAAACCAAACTAATGCCCTTTGAATATTGAAAAGTTCCTGTTCTAACTGCTGATATCTGTCTGTTGCCTTTTTTGTAGAAGAAAGCGACAATTCTTCTGACAATCGTTTGATATATTCTTTTCTATGCAGTAGAAATTCTTTTAAGACCGAATGACGACAGGTAAGCAAATATTCTCCATATTCTTCAAAAATATCCCTATCTATTATTTCTTTTTGTATAAGATCCTCTTTTTGGTCTTTCTTTCTTGCTTTTATAACAACATAGTATTTTCCGGCATCAATACACATATCTTCAAAAAGAATTTGGAAACCGGTATTATGTAAGTATGTTCTTACTTTACCTATCTCCGACTGTGGCTGTAAGATCAATTCCGTTGTTTCGTTTGTGCAAGAACTTCCTTCCGAAAGAATTTTTATCATCAGTGCTCCGCCCATTCCAGCCATTATAATACTATCTACCTCATTGGGCTTTATATGTTTTAGTCCATTTGACTGTCGAAGAGTAATCCTATCGGAAAGACCATAATTTTTAATATTTTCTTCTGCCCGTATTAGCGGTCCAGTATGAACATCTGAAGCAATACAAGATTTTGCAATTCCCCGTCTTATTAAATCAATGGAAAGGTACGCATGATCACATCCAACGTCTGCGATCTTGCTCCCCTTTGATACACAATCTGCAACCATTTTCATTCGTTTTGTAAGTTCTATCATATCATCTACTCATCCAAATAATCTCTTAATTTTCTACTTCTGCTTGGATGTCTTAATTTACGGAGTGCTTTTGCCTCAATTTGACGAATTCGTTCTCTTGTGACATTAAATTCACGCCCTACTTCTTCTAAGGTTCTAGCACGTCCATCATCTAATCCAAACCTAAGTCGTAATACTTTTTGTTCTCTATCTGTAAGCGTACTTAATACATCAACAAGCTGTTCTTTTAAAAGAGTAAATGCTGCTGCATCTGCTGGTATTGGCATATTGTCATCCTGAATAAAATCTCCTAAATGGCTGTCCTCTTCTTCTCCAATCGGTGTTTCTAAAGAAACTGGTTCTTGGGAAATCTTTTGAATTTCTCGTACTCTGTCCACTGGAAGATTCATCTCTTTGGCAATCTCTTCTGGAAAAGGTTCTCTTCCTAACTCTTGTAATAATTGTCTTTGTACTCGAATTAATTTATTAATTGTTTCTACCATATGAACTGGAATTCGAATAGTTCTTGCCTGATCTGCAATCGCTCTCGTAATTGCCTGTCGAATCCACCAAGTAGCATAGGTACTAAATTTATATCCTTTCCGATAGTCAAACTTTTCTACTGCTTTTATTAATCCTAAATTTCCTTCCTGAATTAAATCTAAAAACTGCATTCCTCTACCTACATAGCGTTTTGCAATACTGACAACCAATCGTAAGTTTGCTTCCGCAAGTCTTTTTTTTGCTTCTGTATCTCCTTGTTCCATCTTTTGGGCAAGTACAATTTCTTCTTCTGAAGAAAGCAAAGGCACTTTTCCGATTTCCTTTAAATACATTCGTACTGGATCTTCTAATCCAATTCCTTCTGGAATGGAAAGATCAATCTTTGACAGATCCTCACTCTCATCTTCAATTAGAGCAAGTTCGTCGTCACTGACATCATCTACTTCATCTAATTCTGGAATACGAAGTACATCGACATTATTTGCCTCAAGAAATTCATAAATACGGTCAATTTTATCTGAATCCATTTCCATATCCGCAAAAAAGTCATTGATTTCATCATATTCCAATACATTTTTCTTTTTCTTTGCGAATATTAGTAATTCTTTGAGCTTATCATGAAATTTTATCATGGTGTCGTCCATTCTAATCAACCCTCTTTCTCGTCCGAATCTTTAAAAAGTTTCTCTCTGTCATTAAGTTTACCCTTCCTGAAAATAACTATGCAGTTTTTCCAGATCCTTCATTTCCTCTTTTTTTAGAGAAAATTGTTGTGTTAAATATTTTTGTGCACTCTTGGTATCTCCGGATTGTGCTGCTACTTCATATTTTTTTGCCAAACTATTTCCTTTAATCTTTAGTATCGTTTCTATCAATGCCTTTTTTTTGTCCTCTTTGTTTAAATCGCCTCTGATCTCCATAGAAAATAGATGTTCAGCTGCTGTTTGTTCCTCTTTACTTTCAAAATGACTGATAATCTGAGCAGGTAAAACTTTTTTTTCTTTTTGATATTGTTCTAGTATCATTGTCATTACCTTTTGATATAATTCTCCAGTAAAATCAGAAATATCTAAAATTCCTAAAATTTTTTCTAAAACAGAAATATCATCACTAATCCAAGTAAATAAAAGTTTTTGTGACTGCTCAATTCCATCCTTTCCCTTGCTTTTAATAAATTTTGAATCCTCTTTTTGAATCCTTTCTGGGAATTTTTGTGAAACAGAAAGTTGCACTCCCATTCGATTTACTAAGCTTTTTAAATCATCATAGCGAATATGATATGTTCTTGCTACAGCTTCTATATAATTATTACGTTCTAGTTCCTCATGAAATTGCAAAAGTAATTTTGCTGCTTCATTAAAGAATTTTGTCTTTTGTTCTGGATCCTTTAGATTATATCTTTGTTGTGTCACTTCTAATTCAAAGAAAAAGCTGTTCTTTGCCTGATCTAATCTTTTTTGATATTCCTCTGCCCCAAGCTTTTTTATAAACTCATCTGGATCTTTAAATGGACTTAGATTTACAACTTTTACAGAAAGTCCTGTCTCTTTTAAAATTGGAATTGCACGAAGAGTTGCTTTGACGCCCGCCTGATCACTGTCATAAGTTAAAAGCACCTCTTTTACATAACGAGAAATGATCTTTGCTTGAAGAGATGTAAATGCTGTTCCAAGTGATGCTACAACATTTGTAAAGCCTGCTTGATATAGAGATATCACATCCATATATCCTTCACAAATTAAAAAATAAGATTTTCTGGAAAGTCTTGCAAAGTTTAATCCATATAAATTTCTGCTTTTATCAAACAGTTTTGTTTCTGGAGAGTTTAAATATTTCGGTGTGCCTTCTCCCATAACACGCCCTCCAAAACCAATAACTTTGTTATTTAGATCCATAATAGGAAACATTACTCTATTCCAAAATTTATCATATGCTCCCTTCGTTTCTTCTATTGAAATTAAACCCGATTCCCGAAGCAACTCATCTTCATATCCTAAGCCTTTTAAATATTGATAGAGATCTTTTGGATTTTTACTTGAGTATCCCAGTCCAAAGTGTATAATTGTTTTTTGAGTTAGACCCCGATTTTCTAAATACTTTCGTGCTGCTCCTCCTTGTTCTGCCTTTAATTGGTAGAAAAAATATTTTGCTGCTTGTTTTTGAACTTCTAAAAGCCTAGAACGAAGATCTGCTGCACGTTTTTCTTCTTTTGAAGCTTCAAGTTCTGGTAATCTTACTCCTACACGATCTGCAAGCAAGTTTAGAGCTTCTATAAAATTATAGTTTTCATACTCCATAACAAAAGTAAATACATTTCCGCCAACCCCACAACCAAAGCAGTGATACATCTGTTTTGCTCCGCTTACGGAAAAAGATGGGGTTTTCTCATTATGAAATGGACAAAGACCTAAATAACTCCCTCCTTTTTTCTGTAATTGTACATACGATCCAATTACTTCAACAATATCATTACGTACCCTGACTTCTTCCACAATTTCCTCTGGATAAAACATATCATCCCCCTGCCTTTCGCTTCGGTCAGATCCTTTCTATTTACATATTCTCTGTCATTTCCCGATTTCCTCTTTTTCTTTTTCAAAAAATTCTGTATTCTTTTATTTAGTCTCTTCTTCAATCAAATATTGAGGTCTCTGTTTGACTTCATTATAGATCTTTGCAATATAAATTCCAATTATTCCAAGACTTAACATCAAACTTCCACCAATCATTAATAAAAGAAGAATTACTGTAGTAAATCCCTCTGCTGCATTTCCTATCAAATATCGATATAGTGTTTGGATTCCTAATATAAATCCAAAAACAAGCAAAATAGCCCCAAGTACAGTGATAAGTTGTAATGGAAATGAAGTAAAAGATGTTACATTATTAATAGCATATCGAATTAATTTCCAAGTAGACCATTTTGTTTCTCCAAATTTACGTTCTAAAACTTCATAGGAAACTTGAGTTGTTCGAAATCCAACCCAATATGTCAATGCCCGAAAAAAAGTATCCCTTTCTGGCATTGATATAATTACATCAACAACTTTCCTATCAAGCAATTTAAAATCGGAAGATGTATTCATATCAATCCCGACCGCTTTACTAATCCATCTGTAAAATATTCCTGCTGAGAATTTATGAAGAAAGGACTCCTTGCCACGGGAAGCTTTTACTCCTTCAATAATGTGATATCCCTGCTCCCAAAGTTGATACATTTTTATCAGACACTCTGGAGGATGTTGTAAATCGCAGTCTATTACAGCAACACAATCCCCTTTTGCTCCACGTAATCCAGCTAAAATGGCAGCTTCTTTTCCAAAATTTCTGCTAAACTTAATTCCACGAATTCTTATATCTAAACTATGTTCTTGTTCAATCAAGGTATAAGTAGTATCCTTTGAACCATCATCAATAAACAATAATTCAAATGTAATTTCTGCCTGAGTTAAAATTGTTCGAATAACATTAACTGTATTTGAAATATTTTCCTTTTCATTATGAGCAGGTATTACTACTGACAACATGACACTTACCTCCTTTGTGTCAGGTTAACTAAGATTTCTTTTTCAATGAATGACATTGTCCTTTTAAAGCACATCTGTCATGATCCTCGCATGTACACCACTGTTTTGCTTTTATTTGTTGTATCTTTTTTTTGACTACCCAAATACTATATAGAAACAGTAAACTGGAGAGAAAAATCGTAATTCCCATATAAGTTCCTTCCTTTTTAATAAAAAATTCTTCCAATTTGATAGATCAAAACTGCAAAAAACCAAGCAATGAAAAGTTGGTATAGAACAGAAATAATTGTCCACTTTACAGATTTTAACTCTCGTTTAATTACTGCAATGGTAGCAACACATGGGGTATATAAAAGACAAAATACCATGAAAGCATACGCATTTAATGCACCAAAGCCATATCCAGATAAAACATCAATTAGTCCATTCATTCCAGCGGTTGAATTGATGTTAGCAATACCAAATAACACAGAAAAGCTAGACACTACAACTTCCTTTGCTGCCAGACCAGAAATTAAAGCAAGTACAATCTGCCAAAGTCCTAAACCTGCTGGAACTAATATTGGAGTTAATGCTTTTCCAATACCTGCACCAAAACTCTCTGACATTTCTTTTATCATACCATGTGAACCAAAATTTAATAAAAACCAGATCAAAATTGAGGCAATAAAAATTGTTGTTCCAGCTTTTGTTAAATAATCTTTTACCTTATCCCATACATAAATAAAAATTGTTCTCATATTTGGTGTCTTATATTCTGGTAATTCAATTAATAAAGGGCGAATCTGTCCTTTCTTTTCAAAACGATTTATGACAAATGCAGTCAATATTCCAACTGCTAATCCAATTAAATACATAGAAAAAGCAGCAATCATTGCAAACTTTCCAAAAAACATTTGAGAAAACAAAACATAGATTGGAAGTCTTGCACTACAAGACATAAATGGAGTAATTAAAACAACTTTTCTTCGATCTCTCATATCTTCTAAAGCCCTTGATGCCATAACTGCTGGAACAGAACAGCCAAATCCTAATATCATTGGAATAAAAGCTCTTCCTGAAAGTCCAAGTCGTTCCATTAAACCATCCATCACATAAGCAGCTCTTGACATATAGCCACTATCTTCCAAAAAGGCAAGAGCTAAAAATAGTATTATGATATTTGGAAGAAACGTTAAAATGCCTCCAACTCCTGCAATAATACCATCTACAATTAAAGAAATCAACCAGTCTGCTGTTTTCGCTTTTGTTAATAGGTTAAATACTGTATCTGAAAAGAAAGAAAGTCCACTTTCAAATCCTCCTTTTAACCAGTCTCCAATTGTAAATGTCAGAAAAAAAACAACAGCCATAATCCCTAAAAATACCGGAAGCCCCCAGATAGAATGGGTTAAAATACGGTCAATCCGATCGGTTGCAGCTGCTTTTTTTGCTTTATTTACCAGACATTCTTCCATAATTTCATCAATAAAATCATATTTTTGGTTAATAATCTCTGTTTCATAGCTCTGATCAACGATTCCTTCCAAATCTATTGGATATTGTTTGATAATCTCAGAATCTTTTTCTAAAAGCTTTAACGCATACCAACGATAATTCGATAGTATATAACCTGCTTGTTTTAATCTTTCTGTAATTTCGTCGAGTTTATCTTCAATTTCATCATGATATACCATTGCATACTCTTTATGATGGGCATGAATATGTTTGCTCTTTTCTTCCAATTCTTTATGTTGATGAACAAAATTAATATCCTGACATTTTGTTTTATGATGTGCGACTGTGTGCATTAAAATTTCTAATCCTGTCTTATGTCTGGCTGATACGGGAATACATGGAACTCCTAACATTTCTGGTAGACGGTGCAAATCGATCTCCATTCCTCGCTCTTCCACAATATCCATCATATTTAATGCAAGAATTACTGGTTTCCCAAGTTCTATTAACTGCAAAGTCAGATATAGATTTCTCTCTAAAGCAGACGCATCTGCTACATTTACAATTACATCTACCTCGTCATTTAAAATAAACTCTCTAGATAATTTTTCTTCCATTGTATATGAGGTTAAACTATAAATTCCGGGCAAATCCACCAGTTTAAATCGATGATTATGATATTTCATTGCCCCCTCTTTTTTTTCTACGGTAACTCCGGGCCAATTTGCCACTTTCAGTCTTGCTCCGGTATATGCGTTAAATAATGTTGTTTTTCCACAGTTTGGATTTCCCACAAAACCAACTCGCAATTCTTCTTCCATCGCTTTTCCTCCTGTATTATTCTTGTATGTCTAGCTCAGAAACTAAAATTGCTTCTGCAATCTGCTTTCCAAAGGCTAACCTAGTTCCACGAATACGAATAATAACGGAACCGCTTCTTTTACAATTTAACAATTCCATTTTCGTTCCATTTGTCAGTCCAAGTGCTTCTAAGCGAATTCTTGTCGCCTGTGGTAAATTCATCTTTTCCACTCGATAACTGTGATTTTTTTCTCCTTCTCGAAGCATCATAACTCTTCCTCCTTACAGCAAATGAATCCCTATTTTTTTATTGTATTTGAAAATAGTTCTCAATTACGCTAGGATTATAGCTCATTCTTCTGTGCTTGTCAATCCTACGATTATTTTAAATGATGCTGTCGATTTTGTGCCTCTTGCTTTGAAAATTCACATCCACAATAATCTTGACGATACAGTCCATATAGCTTTGATAATTCAATACTTCTCTGATATCCGCCTTTTTTCTTAAAGTCAGATACTAAATAGATCACCTCTTGTGGTTGTAAACGACATCCGATTTCATTTAACTTTTCTGCATTTTTCATTGGACTAATACTTAATGTTGTAGTGAAATAATCAAATTTATACTGTTTTGCTATTTCTGCTGTCTTTGTAAGTCTTAATTCATAACAGCGAAAACATCTCTCTCCTCCTTCTGGAATCTGTTCATATCCATGAATTGCTTCTAAAAATTCTTTTGGATTATAATTTCCTTCCAAAAAATGTATTGGATGTAGAAAAGTTTTCTCTTTTAAAAAGCGTTTCTGTTCCTCAACCCGCTTTTGATATTCTTTTAAAGATGTAATATTAGGATTGTAATAAAAGAGTGTAATTTCAAAATATTCAGAAAGATACTCTAATACATAACTACTGCAAGGAGCACAGCAACTATGAAGTAAAAGTGTTGGAATATGATTTGAATGTAAAATTTGTTCTAAAATTTGTTCTAATTCTTTTTGATAATTTCTTTTTTGAACCATATTATTCCCTTTCTTTACTTCTATAATAAAAAAACTGTGTCCACCGATCAGTTTTTTTCGGTATTTTAGAACACAGTTTCTTTTAAATTTATTCATGAAATTAAATTTAGTTTTCTTAATACATGTTCGAATTTCTTCTGATCTATTGGTTTTCCTGCATAAGCAGTACAGCCTAATTCAAATGCTTTTGTTACATTTCTTCCTTCATTTAACGCAGTTGTCATAATAATTTTGGTACGTTTTTCTTCTGGAATTCCTCTTTCCTTTTCAATATCACGAATTGTTTTTAATGCCTGATATCCACCAAGAACAGGCATCATAATATCCAGACAAACCAAATCATATCCTTCATCTGCTTCTAATGCCATAGTAAACGCATCCACGGCTTCCACACCATCTACAGTAACATCACATTCTCCATACTTTGACAGAAATCTCAACATAAATTTTCTACTGGCAAAATCATCCTCTGCGATTAATATCTTCATGTTTCCTCTCATTCCGCCGTTTTAACGGCTTTCTAATCTAAACGGAATATTTAAAAGCTGATATACTTTTTGAGCAATCATCCTGAGTCCAATCTGATACTTTACTGCCCCTGCCAGAAAAAGCTTTCTTTCGCTTTACACTCCACTTGACTTTAAATTACTTTGTTATACTTTTGTAAAAAATCTAAAAAGACATCCATTTCCTGTTCTGTGCCAATCGTAACTCTCAAATAATTTTCTATCCTCTCCTTTTCAAAATATCGTACAAAGATATGTTGTTTTCGCAATGCTTCAAATAATTCTTTTGCCTGCCATTTAGTATGTTTTAGAAATAAAAAGTTTGTTTTAGAATCTGGACACAAAAATCCTAATTCTTTCACTCTTTCTTTTACACGTTCTCTTGTCGCAATCACTTTTTGAATACATTCCTTAAAATAAGTATCCTCTTTTAAAACTTCTGTTCCAATTTTAATGCTGAAAGGATTCATTGTATAAGAATTAAAGGAATATTTTACTTGATTGAGTGCTTCAATTAATCTCTCACTTCCAATTGCAAATCCGATTCTCATTCCTGCCATAGAACGAGATTTTGAGAAAGTCTGTACAACCAGAAGATTATCATATCTTTCTAATAGTGGTATTGATGAAACTGCACCAAAATCCACATAGGCCTCATCTACAATGACAACACTCTCCTGATTCTTTTTTATAATCTCTTCTATAAAATCTATCTCTTTTGCAATAGAAGTTGGAGCATTTGGATTGGCAAGAACAATTCCTCCGTTTGGAGAGAAATAATCTTGCATTACTATCTGAAACTGAGAATCTAATTTCTTTTTCTGATATGGAATTTCAAATAACTGTGCCCATACCTCATAAAAAGAATATGTCAAATCCGGAAAGAAAATTGGTCTTTTGGAATGAAAAAATGTTAAAAATGCCATCGCTAATACATCATCTGAGCCAACTCCAACAAAGATTTGTGATGGTTTGACTTTATAATATTTAGCTAAAGCACAAACCAGCTCCGATGCCGCAGGATCAGGGTATCTTCTAAGAATATCATAAGAAAATTCCTGTAGAAGCTGTTTTACTTTCGGTGCTGGGGGATAGGGATTTTCATTTGTATTTAATTTTATCATATCTGGAAAGTTTGGCTGTTCACCCGGAACATATGGCTCAACACTTCGAATATTTTTTTCCCATAGCCGCATAAATCCCCTCCTTTCTTTAGTATATGCCATATTCTTTTGCAAGTTTTAAAAATGCTGGCAAAGATCGTTTTATCATCTTTGGATCGACACAATATGCAGTTCTTACATATCCAGAACAATGAAAGGAACTGCCCGGAACAAGCAAGAGATGATGCTTTTTTGCATGTTCTACAAAAGCTAAATCATCTGGCTCAAATGTCTTTATAAACAAGTAAAATGCCCCTTGTGGTTTAATACACTCATATCCATAGGAAGATAATGCCCCATATAACATTTGTCGGTTCTTATCATATCCTTCTATTGGAACTTTTTCATTTAAACATTCTGCTACTACTCTTTGCATTAAAGAGGGGGCGTTGACAAAGCCCAAAATTCGGGTTGCTACATTAACTGCTGATAAAATTTCTTCTGCATCATCTAATTCATCTGGTAAAACTAAATATCCAATTCGTTCTCCTGGAAGAGAAAGGGATTTACTAAAGGAATATCCTATAATTGTATTTCGATAATATTTTGTCACATATGGAACTTCTATATCATCATAGACTAATTCCCGATATGGCTCATCTGAAATTAAATAAATACTTGTTCCGAATTCCTTTTGTTTTTTCTCTAAAACTTCTGCAAGTTTAAGAAGTGTTTCTTTCGAATATACTACTCCTGTTGGATTATTCGGAGTATTAATAATAACTGCTTTTGTTTTTTCATTGAGTTGCTTTTCAAATTCCAAAAAATTTGGCTGAAAACTTGGAAAATTAGGAGGTACTACTTTTAAAATCCCATCAAAATTTTCAACATAATTTTTATATTCTCCAAAAAATGGGGCAAATACGACTACTTCATCTTTTGGATTTAGCAATGTCTTAAATACTACATTAAGTCCTCCTGCTGCCCCTACTGTCATTATAATATTTTTATAAGAAAATTCAGTTGAAAATCTCTCATTTAATGAAAGTGCAATTTTTTCTCGAACATCTTCATAGCCTGAATTATTCATATATCCATGTACTAAATTTGGACTTTCTTTATATAAAATTCGTTCTATTGTTGCCTTTACCGCTTTTGGAGGTTCAACACTTGGATTTCCTAGACTAAAATCATAGACATTTTCTTCTCCATAAAGCTTTGCCATCTTTTTTCCTTCTTCAAACATCGCCCGAATGACAGAGCTTGTCTGGACAAAAGATTTCATCTTATTTGATATCATTTTTAACCTCATTTCTGTCCGAACTTTTACATTATGTGAAATTTTCTATAAATTTCGTAAATCTCCACCACATTTATCACAAAAATCCAATCCTTCCCAAGTAATCCCCCCACAATCTGGGCAAATAATTTTTTCGGGAAAAATCTCTCGTTCTAAAATTTCATACTCTCCATTTTCCATTCGTTCTTCTTGTGTCTCTTTTTTATAAACTGTAGAAATTTCTTTCTTTTCTACTTTTTGTTCCAATGCTTTAGCATCTACTTGCTGCATTGGGAATAATTTCTTCATTCCATTCATCAGTGACATATCTATTCAGCCTCTCGTTATAATAGATCCCCTCTTCTGTATCATATCATGTCCCGCTTCCTGTGTCAAACGTTCCTCACGACAAACGCAGGAATAAAATATATTCCTGCGTTTGTTATAATGATTTTTTATTTTATGTTATTCTCATATCAAACGTTGTATTTCTAAGTTGTTCAAACGCATTATAAACATCAAGTGTTCCATATCCCCATTCTGGATTTGGATAATCTCTTCCTCCTCTAGTTGCTCCTCGTACCAACAGAACACGAATATTCGTTGAAGACATAGTAAGTTGATTTTCTTCAACAATTCCCCACTGCATTAATAATGCTGCTGCCCCTGCTACATGTGCTGCTGCAATACTTGTACCGGTGCGTCTTACAAATTCTCCATTTACTCCTGGTCCTTCTACATTTACCGCTGGAGCCGCCAGATCTGGTTTTATACATCCATTTCTTGTATATCCTCTACCAGAATGGATATAAATTGCTCCGCTTATATGATCGTATCCTGCTACTGTGATAGGCAAAGAAGTATTTCCCGGATCAGTAATTGTAATATTTGGATCAGGTTCTAAGAAATACATCTCCCCCCATAAAAATTCTTGTATAGGAAGCCAAATGTCAAAATATCCCTTTACGTTTCTTCTTGGATAACATCTTAGTGTCCAAATTCCTGCTGCTGGGCGTTCAAACCGAAGCAAGATTAATTGATCTCCACTAAACATTCCTGTACTGATCGCATCTGCAAAAACAATAGTTCGATCAAACAAAAACCGAATTTCTTCATTTTCATCTTCTCTCTGACCAACTCGAATTGAAATTTCTCCACTTGGAGATATGATTTCTAAATAATACTGCTGAAGCTTTCCTGCCCAAAATTCTAAAGAAAAGCCCTGAATATTTGATCCAACTCGCATCTCCACATCTTTAAATCTCTCCGAGTCTTTGTCTACATATCTATAATGTGTTCGATATCCGGCCTCATTTCCAGATGCTGTTACAACACAGATCCAATTTGTATCTGCAATATCGTTTAAAACCTGATCCAAAACACCACTTCCATCATGTCCACCCATATTTGTTCCAAGATTGATGCAAATAACCATAGGTTTTAATTCTCTTCTAACCACATCTAATAAATAGCGCACTCCAAGTGCAATATCATTTTCCTGAAAACATTCTGCATCTTCTCGAATAAAATAATATTCTCTTACCAGTCGTTTTGCAGGTTTTAGTTTTACCATAACAATTTCTGATAAAGGAGCCGCCCCTGTAAAATCATGTTCCTGATCATTATTTCCAGCAGCAATTCCTGCCATAAATGTTCCATGTCCCGATTCATCTTGTGTAGGAACAATAGAAAGCGGATCTTCTGATTGTAATGCTCTATTAATTTCTTCCCTTTTATATTCTGTCCCATAATACAGTCTAGGCGGGGGTGTTCCAGTTTGTATTGTTTGATCCCAAATAGATACAATTCGAGATGTTCCATCCGCATAACGAAATAGTTCATTTGTATAATCAATACCTGTATCAATAAAACCGATTAATACTCCCTGTCCTAATAAATCTAGGTATGGCTGTCTATGAACCTTATTAATTCCTGCTGCTTCCATACTAGAACGATCTTGAAGGGTAAAACATCTTGGAAATGCTGGATATCGATATCGTCTTTGACGAAACTCTCTTTGTTCTATTTCAGAAAGCTTATAATATAAAACAGCAAATTTGGAGTTAATTACTTCAATACAATCTGGTTGAAAGCGTTCTTGTGCCAACTCTATACCACCATCAAATCGAATAAAATAATCTCCTGTACTCTCTGATAAAATTATTTCCCGACAATCTTTTTCTTCATTTTGTTGCATCTGTACCATAAAAAAACCTGCATTCTATTTTTTATAAAGATATGCAGGTTTTTTTCCACCTATTCAGATGTTGTTTTTGAAATTATCCAAAATGGGCCATTTGCCGCTGCCCATGTCTTAGCTTCCTCTATAATGGTAGAAAGCTCCCATGTCTTATCTGTTCGATCCTGACTTGCAGGATCTGCTACTAAAACCTTTCCATCTTCTGTTAAACCTCTTAGTACAATAAAATGTCCACTTTGTGTAAACTGTCCCTTTCCCATCAGGGCAACCACAAACTTTCCATCTTCTAATGCTTTCTTTAATTTTGCAGAAGCTTGTGCTGTATTCTCCACTCCCTCTGCTTGTAATCCAAAAGCTTTTGCTGCATCTGGAATCAGAGAATGAAGAGAACCACTCTTATCAAACCAATATCCATTATTCTTTGCCCATGTACTCATTTGAACTGGATCAATACGAATATCTGTCAAACTAGAAATCACAATAGACATACAAGTTGGCCCACACGCATACTTTGCAATTGTATCTGTTCCACCATAATACTTTTCTGCCCATCGCTCATCTATCTGTAAATAAAAGTATGTATCCAGCCCTCCATCTCCTGTTACCCAGTTTCCTTCTTGTGCTAATGGCAGTGTAGAAAGAAAAGCAGCTACACTTTCTGTTACATTTTCATAGGAAGTTGCGGGAATACTTCCTCCTGTTGGAGTTACTCCATTTGGATCGCTTATGTTTGGATCTGTTCCTGTTGGATTATTTTCATTTGAAGTATCTATATTTGGATCTGTTCCTGTCGGATTATTATTATCATCTGAGTCTGGAAATGCTATTTGATCTACGATTTGATGCTCTTGCTGCATTGCAAAAGCCATCTTCTCTTCTTTTGCATTGGTTTCTTTCAGACGATTACATCCGGTCGTCATAAACAGCATTGTCATACATACTGCTAAAATACAAAATCTTTTACTTCTGCTTTTCTTCATTTTTAACCTCATCTATCCTTCCATTCCAGCAGTAGTTCCAATGCGGGGAATTCCTGCTGTTTTCCTTATTTCAATTACTGGTCCTCCTTTATGTTCCAAATAGTCTTTTGTAATAGTTACTCTTCCAATGTTTTCGTCTTTTGGAATCTCATACATAATATCTAACATAAATTCTTCAATAATTGCTCTTAATGCTCTAGCACCCATCTTCTTTTCTAACGCCTTTTCTGCAATTACCTCTAAAGCATCATCATCAAATAATAATTCTACTTCATCCATCTCTAACAATCTCTTATACTGCTTTAAAATTGCATTTTTCGGTTTACACAAAATATCAATCAGCATTTCTTTTGTGAGTCCTTGTAGTGTAAAAACAATTGGAAGTCTACCTAAAAATTCTGGTATCATTCCAAATTCTCTTAAATCATCTACTGTAACATATTGAAGCAGATTCTTTTCATTGTCATATTTGTCTTTTAGATCTGCAAAAAAACCCATAGACGACTTTTTATTTAGTCTGGTCTTTATAATATTTTCTAAATCTGGAAATGCTCCTCCACAGATAAATAAAATATCCTTTGTATTTACTGTAGTCAAAGGAACCATTGCATTTTTATTGGTAGCTCCTACTGGAACTTCTACTTCACTTCCCTCTAAGAGCTTGAGTAATCCCTGCTGAACAGATTCTCCACTCACATCTCTGCTATTGGTATTTCTTTTTTTTGCTATCTTATCAATCTCATCAATAAAGATAATTCCATGTTCTGCTTTTTCTACATCATTATCCGCCGCTGCCAACAATTTGGAAATTACGCTTTCTACATCATCTCCAATATATCCTGCTTCTGTTAGCGAGGTTGCATCTGTAATTGCAAGTGGAACATTTAATAGCTTTGCCAAGGTTCGTACTAGATATGTTTTTCCACATCCTGTTGGACCAATCATAAGCATATTTGACTTTTCAATTTCTACGGATTCCTTTGATGAATTTTCTTCTGACATAACACGTTTATAATGATTATAAACCGCAACTGAGATTACTTTTTTAGCATAATCCTGTCCAATAATAAATTCATCTAATTCCCCTTTGATGATATGAGGTGCAGGTATCTTTTTAATATCTAATTTCCCCTGTACATCTTTTGCTTCTTTTGTTGCCTCTTTTGGCTGCTTTTTCTTTACTTTTTGATTTTGGTAATCTTGCGAAGGAAACATAAAATTAAGCATTGCTGGATTCATTGGCATCTCAAATGAAGAATTTGTTCCGTTTTTATTGATCATATCAAAAGTTTTTTGCATACAATCTTGACAGATACTAATATTATTTGGGATATGGATCATCTTTCCTGCTTTGCTCTCTGGTCGTTTACATAAATAACAGATTTCTTCGTATTTTTTTTCTTCTCTATCCTTTTCCTCACTCATTTTTCTCCTCATTTCTGTGTGACTCTTTATTTGTAAAATAATATATATCTCAAGTCTGTGGATATCACACAGACACAAACTTGTATTTTAATATGCGTTTTTATTGATAAATCCTTTGAATATGGTCAAAAACAGTATTTTCATATCTAATCCAATTGTCCAATTTTCAATATAATACAGGTCACAATCAATTCTTTTTCGAATTGAAGTATCTCCTCTATAACCGTTGACTTGTGCCCACCCTGTCATTCCTGGTCGTACCTGATGCTTTATCATATAACGTGGCACTTCTTCTTTAAACTTCTCTACAAAAAACGGGCGTTCTGGTCTTGGGCCAATTAAACTCATATTTCCAATTAAAACATTAAATAATTGAGGAAGTTCATCAATACTTGTCTGTCTAATAATTCTCCCAATCTTTGTCACCCTTGGATCATGTTTTGTTGTCCATGCACTTTTTTCCTTTCCTTCACTTTGTACTTCCATAGAACGAAATTTATACATTTTAAATTCTTTATTGTGTAATCCCACCCGAATCTGAGAAAAAATGATAGGTCCTGGCGAGGTTGCCTTAATAATAATGGCTACAATTAACATAGGAATTGCAGCAATCATTAAACAAATTACTGCCCCTAAAACATCCATACATCGCTTTAAAAAACGGTTGAATAAATTACTTAATGGAACATTTCGAATATTAATTACAGGAAGCCCGTCCATATCTTCCATAACCGGAATCGTTGGTATAATTTCATGATAATCAGGAATCAGTTTTGTATGGACACCTGATTTTTCACAGATACCAACCAAGTGTTTTAATTTTGAATATTCATCAATACTAAGGGTTATCGCAATTTCATCAAAATCATTTTTATCTAAAAAAGTCTGTAACTCTGCTGTTGTACCTACAACAGATACTTTTTTATATCGAGTTCCTAAAACCATTGTATCATCCAAAATACCATAAATATGATATCCCCACTCTGGATTTGTCATAATACGATCAATATATCCTTCTGCTGTATAACTATATCCTATCATTAAAATATGTTTTTGATTTAATCCTTTTCGTCGAAAATGTCCTAAAACTCCTGAAATAATTTCTCTATAAACTGTTTCTGCTAAAAAGTTTGTAGAAAAAAATATTCCTAAAAATCCTCTTGATATATCTATTTCCTTTGTCCAGAATAAATACGCTATATAAATTAAAATACTTAACATGCCTCCGGTAAAGAGTAAAAACATCTCTTTTTGTCTGCTACTTCTTGCTCGCTGTTTATATACACCACAGATTGAAAAAGATACTAAAAATGCCGGAATCATTGCCCATAGATACTTAATATACACAAAGAAAGGATAATATCTTTCATTTTCTCCCAGTTGAAACATGGAATATTTCTGCAAAACAAAAAAACGTAAATAATACGAACCACTATAACATATAACAATAAGAAAAAGATCTAAAAACATATAGAGTCGGTTGATCAATTTTTCATTTTTTCTCATATCGTAAAACCTCTCTTTACGACTTTATTTATCATACCTTATTTTAAAATAATACACAATTAGCAATTTCTTAATTTTTTCATAAATTCTTTGTAGTATATCATCAAAAATCTACAATTACGAAAATTTTAAATAATTTTTCACAGACTTATCACAATCACTTGATACACTGATTTTCAGAAACAAGAAAAGCACTTAACAAGATTATATCCAAATCTTTCAATTATGCAAGTATAAAATTTAAAAATTACATTTCTTGCAAACAATATGGTATAAATTGGAATATAGAAAGGAGCATTTTTTATGTCAGATGAAACAAAAAATGGTTATACATTTTGGGAAGAACAGGCATCGAATTCTTCTTCGGAACAATCTTCAATACAACCTCAAACAACAACTCAGGAGTTGACACCAACAACTATTACCTCTGTTCCAAAAGAAGACTTTTCCGAGCAGCAGTCACAAGACGCTTGGGATAATCCAAATGGATATCAACAGACCTACACAGGATATTCTAATGGGGCAATTCCTGTAGAACCTCCAAAGAAAAAGAAAAAAGGTTCTAAAAAGTTCTTAGCGTTTGTTGGGAAAGCAGCACTATTTGGATTTGTAGCTGGAGGCGTATTTTTAGGATTTAATAAAATTTACTATCATTTTAACCCAAATGCTTTACCATCTTTACAGCAATCTAATATAGAATATGGAAATGATTCTTTACAGATACCAAACCAAAATACTACTCTTTCTGTTACAAAGGTGATGAAAGATGTGGATACCTCTTATACCGACGTTTCGGCTATTGTAGAAAAAACGCTTCCTGCCACTGTTTCCATCACAAGTAAATTTGTAAGCAATAATTATTTTTATGGCTCTTATACACAAGAAGGAGGTGGCTCAGGTATTATTATTGGAGAAAATGACAAAGAATATCTAATTGCCACAAATGATCATGTGGTAGACAAAGCTTCCTCCATTTCTGTATCTTTTATTGATACAACATCAGCCGAAGCCTATATTAAAGGCTCTGATCCTTCTTCTGATTTAGCTGTCATTGCAGTGAAAAAATCTGACTTATCTCAAAAAACAAAAGATAGTATCATTATAGCTACTCTTGGTAACTCAGATGATGTAAAGGTTGGAAATATGGTTATTGCTATTGGTAATGCTTTAGGTAATGGCCAAAGTACAACGGTTGGTTGGATCAGTGCAAAAGACCGTGAGATTAAAAATAGTGATACTGGTACTACTTTGACTGTTTTACAGACAGATGCAGCAATTAATCCCGGAAATAGTGGTGGTGCATTACTCAATATCAAAGGAGAAGTAATTGGAATTAACTCTGCTAAAATTTCTGGAACAAAGGTAGAAGGTATTGGATATGCTATCCCTATTTCCAAAGCACTTCCTATTGTAAGTGATCTTATGACTCGTGAAATTTTAACCGATGATGAAAAGGGATATCTTGGAATCAGACTTTCTGATGTAGATATTACTACTGAAATTGCTTCTGCCTATAACTGGCCAATGGGTGTATATGTAAAAGATGTATTAGAAGATGGTGCTGCCGAAAAAGGTGGTTTAATTGCTGGTGATATTATCACTGCTGTAAATGGTTCTTCTATTACAACTAGAGCACAGCTTCAAAAAACAATTAATTCCTATCGATATGGAACAACTGTTACTATTACGTATTCCCGTTTTGAAAATGGTTCTTATCAAGAACATACTACAGATGTCATATTAAGTCAGGCAACTGTATTAAATAATGATTCTAGTAAAACCGACTCTAATAATTCCGACAGACCAAACGATTCGGTTAAACCTGAGCCAACTAAACTTCCGGACAATTCTATGCCAGAGGACAATAATAAAAATTCAATCGAGGACTTCTTTGAAGATTTCTTTGGAAACTTTGGATTTTAGTATAAATTAATATAAAAAAGAGTGGAACATTTTCATAATTGTTCCACTCTCTTTTTATTTATGCAGTTTTTGTTTTTGCAAGTTCTACTAATGCACTAAATCCTTCTGGATCACTGATCGCCATATCAGAAAGCATCTTTCTGTTTACTGTCACATCTGCTAATTTTAATCCATACATCAACTTTGAATAAGAAATTCCATTTAATCTTGCTGCTGCATTGATTCTTGCGATCCAAAGTTGTCTAAATTGTCTTTTTCTTTCTTTACGTCCCTTATAAGCAGAAGTTAATGCACGCATTACAGACTGCTTTGCAACTCGATATTGCTTACTTCTCGCACCACGATAACCTTTTGCGAGTTTTAATATTCTATTATGTTTCTTTCTTGCGTTTAAGCCGCCTTTTATTCTTGCCATTGTTTACGTCCTCCTTCTTACCGAAAATTAAAGATATGGTAAAATCTTCTTCATATTTTTCTCATTTGTCTTATCCATCATAGTCGATTTTCTTAAATTTCTCTTTGTCTTTGTGGATTTCTTAGTCAAAATATGCTGTTTTCCTGCTTTCATTCTCTTTAATTTACCTGTACCGGTCTTTGAAAAACGTTTTGCTGCTGCTTTGTTTGTCTTTAACTTCGGCATGATACTTCCTCCTTAAATCTTCCTACTAAAATCTTTCCTGTGCATTGCCGGATTCTATCTTGTATTATGTTTTTATCTTTTTTCAGTCAGAAACATAATCATGTTTCTTCCTTCTAATTTAGCTGGCTTCTCGATAACTGCAATGTCCTCAATCTTTTTAAAAAAATCATCCAGAATCCGCTTACTTGCCTGCATATGAGCCATTTCTCTTCCACGGAATCTAAGAGCAACTTTAACCTTATCTCCCTTGGTGATGAACTTTCTCGCCTGATTTGCCTTCGTATTCAAGTCATTATCATCGATATTAGGAGATAAACGTACCTCTTTGACCTCAGTAATCTTTTGTTTTTTCTTTGCTTCTTTTTCCTTTCTAGTCAACTCATATCGATACTTTCCATAATCAATAATCTTGCATACTGGCGGTTTTGCCGTTGGTGCAATCTTTACTAAATCCAGATTTGCATCTTGTGCCAGCTTTAAGGCATCTCTTGTTGCCATAACGCCTAGTTGCTGTCCGTCTTCCCCGATCAAGCGAACTTCTTTGTCTCTGATCTGCTCATTAATCATTAACTCGCTAATAGTTGCTACACCTCCATAGGTTATTATAATAAAATAAGGTGAACAGCATAAGCTATCCACCTTCTGATTGCGTATAAAAAAATATCAGAAACCCTTTTACTATGACAAACATCATGCTGAGGGTGAGAGTGGATACTCTGCTTTGTAAATGTGATTTTAAATCACAGCTTATTTATTCTAGCATAGAGAAAATAAAAAGTCAATAAATATTTATTTTTTTTCTATACAAACTTCTATCTCTTATGGTATACTATTCCTATTATTGTCGTAATCTAAAATAAGAGAATGGGAGCATAAAAGTATGTTATTATCTATTATTCGTTTAATACAGACCTTTTCAAGAAAATTAAGAGATGATTTTATTAATGCTTTTTCTGCACAAGCAGCTTTTTTTGTAATCATCTCTGCATTTCCTTTTTTAATGTTTTTATTGACATTACTTAAATATGTTCCTGTAACAGATGTTGTATTAGCTGACCTTTGTATGCAGGTCTTTCCAGAAACGATTAATGATCTAATTGTGAGTATTATTAATGAAACAAAAGCTGCCACTAGTGGAACCTTGATTTCTATTACTGTAATTGCTGCTCTTTGGTCTTCCTCTAAAGGATTTTTAGCTATTGTCCGTGGATTAAACTCTGTATATAATCATAAAGAAACTAGAAATTATTTTGTTTTACGTTTTTGGTCTGCGATTTATACAGTTGGATTTGCAATCTTAATTATTGCTCTTTTGATAGTTTTTGTTTTTGGAAATAAATTGACCCTTTTCTTTACTAAAAAATTTCCAATCCTTACAGAGTTTGCTTTGTTAATTATAAGTTTAAGAACTGTTGTGGGTTTTTGTGTGTTGTTACTTTTCTTTTTATTAATTTATATTATACTTCCAAATCGAAAATCTACTATTTTTTCGGAATTACCCGGAGCAATTCTTACAAGTGCTGGATGGATGGGCTTTTCTTATCTTTACTCTTATTATATCGATAATATGGGAAATTACTCAAGTACATATGGCAGTTTAGCCGCTGTCGTGCTTTGTATGTTGTGGTTATATGCTTGTATGTATATGATGTTTATTGGTGCAGAAGTCAATGCCGTTTTTTCTAACCCTATTGTAAAAGACGCCTTTCATAAATTATTGCATAGCCGGAAAGACAAAAGATCTTAACTTTTTTACTTTAAATCATCATATAAAAATTCTAGCCCAGTATCTGGATAAAAATGTTTTAAAATTTCCTCATAACTTTTGCCTTCCTTTGCCATAGTATTTGCTCCATTTTGGCTCATACCAAGCCCATGTCCATATCCTCCTCCTGTAATTAAAAAGGCATCCTCACCGTCTTCTGTTACAGGATCAATCGCAATAAATGCACTTGGCAACAGACTCATTCCCTTACTTTGGCTTTCATCTTGTCGATATAAAATATCATTATTCGGAGCTAACAAAGTACGAATGTTCGTCTGATAACGTATTAAGACGGTTTCCTTTGTTCCTGTCAATCGTAAACTAAGAGCAATTCCGCCTGCTCCACGCTCTATAATTTCTGCTTTTTGAATTGTTCCAATTTCTTTTGGCTTACAGCTTAAATAGGTTTCGTTCCCTACTTTATATAATATAAGACCTTCTTCATTTTCCATTTTTTGTTTTGCTTCTTTTTCTGATACTTTGGTCAAAATTTGACTTTTTCCTGCCTGATATTGCTTTATTAATTTTTCTTCTACCTGTTTCGACAGATCCTTTGCCGAAATTGTTACCTTCCAACGATACCAACTAATATCACTATCATATGTTTTAATTACCTCTTTTACCTCTTGAGAGGAAATTGTATCAGAAAAAAGAAAATTTCGAAATGCTTCTTCTTTTGTCAGATCTACTTTTGTATCAGAATCATTTTGTAGACTTCCTGTTAAATAGGCAGTTGGATTTCCGCTTTCCCATACATCTTCTACATTTGCAGTATGACCAAAAGAAGTTGAAAAGTAATAGGTAGTAATAATTTTTCCTGCATATTCCGCTACTTTTCCATAGGTTTCTTTTACTGCTAAAATTGACGTTTCATTTTCTGATGAATTATTATAAACCTGACAATTTACACTATCATCCACATGAGCACCATAAGCACTATAACGGTTTGCAATTAATTGATTATACGCATAACTTCTGGCACAGACTGCCTGTGCCTTTAATGCCTCCATTCCATAGGAAGTCGGCATTTCACTTGGAATTACTGCATAGAGATATTCCTCTAATGGCAGTTCATTGACTATTAAAATTCCATTTTCATCTGAGGCCAATTCAATACTTCCACGATATGCTGGTATTCCATATGCTCTTTTTACTGAATTTAAGGAAATTTTCCCATTTTCAGAATCCATAAAAATCCGAATTCTTCCTCCTTCTTTTTCAATCTGTTCAGCAGTATAAGTCAGATTTTCTCCTTTTTCATAATCTGTAGTTTTATTTTCTGACGTTACATGAAATGCCCTATTTGCTGTCAAAGTAACACTTTCATGATAATTTGAAGTATATCCTGTTGTTTTAATTAAAACCCGAATCGTTTCTGCACGAATCTTTTCTTTCATTAATGCTGCACAAATTTTTCCATTTGCTACAACAAAATCTGTAGTTGTATAACCGACTAAAATACTGCTCGTCTGCTCCATACTCAGTTCCCCATAGATTTTATAGATTCGGTAATTTTCATCTAGGGGCAACCTTCCATACCCTTCTACTTCAATCTGTTTCTTATCTGCCATTAAAACCTTTCCATTTACTACTTCTGGTTTTATGGTAACAGCTGTAACAATTCCTTTTGTTAATGTAATATCTCCAATTGTACTCGAAATTTCTTCTGATAGGGGCAGTTGAACTTGTGTCTGTCGTAAAATTCCTTCTGCATAAAAAGTTAAATTAGTATCTGTCCCCGATTGGATTAAGGCATTATATAATATTGTTTCTCCAGAGCCTTCTCCAATGCAGCAAATAATTTCTTTTCCTCTTACAAGAAACCGTAGAGTACGATCTAAACAATCCTGTGCTGTCAGATATTGAGTTGAAACTAACTCTGTAAACAGTCCCTCATCTTTTAAAGGAGTATCCCAAATTTTTAAATAATTTCTACAAAAAGAAAGTTCTAATGTTTTTCCTTCAGAACTATAGATTAAAACTTTTTTAGTTGGATTTTGTTTACGTTCTTTGGCATCTTCTTTGGCATCCTCTATCATAGATTCTTCTGCTAAAATATAAGCTTCTAGCTCCTTGATTGGATTTTCTTTTCCAAGATTCGTTTCTAATTGTTTTAATAGACTTTGATATAAAAAAAGAAACTCTGACAGTAACAGTTCATCTTTTTCTTGTACTGTCTTTAGACGATCAGGAAGATTAGGTAAAAGATCGGCATAGGAAAATAAATCATTTTTACATAAGGCAAATAGGGCATCTCGAAATTCTCCACAGGTCATAGCTTCTTTTGGTCTGGCTTCTTTTATCTCTTCGCTAAAAAAACCTGCTTTTCTGGAAATCCAAAAATATTCATATGCCTCCTCTTCTATTGTCAAATCAGTAAAAACAGACTCTTCTGATAATTGCTTTTTTCGTTCTGTCTGATCATAAAGTAAGAAGCTAAGCATCCGATAGGCATCTATTCTGGAAATTGCCTCTCCTAAATTCATTGGATCGTTTTTTTCTCCCTGTATCTCTTTTTCTTCTTTTTGAAACAAGTTTGGGAGAGTACGAATAAGGAGTAAGACTGCGATCATCCCAATAATCCCTATTAACCCATACCATCTTAGGCGTTTTCCTCTCATAATCTCTCCTCCTGCCTTTTATAAATCTTAGGTAAATTCTTGTCCTTACACTATATTCCTACTCTTAAAAAGTATGCCAAAAGACAAAAAAACTGCCGATTCAGATATTAAAAATTCTATCTGAACCGGCAGAAGTCTAAAGTTCTATGTGCATTGCTGTCTTTACTTTCCGCACGGTTTCTTCGCCAATTTGGTTGGCTCTTTTACTTCCTGTCATAATAATGTCTTTTACTTCATTTCGATGTTCTTCATAATAAGCCCGTCTTTCACGGAATGGATCTAAAAGATTATTTAATTTTTCTGCTAGATTTTTCTTACAGGCAACACAACCAACCTTTGCACTTTTACACATTTCACAAATTGATTCATGTTCTGGCTCATTAAAGATCTTATGATACTTATTTATGACACAAATGTCTGGATGTCCCGGATCTTTAATTGCTATTCGCTCTGGATCAGTTACTGCACAACGTACTTTTTCTGACACTGTTTTAGCATCATCAGAAAGATAAATTCCGTTTCCTAAACTTTTTCCCATTTTAGCATTTCCATCTAATCCCATCAATCTTGGACAATCACTTAGCTTTGCTTTTGGTTCGTGAAGTGTATCTCCATATAGCTCATTAAACCGACGGACTAATTTTCTTGCTAACTCAATATGTGGTAGTTGATCATCTCCTACTGGAATTAAATCAGCATTACAAAAAGTAATATCTGCTGCCTGACTTACTGGATATCCTAAAAATCCATAGGTAATATCATCATAACCATATTGTTTTACTTCTGTTTTAATCGTTGGGTTGTGCCTTAGTACATTGACACTGACTAACATAGAATAAAATACTGTCAATTCGGCAATCGCTTTAATCTGTGACTGTTGAAAAAATGTTACTTTTTGTGGATCTAAACCCACAGAAAGATTATCCATTGCTACATCATAAATACTTTCGCTGATAAGCTCTGGATGTTCAAAATGGGTAGTTAATGCCTGTACATCTGCAAGCAAAATAAATGTATCATATTCATCTTGAAGTTTTACACGCTGAGACAGACTTCCTACATAATGTCCTAAATGAAGTTTTCCTGTTGTTCTGTCTCCTGTCAGAATTCTCTTTCTATTTTCGCCCATATCAGCCCTCACTTTCTTTACTTTTGCATAGTATATCTTTTGCTTTGCTGTTTGTCAAGTATAGGATATCATGGGCTTTAAGTGTTACCTTGAAAAAACTTTATTCGTTTCATCAATAAAAGTCTGCACATCTCTCATATCAATCAAAAATTTTGGCGTTCCCTCTAACTGCATAATATAATAACTACTATCATATGGGAAAAATTCTGCTTTCAGTATTGAAAAATTATCTGTATTTCGTTCTATTTGTATACTTAGTACTGGTTCTTCTGTCAAATTAACAGCTTCCTCTAAAATCTCCTTTCCTTGAAGTGAAATCAGTTTTTGATAGTAAGTACGAAATTTACTATCATCTCCAAATTCTTTCCCATCCAAAATAAAATTATCTTCTGTTTGTGTCGTTTCATCTTCTGTCTTTATTTCTGTTCTTTTTATTTCTGTTGTATGTGTTACTTTTCCATAGGTAATCGAAATTTTTTCTACGGTATTAATATTTACTCTAATCGCATATTTATCTATTAAAGATTCTAAATCAGGTGAAAGTAGAGAATTTACGGTTTCTTCTGACATAAGATACGTAAATACAGAATCTTCTGTACGAACATAATAATTTCCATTCTCATCCTGGGAACCAAAATATAATGTTATTTCTTTTTGTACACTTTCTTCCTCTATTGTTTCTTCTTGTGAAGTTTCCTCTAAATAAAAAATTCTAAGTGCTTTCACAGGATTTAATAGTCCATACTGTTCAAAATTTTCTTTTCGATAATCCACACATTCTATTGTAGAAAAACTTTTATACCTATCTAACAGTTCTGTAACAGCCGAAGTATCTGCGGACATTTTTCCATTTGATCCTTCTATCACCCACGGATTTACATTTGAACCGCTTCGATCTAATTCATTATTCTCTTCATAAAATAATCTTATTGTACCTTTTATATCTTCTATTTTAATAGTTTGAATTGTCCCAGATATGGTTGGTAATTCATCCGCCTGAATAAGATCTTTTTTTGTTTTCTCTAAATAAGATCGCACAGAAGAACTAATTTTATAGACTGCATTCGAACCATCTAATTTTGCGTATCTAGAAGAATTAGATGGCAGGGTATCTCCTATCCATAACGTGATACTTGTTCCATCTTTTAATTTTAATTCTGCTGTAAATTGTGGTTTAGAAAGTCCATATTGTTCTAAATCTTCTGGTTCTTGTGTCACAATACCCTCTGCTGAAAGTTTTGCTACAGCATTTACCATTAATTCTACCTGCGATTCATTGAGCGGAAAATCTTCTTCTCCTGCTATTACAAAACCCTCTTCTGCTGCTATGAAATGCAAAGTATTGTTATCCTGCTCTATTAAAAATTCTTCTACCTCTTCTGTTTCATAATCATTTAGTACAATCGAGGTATCTTCTTGTTCTTCTTCTTTTGATTTATTGCGGTTTATAAGTAAAATATAACATAAGATTATAAGAAGTAAAATCACCGCTAAAATTCCTAACGTTACTCCATTCTTTTTCTTCCTTTTACTTGCCATTTCTTTTCCTTTCTTTCGAGATTATCTGCGTCGTTTAATTACTACTGCAATGCCAGTTCCAAGAATTAATAATGGCAAAACTGCGGTCACTATAATACCATTTCGATTCTTTTGGGCAGAGGTCATACTAATCATCTCTTCTGAAGTGGAAGTTGCTCTAACACTAATTGTTTCTATCTCTCCTGCTAATTCATTAATCGTTTTTAATAAAAGCTGACTGTTTCCAAAGCTGGAAGTCGCTAAACTACTATCATCAAATAAATATCTTCCAGAGTATACAACAACTTTCGTTGTAATATCATTATAATTTTCCTCTGCTAATACTCCAATATAAAATGGTCCATCTATATCACCATCTTCTTTTAATAAAGTAGAAGCTTTTGTATTTATCTTAGAATATGCCTGATCGGAAGTAGTAAGAAATCCTGACAGTGTTACAGTATCTCTAATATCTTCTTTTGTTAAAAGACCAGAAGCTACAGAACTGACAATAAATTTCTTTCCACGAATTCCTTCTGTAAAATCGCTCGTTCCAATTGTTGGAACTAACTGATTTGGATAGTTTCCAATAAAATTATTAGAATTTCCTTCTACTACAATTCCTTCTGTGACAGAAACTCCATAGTAACCTAATAATTCTGAAAAATTGGAGAGAGTTTGACTGACATAATCTACACAAATAACAGCGTTTCCGCCACCTGTAAGATAATTTTTAATCAGAGTGATTTCTTCTTTGGTATAATCACTCTGTGGCTGATAGATATAGAGCAGATTACAGTCTTCTGGAACCGTTTCACAAGTTAGAGTGTTTAATGTCTCATACATAATATTTGAGTCCGCAAGTAGACTACTAAGGACATTTGAAACACTTCCTTCTCCATGTCCTTCTACAACATAGATCTTTGGCAGATCTTCTGTTGTCACATATTGAATTGCGGCATCTAACTTTCCTTCCACATTAACTCCTGTAATAGTAGACTGATAGGTAGAATAATTAAATTCCTGAACGATCATATCGGAATATCCAACATATTTTGAACGACCATTTGTTTCATTTACTACGATAAAACTGTCATATTCTATTGTTTCATCTGTATATTGAGAAGCAAATCTTGGATTTTTAACAATGTCTTTAAACTCTAATGTTATTTTTGAACATGTCTTTGGAAACTGCTTTGCAATCTTTTCAAATAATTCAAGTTGTGTATCTGTTTCGCCTAGATAATAAATTGTAATCTCATCTTGAATTCCCTTTAAAAATTCTTTTGTTTCTTCCGTTAAGCTATATCTTCCTTGAGAGGTTAAATCAAAAGTCAAGTTTAATTGTTTAGCCGCCAGATTAATAAAGAGAACAAGGACAATAACAATGACCGAAAGGACAGTTGCATATGCTCCCCCTTTGAATTTTCGACTTTGAAAAGTTGCCTTTTTACTGCGTTTTTTTTGTGGTGTTTCTTGTTTTATCTGATCGGACTTTTCTAAAATATCCTCTACTATCTGCTGTGATTCTTCTCGTATTTCTTTTTCGTCCATGTTAATCCCCCTTTAATTAACTCCATCTTCTTTTTTTGACACCCTGTATGGTTAAAAATACAAATAAACCACTGATACTGATATAATAGATGAGATCCGAAACATCTAAAATTCCATAAACAATGTTATCAAATCTTCCAAGAATATAAAAACAGTCAAAAAAGTTTTGTACTGCTCCTTCAAATATTCCCGGCTTTATAAAATAAAGCACTACTAATACAATTTCTCCCAAAATACCAATCATAAAAGAAATGGTAGCTTGATTCATAATCAGATAAGTGATTAAACAAAAGATAAGAAATAAAAGTGCAAAAAATAACCACCCTGTTTTACTATCAGATGGAATAATCCCTCCTATTCCACTACTGATACTTGTCACAAGTACAACAACAAAAGTAATCACTGCGGCAAATGCCTGACTTTCTGTTAAAGCAGAAATAAATAGTCCAATTGCCATATAAGCAGCACCTAACAGAAAAAAGATTAAAATTTCCATATAAGCTTGCTTTAAATTCACTTGCCCATACTTTGTCATGACAAATGGATAAATACAGCTAATGATCATTACTATAGCAAACATCGATAAAACTGCTAAATACTTTGCAAATACTACTCCACTAATTGACACAGGTGAAGTAAATAACATCTGATCTGTTCTTTGTCGCTTTTCTTCTGCCATTAAACGCATTGTGACCATTGGCACTAATAAAATAAAAAACATTCTCATTCCGTATAGAGCATATCCAAAGTTAGCATATCCTCCATACATATTTTGTAAATAATGATACAATCCAAGTAAAGCTAAAAAAAAGGCTAAAAACAGGTAGCCAATAATTGAAGTAAAATAAGAACGCATTTCTTTTTTATAAATCGCTAACATTTCCTGTTTCCTCCTTTTTTTGATTTCTTGATAAAATACTGCGTTTTAATCCCCGTTTTATTTGTTTTTCTGGCTCTTCTTTTGTCATTTCTAAAAAAATATCCTCTAAACTCATCTTTTTAATACTCATTGTATAAATTGGGCATTTGGCTTCTGCTAATGTGAAAAAAATTCGTTCTCTTAAATCACACTCTCCTACTGCCTGCACTAATACACGAATCAATCCTTTTTCTTCTCCTTCCTCTATTTGGAGCTTGGAAATCTCTGAAATAGGATCTAATGCTGCTTTTAACTGTTGTTCTGTTGCCTTTACTTCTAAAGTTAAATCATTCTTTCCTTTGAAATGTTCTGATAGTCGTTCTGTCGAATCCGATAGTACAATCTTTCCTTTATTAATAATTAAAACGGTATCACATACTGCATTGATCTCAGATAAAATATGAGAACTGATAATGACAGTATGGTTTTTAGCAAGTTCCTTCATTAAATCACGAATCTCAATAATCTGCATTGGATCTAATCCAACAGTTGGCTCATCTAAAATAACAACCTCTGGATTTCCTATCAATGCCTGTGCTAATCCTACTCTTTGCTTATATCCTTTAGAAAGTTGCTTAATTAAACGTTTGGAAACATCGGTTACTTTTGTCTTTTCCATAATTTCATCAATCATATGCTTTTGTTTTTCTTTTGGTACTTGTTTTAATTGTGCTGCAAAATACAGATATTCTAAAACAGTCATATCTGGATAAACGGGAGGTAATTCTGGTAAATATCCAATACACTTTTTCGCTTCTTCTGGTTCTTCATACATGTTATAACCATTAATTACAATATCCCCTTCTGTTGCTGAAATATATCCTGTAATCATATTCATTGTTGTAGATTTTCCAGCACCGTTTGGGCCTAGGAATCCTAGAATCTGACCTTTTTCCACTTTAAAACTTAGGTGGTCTACTGCCAGATGGTTTCCATATCGTTTGACTAAATTTTTGACTTCAATCACTATTTCTCCTCCTTGTTACTATTTTTCATGCTTTCATACAGCATAAAACAGCTATTCTTTTGCAATCATACTGCAAAATTGTGAAAACTTACAGTAGAAACTGTGAAAATATTGTGAACTCCAAACCAATTAGCGAAAGAAAATTCTTTCTTAATGGTCTTTAATCTCTTAGAGAGAGATTTCAAAGAATAAACTTTTGAAAAGTGTTGACAAAATCGAAAATATATCTAAATAAATCTGATAAATTATCCGATATTATTAGTACAAAGGAACTAGTTAATCGACTATATCAGACCAAGGAGGGGACAATATGGAAGATCGTATTCAAGTTTTGCTTAGAATTCAGCCAGTATTACGTATAGAACCATCTAAGAAGATGTATCAGCACAATCAAAGAATGCAGGATCATACTTCAGACAGAGAACAAGATTCAGAAAGTGGATTCTCTAAAATGTTAGCAGCAGAACGTGGAAAACTAGAACAGGAAACCACAAAAAGGATTTTTATAAGTAGTAACTATGGCAAGGATGCCAAAGAAATCACAGAATATATAAGTAGTTGGGACTTTAGAAGATGAAAAAAACAGATTTTATACTTACACTAAGAAAAGAGGATACCACCCACAAAGTGGCTTCTCACATTTGGCAATAAGCTTACCTGTGTCCCGTTAAATACAAGGTAGGCTTATTTATTTTTGCTTGTTGTTTCTACTGTCTATGTATGTAGTGCAATCAAAAATTTTCTATAAAATCGCTTCATATGTTTGTTCTGTAAATTCACATAAAAATAGTTGACTTTCTAATTATATAGTGATAGTATAAAGAAAAAGTTGTTTTAGTAGAGGTGCGTCTAAAAAGAGTACATAGCATATCAAAGTGCAGGTTTTTCATGCTATGGAAAGGTGCAGATGCCGAAGTGCCAAAGTTTCCTGCAAATTTTGGTGCTGGGGGCAAGCTGAATAAGTTTGTCACTGTCATCAATTTTGATGGAGTGCTACTGAAAAGTGGAATTGGGGAGATTCTCTATTCATAGTGCCGATCAATTCGGCTTTTTTTATGTAAATTTTTAGGAGGTGTCATATGTCTATTTTTAAAGGTGCAGGTGTGGCTATTATTACTCCATTTCATACAGATGGAAGTGTAAATTATGAGAAATTAGGAGAATTAATTGATTTTCAGATTGAAAATGGAACAGACAGTATTATAATTTGTGGAACAACTGGAGAGTCTTCTACTTTAACACATGAAGAACATGTAGAATGTATTCGCTATGCAGTAGCACATACAGCAAAACGGATTCCTGTGATTGCTGGAACAGGCTCAAATTGTACAAAGACAGCCATATATCTGTCACAAGAAGCAGATAAAGCTGGCGCAGACGCTGTACTTTTAGTTTCTCCTTATTATAATAAAGCAACGCAAAAGGGATTGATCGAACATTTTACTCAAATAGTAAAATCTATTCAGATTCCTGCAATTCTCTATAATATTCCGGGTAGAACAGGCTGTAACATTCTTCCGTCTACTGCTGCTTATCTAGCAAAAAATGTAGATCAGATTGTAGCGATGAAAGAAGCTACTGGAGATCTTAAACAGGCAATAGAAACTATGTCTGCTTGTGAAGGAAGACTGGATCTATATTCGGGAGATGATAATCTTATTGTACCAATGCTATCTATTGGTGGAAAGGGTGTCATTTCTGTGCTTTCTAATATAGCTCCAAAAGACACACATGAGATTGTTGCACGTTATCTTGTAAAAGATATTGAGGGAAGTTTAAATCTTCAACTTCGCTATCTTCCTTTAATTAAAGCACTATTTAGTGAAGTAAACCCAATTCCAGTAAAACGGGCATTAAATTTAATGGGTTTTGAAGTTGGAGGTTTAAGAAGTCCATTAACAGAAATGGAGTCAGAACATACTATAGTTTTGAAACAAGAGTTAGAGAAAGTAGGACTTCTTTCGTAACAAAAAAGAATGGAGAACAAGATTATGACTAAAATACTATTGCGTGGATGTAATGGAAAGATGGGACAAGTCGTTACATCAATTGCAGAACAGGATTTAGAAACAGAGATTGTGGCAGGCATAGATTGGAATACAGAACAAAAAAATTCTTATCCGGTTTATAAGACTATTTCAGAGTGTCCTATAAAGGCAGATGTTATTATTGATTTTTCCTCTCCTTCGGAATTAGAAGAATTATTAGAAACTGCAAAGAAGCAGACTCTACCTATTGTACTTTGTACAACTGGATTAAATGAAGAACAGATTATATCCATAGAAAATGCCTCTAAGGAGATAGCCATTCTTCGTTCTGCCAATATGTCTTTTGGAATCAACGTACTGATGAAATTAGTCCAAGAAGCTGCAAAAAAATTAACAGAGGCAGGATTTGATATAGAAGTTATAGAGCGACATCATAATCAAAAAGTAGATGCTCCGTCTGGAACAGCCCTTGCCCTAGCAGATGCGATCAATGAAAGTTTAGATAACCAATATCACTATGTTTATGATCGTTCGAAAGAACGACATAAACGAGAAAAAAATGAAATTGGAATCAGTGCAGTACGGGGTGGAACAATTGTCGGAGAGCATACTATCCTCTTTGCAGGGCGTGATGAAGTAATTGAATTGAAACATACTGCCTATTCTAAAGAAATCTTTGCAAATGGCGCAGTACAAGCTGCTAAATTTTTATCTGGGAAAAAATCTGGAATGTATCAGATGAGTGATGTAACAGAATAAATAGTTTTTAAGGAGATGTTGTAAAATAATTTTATAACATCTCCTAATCCTTTTGTTAAATTTTTCTTTATAATAGCTTTTTACTCCTCTTCTGTTTCTAAATATTCTAATTTACTAACTGATACTTCATAAGCAATCCTTTTTTCAAATTCATCTTCATCTAGTTTCTTTTGGTACTCCCTACTTTGAATTCTACCCCAAACCTGAATATGTGAACCGACTTCAAAACTATCGGCAAAACGTGCATTTCTGCCCCAGCAAATACACGGAATGTAATCGGACTTTCCATATGGACGATTGACTGCCAATAAAATATCTGCAATTTCACGCCCTAAAGGGGTCTTGCGATATACTGGTGGTTTACAAACAAATCCATCTAAAAAGATATAGTTTGGTTTTTGTCCCTCTGTTTCCTCATCTGTAAGAAGTACTTCTCTTGCAAAGACTGATAACACCAGTCGATTTCTGTTTTCTTCATGACGGTTATAGGAACGGAACTGACCATTTACCTCCATAAACTTTCCACGGTAATCTTCTTTTACATCTAAGAGACGTTCTGATACCATAACTGGAATAATATCTACAGAATTACTCAGACGATTGATTCGAATATCAACCAGATAAAATCCCTCTCCAAATACATCATGGCTGTAAACAAACTCACTGACAACCTCTCCTGCAATACTTACTTGATTATTATCAAATACTTTATCTGTCATTTTGTATGACTCCCTTCTTTTCCTTTTGTTTGTTTTCATGTTATCTCTTTATAGGTTATTCTTATACTCTTTATTATATTAGTAAATTATTTACAAATCAAGTATTTTTTGTATTTTATTTCTTATTTTTTACAACATCTTTCTACAAAAATTTTATAAAAAAATAAATTTTCATTTAATCTCTTTCTATTCTCTTTTCATTGAAAGGAAACAATTCTTTTCCTTCTCTTCTATCTTTCTGCACTAAATTTACTAAAAATCAGGTTTCTTAGAAAAAAATCTTGTAAATTCTCTGTCATTTGATCTATAATAGCCGATAGTGACTGCATTTACTGATTTTCTATTGTAAGAAAGAGGGTTAATCCTTATGAAAATGAAACGTGAAGATATTCGTAATATTGCAATTATAGCTCATGTCGATCATGGAAAAACAACTCTGGTCGATGAACTTTTAAAGCAAAGTGGAGTATTTCGCTCTAACCAAGTCGTAGAAGAACGTGTAATGGATTCTAATGATATTGAACGGGAACGTGGTATTACTATTCTCGCTAAAAATACAGCGGTTATTTATCAAGGTGTCAAAATCAATATTATTGATACTCCAGGACATGCCGATTTTGGTGGTGAAGTAGAACGTGTTTTAAAAATGGTTAATGGTGTGATTTTAGTAGTAGACGCTTTTGAAGGCCCTATGCCTCAGACAAAGTTTGTTTTAAGAAAAGCTTTGGAACTAAATCTTCCTGTTATTGTATGTATTAATAAAATAGATAGACCAGAAGCACGTCCAAAAGAAGTAATTGATGAAGTTTTAGAATTATTTATTGAGCTAGATGCAAGCGATGAGCAATTAGATTGTCCTTTTGTTTTTGCTTCTGCCAAATCGGGTATTGCTATTTTAGAATTAGAGGACAAGCCAGAAAATATGAAACCTCTATTTGAAACTATTTTAGACTATATTCCTGCTCCAGAAGGCGATCCAGATGCCCAAACACAAGTTTTAGTCAGTACAATTGATTATAATGAATATGTTGGAAGAATTGGAATTGGTAAAGTAGATAATGGTTCTATTAAAGTAAACCAAGATGTTGTAATTGTAAACGCCCATGAACCAGAGAAGAACCGGCGTGTTAAAGTCAGCAAACTATATGTTTTTGAAGGTTTAAAAAAGACAGAAGTAGCAGAGGCAAAAATCGGAGCGATTGTAGCGATCTCCGGAATTTCCGATCTGCATATTGGAGATACTATCTGTTCTCCAGAACATCCAGAACCAATTTTATTCCAAAAGATTTCAGAACCTACGATTGCGATGAATTTTATTGTTAATGATAGTCCATTTGCAGGACAGGAAGGAAAGTTTGTAACTTCCAGACATTTAAGAGAACGCCTTTTTCGGGAATTAAATACAGATGTCAGTCTTCGAGTAGAGGAAACAGATACCACTGAATCCTTTAAAGTTTCTGGACGTGGAGAACTGCATTTATCTGTTTTAATTGAAAATATGCGTAGAGAAGGATATGAATTTGCTGTGAGCAAACCAGAAGTTTTATATAAGATAGCAGAAGACGGAAAAAAATTAGAACCAATGGAACATGCCTATATTGATGTTCCAGACGAATTTTCTGGCTCTGTTATTGAAAAATTGAGCAGTCGTAAAGGTGAATTAGTCGGGATGTCCACAAAGGGAAGTGGTTATACCAGACTGGAATTTTCTATTCCATCCAGAGGACTAATTGGATATCGTGGCGAATTTATGACAGATACAAAAGGAAATGGTATCTTAAATACTTCCTTCGATGGATATGGTGATTATAAAGGAGATATTCAATACCGAAAACAGGGAAGTTTAATTGCTTTTGAAACAGGAGAAGCGATCACCTATGGACTATTCAATGCTCAAGAGAGGGGAACTCTTTTTATTGGTTCGGGAGAACGAGTTTATTCTGGTATGATTGTTGGACAAAATGGAAAAACAGAAGATGTAGAATTAAATGTATGTAAAAAGAAACAGCTTACTAATACGCGTTCTTCTAGTTCTGATGAAGCTCTCCGTTTAACTCCACCGAAAATTTTAAGTTTAGAGCAAGCTATTGAATTTATTGAAACAGATGAATTGTTAGAAGTAACACCAAAAAGTCTCCGAATTCGTAAAAAAATTTTAGATCCTTTACAGAGAAAACGTGCAAATCGAAAATAATGATATCGTTTAGTATTTGCGGAAGTAGAAATTAAGAAATGAAGTTCTACTTCCGCAATTTAAACTTATATTACTTTTTTTCTTCCATTAAACGGCTGATACGATTCCATACATAGGGAATAAAATCTTCAGGTTTTAAAACCTGATAACTTTGAAACAATTTTGTATAACATTCTCTGAAGTTATCATGCGAAATCTTTTTCTCTTCATCTTGATACTGTTCCATTTCACTCTCTTCTCGCTCTTTTAACAGCAAAGCACTTGCCGCTTTGAAATTATACCATTCAAATGCCTTAATCACAGTCTGAATAATATATTTTTCTTCTTTACTAATCTGATTTTCTTCGATTTCCATAATATAAATTCCATGTAATTTCATATACTCATAGAGTTCTACATAAGGTAGTATATTATAAGTAATCTGACATTTTTCTTCAAATATCGGTTTATTATACATGGTAAGAGAAAGGATTTGAGAATAGTATAAAATTGTTTCAACTGCCCACATCGTAATATCTCTATTACAATAATTAATAATATATTGGGCTAAAAGCTTAATTTTACTATTCATGATTTTTTCCAACACTGCTTTTCTGCTTTTTTTAAATGCAACATTTGTAAGCTTATCTCGATTTTCTAATAGCAGTCTGTAATAATAATTTGGATCGCAGTGAATTTGTTTTAATCTGGATAAATACTCTGTAGTTGGAATATCTCCTTCCATATACCGAATAATCGTAGTTTCACCCCATCCTAACAATCTGGCTAATGGTTTTTTTCCTATTTTATATTCCGTGAGAATTTCTTGAATTTGTTCCGAAAAAGTTTCTTTTACATATTCGTTATCCCCTCGTTCATCCTTCATCATAATTCCTCCTACTTTTAATATTTCCGGTATTCATTAATATCTGTTACAATAATCTCAATTCCTCGAAACAGTCGATCAAATGCTCCCATCCGATAAAAACTAATCAAAGCCATACCGATTGGAATTCCAATAATCATTCCTAAAACTCCGCTGATTCGATAGCCGATAAACATAAAAATCAGAGTAGATAATGGTGAAATTCCTATACTGTCCCCTACCATTTTCGGCTGTAATAACTGTTTAATTAACTGGCAGGCAAGATAAAGAATAACAAGCACGATTGCTCTTGCATAATCTCCAGTAATTATCATAATAATTGCCCATGGCCATAGTATAAATCCTGTGCCAAATACAGGAAGTAAATCAATAAAGGAAATTAAAAATGCAATCAAAAAAGAATAGCTAACTCTCATAAACAAAAAGGTAATAAACATAATCATCATGAGCAGTAACATAATTTTAAACTGAGCTTTAAAATAACCACCAACTGCATTTTTAAAATTTGAAACAATAACTCGATACCCTTTTTGGATAGACTCTGGAAAAAGTTTCTTTGTAGTAGATACTAATTTATCTCGTTCTGCAATAAAAAAATAAGAAGCCAAAATTGTAATGATTGTAATAAAAAGACCATTTGCAATTCCCTTCACATAACCACTTGCTTGTGTGATAGAAGGAAGTTCAATTCCTTCAAATAAACCTGCTAAAAAAGTTTCTGCTCCCTCGTTTGCAGCCTCTATAAATTCTCTTACCCCTTTTGGAAAATAGGTATCATATTTTGAAAGACTAACAGAAATTTTTTCAATAACTCCTGATAATTCTTTTGCAATATTAGGAATATCTTTTATTAATTTAATTACTTCACTGACTATTAAAGAACCCAATATATAAGCTATCCCACAAATTGCAGCAATCGCAACAACAATAATAATTGCTGAACCATGTTTTCGGACAATCTTAATTCGTTTCTCCATAAATTTTACTAATGGATTTGCAATAGCAGAAATGAAAAATGCAATAACAAATGGCAGGAAAAATCGAAGTAGTTTTGGTCCTAAGAAGATAACTAAGCCAAGTATCAATAGATTAAGTAAAAAATTAACAATGATTTTTCCATAAATCCCTCGTTCCCTCATATTTAGCCTCCATACTGTGACTGTTTTTTAAGAGCAGATAATCATTTTTATTACCTACTCTAAATTTATCGGCAAGTACTAATTTTTCACTAACGGATGTGCCAAAAGAGTTAGGAAAAAAAACACTGCCGCTATAATTACAATAGTAGGTCCAGTCGCTGTATTTAAAAAATACGAAAGCACCAGTCCAAGCAAACCAGAAAATAAAGAAATGAGAATAGAAAACAAATGATATTCTCTCATATTTCCTGCTATATTTCTTGCAGATGCCGCAGGTAAAATCAACAGTGCATTGATCAATAAAATTCCAACCCATTTAATAGAAAACATAACAATCAAAGCAATAAATACTGCAAAAATAGACTCGATTGTAGTTACTGGTACACCTTTACTTTTTGCAAGACTTACATTAAGACTAGCTGCTTCTAGACGATTAAAACAAAAGCCCCAAAAAAGAAGTGTTGCTAGAAATACAAGTAATAGAATGATAAGTTCTTTTTTTGAGATACTTAAAATATCTCCTACTAAAAGTGCAGAATATTTTGAAAATTGTCCTCCTAATGATAAAATTACTAATCCTATTGCGGTACTAAAGGAAGAAAATACTGAAATAATAGTATCTGTAGAAAGACTGTCTTTTCGTTTTATAGCGTTTAAGAGTAATGCAAAGATAATTGCAAATACTGCCATAGTCAAATTAGTATCAGCAATATGTAACAATACTCCGATTGCAACTCCTGTAAAGGCAGAATGTCCAAGAGCATCCGAGAAAAATGCCAATTTATTATTGACAATCATTGTTCCAAGAATTCCAAATAGTGGTGCTATTAAAAGAATCGCAAGAAATCCATTTCTCATAAAATCATATTCCATAAAATTCATGATTAACTTATTCCTCACTTTCCTATCCTACCCATGCCGTCTTAGAACTTCCAAAAACTTCTTTAAATTCTCTGCTTGAAAGAACTTTATCGGGAGTTCCTTCTCGTATAATCGTCTTATCTAATAGTATAACATAATCTGCATATTTTTCAACAAATTCAAGATCATGAGATACTAAAATCATTGCCAAATCATAATTTCTTTTTAGCATTTCAATATTTTTATAAAAAAGCTCTATCCCGTTTCTATCAATTCCAGATACTGGTTCATCTAACAAAAGAAGATTTGGAACGGGGGTACAGGCAATGGATAATAGAACTCGTTGTAATTCTCCACCTGATAGATCTCCTACTTGTTTGTCAATTAAATCTTGTGCAGCAAATAGAGAAAGACGTTCTTTTACTTGTTTATATACCCGTTTAGATTGATATAGACAGACAGGAATTTTACTGATATAGGCAGCAAACATATCATAAACGCTTGCAGGCGTATTCTTATCAATATTTAAGTATTGTGGTACATATCCAATTTGTAATCTTCGAATAGCATTTTGTTTAATATCTCGAAATTCTATTGTTCCTTCATGGTGTATCTCACCTAACATTGCTTTGATCAATGTTGATTTTCCTGCTCCGTTACGTCCAATAATCACCGTCAGTCTTCCACAGTGAATATGAAGATTGATATGTTCTAATAACATGGTGCTCCCTGCTCGAACAGAAAAATCTTTTACTTTAATACAATGAAAACCACAAGCACCTGCTCCTATTTTTAATTTTTCCATTCTACTCCCCTGCCTTCATTTCTATCTGAATTTTCTCTAAATTTCTTTTCATTCCATTTAGATAGGCTTCTTTTGGAATTTCCTCTTTACTGGATTCATTCGTCAGGGTACTTAAAATTACAAGTTTTGCTCCTGTTTCTTCTGCTATTGATCTGGCTATAGAATTTGTAAACTGTTCTTCAACCCATAAATATTCTACATTATAAAGTCGAATCTTATCTATAACCTGTGCTATTTCTCCAGCACGAAAAGAAGTTTCTTCATCCATATCTAGTGTATATATAACTGTTAATCCTAACGCTTGTGCCAAATAGGCAAACGCCTCATGAAAGATTACAATTTCTTTTCCATTAAGTTTTTTGGTAAGTAGTGTCATTTCTTCCTGTAGCTTTTGAACTTTTTGATCATAAAATTCTAAATTAGCTTTATACTGACTTTTATGTTTTGGATCAAACTGTTGTAATGCCTTACTAATTGTCTGTAATTGCTTTCTGTAATATTCAGGGTTCATCCAAATATGTCCATTCATATCTTGATGATCATGTTGTCCAGAACTAGACAGTAAAGAAATTCCTTCACTAGAATCAATTACTGTAAGTTCTTGATAAGAAGCAATTACATCCTCAAAAATATGTTCCATATCTGCACCATTTAGTAAAAAAATATCTGCTGCATCTAATACTTTTTTGTCTTTTGTAGTTATCTGATAATCGTGTAAACATCCTGTGTGATTTTCCGTAAGATTTTGTATTTGTACTCCTTCTATACTATCTACTAAATTTAATGCTGCAACATATATTGGATCAAAGGAGGTTACAATCATAGCAGAAGATTCTTTTTTTTCATTCTGTGCCTTTTGTGCGTTCTCTGAGATCAAAACAATTCCGAATCCAAGAAAGGATAACATTATCATAATCGCACAAAGCAGCAACAGCTTTTTTAAAAATAAACTTTTCATAACCTCCTCCTTTCATCTTCTATTTTACTGCTAACATCCAAGCTGCTATAAAACCTAAACCAAAGGTAACAATTCCAGTAAGAACAGAAACTATACCAACTGTACCAAGTCCAATCCCCATTAAAACTGCTATTGGAGAAGCTATAATTAAACCTAAAATTGCAAAATAAGTCTGTCTTTCAAACCGATGTAGCAAATATTCAATTAATTTTGCAATCGCAAAAATTCCCACTAAAACTCCAATTCCAAAGGGAAAGAGAATTCCAACACAGTGAAACATCTCTGAAAATTTTCCATCTAGAGTGCTTCGAATAAACTGGTTGATCGTTTCAATAATTGGATTATAAAATCCAAATGACATTAAAATCATAGAACCACTGACACCGGGTACCACCATTGCAGCGGAAGTCAAGGCACCAAGTAGAAAAAGTTTTAATACAAGTCCAATACTTAAATTTAATTCTACATTGCCTCCTTCTTTTAAAAGCTGCATTCCAATGATTAAGGCAAAAAATATAAGAAATAATCCACCCTCTAAGAAATTTATTCTGTTTCCTTTGACTTTTCTTAAAATCACTGGAAGTCCACCGAAAATCAGCCCAATAAAAAGTAAAGCCGTTTGTAATGGAAAATTTTTAAATAAATATTCAATACAAAAGGAAAGTCCACCAATCCCAAGTATCATTCCAATTCCATAGGGCAAAAGCGTTTTTATACTTTGAATAAAATGATGCAAAAGTTGATTCACTGCACCAATAATTTTATCATAAATCCCCATAGAAACCATCATTGTTCCGCCACTTACTCCCGGTATAATATTAGCAATTCCAATAATAACCCCTTTTAATATCTCCTTAATCCACTTCATCTTTTTTTTGTTCCTTTCCTATATCTGCCTCTTTTGATTCAGAATAAGAATTTTTCAGACAATTTTCAATTAATGTCCAAATTTCTTCTCTTCCCTCTTTGGTCTGTGCAGAAAATGGTATCATTTTTATTTCTGGTGACAAATGTAGAGAAGTTCTGATTTGGTTTAATTGTTGATTTTTTTGACTACGCTTTATCTTATCTAATTTCGTTACAATGATAACTGGTTTCACCCCATAAGAAAGTATCCATTCATACATCATTCGATCTTGCTCGGAAGGAATACGACGAATATCTAACAAAAGAAAGATCTGCTGTAGTTGTTTTGATGATTTTAAATATTTCTCAATCATCTTTCCCCACTTTTGTTTGATTTCTAAGGATACATTTGCATATCCATATCCGGGAAGATCAGTAAAATATAGCTGATCCTCTACTCGATAAAAATTAATGGTCTGTGTTTTTCCCGGTTGAGAGGAAGTCCTTGCTATAGCTCTCCGGTTGACTAATACATTGAGTAGAGAGGATTTTCCTACATTTGATCTTCCTACAAAAGCAATTTCTGGCAGTGTGTTTTCAGGCAATTTACTGGTAATCCCGCAAACTGTTTCCAGACTTACCCGATTTACATTCATGATTTCCTCTTTTCTGCTAATGCGTGGCTTAGTACCTCTTCCATCGTCGATACATACCGAATTTTAATTCCTTCTGTAATCTCTGACTCTAATTCTTCTATATCACTTTTATTTTCTTCCGGCACTAATACAACCCGAATTCCCGCCGTTTTTGCTGCAAGTACCTTTTCCTTTAATCCTCCAATTGGAAGAACTCTTCCACGTAATGTAATTTCTCCAGTCATTGCTATATCTGCACGTACCTTTTTTTCTGTAACAGCCGAAAGCATTGCAGTTGCCATTGTAATCCCTGCAGATGGCCCATCCTTTGGAACAGCCCCTTCTGGAATATGAATATGAATATCATGTTCTTCAAAATAATTTTCAGGAATTTGATATTCTTTACAGACAGATCGTAAATAACTGATTCCTGTTTTTGCAGACTCTTTCATCACATCTCCAAGCTGTCCTGTCAGTTCAAAATTTCCTTTTCCTTTCATTGTACTAACTTCAATTTCTAGAGTATCTCCTCCTACGCTTGTCCAAGCTAAACCTCTGACAATGCCAATCTCATCCGCTTTATTTTTATGATCCTGTCTATACTTTATTTTTCCTAAATAATTTTCTAATTTTTTTTCATTTACTCGAATTTTGACCGTTGTTTTCTTTTCTATACATGCTGCAGTTTCTTCTTCTATTATTTTTTTCTGTTCTAATAGCTCTCTCGCAGCTTTTCTACAAATCTGACCGATTTTTCGCTCTAAAGTACGAACTCCTGCTTCTCTTGTATATCCAAGAATAATTTTTCTTAATGCCCCATCTGTGATAGAAAGTTGTTTAGGAGATAATCCATTCTTTTCTATCTGTTTATTGATCAAATGTTTTTTTGCAATATGAAACTTTTCATTTTGGGTATAGGAACTGACTTCAATCACTTCCATACGATCCAATAATGGTTTAGGGATTGTCTGTATAGAATTTGCTGTGGCAATAAATAATACTTCTGATAGATCAAGCGGAATCTCAATGTAATGATCCACAAAATGGCAATTTTGTTCTGAATCTAATACTTCTAGTAGTGCAGATGAAGTATCTCCTTTATAATCGCTACTTACCTTATCAATCTCATCTAAAAGCATTAATGGATTTTTGACTTTTGACTGACGGAGTGCATCTGCAAGACGCCCCGGAAGTGCCCCTACATACGTTCTTCTATGTCCCCGAATTTCTGCTTCATCTCGTACCCCGCCTAAACAGATTCGAATATATTTCTTATCTAAAGCACGGGCTACCGAACGTGCTATTGATGTCTTTCCAGTTCCCGGCGGCCCTACCAGACAGATAATAGGAGCATCTCCCTTTTTTGTCAAAGTTCGTACTGCCAAAAACTCTAAGATTCGTTCCTTTACTTTTTCTAAACCATAATGTTCTTCCTCTAAAACTTTTCTTGCGTATCCAATATCTTCTCTATCTTTACTTGCCCTATCCCAAGGCATGTCTAATAGCGTTTCAATATAACTTCTTTCCACTGCACTTTCAGAACTACTGTTTGCCACTGTCTTAAATCGTTCTATTTCCTTGCAGATACGTTCTTTTACCTCTTTAGAAGCAATTAAAGCTTTTGTCTGTTCTAAATATAAATCTGCATCTGCTATTGTATTATTTTCCCCTAATTCCTCTCGAATCACTTTTAACTGTTCTCGTAAAATATACTCTTTTTGATTTTGATCAACTTTCTCTTTTACCTTATTTTGAATGTCCTTTTTAATTCGAATCACTGAAATCTCATTTGCTAAAATTGTAGAGAGCTGTTCATATCTGGAAACAAAATCATACTCTTCTAATAGGCTTTGTCTTTCTGTCATAGACATAGGAATCTGTACTGCAAGTTGTTCTACAATACGCTCTAGGTTATCGACTCCCATCATCTGTCGAATCATATCTTTATTCATTTGAGAATTTTCATTAAAATAGGCATTTAATAAGTCTTTTATGCTTCGCAGCATCGCCTCTCGTTCTTGCTGTGTCAGCTCTATAGCTTCTTGTAAATAACTTTCTACCTCTGCCAAATAATAAGGATCTTTTGAAAGTATATCAATCAATTTTCCTCTCTCTATTCCACTGACCATAACCCGAAGTAAATTTCCGGGCATCCTAATTAACTGCTTTACACTTGCGACTGTACCAATTTGATAAAAATCTTCCTTTTCAGGTTCTGAAATTTCAGAATCTTTCTGTGTGATCAATAAAACCTCTTGATTTGTTCGCATCGCCTCTTCTACAGCAGCGATTGAAAAACTTCTGTTCACATCAAAATGGATCAACATCCCCGGCAATATTGTCATTCCTCGAAGTGCAACTACGGGCATTTTTCTTGTGTATCCACTCATTTTTAGCCTCATTTCTACGCATTCTAGCGCAAATCATACCCTTTTCCTATCTCTAAAAAAATAGGAAACAGCTTCTTTCACGGCTGTTTCCCATCGTCCTAAGCAATCTCGTTATTGCTTATTTTCTTGCTGCGTTTTGCAGCCGCCTTCCTCTGTTTGCCATCTTCAGCACATAACAGGACAGGTTCTGCCGTTTTATCTACGGAATCTTTCGTTATAATACATTTTAATACCGTCGGATCAGACGGAACACGATACATCGTATCCATTAACACAGACTCCATAATTGCCCGCAGACCTCTTGCTCCGGTTTTTCGCTCAAAAGAACGTTTTGCAATCTCGTACAGTGCTTCATTTTCAAATTCTAGTTCTACACCATCTAATTCAAATAACTTTCGATATTGTTTTGTAATTGCATTTCTTGGCTCTGTAAGAATCCGTACTAACGCATGTTCATCTAACAGATCCAAAGCAACATTGATAGGAACTCGTCCTACAAATTCTGGTATCATACCAAATTTAATTAGATCCTGTGGCAATACCTGACGTAGTAATTTTCCAATATCCACATTTTGTCCCTGTGTAATTTCCGCATTAAATCCAATAGATTTTTGACCAATACGGGATTCTATAATCTTTTCAATTCCGTCAAATGCTCCTCCACAGATAAACAAAATATTTGTTGTATCAATTTGAATGAACTCCTGATGAGGATGTTTTCTTCCTCCCTGTGGTGGCACAGAAGCGATTGTACCCTCTAATATCTTTAATAGCGCCTGTTGTACCCCCTCTCCAGAAACATCTCTAGTAATGGAAGTATTTTCGGACTTTCTGGTAATCTTATCAATTTCATCAATATAAATGATTCCATATTGCGCACGCTCAATGTCATAATCTGCTGCCTGAATAATCTTGAGCAGAATATTTTCTACATCTTCACCTACATATCCGGCTTCCGTTAATGCTGTAGCATCTGCAATAGCAAAAGGGACATTTAATATTTTAGCTAATGTCTGGGCAATATATGTCTTTCCAGAACCCGTTGGTCCAATCATTAAAATATTACTCTTTTGTAATTCGACATCGAGATCCCTTTCGGAAAGAACTCTTTTATAGTGATTATAAACTGCAACCGAAAGTGTTTTTTTGGCTTCATCTTGACCAATCACATACTGATCTAAAAACTCTCTAATCTCTGTCGGCTTTAATAAATTAATGGAATGATCATCATGCTCAACATAATCGTCTTCAAACTCTTCTTCTACAATTTCAGAGCACAATTCAATACATTCATCACAAATATACACATCATTCGGTCCAGCGAATAACTTTCTTACCTGATCTTCTGTTTTACCACAGAAGGAACAACGTACTGGTCCGACATTATCTGATCTTCCTGACAATGGCTTCCACCTCATTTCTTACTTTACCCGATTCGTAATTACGCTGTCCACGATGCCATATTCCATTGCCTGTTGAGCAGTCATATAATTATCTCGTTCTGTATCAGCCGCAATCACTTCATAGGACTTTCCTGTATTGGCAGCCAAAATCTCGTTGAGTCGCTTTCTAGTCTTTAAAATATTTTCTGCGACAATCTGAATTTCTGTTGCCTGTCCTTTTGCTCCGCCAGAAGGCTGGTGAATCATAATTTCAGCATTCGGAAGGGCGAGACGTTTTCCCTTTGTTCCACCAGCAAGTAAAAATGCTCCCATACTAGCGGCCAAACCTACACAGATTGTAGAAACATCACATTTAATGTACTGCATCGTATCATAAATTCCAAGTCCTGCCGAAACAGATCCACCAGGACTATTGATATATAAATTAATATCCTTTCCCGGATCTTCTGCTTCTAAAAAGAGCAGTTGGGCAATTACTACCTGTGCACTTGCATCATTAACTTCCTCTCCTAAAAATACAATTCTCTCTTTTAATAATCTAGAAAAAATATCGTAAGAACGCTCTCCTCTGCTCGTCTGTTCAATTACATAAGGAACTAAACTCATCATACCCTTCCTTTCCTTTTTTTAAACTATCTGTTTGGCACAAAGAGGATGCCCTATCAAAAGAACATCCTCTTTTTTGGTTTAAGCCTCTTTTGGGGCTTCTACTTCTTTTGCAGCATCTGCAACTAAATCAATCGCTTTCTGAACAGCAACATCCATCTTCATGGATTCTTTCTCTTTTTCTCCAAGTAATTCCTTTACTTTTTCTACTTCCATCTGATAAGAAGCTGCCAATTCAGAAATTTCCTTCTCTACTTCTTCTGGAGTTACTTCGATATTTTCTGCCTTTGCAATTTCTTCTAATACAAGTCTTGTCTGAATTCGCCTTAATGCCTGTGGAGCAAAAGACTCCATCAGCTTATTCGCATTTGTTCCAGTAAACTGGAAATACTGTTCCATTGTCAGACCTTGACTTTGTACTCTCTGTGAAAATGCTTCTGCCATCTGACGCTTTTGTGTTTCTATCATTGCATCTGGAATTTCCATAGAACAGTTCTCAATAATCTTTTCAATGACTTCATCTTCCTTTGCTTCTTTTGATTCTTTTTCTTTCTTTTCCTCTAAAGAAGCTTTTACACTCTTTTTATATTCCTCTAATGTGTCAAATTCCGAAACATCTTGTGCAAAATCATCATCTAATTCCGGAAGTTCTTTTACCTTTATCTCTTTAATTTTTACCTGAAATACTGCCGCTTTTCCTGCTAATTCTTTTGCATGATATTCTTCTGGGAATGTGACATGAACTTCCGTCTGATCTCCCATATTTTTTCCGATTAATTGCTCTTCAAATGTATCAATAAAGGCATGTGATCCTATTGTAAGAGAATAATTTTCACTTGTTCCTCCTTCAAATGGAACGCCATCAACCGATCCTTCAAAGTCAATTACTGTAATATCTCCATCCTGAATTGGTCGATTGTCTACTGTAATCGTACGAGAATTTTGTTCTCTTACTCTGTTTAGTTCTTCCTGTAATTCTTCTTCGGAAACAGAACTGTCTGGTTTTTTTACTTCAATTCCTTTGTATTCACCAAGTGTTACTTCTGGTCTTACTGCTACTTCTGCTGTAAAAATAAACGGCTTTCCTTTTTCGATCTGGGTTACATTAATTTCTGGACGGGATACAATCTCTAGACCAGACTCTTGTGCTGCCCTTTCATAAGCTCCCGGAATAATCTCATTCGCAGCATCTTCAAAAAATATCTCTGCACCGTATATTTTTTCTACAATGACCCGAGGAGCTTTTCCTCTTCGGAATCCTTGAACGTTGATCTTATTCTTGTTTTTTTGATATACCGTATTTACTGCCTGTTCAAATTCTTCTACAGAAGCTTCAATCGTAAGCTTTCTCATATTCTTTCCTAAATCTTCAACCTGGTAACTCATTTGTTAAAATCCTCCTTAAACAATTCACGGCTCATTCTTTTCTTCTGTTACCTAAGCCATAGGGACTAACCTCAAAAGTTAGATATCAACTTATTATAGCATATCTTATTCTCAAAATCCATAACTTTTTTCAATTATTCTGTCTGTCCACAATCTCGGATTGCAGCTATAACCTGTTCTACCATATCAGCACAAATTTCGTCTGTTTGTGCTTCTACCATTACACGAATCACAGGTTCTGTTCCACTTTCTCTTAATAACAATCTACCCTCTGTCCCAAGCTGTTTTTCTACTTTTGTTGCAGCCTCTAGCACTTTTTCATTATTTTTTGCTGCTGCTTTATCCTTTACTCTGACATTTTTTAAAAGCTGTGGATAGATCTTTAGATCTTTGATTAGTTCTGAAAGCTTTTCTTTTTTCTCAAGCATAGCTTCCATTACCTTTAGTGAAGTCAAAATACCATCTCCAGTTGTAGCATGTTTACTAAAAATAATATGTCCTGACTCCTCTCCGCCTAAAGAGTACCCATTTGTCATCATATTTTCATAGACATATTTATCTCCAACTGCCGTTTTTTCGTATCGAATTCCTTTTTGATCAAGTGCCTTATATAGTCCCATATTTGACATTACGGTAGTAACAATCGTATTATGATTTAATTCTCCACGTTCTTTCATATAACAGCCGCATAGATACATAATTGCATCTCCACTTAAAACTTTTCCCATTTCGTCTACTACTAAACATCTATCTGCATCTCCATCGTACGCAAAACCAACATCTAAACCATTTTCTACAACAAACTTTTTTAATCCTTCAATATGGGTAGAACCACAATTTGTATTAATATTTGTACCGTCCGGCTCACTGTTAATCACATATGTTCTTGCTCCTAATGCGTCAAATACTCCCTTTGCAACTGTTGTTGCTGAACCATTTGCAAGATCTAAACCTACTTTTTTATCCTTAAAAGAACGAGTGGCAAGTGAAATTAAATATCCAATATAACGATGTCTTCCCATAGCATAATCTACGGTTCTTCCAATCTGTTCTCTTACTGCAAATGGCAGATCTAAATCTTTTGAATCTGAAAACTGTCTATCTAAATAAGCTTCTATCTCTTGTTCTATCTGGGCTTCTAACTTATAGCCTCCCCCATTGATTACCTTTAACCCATTATCATAGTATGGATTGTGGCTTGCTGAGATCATAATTCCACAGTCAAAGCCTTCACTTCTTATTACATAGGAAACGCTTGGAGTTGTTGTAACATGTAAAAGATAGACATCTGCTCCGCTTGCTGTCAGACCGGAAACGAGAGAATATTCAAACATATAACTAGAACGTCTTGTATCTTTTCCAATAACAATACGTGGTTTATGTTCTCTACCATAATACCATCCTAAAAAACGTCCCACTTTATAAGCGTGTTCTACCGTTAAATTGATATTTGCTTCTCCGCGAAATCCGTCCGTACCAAAATACTTCCCCATGATTCCTCCCTTTCTTTTTTATCAAAAATATTCTCTTTAAATAGTATACTTTCTGTGGTTTCAACATACCGTTTTTCTTTGTATTCTATTACACTTTACAAATGATACCGTTTTTTATATAACGTGTCAAGACTTTAAATACACAAACTACAATAAACAAAAAAACAGTATGGAATAGTATTTATACTATTCCATACTGTTAAACTCTCATGTAGCCAACTTTACTACATAATTGCTTTGATTCTTATTTTGGATTACATCTGACCACCAGACATAGATTCTTCTTGCTTCTTAATCATCTGACGAACCATCTCGCCACCTACAGAACCATTTTGAGCACTTGTTAAATCTCCATTGTAACCTTGCTTTAATGGTACTCCGATTTCTGATGCAACTTCCATCTTAAAACGTTCCATTGCTTCTCTTGCCTGTGGTACTTCCATTCTGTTTGTTCCTGAATTGTTATTTGCCATGTTAATTCACCTCCGTATACTTTATAGTTAATTCGTCCGACCGCTTTGTCGGTTTCGACGTTCTTTCCGATAAGTTTTTACTCCATCACTTATCGGAAAACGTCTTTAACCTTCTCCACGTGAATGTTTCATCGCTTATCGTGCTATTATTATGTACACGGTTTTAAATATTATGATTGGTAATTTTTGGTCTGCTATTCTAAGAAAACAACCCTTTTCATATATTTTATTAACAATGCCATCAGAGGAATTTTATGAATCTTTTATCTATTGTTTCAACAATCAATTCAGTTTTATGGGGCGGTCCAATGTTGTTTCTTTTATCTGGAACTCATTTATATTTTACAATTCATTTAAAATTCATTCAACGAAAAGCAGGACTTGCAATTCGTTTATCACTTGAAGCAGATTCTGATCATTCTGGAAATGCCAGTGTTTTTTCTACACTAGCCACTACACTAGCTGCTACATTGGGTACTGGAAATATTGTTGGAGTTTCTACTGCGATTGCTCTTGGTGGTCCAGGAGCTCTTTTTTGGTGCTGGATTACAGGAATATTCGGAATGGCAACTACTTATGCAGAATGTTATCTTGGTATCAAATATCGTCGTAAACTTGCAGATGGTTCTTATTGTGGTGGTCCAATGTATGCTCTTGAAGATGGTTTAGGCTTTAAAAAGACAGCCCGTTTTTTTGCTTTCTGTGCGGTTTTAACTGCTTTTTTTATGGGTTGTCAAACACAATCTCATTCTGTTGCAGATGCAGCAGCACACTTTGGAGTTCCAAACTGGCTTACTGGAATACTATTAAGTACACTTGTCGGATTAGCAATCATTGGAGGAGCTTGTTCTATTCAAAAAATTTGTACTTATATTGTTCCCGGAATTGCTGCCTTTTATCTGTTTGGCTGTCTGATCCTTTTTATTTTAAATATTCATTTTCTTCCTGCGGCACTTGAACTTATTATTACTTCTGCCTTTTGTCCTAAAGCTGCTATTTCAGGTTTTACTGGTATGACAGTACAAAAAGCTCTACGTTACGGCATTTCCAGAGGTCTATTTACTAATGAAGCAGGTCTTGGTTCTGCTGCTATTGCAGCGGCAGCTTCTAGTTCTACTGACTTTAAAAAACAGGCACTCGTGTCTATGAGTGCAACTTTTTGGGATACTGTTGTGATGTGTGCTGTGACTGGAATTGTTATTGTCTGTACAGTAATAAAAGATCCTCTTACGGTTACTGACCTGTCTTACAGCGAATGGACAAATGCAGCATTTTCTCAGATTCCCTATATTGGAAGTCCAATGTTACAATTATCTTTAATTGCCTTTGGAGCTGCTACTTTAATCGGATGGTCTTTTTTTGGAGAAAAAGCGGCAGAGTATCTTTGGGGGAATTCCCGTCAAAACCTCTACCGCTTTTTTTATCTTCTTATGATCTTTTTCGGAACAGTTGCATCCTTAGACACCGTTTGGGAATGTGCAGATTTTATTAATCTGTGTATGACACTTCCAAATCTTATAGCACTCTTTCTTCTTCGAAAAGAAATTAAAGCTTAGTTCTACTTTGGTGTAACACTTGTAATCTGCATCGACAAATACTGTGAAGGCAATCCCTCTTCTTTTGTTACAGAATCCTTTTCTAATTTCACTCGGATTACCATAACATCTCCTACAATCGTCTCTGCTTTTCCAGTCTTTTTAATTAAAACTGACTTTGAACTGCGAATGGTAGTCCATTTTGCTTTCTGCATATCCAATACTTCTCCAACATGTAACATAGTATATTCATATTGTTTTGTAGCAGAAGCATCTTTACAGGTAAGTGTTGTACCATTTAGTTCAACTGTTGCTGAAGTTGGTGCTGTTTGCTGTTGTTCAATTTCAATAGTACGAATAGCCGAAGCCACTTTCTTCTCTGTTGCCATTGTTCGAATCTCTATTGTTCCAGCCGGAATTCTAGAATTGTCTGTCGTACCCGGAGCTAAAAGGGAACGTATATCTAAATATTTCGACTTTCCATCTGATGCAATATAGGTTATCCATTGACCATTATTTACACGATACTGCATTGTATTATTTTTCATTCCTGTTAAAACAAATTTGTCTCCATCTACCTTTACACTTGGAGGAGTAGGACGCTTTGGAATCTTTAAACTGACAATCTTTCCAGAGCGCTCTGAAATTGTAGCCTTTTCTCTAAACTGTAAAGTTATTCCTGTAATTTCATATGGTGCAGTCTGGAAACTATTTTCTACCCATGTTGTCCAGTTACCGTCTTTTCCAATTCGATATTCGATTCCACCCTTTCCTACTGCTCCAGTAAGAGTGATTTTGCCAGCTCCTCCAACTACAGAATACGCTGCTTTTAATCCCTTTACCTCTCCTTTTAAAACAAGCTCTACAGGATTTTGATCTTTATTGCCCTTAAAGTAAAGTTTCACATCCGAGCTTTTCATCAGACCATTTAGATCAATCGAATTTGGATTAACATCTAATAACTCCCATGTTTTTTTCTTATTTGTACTTAAATAAAATTTTGTACTTCCCCCAGCTCCTGCTGCATAAGTCACTCTGCCTGTCTGATAATTCATCGTCACTTGAATACTTGTCTGAGGAATCGGTGTTGGTGTTGTACTTGGAGATACAGAGGCAGAGCTTCCCGGTGTTGGAGTAGTGGAAGTTTGAGAACCTGCTGTTTCTCTTAAAATATCTCCTGTCAAAACCGTATTGGTATCCATTGCATACGTTGACTTTTCTGACAGGGCAAAACCTGAACAAAGAAGTCCTAAAGTTAGACATGCTATCTGGACTTTTCTTTTCTCATTTTGAAATAATGATTTTTTCATTGATTTTACCTCCGATTCTTTCCGAACTGAAATGTTCCTTATTTCCATCTTATTGATACTGAATCGAAGCGGCTATCTGTCTTGCAAGAACATGATCCCTAAGTTCTGTAATAATCGCTAGAGCAAATTCAATTGCCGTTCCCAATCCCCGACTAGTAATGATACCCTCATCTGAAACAACGCCTTTGTCTTCTATCTGTGCTCCCAACAGTTTATTTTCAAATCCCGGAAAACAGGTTGCTCTTTTGTTACGTAGCAGTCCATTCATTCCAAGAACGCTCGGTGCTGCACAAATTGCAGCTAATTTTTTGGCTGCATTGCGATACATAAATAATAACTCCCTTAATCCTTCATGAGCCATCAGAGCATTTGTTCCTGGCATCCCTCCCGGAAGAACTAACATACTTCCATCCTCACATTGATCTGTCTGATAAATTCTGTCTGCTTTAACCGTAATCTTATGAGATCCTTCTACCTGTAATGTACCATTGATGGAAACCGTTTCAATTGTTATATCGGCTCTTCGGAGTAAATCTACAACCGTTAAAGCTTCAATTTCTTCAAAACCGTCTGCTAAAAATAAATAAACCTCTGCCATATTGTTACCCCCTTGTTATAAAAAATTTTATCTTATACAAACAATGTACACCCCTGACGTTTAAACTGTTCTATCTTTTCATCAATATCCTTTATTGAAATATCTAGTTTTTCCGCCAGACATTTTTTGCATAAAAAACTTTGACTGCCCCTATTTACAAATTTTTTATATGCTCCAATTTCATTATAACTGAGATTTTTTCCACACTGTATACAAAAAGACATTATCTCTTTTCCACCTTTGCTCTAAAAACAGCACAGTCATATGGAGCTAACTTCCAAATCACAGAAGCATTTTTTACAGTCAATTCTTCACCTGTCCACAGCTCTTTCATTTTAAGAGTTCTTCCTGTGCTAAGTGGAAGCCCTAATTCATCCAAATTAAATCTGGCATAGGTTGCTTCCTGTCCTAAGTTAAACAGACCAATCGCAATTTCTCCATGTTCAAGTTGTCTTGCATATATCATACAATCTTCTTCCTGCCAAAAACCATTTAATTTAATCGGTTGTCTGCAAGCTTTATCCTGATTAATCAAAATTAATTCTTCATTGCCTAAAATTCGTTTTGTTTCTTCTGACATATTGCGTACATCACAGCCAATCATAAGTGGAGAACCAAGAAGTGCCCAAATGGAAAAATGCGTTTTATACTGTGTATCATTACATCCTTTTAATCCTACATTTCCTTTGCCATACATCCCAACAACTAGCATATCCATATCATTAAAGCATCCAACTGCATTATATGGATGTAGACAATTTTGTTGTTTCACAAGTTCTTTAATCGATTCCCAAGTATCAAAAATATCGCCAGTAGAACGCCACATACTCGCTCCTGTCGATTTAATCCACTCATGTGTCTGATCTGCTCCCCATGAACAAGCACTAAATAAAATATCTCTTCCACAGTTTTCTAATGCCAGTCCCATCCTCTGATATAAGTATTTCCCATGAATAATCGAGCTGTGGTAACAATAATCGTATTTTAAAAAGTCCACTCCCCATTCTGCAAATGTTTCTGCATCTAAAAACTCATGTTCAAAACTTCCGGGATATCCTGCACAAGTAAGATTTCCGGCACAGGAATACATTCCAAATTTTAATCCTTTTGAGTGCACATAATCAGCCACTGCTTTCATACCATGCGGAAATTTGACAGGATCTGCAACCAGTCTGTCCTTCTCATCTCTTTCTTTTAATGACCAACAATCATCAATTACAAGATATTCGTATCCTTTTGCAAATAGTCCTGAATCTACTAAAGCATCTGCCGTCTCAAAAATAAGAGCCTCATTAATTTGCTCTCCATACGTATTCCAAGAATTCCATCCGCTACGATAAATATATATAAATCTTATAAAGCCTATAAATATCTATCCTATGATATTTCATACTATTCTCCTCCTAATAGGATTCGAGTACACATTTTAGGAATTGTCATTCGATTTTTAAAAATATTTATAGATTTTTATAGATTTCCTATATTTATCTCGTTCACGTTAAGACGCAACTCCTAACGCAGTCTTGTCGTCACCAACAGACCTCTTATGCTTTCACATAAGCGCAGATCATATCTTCACCCATTTACCTTTATATGGGGCAACATTTTTCTTCCACCTTTCGCTTGTGGTTCTACTCTCCCTCAAGGAGATGATCGTTGGGGGTTTCCCATATAGTTTTCTCTACTTAGGGCTTTCCCTGCTAAACACCCATTGTTACAGCACTTAGGACAAACGTTTTCAGTGTGTCACGCTATGCCTCTCACTGACACGGATTCGATTTTATTTCACCTTATGCTATCTGTACTGTTTTTTCTGCTTTCGCACCACGCAGCTTATCCTTTCAGATTACTGTTTCGGTCGTACAGCTTTAGGGATTCAAAGCATTTAACGTTGAGTCTGCACCGATTGCTCGATACAGAGGGTATTCGTTTCAACAAATTTTTATACGTTTCTATACATTTTTGTAAATTTATTGCAACTGTTTAGTTACCCATTGGAGGAGTCATTTTTACCATAATCATTTCCTTTCTTACCAAATCTATGATATTTTATTATACTTGTTTAAAAAAATAAATCAAGATAGTCATTAGTCACAAAAGATTTTTTTTGTAGTAAAAAACATACTGTTGTATAATTCCTGCATCTTCCCCAAATGCCGAAAATGGATCTTGTCCATTAAATTCTTCTTGTATAGCTCTTGAAATCCAAATATCGATAGGCACTCTTGAAGATCTTCCATATCCAAACAGGCAGACACAGTTTGCAACTTTTTTTCCAACTCCATAAACTTTCATCAGTTCTTGAAAGAGCTTTTCATCTTCATATTCTGCTATCTTTTCTAAATCCAATACACCAGATACCACTCTTTCTACTGCATCTTTCACATAGGCAGCACGATATCCTAAACTACAGGCACATAAATCTTCTATTGATGCCTTATATAACTGTTCTGGAGTTGGAAATGATGAAACTGTTTCAAAATCTGTAGTTATTGTATGACCATAATTTTTTGCCAATGCCTCTACTGATTTTGAGATTGCTGGAATATTCTTTCTCTGAGAAATAATAAAAGTGATCAACATCTCCCAAGGTTTTTGATGTAACACCCTTAATCCAAGACCATATTCCATCGCCCTTTCAATAAAATCATTTTTACTATTTGCTATTTTACGCAAATTTTTATAATTTCTTGATAAATCAAAATAGTCTGTCCATACCTGCTGCCATTCTTTTTCACTACAAGAAATCCAATAAGTACAATCTTGAAGTTTTCGGATATAAAGCACATGATCTTCTGTTATAAAGCGATATGTTTTATCTTCATACTTTCTTACGCGAAAACACTGACCACATGAAATAATCTTTTCAAGATCAAAATCATCTTGAATTTCAACAATTTGAGTTGACATATTATTCCTTTCTAATTTTTCTAACAAGTTCTAACTCATTTTAATTATAAATCGTTTTTATATGAAAATCAATTCATTCTAAACAAAAAATAAAAATATATGTTCGAATATTTTTAAAACCTTATAGAAAATAATTAGAAATTATGTTATAATATCTATAAAAGTAAAGGGATGAATATATGACTGAAGAACAACTTAAAATGGATTATAAAAAGTGTCTGTCTCTTCCGCGTGGCAAGGAGAGAATGGACACATTCCAAGATCTGATCCGTCGTGCCGATTTGATAAAAGCCCATTCTCTTTCTAAATATTTTCGTTGGATGTATTCCAGTGAGTTAATGGAATATGGCGATCAGGGAAAAGTTTTTCCTCTTGTAGCAGAATATATTGCTCTTAGAGAAACAGAAAAACAGTGGACACCTCCTGACGGTGAAGATGGTCTTGTCTTTATGGTTGATTATTGTATGGAAGTTTTATGTTATCTACCCCAGATTCCACTAAAACAAGCAGAACAAATTATAGCAAAATTCGATAAGATGATTCTTTACAATCGTTTTGGAAGACGCTTGTTTTATCAGCGTTTATTTCGTTTTTATGGAGATATCGACACTTTAAAAGCGTTGGAATATTTAAAAAAATTCAAAAGTACCCGCCGTGATCTTTTTTCGGACTGTAGAGCCTGTGAACAGGCAGATATGGTGCGTTTATTTTTTCGTATGGGTGATATGGCAACTGCCGAAAATTTGGCTAGTCCTATTTTTGATGGATTAATGAAATGTCATGATGTTCCCCGCAATATATGGCTTTTATATTTACAACGTGCTCTAGACTATAAAGAGTTATCCAAAGCTTCTTCTTTAGCAGAGTCTCTATATGCTACAAGTACACTTGGAGATCCCAGTGATTTAGGTTACTTTGGTGCAATACTGCGATGTTGGACTTTCACCGCTCCTAAAAAGGCAACCAAACTTTTCAAACGATATCTTATTCATTGGGAAGTTTTATGGGACAAGCAAAAATGGTTTTCTTTTATTGTTGGGGCATGGGTTTACTGTAAGGTACAAAAAGCTCATATTAAAACATTAAAACTGGAACTGCCTTCTCATTGTCCTTTTTGGAAAGAAACCAACATTTACGATCTCGCCCAATTAGAAGACTGGTTTTATTTGCAGGCAGTTGATATTGCAAATAAATTTGATGCCCGTAATGGTACAAATCGCTATACTTTGGCATTAAATCGGGCAAAGTTTTCCATAAACTATAAAGAAGGAGAAAAATTTTGGTTAGTATGATAGAAATTGGAGGTAAATTATGGGATTGTTTTTACATATAGCAATTATAAAAGAACGGGGAATATTTCCTGTAAAAAAGTATTTGTCTTCTATCGCATCAGATAGCAATTTTAATTTAGATCCTACACAATGTCTTATTAAAACAGCCCTTGGTGGAACAATAGTACAACTAAATCAAGATTGTTCTAGTTATGATGATGTTGCTTGTGAACTTTCCAAAAAAGCAGATAGTATTGTTTTACTCTGTTATATTTATGACGATGATTTTTGGGGTTACTGTCTTTATGACAGGGGAAAGAAACTGGATTGTTTTTGTCCTATTCCTGATTATTTTGGAGAGATAGATGAAAAAGAACGTCTTTTTTTGGCTGGAAATGCCGAAATTTTAGCACAAGCCTTTCATGTTCCAGCCCAAAAGCTAAATCGCTATTTATGCTGTTGGGCTGAAACGAAACTGGAAGAAAGGGCATACTCAGATGATCGCTATGGATATAACAATGTATGGCAAATAATCGATTTTATAAACGCTTTAGGTTTTCCATTTCCCCTTTCTGATAGACCAGAGGAAATAAAAACAGAAAAAAAACAGGAAATAAAAGATAAAGAACCATTTCACTTTCAAGTAAATTTAGGTGGTATGTTAGATATATTATCTAATCACTTATATAAAAGCCCTGATGTATTTGTACGAGAGCTATTGCAAAATGGTATCGACGCTATAACACTGCGTCAGAAAGAACAGCCTGGCTGGAAAGATGGGCGTATTATTATTTCTGTAGATCCCGGTCATAGAATTGAATTTAGAGATAATGGTTCTGGTCTTACTGAAGAAGGTATTCATCGCTTTCTTGCAGTAATTGGACAATCTTCTAAGACACAACTTATTGATGGGAAAATTCCAGAAGATTACATAGGTCGATTTGGTATTGGACTTTTATCCTGTTTTATGGTTTCTGATTCTATCGTTGTTCATACAAAGCCAACGGATGGTAGTATTGCCCATGTGTGGACAGGACTACCAGACGGAACTTATACATTAACACCACTTTATCAAATGACTTATCATTCAGGTAATTCAAACAAAATAGATTCAACTGGTACTACTGTAATTTTGACCGCAAAACCCGGTGCAGAACATTATTTTCAGCCAGAAAAAATCATAGAACTGGTACAATATTATGGTCTTGTTCTACCTGTACCAATTTATTTGCAGGGAAATTCGGAACGACTAAACAATATTCCCGCAGATTTTTCCATTATCAGCCGAAGTCAACTGTTATCCTTTGGAGAATGGCTGTTTCATGAAGAATTTTTAGATGCTATTCCAATTCAGACGCCTCATCTTAGTGGTGTAGCATATATACTTTCCTATCGCACCGATTCTTCTGTGAAAGTTGGTCATCGCATTTATCTGAAACAGATGCTTTTAACAGAAGACGGAAATACTCTCCTGCCTTCATGGGCTTTCTTTTTACGTTGTTTTCTGAATACTAGAAATTTACGTCCTACTGCCTCTCGTGAAGACTTTTATGAAGATATGGAATTAAATGTAGCACGTAAAGAATTTGAAAACACAGTAAAAAGCTATTTGGAACAGATGGCACAAAACGATCCAAATTTACTTTCACGGATTGTAAATACACACGCCAGAGCAATAAAATCTATGGCAGTATGGGACGATACACTATTTGCTTTATTTATTGACTATCTTCCTTTTGAAACCAGTGAGGGAACTTTTACTGGAGCAATGTTAAAAAAGGTGAAAGGAGCTACTTGGGTACACTCTGTTTCGAGATTTAAACAATTAAAACCTATTTTTATGGCACAGGGAACACTTTTAATCTGTACTGGCTATACCTTTGATGAAGAATTAATTTCGAAGTTAACTCGTTTATTTGCCCTGCCGTTTTCTCCGCTTCAAGAGGACAATATAGATTTCGTTTTAAATGAATTATCTCCTGCGGAACAATATCAAATGTCTTCACTTATTTGGGCTGCTAATGAAGTTTTAGAAGAATTTGACTGTCAGACCGATGTAAGACGCTTCCTGCCTGCCGATCTTCCTGTTCTTTATTCTATGAGTGAAGAAGTACAGTTTTTACGACAGGTTGAGTCAGCCAGAGATATTAGCTCTAATATTTTTTCTGACGCTTTGACCTCTCTATTAGAAAGTGTAGAACAAAGACCTTTAGCTATGTTGTACTTTAATCTAAACAGCCCATTAATTCAGCGATTAGCAACGATTCAAGATGAGTCTTTGTTAGAAAGTGTCTCGCAGGTATTATATGTACAGGCACTTCTTGCCGGAGGATATCCTTTAAGAGGTAAAGAGTTAAAAACAATGAATCGAGAATTATTAAATTTAATTGAACACAGCACCTGATAATTTTTATACTACGTAGAAAAGAGGAGATTTATGGCTTCACAAAAACTTGATACAAGTGCTATAATCGATAAAATTTATGATATCCCAGCCGGTCCACAACGTACTGCTGCCTATCGAAAAGCGATTCAATTAGCTGACGAAGCAAAAGATTTCTCTGCGGGAATGAAATTTCGGGCAAGTATGGCTTTCTTTACTCCCTTTTACGATGACTCACCTATCATTCTTCCAGTTTGTGCCGAGTTTTTTGCACTGGTAGAAGAATATCCTGAACTTTCTGATGCTGCCGACTGTTTTTATACAGCATTAAAAGCCGCTGCTTTAACTCTTTCACTACCGCAGCTTGAATTATCCATCTGTGAGAAAATGTTAGCACGAGTGGAAGAAGCCGCTCATATTGTTTCACAAGGCGCAGTAAGACGTTTTCATATGCTTTGTCGTGAATTTTATACCTATATAGATCCTGTTTTGGCAAAAGAACATTATACTGCCTTTTGTAAAGAGCCTAGGGGTGAGTACTCTGACTGTACAGCCTGCGAACAGAACGCTAAGGTGTGGTATAATATGAAAAGTGGAAATTTTCGTCTAGCAAGAGAAATGGCAAATCCCATATTTTCTGGCAAAAAAGTCTGCCATGATGTTCCTTGGCAAACCTATGCACTATTTTTAGAATATTATCTTGACAAAAAAGAATTAGATAGCGAACTTTCTACAGAAGTTAAACGATTACAGAGTAAATTATTAAAGGGAGGTTGTCGGGACAAAAGTGATCTTGCCAATCTTGGTACTGTTTTACGTGCTATGGCATATACCAATCCCCGTAAAGGTTTTAATCTTCTGCCCCATGCTCTACAATTAAGTAATGGTATGTGGAATCAATATGGATTATATTACTTTTATAAAGGTGCATGGTGCTGCTGTAGGGCAGCAGATGGTCTAGGATTATCGCTTATGCCTCCACAAGACCATCCACTTCAGCAAAATAAACAGTTAGACGCTGCCACTTTAGCAGAATGGTTTCACAGTCAAGCAGTAAAGATCGCCGAACAATTTGATCAGCGTAATGGCACAGACTATTATAAAAAAGACCTAGCTTTAGCTTAAAAAATAAAAATAAGGAGAACATATTATGGGCAAAAATACTTTTAATGGTGAGCTATTGATGAGAAAAATGAGTATTGTTCCGAGTGGAGCAATGAAAATGGATGCTTTAAAAGAAGCAATCCGTCAAGCAGACGAAGCAAAAGAAGATTATTATCGTCTAATTTTTCGTTATGATTATGCCAGCGAAGCCACTTTTCATGATGATCCTCCAAAAGCTATGCCAGTGGCAGCCGAATTCTCTCATATCTTTGAAGAAAATCCTACTGCACTGCCTGAAGATTCTGGCAAAGATGCCTATTTAATGATTGTACAAATGGGAATTGATCCGATTGTTCATCTGCCGCAGATTCCTATAACGCAGTGGGAAGAATTAATGAAACAGTTCTACGATTTGGTAAAACACTATCATGTCGGTTTAAGAACTTACTGGAAACAGATGACTAATTTTTGGCAATATATTGATAAAGAAAAGGCATTTGAATATTTCGAAAAATTTTGGAAAACAGGACGAGATAGCCTATCTGACTGTAGAGCTTGCGATCGAAGTTTTGCTGTTCAGATGTGCTTATTAGTTGGTGACAGAAAGGCTGCTGATGAATATGCAAAACCATTAAAGGCAGGACGTATTCGTTTCTGTCCAGATACCCCTCAGCTCTATTGGCTTGCCTATTTAGAAAATGCCCTCGATCAAGGCAATTTAAAAGAAGCAACCCCACTTGCCAATCAGCTCTTTTGTAAAGGAAACAGAGATAAAGGCGATCTCAGCTATTTAGGTGCTGTACTGCGTTGTTGGGCATATACCGATCTCGATAAGGCAATAGAAAAATTAACTTCTCGGCTGGAATGGACTTTTGGCATGTGGGATCAAAAGAAAATTTATGATTTTTATAAAGGGGCTTTGGCTTGCTTTCGAGAACTTGCAAAACGCCAAGAAGTAGTTTCACTCAATTTATCTAAAGACTTCCCTCTATATAACGAAGAGAACTCTTATAACTGTACTGTTCTTGCGGATTGGTTTTATGATCAGGCAGAAATAATTGGAAAACGCTTTGACGCCCGTAACCAAAGTGATTATTTTGCAAAAAACTTAGCACTGACTTGTGCCTGTGAAGGACAAAAAGTAGAATGAGTATTGTGAAAAAAAGCAGCAGTATCAATGTTTCTGCTGCTTTTCTGTTTTTGCCTTTTGTTCTATCAAATATGCCTCACACACTTCATTTGCATTTCCTATCATTCTCATTTCTCCTTTATCTAACCAAAGGGCTTTTTTGCATAATCCTTTTACCTCTTCTAAAGAATGTGATACATACAAAAGTGTGGTTCCTGTAGACATCATTTCATTCATTCTCTGTGTGCATTTTTTACGAAACGCATAATCTCCAACAGAAAGAATTTCATCTACAATCAAAATTTTGGGCTGTACCATTGTAGCTACCGCAAATCCAAGTCTTGCTTTCATACCAGAAGAATAATTTTTGATTGGAGAATCCAAAAATTCATGTAACTCTGCAAACTCTACAATTTCATCAAAATGTTCTCTCATATATTTATCTGTATGACCTAATACACAACCATTCAGATAAATATTCTCTCTCGCTGTCAATTCTGGATCAAATCCTGCTCCCAACTCTATAAGTGGTGCAATACTTCCATTTATTTTAATACTTCCCTTATATGGCTTTAAAATACCACTAACTGCTTTTAATAAGGTAGACTTTCCAGAGCCATTTGTTCCTATGATTCCCCATGCTTCTCCCTGTTTTATCTGAAAACTTACATTTTTAACTGCTAAAAATTCTTGAAACATCAGTTCTTTTTTGATTAGACGTATTACATACTCCTTTAAATTATCTACCTTTTGATTTGCTAGATTAAAACGAATGGTTACGTTTTTTACATCAATGATTACCTTGTCACTCATAAAAAACTCCTAAATATGCAGAATGAAACGATCCTGATTTTTTAAAAACATACCTGTTCCAAATACAAGTAGTACTAATGCTGCTATACATCCTGCAATTACATACTCACTTTGTGGCAGTGTTCCTGTATAGAAAATATCGCGAAATTGTTTTACATAATAATACATTGGATTAAAGTGTGTGATTGCAAATCCAACTGTTTTAGGAAGCATTTCAATTGGATAAAAAATTGGTGTAAGATATATCCATGCCATCATAACTGCGTTATAAATATATTGTACATCTTTAAAAAATACATTTGCTTGTGCAAGAAACAAACCAAAACCAAGGCAAAAAATAAATAATTGTATCAGAATAAATGGGAACAACAAATTGTATACACTGAATTTTGCTCCGGTTACAAACATGATAAGTATTAATGCAATCATATTAAAAAGCAGATCAATCAGGGTACTACTAATCTTGGAAAATGTAAAAATATACTTTGGCACATAAGCTTTTTTAATCAATGCACCATTTACATTTATAGAATTCATTGCCTGAGAAGTCGCATTTTTCATATAATTAAACAGAAGTTGTCCACAAAACAAATATACTGGAAAGTTATCAATATTTCGACTAAACATGGTTGAAAATACAATGGTCATAACAATCATGGAGAGTAATGGATCAAGAACACTCCATAAATATCCAAGAACACTTCTACGATATTTCAATTTTATATCTCGCATTACAAGATGCTTTAATAGATCTTTATAATGAAAGAAATCTTTTAGCCTATCCAACCAAATTTTCATTCTATTTAAACCATCTCCCAAGTTAAAATTGTATCTGCCTTTAAGTCAGAAAGAACTGCCCTTCCAATCAAAATATCAACCTTATCTGGAGCAATTCCTGTTCCGGGACGTTTTGCTGTTAAATCTGTTGCGGTAAGAATCTCTCCCTTTTTCATATCTCGTGTTAAAACGAGGGAACGTCTTGCTTCTCTCCTTGGAACTAACTCACATGGGAGAACTGTTTTCTCTTTTTGTCCTAAAACTTTATTTACTAACTTAAAATTTTCAACTGCCTTCTTAAAATCATTTGGATCTCCTGCATGATAATGATCATTTCCCGGAAGTGATTTATCAAGTGTAAAATGCTTTTCAATTATTTGTGCTCCCAACAGATAAGCAGTTGTTAATATTGTCATAGTCTCATCTGGCATGGTATGATCACTATATCCTATTGTAATATCTGGAAAGATATTTTTTAATGTTGTAATAATATTAAGATTAGCATCTTCATTTTTACATGGATAAGACAATACACAATGAAGTAGTGCAATCTGGTTATTCCCTGCTTCTTTTATTGTTCTAACAGCCTGTTCTACTTCTGATAAATAAGATGCACCTACTGAAAGATAGATCGGTTTTCCTTTTTTAGCTATATATGAAATAAAGGGAAGATTACTTAAATCAGACGAAGAAATTTTGAATATATCTACTAGATTATCTAAATAATCAACTGCTGTATAATCAAATGGAGTAGACATAAAATCGATTCCTACTTTATGACAGTGCTCACAAAGTTTTCTGTAATCCTCTGCATCAAACTTATCAAACTTACAAAAAAGTTCATATTGTGACTTAGTTATTTCTTTTGTCGTATCCCAATAAGCTGGCGAATTTTTCGAAGCAATTTTAGATGCTTTATAAGATTGAAACTTAATTGCATCAATTCCTGCCTCTTTCGCTTTATCAACATAATACATTGCTTCTTCTAAAGGTGTAACATCACGAAGTTTTGCAGTATCATAAAAATTTACTCCAGCTTCTGCGATAATATATGGTTTCTTCATAGCAATTATCCTTTCCTTAAAATCATAGGTTATCAATTAAGTTCATAATATGTTTCCGCCCATTATGAAGATTTTTAGATAACATCTTTTTTTGAATATTTTTGCGGTATTGTGTACCTGAATTTACAAGTCTATCCAGTGCCTCTTCTAATTTTTCTTCACTTGGATTTATACCAAGATAGTCAAAACCATTTTCTTCTGACATAAAATTATGACGTTGTTCTCTTTCATTTTGTGCGACTGAAATAGTTGGAATTCCTAACATTGCAAGTTCAAAACCAGTGCGTCCACGTGATGTAATAGCAATATCACAATCACTCATTATTTCTGGCATATTTGTGACATCATACATCATTGTTATATTATCCTTCTTTTCCTGTAATAGTTCATGAAAATCTTTCTTTGCTTTTCCTAATATAAAATGAAAATGTATTTTATTATATTTTGATTTTTTTGCAATATTTAATAGTTCGTTTGTATAACTCTTTGGATCTGCACCACCAAATGTAACTAATACATCTTGTACTTGTTCTTTAATTATAATTGGTTCACACATCAAAAATTGTTTTGGAGCAATATAATAGTCTGAACCGGCTCGTACATTTGATGCAAAGCTACCTTCATATAATGCGTTAAATACAATATCTGCTAAATATGCTCCCTCTCCTTCATCCTCAAAATTGACTATTTTCATTTTAGGAAGATTTTTTTTAAGAGCCTGCATATATTCTTTGGTTGTAGATAAAATATCATTAATCAAAATTTCACAACTGTGTTTTTTTAATCCTTCAATAAGTTCTTCTAGTCCATTGATAGGATATAAATTATAATTGACCATACCGAAAAATTCTGGCTTTGTTTGATTTATATCGTAATAAATATCGGGTTTTGTGAATAATTCATCTGCAAGTTGTAATACACGATAAATATGTCCTAATCCTCTATGACTATTTCCATTTACGAAAAACGCAATTGCTTTTCGACTCAGTATATTCTCTGCCTGCTTTAAATCTCCAAAAGTAAATACATCTAGCGCTTCATCACTTTCTAATTCATATATATCACACTTCTTACCGATCCTAGATTCCTGACAAATATATTGTGAGCGGGTTATTAAAAAGGCACCTGCCTCCATATAAAATGGTGAAAGTTGATGTTTATTCATCCGTTTTTCATTTAATGGCACTACACCATCTTTGGTTCTTTTCCAATAAAAATTTGCTCTATTTGTAACAGAAATTAATGTATCTAATTCTTGTTCTATACAACGTCTGATAGCGTCATCTAAAGTAGTTACTTTTAAAGTAGGAGCAATCGACTGCATGGTAATGATATAATCATATTCTAAAAAGTTTATCTCCGAGCTTAAATCATATACGACAGCATCTAGGGACACTTCTGCATTACATAGATCCTCACACCTCTTTTTTACTCTAACCCCCATCTGTTTTGCAATTGTAATAATCTCATTCGAATTTGTTGTAACAATCACATCTGTGATATATTTTGATTTTATGGCATTATTTATAATATAATAAATCATTGGTTTTCCATTAATCATCCGAATGTTTTTATTTGGAAAACTTTTTGAACCTTCACATGCTGGAATAACAGATAAAATTTTCATAGCAATCCTCTTTTACAAAAATTCTGATAGCGAAAACTTTCATATTCTTCTTTATCAATAAAAGGTGCCATATCATCAATATTGGAAGATACAATACTTCCATCTTCACTTTTTCTATTCATAACACGTGGTTCAATTACTTGCTCTGGATCTTGTGGCCACTCACAAATAATCAGTTTATCATCTGCATATATTTCATCTAGTTTACTATCTAAATCATTATGATCCTTTATTTTAATATATGGAATCTCAAAGGCGGCTGCAACTTTTGAAAAATCTGGCATTTCTACTCCTGTATCACAAGTACATCCAGTATATCTTCCTTCAAACATATTAGATTGAGAACGAACAATTCCTCTATATCCTCCATTACAGCTAATAAACAACTTAATTGGAAGATTATAATGCTTCATTGTCATAAGTTCCTGTATATTTAACATAAAACTTCCATCACCAGTTATTAAAGTCACTGTTTTCTTTGCTGCAACAGCAGCACCAATTACCGCAGGCAAATCATATCCCATAGAACCACAATTCATGTTATTGATAATACGCTGTTTTTCTTTCTCTATTCCTATCTGAAGAATATGGGCAGCAATGGTACTATTTCCCAACACAATAATAGAATCATCCTGAAGCCTTTTTTGCAGATGCTTTGCAAAAAAGTATGGATTTACCTGATTTTTTTTCTCTATACTAAATTTTTCTTGATAAATAGGAAATTTTTCACGTAATATATTACAATATGCAAACCAATTTTCTTTATCTTCAAAATGACAGTCATCTCGTTTTAATAAATCATCAATTACTGTTTCAATATCAATACAGATTGGTATATCAATTCTTAATGTTGGCTTTTTTAACTCATTTTCATCCACATCAAACACAATTCGTTTTGAGTTTGGAGAAAACTGTTTATAGTTAAAGCCAATTTGTCTAAATGTCATACGGCATCCCATACCTATAATTAAATCTGCATTCTGCATCATAAAATTACCAGCTCTTCCACCAATGATACCAAAATTACCATAATAGATAGAATCGTTTGTAGTAAATAAATCTGCATTATACGTTGCTGCAATTATTGGTATATTCATCTGCTTTGCAAGAGTACGAAATTTTTCTATATATCCAGTACTTCTCAATGCCGAACCCGCTAAAATAACCGGACGTTTTGCCTGTTTAATTTCATGAATAAAGCCATCTATATCCCAACTCTTCTTTTCTTTTGGACATACAAAATGTCTAATACTATCTGTATCAATTTCACGGCTTTGGATATCCATTGGAATATCAATCCAACATGGACCTTTTCTTCCATTTACTGAAAGATATAATGCCTTTTCTAATTCAAAGATTACATCCTCTGCTTTTTTAACCATAACTGCATATTTGGTTAAATTCTTTACTGTAGTTACAATATCATGTTCTTGTTCCCCCATGAATCGAAGTGGCAATCCTGTACTATCCACACAAGTTTCATATCTTACTTGTCCAGAAATAACAAGCATTGGATAGTTATCTTGAAATGCCCCTAATACCCCTGTTATTGCATTTGTTCCTCCCGGACCGGTTGTTACACAAACAACTGCAGGTTTTCCCTTTGCCCTAACATATCCTTCTGCTGCCATAGCACATGCCTGTTCATGCTGGTTATAAGTTACATTTAATCGGCTACTATGTCCAAACGCATCATTTAAAAACATAGCACCCCCACCTACTAAACTGAAAATATCTTCAATTTCATTATCTGCTAGGAAATCCGCAATAATATCCGCAATTCTTTTTCGCATTTTTTCCTCCATACTGCAATTATTTTTTAGGAACAGCTATCAAAAATTTTAATTTTAATCTTATTTCTCCAAGATAATTTTTTTCAGCTTTTTATTCCAAGCTAGTTTTATCAGTTTAATGATGATAAAATAAATAATACTTACTGCAACTGTAAATCCTGCCATTGCAATAACTTTATATTCAAATGACTTTTTTGGGAAACAACCTAATGCCAAACGTTTTCCAGTATTATGATTGAGGTAAATAGCTAAACTAATAGGAGCAAAAAAACGCATCCATTTAAATTGAAATAAATAAGAAATATAGGATACTTTACTAAAAGAGATTGCTATTGCAATTGGAAGCAACATCATCACAGAATAAATTATTTTTGAATTTACACTATAATGAAAAACTGTATCAAAAAAAATAAAATATAATACTATCTCTGCAAAGGTTACTATATATCTTTGTACTTTACTTTTTATATTTTCGGAAAACCAATAGGTAAGCTTCCAACTGATTGCTCCTATACACAACCCCATAACTGCACGAATTATTGTATAAAGAACGATGCCATTAAATGTATGTGCACCATACGGCTGAGTATTAAACATATAGCCAAATAATATGATTGCTGTAATCGGAGCAAAAACATGAACATAAAAATCACGATTTTTTATCATAATATATGCTAATGGCAACATAGCAATAAATAATGCTGATATATACCAAGTAGGTCCATTTGTCATGAAAAAATATACTCCACTTTCTTCTAATAACAGAATCTCTGGAATAGATTGTAATAATACCTGTTTCACATCTCCATAAGAAATAGCATAAGTAATTATCGAAATTCCTAATGCAATCCAATATGGCAATAGTATGTTTTTTATTTTATGCAGCACAAATCTATTAGCTTGTTCTCCATACTCCCCATCCGATTTTTCTGTCGTCGTATTTAACATCATCATTCCTGATACGATAAAAAAATAAAAAACACTTACAAGCCCCAATGTTGGAAATAATGGTGAATCCGATATTGTGTTAGGAGTAATATAAATTGTATGTGCAACAAAAACAAATATCGAAAAAATTAATTTAAAAAAATCCAACTGATAATTTCTATTCTTCAATCTTCTGTTCTCCATTTGTAAAATATTTTTTTAGCTTCCTATTCCAAAGAACTCTAAAAAATTTTATAATTCCAAAGTATAGTAAGCATAGTACCATTGTCAGTACTGCACTAATTAAAACTCCTTTTTTGTACCCTAAATTCCTAAAGTATTTTATTGTGATTTGTACTGCACCAGAATGATTTAAATAAATAGCTAAAGAAAGCGGTGCCACCCACCGAAATATTTTTAAATGAAATAACTTTGCTAGATAACTTTTTTCACTAAATGCTATAGCAATGGTAATTGGTAAAAGTAGCATCACAGAATACTCTAAAACATACCACTGTTCTTTTTGGAGAATAACAGAAAAGAAAATACTCCATGATATTATTTCAATTAATGAAATCAATATACGTTGTGGTTTCTTTATAATACCTTTTCTTAATCTGTCAAAAATCAGCCATGCAATTACTCCAAAACAAATTCCAGCAAAGGCTCTAATAACTGCACCATTGAAATAAGTCTGAAATTCTAGTTCGCTTAAATGCGGTTTTTTACTAAACATCCAACCAAATGTTAAGATTGCCCCTAAAGGTGCAAAAACATGAACAAAAAAGTCTGTTTTTTTAGCCATAAGATAATATAATGGAAGCATTACAATCAACATAGCGGAAATGTACCAATTTGGTGGATTGTTAATTTGAGGTAAAATTCCTCCCCCATTTACAGCAAATATCTCTGGAAACATACGAAATATAATCTGATTTACAGTTTTAGGATTTTTCGCATATAAAATTATCTGTATTAATGTTCTAAGTATAAGTGCAACCCAATATGGAATTGCTAGATATTGGAATTTCTTTAATACATAAGAGAGTGCTGCCTTTCCACTTTCATCATTATTTTGTATATTACTTTTTCGCATAAAACTATCAACCATTAACATTCCTGAAAGTACAAAAAAGAAGTGTACACTTATCCAACCAAGTCCTGTTGGAATATAAAAATTTGTATTTTTATTTATTAGTGCATGTGTATGGGATAAAAATACACATCCTGTAAAGATTAATTTTAAAAAGTCTAATTGGTAATTTCTTTGATTTTTCATACTTTTTTAATCACTTTGACTATTATATATGATTTTTACAAACTGTTTTGCTGCTTCCTGATAATAAATATCATTTAAATTCCATGTAAATCTTCCATATTTATGAGCAAACTGGCAATAATTAAATTCTTTCTGAATTTCTACAACATTAATTTGATTTATATTTTTTTCTAAAATGTCATAATATTTTTCTAGTACTGTATTAATTTTTGTTATTGTTTTTAATTCTTTTTCATCAAATTTAATTATATTCCTATATTCATCTTCATACTGTTCAACTAAATATGTTTTTAATAAAATTATTTTTTTTGTATTAAAGTTTGTTTTTAAAAAGTCTAAAAAAGCGTTATATTTTTCTTTCCATAAATCATAGTTACAGTCATATAAAGAAATTGTGTCTTGATATACAAAATTTGTATCATTTAATGCTTCACTAACAGTAATAAAAGAATTTTGATATGGTATAACTCCAAACCGTTCCTCTAAAAAATCAATAAATAAAAAATCGATTGTTTCACAAGATAAAATGGATAAAAACTCTTTGTTAAAATCCGCTTTTACCATTTTTTCTCTAAATGGGTTTGTTGGCATTGCAATATCTTTTGGTAATTTAACTGCTGGAGACATTAAACTTATAATACTACAATTACTATATTGATAAATTAATTTACTTTGGCTATTTGAGCACAGTTCCATAACAGATGCTCTTAAATTATAACTTCCAAAAATTCCAAATTTATAATTCGCTTTTGCAAATTTATTTCCAAATCCTGTATATTCTTGTACTAATTCATAAAAAGATTTTTCATTTAATGATAACTGTTTTAAAAACTTTTCTTGGTCTGGATGATTTTTATAAGGATAACATGCTCCTGGATTTCCTCTATAAATTATATTCACATCAACTTCCATAACTGTCATTTCATTTTTTAATGTTTCTAATATAGAAAGTCCTTTATCAGAATGTGTAATAACTGCTGAAACTCCCATTGAATGAAATACTTCAGGAGCATTATTCTCACATCCCCAAAAATCTCCTATAGATAGATCAGCATAAATATTATTTGATTTCAATTTAAACTTACAATTTGCACATGAAGGAAGTATTGCTAAGTGTTTAGCATAGGCAATAGTAAAAGAGTCATTTTCTCTTGATAAAATATATTCTTGTCCATCTTTTGTTTTTATACGAATATGTGGGTATTTCCACCCCTTTCCTGTTTCATTTAGGAAACGCTCCTCCATAATTTTATATCTTGATTCATATTCAATAATTTCTTGTTTTAACTCTTTAGATAAATCTTCAATATATTTTTTCCAAGCAGTAGTTACTATTACTCCAGAACAAAACACTTGTATAATTATTAAGTTATCATATTGCATTTTTAAAAATTTCGTCAATCCTGCTGCCTGACATGGAGTTCCAGAAAATAATACTTTCCTTCCTTTTAATAAATGTTCTTTTATATCTTTATATGAATTTTTTATATTACTTTGAACATACTTCGATTTTCGTAATTTTTCTAATTCCAATAAATTTTCTGCCGATTGATGGATTATATTTAGGTTTTCATCATATGCTGCACCATATACAATCCCCCCCTGCTCTAGTACTCTTTTAGCAACAGCAAAAAAAACTCCACCTGAAGTACTTCTTTGTAATTGTTCTATATTTTTTAAGGTACATGCAAATCCTCTATTCACTTTTTTATCATCTAAAATCAATTTTTTTCTCCTTGTTCTACCTGTCTGTTACATTTCTACAAAAGTGCAGTCTTTAAAAAATTTAAAGAATCTCCCCTAAATTTTAACAATTTTTCATAAACAGCATCATAATCAATATCTAATGATACCTCTTCTGGTCTAAGATAGTCATAAACAAGTCGATCTTTCATTCCAAGAGCTTTAAGTAAACTTTCAAATCTTGAACCTGTTTTTTTATCTACATAAACATAAAAGGGTTTTCTAAATATAATTGAGAAGATCATTGCATGATATGATTTTGTAATAACAAGCGAGGCATCGGATATATAGGATAAAAATTCTATCGGTCCATAAAATCGAGTACTTATAGATTTATATGGAAAAATTCCTTCTGGAATTTCTGCAAAAGTATGCACTACATCATATTGATGTAAACGACTATATTTATTTATCATACTTATTATTGCACAATCAGCAGAATGTGGTTGATAATAAAAAATATACTTGTCTGGCTTTGGCGGATTTACAGACTTTTTAAGTTGTTCATAAATATCTCGATCAAGTAAAAGGGTAGGATCGCATACAAAATATGTCTTCTTATCTGTAAATTTATTTATATATTCGCAATGAATACTTTCTCTTACAGACAAAAAATCAAATGTATTAATATACTTTTCAAAGAGTTCTGTTTTAAGTGTATCCACTTTTGCTCCTACACTTGCTGCATAAGCAATTTTTGTCTTTCCCTTTGGAACAAATGAACCAAAAAACTCAGGAATTTCCCATGCTACTGTATTCCATATTTGATCGCTACCAAAAATATATTTATCAAATATTGGTGCATTTTCTAATGTCAATTTTCTTTCTGGAGTAGTATATAATCCTATTTCCTTTCTTCGAAATTCATTAAAAATTTCATTTTTTTCAACAAGTTGTTTTTTATAACGTTCAAATCCGGGCTTAACCAATTCCGTTTGATTGCCGCAAATAAAATTTACTAACTCTGCGTGACAATCGGGACAATAGGTATTAATTGCTTTCCTCATAGCAAATGCTTGAAGTATTTCACCAAAATTATTTCCATATACTGTTGTAGTAATTCCAATCGTCTTCATAGATCCTCCCTATAAAGTAAATACAATGTCATTTAATGATAATAACTTAGATTCTGGAATTCCTATTTTTACTAATTCATCTGCGATCTTGTTATAGTAATACACATGACATATTACAATTATATCTACTTCTTCTTGTTTACAAATATCTTTTATATCAATCATTTGTATGCCATTAAGATTTTTAGGAAACATCTTTGCATTTTTATCTGCTATATATACAACATTAATTCCTTCTGCAATAGCTTCTTCTAAAAAAATATTTCCTAATGAACTCAAACTACAAATTGCTATCTTCTTATATCCATAAGCATCTAAAAAGTCTTTCATCTTCTTCCCTTTAAACTTTTTATATGTCCATTCGTGTAAAGTTACATATGAAAAAGCAAATTGATCTTTTTTATATATATCTGAATAATCCCACATAATTTAATCCTCCAATTTACGTTTACCAATTCCCACGATCAAAAATGTACATATTTTCATAATTATTTTTGTTCCATATAATGGCAGCTCTCATTCCAGAATTCATTCCTCCTATAATACAAGTACATTTTGATAACATATACATTTCTGTAAGATAATCCAAATTTGTTTGATATTTCTGTCCATCTTCATATAAAACATTATCTTCGCTCGTTGGTTTATATGTATAACGTTTTCTTGGCAGAAAAATGAGTTTATCTTCAAAACAATCTTTCAGTTCATCTATTACTAATTGTGATTCACAAGTAACAAAACAATAGTCTAACTCCCATTCCTCCATCTTTTGATTGATTAATACCTTCAATTGTTCCATGTCGGGTTGTATAGGATGATTTTTAACAACCGCAGACCCATATGACATAGCTCTTACGCATACCCCTAATATTCTTCCTTCTTCAGGAAAGTTTTCATTGATTCGTTTTTCAAAATATGTCTTTGTTATATCATTAAATTCAAAAAGTTCTGAATATTTTGGACAGTTTATTGCTAATCTCTTTGCATAATTATTAAATGGAGATTTGAATTGTACTTCAGGAATATATCCATAATTTCGTGTATTTTGATCAGATAAAATAACATTCTTACTTTGATAAACCTCTTCTAAAGTATAATCAGAAGGCTGTTTCCAATAATATTCCCAACAATCTGTAGTTCCATTTATTGGCATTTCTTCTTGATGTGGAAAAGTTCCATAATTTCTCCAATCAATAATAGGTATATAACCATTATTAACTGCATAAGTTAAATGTTGAAGACTTCTATAATAATGGAATAATAAATTAGAAACAGTTGTTGCCAACTCATTAGCTTCCATAAAATAATATGGGCGTATAACAAAAAAGGTCTTATCTTTATTTTTATTACCAAAACACTTTCTTTTTTGACATCCTTTGGTAAATAGCTCTCTTCTTAAACATACTCTTTTTAATGCTACTTTTCTTCCTATATTTCGTTGTGTTATATCTGTATAAAATTCATGAAAGTTATATACTGTTTCTGAATAAAATTTCTTTGGTAAAATTAAAACAATTAAAGACTGTAATATAGCAAATATAAGTGATAAAACAAAATCAAAAGGGAAAAATAATATTTTCCAAAAAATTTTTAATTCCTTTTTATTGGTCATAATAGTTTTAATTCTTGTTAGACTATATTTTAAATGTTCTTTTAACTTTCTAGGCATTATCATACTCATTATAATACCCAAAAATTTCAATAAAATGTTCATATACTATCTACACCTCTTTAATTTATTGGTAAAGCAAATCAATTATATTAATGTCCTTACTAATACTTTCATAATACCTATATAATAACTGTATCCCTAAATCTATATCTATAAAAATTGTATTCGAAGTTTCTAATAATAAACGTTGATTATCTGCTGTGTATTCTTTTGCAAATCCTTCTTTACATACATAAATTGGTATATCTTTTCCACTAATAGATTTAACTTTTTCAGCGATTGATAAAAGATCAATCTTTTTTCCAGAGCACATATTATAAGTATGATAGTTAGGTTTATTATCTATAAACCACTTTACAAGGTTGCAAAAATCGTCAATATATAAATAATCAAAATAGACATTTTGTCTAATTGTAATTGGTAAATTTTTTATAGCCTTACAGCACGCCCCCGAAATAAATGTAGTACGCCAGTTTTCATATTTTCCATATAAACCAAATATACGTAGATTATAAATATTTCTGCTTTGTTCAATCTGTTTTCCTATAATATACTTTGCCAATCCATACTCGTTTTTTGGAACTCCATTTCCTAATACAGTTTCATTAACACTAGAAATATTTTCACTTTTATCGTATTCTGCACCTGAACCAAAATATAACATTTTTCCAAATAGTTCATGATAGCGTTCTAAATTAAAAAACATACGTAAATCACTATCTAATTCATGATATATTGTGCCTTCAGCCAGTCTACGAGGATTGCAAACTGCTGCATGAATAACCACATCAAATTTATATTCCTTTAAATAATCATATACCATACTTTCTTTGGTTAAATCTAAATCCCTGCTTGATGGTGTAAAAAGTTGATATTCCTCTTTAAAATTTATCAGATATTCTTTTAAATTTAATCCTATAAAACCACTACTGCCTAGTAAAAGAATTTTTTTCATAGTTAAATCTCTCTCATCTTTTTTTTGAATTTGGCAATAATCCATTATCTACAATTTTACAATGCTCATATTTCATTTTATTTTTTATTACTGCATAGCGAATACCACTTGTAATCGTCCCAACAAGTGCATTACATCTTGATAATAATTCCATTTCTACTAAATATCCTAAAGTAGTTTCATGAATATTTTCTGCTGCATATAATTGCTTATATCGTGTTAAATTGGTTTCTTCTCCTCGTTTTCGCCTTTTTCTTGATAAAACAATTAATTTATCTTCAAAATGCTTTTTAAATACTTCTACAATCGTTTCCTCATCAGAAGTCAGAAAAATTTTCTCCATTTTCCATTCCTTCATTAACTTAATTGCCATCTGAAGTAGTTCTTCTGCTTCTAGCTGCATAGGATGTCCTTCTCCCTGATAATAACAATCTTTAGCATGACCTCCATAACGATAAGAAACACCTAATACCTTTTCTTTTACATTAAAATATTCTTTATAAATCTTTTCTACAACATTATTTGTAGGAACATTCAGAGGAATTTGATCTGCTATTCTACTAAACTCTTCTATAATAGTAGGATCACTATATTGATTCGGATCATATCCCATATCATATTCCCCGAACCAACTTCGTTTTGATAAAATTACATGTTTACTTTGATAGACTTCTTCTAATGAATAAGAAGAAGGTTGAACAAAATAATATTCCCATGCGTTATAAGTTCCATTGATTGGTTTATCAACACTGTTATATACTGGATAGTTCTTTTCATCTATAATTGGAATCCATCCTCTTTTTTCTGCATAAAAGAGATGGGAAACAACATAAAAATAATTTGCCATCAAATTCAGTCTTGCACCAATATACAATTTTGAATCACAATCGACACTTCTGATGACATAAAAAATTTTATCAGGATTTTTATTTCCAAAAGACTTTTTTCGTTCTCTTCCAATCCAATGATATAAAATATTTTTAGTAGCCGGAACAAATTTCCATTTTTTATACTGTCCCAGAACCTGTTTTAATAAGTTCCAAAACATTAGTTATTCCACACTTTCCATGGAGCATTTCCGGATGCCCACATTTTCTCTAACATTTCATGTTCTTTTTTTGTATCCATACACTGCCAAAACCCTTTATGAAGATAGGATACAAGTTGTCCCTCTGCTGCTAATCTTTCTAATGGTTCTTTTTCAAATACACACTCTTTTCCGCCTAAATAATCAAATATTTTTGGTTCTAATACCATATAACCTGCATTTATCGGTTCGGTATCTGTCTTTGATTTTTCACGAAAAGCTCTGACATATCCATCTTGAATATCAAGTACACCAAATCTTTGTTCAATTTTGACGGCTGTAAGTGTTGCTATTTTTCCATTCTGTCGATGGAACTTTAATAAATCAGAAATATTTACATCACACACTCCATCTCCATATGTCATAAAAAATGTTTCATCTCCAACGTATTTTTGAACTGCTTTAATACGTCCTCCAGTCATTGTTTTAAGACCAGTATTAATCACTGTCACTTTCCAAGGCTCTGTTTTTTTATTATGAATGATTACCTTATTATCTTCATAAAAATCAAATGTGACATCACAAGTTAGTAAAAAATAATCTGCAAACCATTCTTTTATCATATGCTGCTTATATCCTGCACAAATAATAAATTCATTAATTCCAAAATAAGAATACTCTTTCATGATATGCCATAAAATTGGCATACCTCCAATTTCAACCATTGGTTTTGGTCTAAGCTGTGTTTCTTCTGATATTCTAGTTCCTAGCCCACCTGCTAATAATACTACTTTCATATGATCCCTTTCATTACAATGCTTTTAATAGCATTTCAGCTATATAATCTGTCATACTTTCTGTAATACCAGGATAAACTCCAAGCCAAAACGAGCGATTCATAATTTTATCCGTAGTATCCAGTTTTCCAACTACACGAAATCCTTCTTTTGTTTTTCTCATTTCATCAAAACATGGATGTTTTATTATATTTCCTGCAAACAACATTCTTGTCTGAATTTTTTGTTCCTCTAAATATCTAACAACTGTATTCCGTTCAACACCTTCTTTACAAGTAATCATAAAGCCAAACCAGTTTGGAATAGAATTTGGGGATGCCTCTGGTAAGATATAGTACTTTTCAGCCCCTAACTCTATCAATTTATTTTTCATATTTTGGAAATTTTTCTGTCTTGTAATACAAAATTCTGGAAGTTTCTTTATTTGTGCACATCCGACTGCTGCCTGCATATCTGTGATTTTAAGATTATATCCTAGATGAGAATAAACATATTTATGATCATATCCTATTGGTAATTCTCCATACTGCCTATCAAATCTATGTCCACAAAAATTATCCTGTCCTGGCATACATACACAATCTCTTCCCCAATCTCTCATAGAACGCAGTATTTTATGGAGTAATGGATTATTTGTGTAAACGGCTCCTCCCTCTCCCATCGTTATATGATGTGGTGGATAAAAAGAGGATGTTCCAATGTCTCCTATTGTACCTGTAAAATATTCTTTATCTTCTATTTTATATTTTGAGCCTAGTGCATCACAATTATCTTCAATTAACCAAAGGTTATGTCTGTCACAAAATTCTCTGACTGTTTTTAGATCAAAAGGATTTCCTAAAGTATGTGCCATCATAACTGCTTTGGTTTTTTCAGATAATGCTTTCTCTAGCATAGATGTATCAATATTATATTGAGGAATTGTAATATCAACAAAAACAGGCACTGCTCCAAATTGAATAATCGGTGCTATTGTAGTAGGAAACCCTGCTGCTACTGTAATAACTTCATCTCCACGCTTTATTGCTCTTTCTTTTAACAGAGGAGAAGTCAAAGACATAAACGCTAATAGATTAGCAGAAGAACCTGAATTTACAGAAGAACAGTATTTTACATTTAAAAAATCTTCCAATTCTTTTTCAAACTCTGCTACATATCTTCCAGCGGTAAGCCAAAAATCCAAAGCACTATCTACTAAATTTGTCATTTCCTTTTCATCATAAACTCTACCTGAATAGGGAATTCTATCTCCAATTACATATTCTTTATTCTTGTTATGATATTGATCATAATACTCTGAAACAAGAGATAAAATTTTTTCTCTTGCTTGCTTTTCACTCATATTTTCAAACATAGTTCTATCCTCTCAACATATTTATTTGTAATATTCTATATAGTTTTTAATTTGTTTTTCCATAATAGGATTGATATTACTACCATTTCTATACTCTTTGCTCCATTCTACAACAGCTGTGATTGCTTCCTTGATATTCCAATTAGCTTTCCATCCTAATACAGTCTTAATTTTAGAGGAATCTAACTTTAAAAAATTTGCTTCATGTGGCTGTTCTTTTTTAGTACTATTCCAAGTAAGTCCTTCTCCCCAAGCCTCGCAAAATAAATCAACTAATTTTCCTGTACTGATACAATCACAGTCATCTGGACCTATATTATAGCTATCTCCCAGTTCTGGCTGTTCATACTGTTTTGCTGCAAGATAAAGATATAACATGATTGGTTCTAAAACATGTTGATATGGTCGTATCGAATAGGGATTTCTAACTTCTATCTGTTTTCCTTGTTCTGCTGCTCTTATACAATCTGGAATAATTCTATCTTTTGCAAAATCTCCTCCTCCAATTACATTTCCCGCACGACAAGTTGACACTGCTATTGCTTTTTCTGAAAAAAAGCTCCTTTTATATGAAAATGTCACCAGTTCAGAACATGACTTAGAATTTGAGTATGGATCATACCCATCTAAATAATCATTTTCTCTATATCCCCATTCCCATTCATTATTACGATAAACTTTGTCTGTTGTAATATTGACAAAAGATTTTACAAAATCAAATAGACGAATTGCTTCACAAATATTTACTGTTCCCATCACATTAGTTTGATAGGTGTATACTGGATTTTTATAACTTTCTAGTACAATTGGTTGTGCTGCCATATGAATTACAATTTCAGGTTGATATTTTTTTACAGTTTCACATACTTTATCGATATCTCGTATATCTCCTATTACTGATGTTATATCTTTAGAAATGTCAGAAATATTATACAAATTAGGCTGAGTTGGAGGCTCTTTTGCATATCCAATTACATTTGCACCTAACATTAACAATGTTTTACACATCCATGTCCCTTTAAATCCAGTATGTCCTGTAATTAATATCCTTTTTCCTTTAAAAAAATCTAAATCTATCTTCACCTTTCTTATTCTCCTCAACTTTTTTATCTATTTATCATTTTCCATGCAATAGATGCAATAGGATATATCATATAATTACTATTCCTAAGTAGTTTAATACTTCTTTTTTCGTTTGCCCAATATGCCATAGGACAATTCTTTTTAATTTCTTTTTCACATCCTATCAACTCTTTTTTTGCCTGTTTTCCAATAGGAAGACTTAATGCTATTTGTATTTGATTCGTTTCCATTTTTGCAATACCACGTGCTAGATAGGACAGAACAATTCTATTATCACCTTTCGCTTCTCTCAATCTATAAAAATGAATTAGGGAACGCATTACATTTTTATGCTGTTCCCGATTTTTCTGCATATTTTTTATTGATACACTTTGGCTTTCTTGTCCCAAACGATATTGATATACAAAATAAGGAAGAATACAAATTGTCTTAATCCATGGAATCGGAAATAAAATATACTGCATATCCACATAAAACGAATGTTCCGAAAGGACAATTTTGTGTTCTTTTAAAATTGCAGTACGGATAGTCCATTCGTGCATACGGATATGTAAAAACTTTGCCGCATCCTGAAAAGAAAATATCTTTTTTTGAGGAAGTTTTTCTGTACCTTGAATTTGACGTTTTATAATCTTTGTTGGTTTTCCTGTTTTATAAATCATGCAAGTAAATGGTGTAGCAACTAAATCACAGCCTTGTACTGATATTTTTTGTAATTCTTTTAAATATCTATCATATACAATAGGATTTACAGTATCATCTCCATCTACTACCTTAAAATAAATTCCCTGTGCTGCTGCAATTCCTGTATTTATAGCAGAACCATGTCCTCCATTTTGTTTATGGATTACTTTTATGATTTCTGGATATTGTTTTGCATAACGATTTGCTATTGTTAGTGTATTATCTTTTGAACCATCATCTATTATTAAAATCTCTGTACTATTTACTAATTTTACATATAGTAGAGATTTTATACATTCCTCTAAAAATTGTTCTACGTTATATGCTGGTATGACTATAGATAAAAGTTTTTGATTATTCATTCGTCTATACTCCTTTTTACAGTCTACGCTTTACTGCACGTAACAAATTTACTGACATATAACGTGCGGATTTTAAAATAGAAAAACCCTCTTGTCTTCGATACATATTCCAAGTTCCTTTTACTCCATGCCATTTATTTGAAGAATGAGAGGCCTTATGTCTACGATAAACCGATAATGCTTCATCTAATCCGTAAGCTGTATATCCATTTCTTAGAATTTTCCACCAAGTTGCAGTATCCTCTCTTGCACAATCCTCTGGCATAAACAATAAGTTATCTGGTATTTTGCTGCGGTCAAATAGTACTGTAATCGTAGAAATCGTTGTATTTTTTAATGCTTCTTCATATTTAATTTGATATGGTACATGTACTACTTTTCCATTTCTCTTTGCTGTCTTATCTGCAAATTCATAACCAGTGAATGTAAAAGCATAGTCATGTTTCGTTAAAAATTGGTATTGCTTTTCCAGTTTTTTAGCGTCCCAAATATCGTCTGCATCTAAAAACGCCAAATATCTTCCTTTGGCTGCTCTAATTCCGGTATTTCTTGCTACAGCAGGACCTTGATTTTTAGAAAGACTGAAAATTTTTATTTTGTTTTGCTTTCCTTCCTGTTCCCACCTTTTTTTACAGTCATATAGTAAAGAAAGACTTTCGTCTGTTGAGGCATCATCTACACAGATAAGTTCCCAATCTGTATAAGTCTGTTTTTCTACAGAACGAATGGTATCTGGCAAATAGGAAGCTGCATTATATACTGGTATAACAATACTGATAAGTTGTTCCATTTGACCACCTTATAGTAATAAATGATATAATATCATTATTTTATAATAACAGATAAAATAGGGGAAATCAAGGTTTTTGACAAAATTCTTCTACCCCCCCCCAGTATAAAAATGAGATTTTTCACTCATAAATATTAAAATTTTCTATAAATTATCAATTAAAATTATAACTCTCAACACAACTAAGTCTACTTTTGTAAACTTTTCTTTATCTGTGCATATAGCTATTTTAGAGCATAAAGCAGAGAAGGGCGGTGCTGTACCCGAAATATGAATGTCACCCTTTCGTATTCACCCATATCTCTTCAGTCGTTTTCGACTGTCTTTATTTCAAACTCAGTCGTTTCTATTCTCTTCTTCTAAAGAAACCTTCTGAAAACGTCTGAGGAAATATTTACCGATATTTTTTGCTGTATTTAGTGCAGTATTTCCTTGATGTCCATTTGGACAAATAAATAATCTACCTCCATAATAATCCTTACTAGCTCTATGACCTTCATTATATCTGCGAATCTTTTCTTCACAAATACTACAACAATCTGAAATATGATATGGAGGAATCGTAGTTACAATAATTCCTTCCTTAAATGCCTTGTATTTCAGGTTATGAATGATTGCTCTCCCCTGCCAGCGGTATCTATTTGTATTCAAATATTGTTTTCCTTGAAAATCAATTGATTTCCCATAGTTTGGGACTATTATGACCTTAATTTCTTTTTCTATACAGTAATTTAAAATCTTTCTACTAATTTGATGTGCATAATATTCATTGATCTGCTCTAATTTTTTTAATAAAACAGCATTTTCTTTGCTGACTTCTCCCTTTAAATTCTTAATCTCTCTACCGCTTCCTTTTCGGCTTTTTCGACTTTTCTGCAATTTTAACAAAATTTCTCTTCTCTGACTTTCTCTAGTATTTCCTCCATGTATAAATAGGCTGTCTACTAATATTCCTTCTTTTGTCATAATTGCACAAACTGCCAGATTGTCATGATCGGGAAAAGATACAGCGCAAATCCTTTTTTCTGTTTCCATTCTTTCATTTACTGTACGGATATCTTGTACAACTGTTTCTACTGGTACATGTAAATAGGCTGTTTTTCTATAAACTTTAAGAAAAGGAGACAAAATCTTTCCTTCTTTGGGAAAATCGCGTCCAGTATATGGATAAGTTATCCATATCCATTTTTTACCGTTAAATAATTTTAACTGTATTGAAGTAGCTGTAAAATCTCTATACATTCCTTTATAAAAAACAGGATGTGTACGAAATATCTCTGTTTCCTTTGGCATATTTGTATTAAAGTTTTCTTGTCCAGCTTGTACTTTCTCTTCCCAAATAGAATATCTCGTTTTATAACTGCGAATTAGACTGATAGCTTGATTAATTGCTGCTCTTCTAAAATAAATAGGAGGCTTCGTTGTTTTATTCTTTAAAAATTGGTTTAAAGAGTATTCAATCTCTTTTCCTTCTGCCTTCATCTGTCTAGTTCCAATCGTTAAGATCTCTAGTTGTCTTAAAAGTTTATAGTTATCTAATTCTAAAAGTTCTTGCTGTTCTAATAATAGCTTATAATAAAATTCTACTATTTGATTATATAGATCAGCCGTGTTTTTAATCCAATCTAAATGTCTGTCATAAAGACGCAGTTTGTATGCAGTTGTAGCACTTCCCGCTTTTTTCTGTTCCATCACGGCGACCTCCTTTTTAAAAAGGATACTTTAATTCGACTTTTAATTAGAATATTGCCATATTGTATCGTATTTTAAGTCGTACATTAGTATTATAACACGTATTTATACAATTTCAAGTCGAATTTACGATTTATGAATGGTATTTTATGTTGTGTTATTCTTATATTCTTATTTATAACCAAAACTATTCTACAAAATACTATGAGATAATAGATCCATCAATAAACAAAAGAGGTGATTTTATGTACATGGATTATGCCGAAATTGGCAGAAGAATTGCACAAAAAAGAAAAAATCTACAATTAACTCAGGCAGAAGTAGAGGAACGGGCGAATCTATGCCCTAAATATTTATCTAATATTGAGCATGGACGTTCTATTCCTTCTATTGATGTTTTAATGCAGATCGCGGATTCTCTTCATACTACGCCCGATCAGCTTTTACTAGGCGCAGGTTCTTTACAGAATGTAGGATTAAGTGATACTACAATTGAGAATATTCGAAGACTTCCGTCTAATAAACTTGTTTTACTTACAAATTTTGTTGACTGGTTAAATGAACAAAAAATTTAGAAATTTAATAAAATAAATAAAAAATAGATGAATGGATATTAGAGAACATAAAAATAAAGAAAATAATCTCTTTATCCATAAAAAATTCTCAAAATAATAACTTTATATTCTTATTACAATAAGACACAATAAACACAAAAATATATTTTTATGTTTATTGTGTCTATAAAATTTATGTAAAACCATGTTTTTTATAAGCATATCGAAAAACAATACTAGTAATTAAAATATTAAATAAAATTACTATTATATTTTCTATAGTTATTTTAATCGGTTCTGTTTGATTGAGAAAAAGACTAATTTGTTGAGTATAGGTTATTTTTGCTACCGTTCGAATAGTTTTATTAAACATAGATAGCATTGGAAGAAAGGAAAAGACCATCATAATTGGTACGGTAAAAGATGTTGCACTCATTTGATTTTTACTCCATGTACCTATCACCGCACCAATCAATAACGAAATTAGGATCCCTACTGCCATACTACTCAAAAATGCAATTCCCTCATACCCTTTATAATTTCCAGTTATTAAAAAGATACTACCTCCTAACATACATACAAACCATACATATCCTCCAACTCCAATTAGATATTCTATCGATGTTATATCAGATAAAAGTAGTGCACGCAATGTATTTTTTTCTTTTTCTTCTGAAAGAATAGCTGCCATACTGGTTAAAGGAGCCATTCCAAGATACATAACCGCAAACAGTTTCGTAAAAAAGTGTTCTGGTAATTCATCAAATGTTATACTATGTTCCATAATAATATTAATCAAGGGAAATAAAAGAAACTGAATTAGAACTGTCTTATTTTTTAGCATATCTTTACACTGTTTCTCTGCAATTATTATACTATGTTTTATTTTCATTCCCTTAACCTCCTTCCTGTAAGCTCCATAAAAACAGTTTCTAAATTTGGCTCTGTAGAATGGATAGATTGTATACATCCCTGCTCTAAATATTCCTTTACCTTTTTAGCGCTTGAACTATGATTCGGTAATTCTATAATTTTTCCATCTAAAAGACAAATCCTAAGTTTATTTTGATGATTATATTTTAGGCAGATCTCTTTTGGAATTCCACATTCCACTATGGAACCCTGATTGAGCAGTGCAATTCGATCACACAATTTTTCTGCCTCGGCCATATTATGTGTAGTTAAAATTATAGTCGTTCCTCTTTCTCTCTCTTTTTGAATTAGATCATGAATACTAGAGGCATTAGAAGGATCTAAACCACTTGTTGGTTCATCTAAAAATAAAAGTTTTGGAGTATTCATAATTGCCTTTGCAAATGCTAACCGTTCTTTCATCCCCTTAGAGAGTTTGGCAACAGAACGTTTTCTTACCTCCCATAAACCTACCTTTTGAAGTACCTGTGAAATTTTATCCTTTGGTACATCGTTCAGCCCTGCGAACAATTTCAGATTATCATAACAAGATAACCTTTCATAAAGTCCAAGACATTCCATCATTATACCTATTTCTCGATATATCATTTTATCTAAATATTTTGTATCATTTTCTAAAACCATTATTGTGCCAAAGCTTGGTTTAAGCTGTCTGGTCAACAATTTCAGTAAAGTTGTTTTTCCTGCACCAGAAGGCCCTAACAATCCAAAAATTTCTCCTGAAAAAATATTCATATTGATGTCTTGTAATACTTTCTGATCGGAAAATATCTGTGTTAAATTCGATACTTTTATGACACTTTTCATATTTAGCCTCTTTTCTATATTTCTTCCTATTTTATTCTTCCTTTGCTCTCTTTTAACTTCTTTAATGCCTCCTCCATTTTTTTATTCTCTATTCTCTCTTTCCAAGTAATAATTAGTACACTGAAAAAAAAGCTAATAATAAAACATAAGAAAAATAGTGCCCATGGCTGCCATTGATCGATTGGAAACCAATGAAAGGTTATAATAAAAGTTGTAATAATACTCATTGTAGAAATTATCATACCAATTGTTCGTTTTGTTATAGACAGAGTTTTTATAATAGCGTCTGTAAAAAACAAATATCGTATTATAACAATACTAACTGCTACGAAAAAAAACTGTAACATAATGTCGACAGAAAGTCCCTCATTTCCTAATACAAACATTGTAGAATATCCCCTAGCAGACTCTCCAAATATTCTACAAAAGATATTTAAAATAAAAATAATCCACCCAAATAGCATAAAAACCTGCCCTAGATAATCAAATAATGTCCTTCTTTTTTCCATCTACTTCACTCCTAATCTCTTTTTTAATTCTTCTGCATATTGCCTTGATACTATAATTTGTTCTCCATTTTCTAATGTCACCCGAATCTTTCGATTCAGATCTGTTTTTAATGATTTAATAAAAGTTAAATGGATTAGACAGGACTTACTTGCTCGAAAGAATCCACTTGTTTCTAATTGTTGTTCTAGTTCATATAGCTTTAGTTTTGATTCGTAAACCTGATCAGTTGTATAGATAAAGGTCTTTCTCTCTACAGTTTCAATAAAAATAACCTTTTCTATTTCTAACAGAAAAATTTCTCCATTCTTTATAGCTGTCAATTTTTTATCTAAAATTCTCAGTGCTGCTAAAACCCTCTCAATCTCTGGAGTCAGCCGATTACAGGATATAACAACTTGTATTTCCTTTACTTTAGGCTCCACATTAATTTCAATCTTCAAACAATCACCTCTTTTTTGCACTATAGCATAGTATCTATTTTTCTTCAAGTTTGTAAACCTAAACTGCCACTTTTAGAACTTAAACTGCCCATTTTTGTACTTACTTAAAAGGCTTTTTCCACACAAAAAAAGAGCAATGTATATATTTCTATACACACTGCTCTTTTCAGTCCATTTAAAACAGGGACACTTCTATCTAATTGTATATGTAATTATAATCAGGTGAAAATTAGTTTTTTGGTATCTCTGTTTTTGGATTTTTTCTAGTATAGCCCTTTGGTTTTATTAGAATGGCTATTGAACTTTAACAGTAATCTCATTAACAATCTTTATTCCATTTTTTAATGTTACTGTAACAGTAATAGTTCCATTCTGTTCAGCTTTTACAGTTACGCTTTCTCCTGTTGTTGGAGTAACTGTTACACCTTCTGTTGCTGTCCATTCAATAGTAGGATCTGTAAGATCAAGCGCTCCATCGTTTGATGTTATTTCTACAGTAAGCGCAACAGAACTTCCTGTTGGTATGTTCACAGATGTTAATGCAGTTCCTGAAGCCGATTTAACTTCTACTTTTACTGTAGTTGAAGGTTCTTCGCCAGTACTCTCTTTAACAGTTACTGTAACAGTTGCTGTTCCTGTCTTCTCTCCATCAGTTACCTTTACAGTAAGAGTTACTTCTCCTGCTACTTTTCCTTCTACAGTAACGGTTGCTGTATCAGCGTTTGTAAGAGTTACATTTTCTGCTGGAGAAGCTGTCCACTCATATGTTGCGTTTTCACTTGCATCTTCTACAGTTGCTGTAACAGTATCTGTTTTACCTACTTCTACTTCTACTGCTACTTTATCTACAGCTACTGTTAATGTTGTTTCTGGAGCAGAAGTTGGAGTTGCTGATGGTGTTGGTGTACTTCCACCTGTTGATCCGCCACTGCTTGGTGGTGTTGTAGGTGTTGGAGCTGGTGTTGTTGTACTTTCTTCACCCTGTCCTACGTTAGAAGTATTTCCATTGTTATCTGTTATCGTAACGTTTGTTGTAGTATCGTTTTTAACTTCAACTTGAACGCCTTCACCTGTCTTAACTTCGGTACCTTCTGCACCTGCAGCAAGTTCTACCTTGATGTTTGCGTTAGTATTAACGGTTACTTTTGTTTCAGACTGAATCGTTGCACCTTCTGCTGCCTTGTCAACGTTTACCTGAACGTTATTTGCTGCACCTGTTAAGGTAGCAATTACACTCTTTAAGATATTAACAACGGTTTCTGCTGCCTGTGCTCCTACAGAAAGAGATACAGAAGCATTTACATTTAATTCCAATTTTACCTGTGTATCAATCGTTGCACCTTCTGCAGTTTCTTCTACAGTTACTGGTACTGGATCTACTGTTTCACCAGAAATCTTTACATCACCTTTGGAAGCGATGCTCACATTTTTAATTCCACCGCCTTCTCCAACGATGTTTAACTTTGGTGCATTGTTTGTTATATTTTTTGGCTGGAATACTAATTTACTAACTTCTGCACCCTTTGCTACATGAAAACTTGCATTTGGAGCAGTGATATGGAATCTGTTTCCTACTGCCTTTTCAAAGAAAGTAGATCCCTTGATTTGTTCTACATTGATCTGTTGGAAACGTGCTTCATTTACAATATCTGCATTTGGAGCATCGATTGTGATGGTCTTATAAAGATATCTTCCTTCTTTTAAGGTAAATGTCTTTTCTGCATCAGTTGTAAAGAGAATATTGGTTACTTTCTTGTTCTTTAATGCTAGATCTAACTGTTTCTGCCAGCGTGCTACAGCAAGACCTTCTTCTTCACTGGTTACTTTGATTGTTGTCCAATCTGAATATGCTGTTACATAGCGTTCTCCTGCATTCGCATCTTCTACATAACCATTAGCTTTTCTAGCTTTTAACCAAGCGTTTAAATTGGTTTTGTTAGCAAATGCAACGGCACGGATTTCAAACTGACCTGCATAAACTGGATACATATTTCCATAACGAGCTGACTGAACTCCTGCTGTGTTTGTTGCTGCTTTTACTTCAAAATAAACAAGACCTGTAGTTGCTTTTCCTTTGCCCTCTTCCGTATTTAAAATAACTGGGTCAAAGTTAAAATGATCACCCACTTCGATCGTATTGTTTGCTGGCAATGCTTTAATACCAACTTGGGTGATGTTGTTTTTCGTGGCTGCCTTTGTCTCAGTCACTCCTGCTGGAGTATATACCAAAGACAATAAAAGGGCTGCAACCAAGAAAACGGCAAGTTTCTTGCATCTCCGCATCTTTAAAAACCTCCCTAATAAGATATTTGTAAGACGTATTTCCTACACTAAAATATTATAGCACTTAGTGCGTCAAAATGCAACAAATATGTTTATCTTTAACAATACAAATTTATATCCTTTTTTCTTCATTTTTTTATTTATTTTGATATAAAATTGTAAGAAATACTATAGAAAAAATTAATATTTCCCAATTAAATCTATAGATTGTATTTTTTACTCTATCTTAATTTGTCCTTTTGTTTCGAAAATTTTCTACCAATTAAAGGTAAACTACCAAAAATTTAAAAAGATAGAAAAGTTTGTTTCTTTTCTATCTTTTTAAACAATTCTTATTTTTATTTATCCCGCCAAATAATTCTTCCTTTACTTAAATCATAAGGGGATAATTCCAATGTTACTTTATCACCTGGTACAATTTTGATAAAATTCATACGCAGTTTTCCACTGATATGTGCCAGAACTCGATGCCCATTCTCCAATTCTACCTGAAACATCGCATTCGGAAGCTTTTCTACTACAGTTCCTTCAATTTCTACTACATCTGACTTTGACATTCAAATAATTACCTCCTGCTTTAAAAAACGGTTTTTCTTTTCTTATTTTTTGGGAACGGGATCATTTCCAATGGAAAGTAGTTCCGGTTCTCCTTCTGTAATTAGAATAGTATTTTCATAATGTGCTGACAAACTTCCATCCTCTGTAACAATAGTCCAATCATCTTCAAGCACACAAACATCATATCTTCCGATATTGACCATTGGTTCAATTGCCAGTGTCATTCCGGGAGATAAACGAATCCCTCTCTTTCTTTGACGAAAGTTTGGAATTTGAGGATCTTCGTGCATCTCTTTTCCAATTCCATGTCCAACTAGATCACGTACACAGCTATAGCCATGTGCTACAACATAATCTTCAATAGCAGCGGAAATTTCAAATAGATGATGTCCTGCCTTAGCATAACGAATTCCTTCAAAAAAGCTTTGTTTTGTCACTTCCATCAAATCTTTAGCTTCCTTACTGATCGTTCCTACTGCATGTGTTCTGGCAGCATCTGATTGATAGTCTTTATAGATAACTCCAGCATCAATACTAATAATATCCCCTTCTTGCAAAATCATTTTTTTGTCTGGAATTCCATGAACTACCTGATCATTTACGGAAGTACAAATGGATGCTGGAAATCCATTATAATTTAAGAAAGAAGGAATACATCCATATTTTCGGATCATCTCGTCTGCTTTTCGGTTGAGATCCATTGTAGAGATTCCAGGTTGTACAAGTTCAGCTAATTGTTCATGAACTTCTGCAAGGATCTTTCCCGCATCACGCATTATTTCAATTTCTCTCTCTGATTTAATTGATACTGACATATTTAGTCTCCATGCTGTTTCTATTGATATTTTTATGCTTCTAAAATATTTATAATTCCATCAAATACTTCAGAAACTTCTTTCGTTCCATCTACTTCTCTAAGTACGTTTTGACCACGATAATAGTCAATTAATGGCTGAGTTTGATCATGATATACTTTTAATCTTTTTGATACAGTCTCTGGCTTATCATCTTCTCTGAGTACCAATTCACTGCTACATTTATCACAAATTCCCTCTTTTTTAGAAGGGTTAAAGATAATATGATAGGTTCCTCCACAATTTAGACATGCACGACGTCCTGACATTCTCTCTACAATAGATTCATCTGGTACTTCTACATTGACAGCAAAATCGATTTTTTCAGAATTTTCTGAAAGAGCCTTTGTAAGTGCTTCCGCCTGTGGAATTGTTCTTGGAAAACCATCTAATACATATCCGTTTTTACAATCTGGTTGTTCAAACCGATCCATAATTAATTCTAAAGTCAATTCATCTGGTACTAAAAGTCCCTGATCCATATATGCTTTTGCTTTTTTCCCAAGTTCTGTATTGTTTTTAATATTTGCACGGAAAATATCACCTGTAGAAATATGAGGAATTTCATATTTTTCTGCTATCTTTTTTGCTTGTGTTCCCTTTCCTGCCCCTGGAGCTCCCAACATGATAATTTTCATTTTTCATATCCCCTTTTATTTAAGTATTTTTTCTACTGATACAACGCTAGGGTGGTGTAAGTTTTGCTTACGCCACCCTAAACAATTCCTTAGTCATTCAAAAATCCTTTATAGTGACGAACTAACATCTGTGATTCTACTTGTTTCATTGTTTCAAGTAAGACACCAACAACGATAATTAGTGAAGTACCACCAAAGGATACCTGTGCACCAGAAATTCCACAAAAGAAAATTGGAATCATCGCTACGATTGTAAGGCCAATTGCACCAATAAATATGATGTAATTTAATACCTTATTGAGATAATCTGTGGTTGGTTTTCCCGGACGAATACCCGGAATAAAACCACCTTGCTTTTTCATATTATTTGCAACTTCGATTGGATTAAATGTAATAGAAGTATAGAAATATGCAAAAAACAAGATTAAAACAACATAAATTACCGCTCCGAGCGTATAAACAAATGCACCTTCTTCTCTTATATTAAACCAGTTGCTCTGGTTGAGCATATATAAAATTTTTGGCAGTACATATGCCCTTGCTGGCTGTATTCCAAAGAAAGAACATATAATAATTGGAAACTGCATAATAGATACAGCAAAAATTACCGGAATAACACCTGCTGTATTGACTTTCAACGGAATAAATGTTGATTGCCCGCCAACCTGTTTTCTTCCCTGTATCTTTTTAGAATACTGCACAGCAATTTTTCTTTGTGCATCCTGCAATAAAATGATTAATACAATTGTTACTGCAATGACTGCTAAAATTACAACTGCTGCCAAAACACCATTGACAACGTTTGAAGCTCCTTTCACAAACATCGTATATAAATTATAGAAGTCGGAAGGCATGCTTGCAACGATGTTAATAAGAAGGATAATGGAAATTCCATTTCCAACTCCCTTCTGTGTAATTCTCTCGCCCAGCCACATTAAAAATGCGGAGCCTGCCGTAAAGGAGCAGGTGATTACAAAGAGATGTGCAACAAATGGAGTTCCTGCATCCAATACTGCTCCCTGATTGTGGAAACCAATTGTCAATGCAGCGGACTCAATTACTGCCAGCCCAATGGTGAGATATCTTGAGATCTCAGCGATCTTTTTTCTTCCATCTTCTCCGTCTTTTTGCATTTCCTCTAATTTAGGAATTGCAATAGTCAAAAGCTGCATAATGATCGAGGAAGTAATGTACGGAGAAATATTCAATGCAAAAATCGACATTCTGGAAAAAGAACCGCCGGTAAGAGCATTTAAGAAGCCAATTCCTTCTCCCATCTGTGATTCAATCCATATTTTAAAGTATTCCTGATTGACACCTGGTACAGGTAGGGCAGAACCAATCCGTACAATAATCAATGCTATAAACGTAAATAGAAGACGGCTTCTAATATCCTTTACCTTGAGAGCATTTCTGAGCGTTTTGAACATTAAATCACCTCAGCATTTCCACCAAGAGCCTTAATCTTTTCGATTGCGCTCTCACTGAACGCTGATACTTTTACATTAAGCTTCTTAGTAAGTTCTCCATTTCCAAGAATCTTTACGCCATCCTTCGGATTGCTGATGATACCGTTTTCCAATAAAGATTCAATCGTTACCTCTGCTCCGTCCTCAAATTTGTTTAACATACTTACGTTAATAGCGACGATTTCTTTTGAATTGTAGTTTTTGAAGCCTCTTTTCGGAAGTCTACGGTATAAAGGCATCTGACCACCTTCGAATCCAGTTCTCGGAGCTCCTGAACGTGCTTTTTGACCTTTATGACCTTTTCCGGCAGTTTTTCCATTTCCTGAACCGTGTCCACGGCCTTTTCTAAAATTACTGCTGTGTTTAGAACCTTCTGCCGGTTTTAACTCTGATAAATTCATCGTGTGCACCTCCTTACAGTTTTTAGATTTCTTCTACCTTTACTAAATGCTTTACTTGATTTACCATTCCTCTTGTAGCCGCATTGTCAGGCAGTTCTACAACACTGTTTAATTTTCTTAATCCAAGAGCTGTTACTGTCTGTTTATGCTTCGGAATTGCACCGATTGTTGACTTTGTCAATGTGATTTTCAGCTTATCTGCCATAATATCCCTCCATTTCGATATCTTCGAATACATCAGCCAATAAGACGTATTAACCGAGTAACTCTTCTACGGAAAGACCACGCAGTGCAGCAACTTCCTCTGGTGTCTTTAACTGGCTTAAACCATTAATTGTAGCAAGTACTACATTTTGCTTATTGTTTGAACCAAGAGATTTTGTACGGACATTTTTAAAGCCTGCAAGTTCTAATACAGTACGAGCTGGCCCGCCTGCAATAATACCAGTACCTTCAGGGCTTCTCTTCATTAATACTGTAGCACTTCCGAATTTACCAGTAAAATCATGTGGCACACTATTATTTTCATCTAATGGCAAAGAAATCAGTTTCTTTTCTGCATCCTGTTTTCCCTTGCGAATTGCTTCTGGAATTTCAGTTGCTTTTCCAAGTCCTGCACCTACATGACCATTTCTATCTCCAACTACAACAAGAGCAGCAAATCTGAAATTACGTCCGCCCTTAACAACTTTGGTGACACGTTTGATGGACACTACTTTATCTTCTAACTCCAACTGACCAGCATCAATGATGTTACGTTTCATGGTTTTCCTCCTTCTAAGCCTAGAATTCCAGACCAGCTTCTCTTGCTGCTTCTGCCAATGCCTGAATCTTTCCTTGATAAATAAATCCGCCTCTATCGAAAACGACCTGTTTAATTCCGTTTTCCAATGCTCTCTTTGCAATGATAGTTCCAAGATAAGCAGCGGCTGCAACATCATTGGTTTTTTCTAACTCAGACTTTACTTCCTTTTGTACAGTAGATGCACTGACTAAAGTTTTCCCTACAGTATCATCAATAATCTGTGCATACATATGGGAATTGCTGCGGAATACAGCCAAACGTGGTCTTTGTGGAGTACCGGAAAAACGATTGCGTATTCTGTAGTGCTTTTTTCTACGAATTTCACTCTTACATTTCTTACTAATCATTGTCTTTCACGCCTCCTTTTACTTCTTACCAGTCTTACCAACTTTGCGTCGAATTACTTCATCGACATATTTAATTCCCTTGCCCTTATAAGGCTCTGGTCTTCTCTTATTACGAATTTCAGCCGCATATTGGCCAACTTTTTCTTTATCTATACCCTTCACGGTAATTTTATTTTGTCCATCTAAAATCGTTTCAATTCCTTCTGGATCTGTCATAACTACCGGATGAGAATATCCCAATGTCAGTGAAAGTTCCTTACCAGATTTAGCTGCTCTGTAGCCGACACCATTTATTTCCAAAACCTTCTCATAGCCAGAAGTAACGCCTGTAACCATATTTGAGATTAAAGTTCTTGTCAAACCATGTAAGGACTTCATTTTCTTTAAATCATTCGGACGGCTTACTACTACTTCACCGTTTTCCATCTTAATTTCTAATTCAGCAGGCAATACTCTCTCGAGTGTACCCTTAGGACCTTTTACAGTCACTTTATTATTTTCTGCAATATCAACAGTTACACCTGCTGGTACTGCGATTGGCATTCTACCTATACGTGACATGCCCGTACCTCCTTAACCTCTTTTAGCAATTTTGACAGCACTGTCGCTATCCCCGTAGAAAAGAGTATCTAATGGGCAAGGATTAACCCGAAAAGACTTCTTTTCCGTGAAACGAAATAGTTTTACCAAACAAATGCTAATATTTCACCGCCGACATTTAATTTTCTTGCTTCTTTGTCGGTCATAACACCTTTATTTGTGGAAATGATTGCAGTTCCTAAACCGCCGAGTACCTTTGGAAGGTCTTCTGCATTAGCATATACTCTAAGTCCTGGTTTACTGATTCTCTTTAAACCGGTAATTACTTTTACATTTTTATCTTTGCCGTATTTCAAGCTCATATGAATCGTTTTAAAGCTTGCAACTTCTTCTATTTCATAACTTTTAATGTAACCTTCCTTTAAGAGAATATCTGCAATTGCAATCTTCATCTTGGAAGCAGGAATATCTACAGTATCATGTTTCGCAGTATTTGCATTACGGATTCTTGTAAGCATATCTGCAATTGGATCGCTCATTGTCATCGAATTTGCCTCCTCTCTAATTACCAGCTTGCCTTTTTCACACCCGGTATCTGTCCCTTGTATGCTAACTCACGGAAGCAGATTCTGCAAATTCCGTATTTTCTCAAGTAAGCATGTGGACGTCCGCAGATTTTGCAGCGGTTATATTCTCTTGTAGAGAACTTCTGTGGACGACTCTGTTTAATCTTCATAGACGTTTTAGCCATTGATTTTCCTCCTTACTATTTGCTGAATGGCATACCAAACAGTGCTAACAGTTCACGAGCCTCTTCATCCGTTTTGGATGTGGTTACAAAAATGATATCCATTCCTCTGACCTTATCCACCTTATCATACTCGATTTCAGGGAAAATTAACTGTTCCTTAATTCCAAGAGCATAGTTTCCTCTTCCATCAAAAGCATTCGGATTTACACCTCTGAAGTCACGTACACGAGGTAGGGCTAAATTGATTAAACGGTCTGCAAACTCATACATCTTATTTCCTCTTAAAGTTACTTTGCAGCCAATGGCAATTCCTTCTCTGATTTTGAAGTTTGCTACGGATTTTTTTGCCTTTGTGGAAACTGGCTTTTGTCCTGCGATAATTTCCATATCTTTCATAGCAGTTTCCAAAGCTTTTGCATTTTCCTTTGCTTCACCAACACCCATGTTGATTACTATTTTCTCAAGCTTTGGAATCTGCATTACGTTTTTATAACCAAACTTTTTCTGCATAGCTGGAGCAATTTCATTAAGATAAGTTTCTTTTAAACGTGTCAACTTGAATGACCTCCTCTCTTTATTTAGTCGATAACGTCGCCTGTCGATTTTGCAACACGAACTTTTTTCTTTCCGTTCTTTCCATCTACTGTGGTAAATCCAATTCTAGTTGGCTTTCCCTTATGAACATACATTACATTAGAAACATCCAATGCAGCTTCTTGATGAACAATTCCACCCTTTGGATTTTGTTGTGTTGCTTTGCTGTGCTTCGTTATAAGATTAACTCCCTCAACGACTACTTTACCTTCTTTTATAGAGAGTACTTTGCCTTCTTTGCCTTTATCTTTTCCAGTGATAACTTTTACTGTATCACCTTTTTTTATTTTAAGCATTGCCATTTTCGCCCACCTCCTTATAATACTTCAGGAGCTAAAGAAACAATTTTCATAAACTGTTTCTCTCTTAACTCTCTGGCAACTGGTCCAAAAATACGAGTCCCTCTTGGATTCTTATCCTCTTTGATAATAACTGCTGCATTTTCATCAAATTTAATATAAGAACCATCTTTACGACGTGCTCCCTTGACGGTGCGAACTACTACTGCCTTTACAACGTCACCTTTCTTTACAACACCGCCTGGTGTTGCATCTTTTACAGAAGCAACGATTATATCACCGATATTGGCATATCTTCTGGTTGAACCGCCCATGACCCGGATGCAGAGTAATTCTTTCGCACCTGTATTGTCGGCAACCTTCAGTCTGGTTTCTGTCTGTATCATGTTCGATACTCCTTTCTGAATTTGCGTAAACGTTACGTCAAATTACTTCGCCTTTTCTACAATCTCAACCAATCTCCATCTCTTATCCTTGGATAATGGTCTGGTTTCCATTACTTTTACTCTATCTCCAATATGACATTCATTGTTCTCATCATGTGCTTTGAGTTTATAGGTTCTCTTTACGATTTTGTTGTACAGCGGATGCTTTACATTATCAATGACTGCTACAACGATTGTCTTATCCATCTTGTCACTGACTACCTTACCGGTACGTGTCTTTCTCAGATTTCTTGCCACGGCAAATACTCCTTTCTAAACCCTCCGGCTTAATTCTTCTGCTGTGAAATCACAGTTTGAATTCTTGCGATATTTTTTCTGACTTCCTTAATTCTGCTTGTATTATCAAGCTGGTTCGTTGCGTTCTGGAATCTTAAATTAAACAGTTCCTTCTTAGCAGCTACTAATGCTTCGTTTAATTCTGCAGCGGATTTCTTTCTTAAATCTTCTACATAGTTACTCGTTTTCACTGCCCGCACCTCCTTCTTGATCTGCACGAGAAATAATCTTGCATTTAACCGGCAGCTTATGAGAAGCAAGACGGAGAGCTTCCTTTGCTGCATCTTCTGGAACGCCGGAAATTTCAAACAGAACACGACCCGGCTTTACTACTGCTACCCAATATTCCAAAGAACCTTTTCCAGAACCCATACGAGTTTCTGCTGGCTTTGCAGTAACTGGCTTGTCTGGGAATATTTTGATCCAAACCTGACCGCCACGCTTAATATAACGTGTCATAGCAATACGTGCCGCTTCAATCTGGTTTGACTTAATCCAAGCTGGCTCTACAGCTACAATGCCGTACTCGCCGTTTGTAATTTTATTACCTCTCATCGCCTTGCCTGCCATACTACCACGGAACTGCTTGCGATGTTTTACTCTTTTCGGCATTAACATTATTTATCTCTCCCTTCCTTTTTTGTTGCTTTTGTTGGAAGAACTTCACCATGATAAACCCAAACTTTTACGCCGATCTTACCATAGGTGGTATCTGCTTCTGCAAATCCATAATCGATATCTGCACGAAGAGTTTGAAGCGGAATTGTTCCCTCACTGTAGAACTCAGTACGTGCCATATCTGCACCACCAAGACGACCAGATACAGAAGTCTTAATTCCCTTTGCACCTGCTTTCATAGTTCTTGACATACAAGACTTCATAGCACGACGGAATGAAATACGGTTCTCTAACTGAGTTGCAATATTTTCTGCAACAAGTTGAGCATTGACATCTGGTTTCTTAATCTCTTTAATTTCAAGATTTAACTTTTTATCAGTAAACTTTTGTACTTCTTCTTTTAACTTTTCAATTCCAGCACCTGCTTTACCAATTACTACACCTGGCTTTGAAGTGTGGATAATAATTTTTAATTTATCTGAAGCACGCTCGATTTCCATTTTTGCAATACCTGCAAGATGTAATTTCTTCTTTAAAAAGGATCTGATATTATAATCTTCTACTAAGTTATCTGCAAAATCAGCTTCCGCATACCATCTTGAGTCCCAATCATTAATAATTCCGACTCTTAAGCCATGAGGATTAACTTTCTGTCCCATGATTTTCCTCCTTATCTTTCATTCAATACGATTGTAATGTGGCTTGTTCTCTTTAAAATCTTATATGCTCTTCCCTGTGCTCTAGGTCTGATTCTCTTCATTGTCGGTGCATTGTTTGCATAGCACTCTGCAATGTAAAGTTTTGATGAGTCTAAGCCATTATTATTCTCCGCATTGGCGATTGCTGATTTTAATAACTTCTCTATTAATGTAGAAGCATATCTTGGATTATATGCTAAAATACCAAGTGCTGTCTGTACATCCTTGCCTCTGATTGCATCAAGAACGAAACAAGCTTTTTGAGTGGAAACTCTAGCAAAAGATAATTTTGCAGATGGTCTAGTATCCTTTGTTTTCTCATTTCTTTCTCTTTTAATCTGGGATCTATGTCCTTTTGCCATGGATGTGACCTCCTTTCAAATGTTAACGGTTCTCCGTTATTATAACTTCCTGCACCTTGGTGCTACACTTTTTGTGTTACACCTTTGGTGCTTCAAACTTTTATTAGCGTTTTGCTGCCTTCTTTTCATCTTTTCCATGTCCACGATAAGTTCTTGTTGCAACAAATTCACCTAATTTATGTCCTACCATATCTTCTGTTATATAAACTGGAACGTGTTTTCTTCCATCATGAACAGCGATTGTATGGGATACCATCTGTGGGAATATTGTAGACCGACGTGACCATGTTTTAATAACGGCTTTATCACCAGATTGATTCATCTGGTCAACTTTCTTTAATAAATGATCATCAGCAAATGGTCCTTTTTTTAATGAACGTGCCATATAGGTTTAACCTCCTTATACTTACTTCGACAATGCCTTACCATCTCTTCTTCTTATGATCAGCTTATTCGACTGTTTATTCTTTTTACGTGTCTTTAAACCGAGTGCAGGCTTACCCCAAGGAGTTACCGGTCCTGGACGTCCAATACCAGTCTTACCTTCACCGCCTCCATGTGGATGGTCATTCGGATTCATAACCGAACCACGAACTGTAGGACGAATTCCCATATGACGTTTCCGTCCAGCTTTACCGATGTTTACTAACTCATGTTCAATGTTTCCAACCTGTCCGATGGTTGCACGGCAGATGATTGGAACCATTCTCATCTCTCCTGATGGAAGACGTAGTGTTGCATACTTGCCTTCCTTTGCCATTAACTGAGCGGCATTTCCGGCGGAACGAACTAACTGACCGCCCTTTCCAGGATATAATTCAATATTGTGAATTTCAGAACCAATTGGAATATTTTGAAGTGGTAGACAATTTCCTACTCTCACTTCTGCATTTTCTCCATTCATAACGGTCTGTCCAACAGTTAATCCATTCGGTGCAAGAATATAGGACTTTACACCATCTGCATAGCAGATCAAAGCGATATTTGCTGTTCTATTTGGATCGTATTCAATGGTCAATACCTTTGCAGGAATTCCATCTTTTCTTCTCTTAAAATCAATGATTCTATATTTTCTTCTTGAGCCACCGCCTTGGTGTCTTACTGTAATCTTTCCCTGATTGTTACGACCAGCATGTTTCTTTAAAGATTCTACTAAGGATTTCTCAGGAGTCTTTGCTGTGATTTCAGCGAAATCAGAGCTGGTCATATGTCTTCTGGAAGGCGTATATGGGCTGTACGTTTTAATTCCCATGTCACTAACTGCTACTAAAATGCTAATATCTCATCAAAGTAGCTTTTCCTTTCTTAAATTTTTTGCTCTTGGCTTTCAAGATTTCCTATAATCTAGGGCAGATTGCCCTGTTTCCTTAGCTTTTTTTATAGACCGGAGAAAATTTCGATATCTTGACTGTCCGCAGTCAGTTGAACGATTGCTTTCTTTACTTTTGCAGTTTTTCCAACTGTATAGCCACGTCTGCGATTCTTACCATTTAAATTCATTGTGTTTACACTCTTTACTTTTGTACCTGTAAACATCTTTTCTACTGCTTCTTTGATCTGATTCTTGGTTGCATCTGGATGTACCGAAAATGTGTATTTCTTCTCGCTCATAGCACTCATACTTTTCTCAGTAACGATTGGTTTCAAGATCACATCATAATACTTTAAGTCTGCCATTATGCGTACACCTCCTCGATCTGTGCAACTGCATCCTTGGTAATTACTAAAGTGTCATACTTTAAAATATCATATACATTAATTGTATTAAATAGTGCTGTTCTCACTGTTGGAATATTTCTAGCAGAAAGAATCACCTTATCATCTTTTTTATCTAATACAATCAATGCTTTTCCTATTTTAAGAGCATCTAACATTGCCTGTACTTTTTTGGTCTTAATCTCATCTAAACTGATTTCGTCCATAACATAAATTTTATTTTCAGAAACTCTGGAAGTCAACGCTGATTTTACTGCTGCTGATTTTTCCTTACGATTCATCTTAAAAGAATAATCTCTTGGCTTTGGAGCAAATACAACGCCGCCGCCTTTCCACTGTGGAGCACGGATAGATCCCTGTCTTGCATGACCAGTTCCCTTTTGTCTCCAAGGCTTTCTTCCGCCGCCGCTTACTTCTGAACGTGTCTTTGCACTCTGTGTTCCCTGACGCTTATTTGCCAAATGACTCACAACCGCCATATGAACCAGATGTTCATTTATTTCTACTCCGAATACAGAATCATTTAACTCTATAGAGCCAACTTCTTTGCCTTCGATATTATAAACTTTCACACTTGCCATTTCAGTCATCCTCCTTTCTTAAAGTGTTCCTTATTTTCCAGCTTTTACTGTGTTTTTAAGCATTACTAATGACTTCTTTGGTCCAGGAACTGCACCCTTTACTAAAATCAGATTGTTCTCTGTATCTACACGGACAATTTCAAGATTTTGTACAGTTACTCTAACATGTCCCATATGTCCCGGCATCGTCTTTCCTTTAAATACACGTCCCGGAGTTGTAGCTGGTCCATTTGAACCTGCATGTCTGTGATACTTTGAACCATGCTTCATTGGTCCTCTTGATAAACCATGACGCTTGATTGCACCCTGAAATCCTTTTCCTTTTGAAACACCAGTAACATCCACTTTGTCTCCTGCTGAGAAAACGTCTGCTTTAATTTCCTGACCTACAGAATAATCCGCAGCATTATCGAAACGGAACTCTCTAAGAAATCTCTTAACTGTGACACCCGCTTTTGCAAACTGTCCTTTTCTTGGCTTATTTACAAGTCTTTCACGGATTTCACCAAAGCCGACTTGTATTGCATTATAATCATCATTTTCTTTTGTCTTTATCTGAGTTACAACACAAGGTCCTGCCTGCAAAACCGTTACTGGAGTCAATGTTCCATCATTTCCAAAGATCTGCGTCATACCGATCTTAGTTGCCAAAATAGCTTTCTTCATGTTTCTACCTCCTATTCATCTACAGCGGTTCGAATTTCTTCGAACATCCTAGACGGTTTATATCATAAACCATAAGGATTATTTCCACTTTTTTTATTTTACTTTCATCTTAATATCAATATATACGCCAGCTGGCATCTCCAATCTGGAAAGTGCATCTACTGTTTTTTGAGTTGGTGCAATAATATCAATTAATCTTTTATGTGTTCTTTGTTCAAACTGCTCTCTGGAATCTTTATATTTGTGAACTGCTCTTAAAATAGTCACAACTTCTTTCTTTGTTGGAAGCGGTACAGGTCCGCTCACCTTTGATCCGGTCTTTTTTACAGTTTCAATAATCTTTGAAGCTGATGAATCGATTAATTGATGATCATATGCTTTCAGCGTAATTCTCATTACTTGACTTGCCATAAAAAAAGTCGCCTCCTTTTCGCACTTAAAAATCAGTACGACAAGCGGTGACTGTACACTCACCCGTGTGTTTCCTGACTGTCGGAATAAAACCGGAATTACTGCTCAATTCTCCGGTTGTCAATCGACTTCATCCCGAAAAAGCCTTCCTGACACGGAATCTGTTTTCACAGAACTATTGTTTTGTACAGTGACTTGTCGCCAGTTTTTTATAACTTGACATTCGCTCCACGGAAAAACCTGTACTTAGAAAAGTACAGCAACCTCTCGCTTCCACGCTATCAACGTCACAACGGGTATTATTATATAATAGAACTTTGCCGTTTGCAAGCTTTTTTTTAAGTTTTCTAAAAAAAGTTGAAAATTCAGCAAAATGGATAAATTGAAGAAAGAAGAAAGGAAAAAAAGAAGACAAAATTGCTATAAATTTTTCCACCTTCCGCTTGCTCCACATGGCAAAACGAGTCCAGTTGCTTTTACTGGAAGACCAATTTCATCTGCTTCTACTGTTCCACCAAACCGCTTTTGTACAGCAAGTCCCAACAGATATGCCAAAACTGCTGGCTGTAAACCAGTTGTATAAGAATTAATTAAGTAAAATAGTGGTTCTTTTTTTAATACCTTTGCACAAAGTTCTACTAAAGAAAAAATCCCCTCTTCTATCTTCCAGATCTCTCCCTTTGGCCCACGTCCATAGGATGGTGGATCCATAATCACCGCATCATAATAGTTCTCTCTTCGAATTTCTCGCTCTACAAACTTCTTGCAATCATCTACAATATATCTGATTTTTGCCTGATCTAATCCAGAAGCTGCTGCATTTTCCTTTGCCCAAGTTACCATTCCTTTTGAAGCATCTACGTGAGTAACAGTTGCTCCCGCAGCTGCTGCAGCTAAGGTTGCCCCACCTGTGTAAGCAAATAAATTTAAAACCTTGATCTCATTTTGTGGATATTTCTTTTTTGCTTCTCTAATCGTTTCCATTATCCAATTCCAGTTGACTGCTTGTTCTGGAAATAATCCAGTATGTTTAAAGTTAAATGGCTGTAAATGAAATTTAAGGTCTTGATAAGAAATCTTCCATTGTGTTGGCAAATCAATAAACTCCCACTCGCCGCCTCCCTTACTACTTCTATGATAATGAGCATTATACTTTTTCCATCCTTGTTCTTTTTTTTCTGTTTTCCAGATTATCTGCGGATCTGGTCGAATCAAAAGATAATCTCCCCAACGCTCTAATTTCTCTCCCTCTGAGGTATCTATGACTTCATATTCCTTCCATTTATCTGCCAGCCACATTGTATTTCCTCCAATTTCTGTATTATATTATTTCAGTATCATCATAGCAGGAGCAAACAACAAAATCAAGAAAATTTCTTATCATTTTTTAACTTGACGCACGTATAAAATAAGGATACACTATTAGTAGAGTTATAATATAAAAATCACTTATATGGAGGAAAAAATATGGGTATTTTATCTAGGTTTAAAGACATTATGTCCGCTAACATCAATGCACTTTTGGACAAGGCAGAAGATCCTGAAAAGATGATCGATCAATGTCTTCGCAATCTGAATTCAGATTTAGGAAAGGTAAAGTCTGAAACAGCTGCTATTATGGCAGAAGATGCAAGGGCAAAAAGAGCTTTAGATGAATGTGACGAAGAGATCAATAAGATGCAGGCATATGCTGTTAAAGCATTAGAAGCTAACAACGAAAATGATGCTCGTAGATTTTTAGAGCAAAAGGCTTCTCTAAGTGAAAAACGCACCAGCCTTTCACAGGCGTATGAAACAGCTCATACTAATGCAGTCAATATGCGCAATATGCACGATAAACTTGTGGGAGATATCAATGAATTAGAATCCCGCAAGAATATGATCAAAGGAAAGCTTGCTGCTGCTAAGACACAAGAAAGAATTAATAAAATGGGCTCTTCCATTACCAGTGCCAACAGTACAATAGCAAGTTTTGAACGCTTTGAAGATCTTGCAAATCAGAGATTGGATCAAGCGAATGCTATGGCAGAGTTAAACCAATCTTCCGCTGAAAGCGACATTAAAGATCTGACTGAAAAGTATTCCCGTAGTACGGATGTTGATAATGAATTAGCTGCTTTAAAAGCAAGTCTTGGAAAGTAATAAATTTTTATTTTCGCTGCTGCAGAGCGGATGCTGAAAAAGCGGCTCAGTAGCAGCTTTTCTTTTCTAAGTTTGGCTTACGCATAGCTTTAAGGAGGAAAGAATGGTAATTCAATATAAATGTCCTAACTGTGGTGCTGATATGAAGTATGACAGTAAAAGCGGTAAGCTATACTGTGATAGCTGCAAAACAACAAAAGACATTTCACAAATGCCGCTTCCAGAGATCCCAGAGGGAGAATCTGAGGATACTCCTGATGTAACCGCATTTTCTCCAACGGAAATTGAAGAAGAGGTATCTTTCGATTATCCAAAAGAAGCGGTTGCTTCTAAACTTTTTGATAGTCAGGCAGTTAATCATTATCATTGTCAAAACTGTGGAGCAGATCTTTTGACGGATAAAGATACTGCTGCCACTACTTGTAGTTTTTGTGGTGCTGCTGTAGTACTTGGAGATAGATTAAGCGGTGAACTTGCTCCTGCAAAAGTAATTCCTTTTCGTATTAGTAAGGAAGAGGCACAGACTGCTTTTCAAAAATGGTGTAAGAAGGGACTTCTTATTCCACATGAATTTCAGATCTCCAACCGATTAAAAAGTATTACAGGTATCTATGTTCCATTCTGGCTTTATGATATTTCGGCAAAAGGAGAGGTCGACGCTACTTGCACCAGAGTCCGAACTTATACAAGAGGAAACTATATTTATACAGAAACTAGTTATTTTCATGTTTATCGAAGAGTAAATATCAATTATTTAAAAGTACCTGCAGATGCTTCTGCTAAAATGAACGATACGCTTATGGATCGACTCGAACCCTTTCATTATCAAGAATTAAAGGATTTTAATATGCCATATCTGGCAGGTTATCTAGCAGAAAAATACAACTATACGGATGATCAGATGTTTTCAAGAGCAAAAGGGCGAGTAGATCGATATGCCAATCAATATATTGCTGGAACAATTAATGGTTACTCTACCGTGCACTATAATCGTAAAAATTTATCTATTCAGCCACGAAATGCCTATTATACATTAATGCCAGTCTGGATGGTATGTTATGATTATCATGACAGTGAACATATTTTTGCTATGAATGGACAGACAGGTAAAATTGTCGGGAAACCTCCTCTTTCCAAGAGTAAAATGGCTGTTTGGTTTATTGGTATTAGTGGAATCCTTTTTGCCCTAATGCAGTTAGTCACTCGATTATTCCTCTGGACATAATTTTAAGAAAGGAGGCGTCACAAGTTGAGAAAATGTATCTTAACCTTCTTTTTCTGCCTGTTGTCTATCTTATTGTTTCCAATGTTCAAAATAAAGGCAGAAGAATCTGTCCAGTCGCATGTATTTGATTATGAAGGCTATTTAAGCGATTCGGAAGCTTCCAAATTAGAGGAAAAGCTTGCCGATTATTCAAATGATTCAAATTGTCAGATCATTGTAATTACTTCAAACAATTTAGATGGGAAAAATGCTACTACCTATCTGGAAGATTTTTTTGACAATGGATTTGATCTTAAAACAATTCAAAAAGATGCTGTTCTTTTAGTCTTTGGAAAAAATGCTTCAGGACGTTTTTTAGAAATTCAGGGGTATGGACTTTGTGAATACTATATGAATAATGACAGAATTGAAAATACTCTTGATGAAATCATTCCTTATTTTAAAAAAGAAACATATTATGACGCATTTATTAAATTTGCTAAAGAAGTAAAATATTATATGGGGTTAGATCATGGAGTTTCTTTTGATCCACAAAAACCTCATGGAGAAACAGCAACTGCCTCTAGTATAAAACCTTTTTATTATACAGTCTGGTTTCAGCTATTCGTTTCTGTTATTATTGGAGGGATTGTTGTTTTTAGTATGGCTCATACTTCTGGTGGCACTATGACAGCAGGCGGAAAAGATTATCTTGATCCAAGTCATTCCGGAATAACTGCTCGTAGAGACGACTATATCAGAACTACTGTTACCAAGGTTAAAAAACCTGATCCACCAAAAAGTTCTGGAGGCGGTTATAGCGGCAGAAGTAGCGGTGGGGGTGGAGTTAGCAGTGGAGGACATTCTCACAGTGGTGGAGGACGCAGTTTTTAACGATAATTATTTTATTAGAAATGAGGTCAATTATGGGATTATTTTCAGGTCAATTTGCAAATGTAGTAGAATGGCAAGAATTTAGAGAAGATATGATCTTTTATAAATGGAATAACCGTGAAATCAAAAAGGGAAGCCGTTTAATCTTACGTCCCGGGCAAGATGCCATCTTTTTATATAATGGTCGTATAGAAGGAATTTTTAAAGATGATGGAGATTATGATATTGAATCTCAAATCGTTCCATTTTTATCTACATTAAAAGGTTTTAAATTCGGTTTTAACAGTGGAATGAGAGCAGAAGTTCTCTTTGTCAATACAAAAGAATTTACTCTAAAATGGGGAACAGTAAATGCAATTAATATACCAGCTCCTAATATGCCCGGTGGACTTCCGATTCGTGCACATGGTACACTCAATTTTAAAGTAGGGGATTATATTAAATTAATTGATAAGCTTGCTGGTATCAAGACAACTTATTTTGTAGAAGATGTTCGTACTCGTGTGATTGCTGTTTTAGATCAACTTCTTATGAAATGGATTTCTAAAGAAGGAAAGGATATGTTTAATCTACAGGCAAATGCCTATGATATTTCTAAAGGAATTCAAACCGATCTCGATATGGAACTATTTTCTACTGGACTTTCTATTACTGGATTTCATATTATGAGCTTTACTTATCCAGAAGAAGTTCAAAAGATGATCAATAAAAATGCTTCCCAAAGTATGATAGGTGATGTTTCCCGCTATCAGCAAGTTAGTATGACAGATGGAATGGCTTCTGGAAATATGAAAAGTGGGGGAACCGTATCCGATATGGCAGGTATGATGATGGGAATGAATATAGCAAATCAAATGTTACAGAATATGAATCAGAATACCTCCTCTAATACTTTAGGTGCCTCGTCTAATACTGGAACAAAACCTAATTTTTGTCCAAACTGTGGTCAAAAGACAGGAGCTGCTAATTTTTGTCCAAACTGTGGTCAAAAGTTAATTTGAGAGAATTTTTTATAAAGTTTTCTCTTCCCTATTGCGTTAATCAATTAACAATGTTACAATAAAACTATCGTAATACTACAAAATTTATATATATCATACATAATTGAAAGGAGAAACGTATCAATCATGATGAGATTTACTTTACCGCGTGATCTTTATTATGGAAAAGGTTCATTAGAGCATTTAAAGGAGTTAAAAGGGAAAAAGGCAATTCTTGTTTTAGGTGGCGGCTCTATGAAGAAGTTTGGATTTGTAGACAAGGCTCTTTCTTACCTAAAGGAAGCAGGCATTGAAACTACTCTTTTTGAAAATGTAGAACCAGATCCTTCTGTTGAAACAGTTATGAAGGGTGCAGAAGCAATGCGAGCATTTGAACCAGACTGGATTATTGCAATGGGTGGTGGTTCTCCAATTGATGCAGCAAAAGCAATGTGGGCATTTTATGAATATCCAGATGTTACTTTTGAAGAGCTTTGTACTCCATTTAATTTCCCACTTCTGCGTCAGAAGGCAAAATTTTTAGCAATTCCTTCTACTTCTGGTACAGCAACGGAAGTTACTGCATTTTCTGTTATTACTGACTATTCTAAAGGTATTAAATATCCGTTGGCAGACTTTAATATTACTCCAGATGTTGCTATTGTAGATCCTGAGCTTGCTGAAACAATGCCTCCTAAGTTAGTAGCTCATACAGGTATGGATGCACTGACTCATGCTATCGAAGCTTATGTTTCTACCTTAAATTCTCCGTTTACTGATCCACTTGCATTAAAAGCAATCGAGATGGTATGGAGTAATCTTCCTGTTTCCTATCAAGGCTGTATGAAGGCAAGAGAGCAGATGCATTATGCACAGTGTCTTGCAGGTCAAGCATTTTCTAATGCTTTACTCGGTATCGTTCATTCTATGGCACATAAAACAGGAGCTGCTTTTTCTACAGGACATATTCCACATGGATGTGCAAACGCAATTTATCTTCCTTATGTAATTAAATATAATGCAAAATGTGCAGAGTCCAGATATGCTGCAATCGCAAGAAAAACTGGCGTAATTGAACCAAGTGCAACCGATGCAGAATGTGTAAGAGCCCTTTGTAAAAAGATCGATGACTTTAATGTAAAATTAAATATTCCAAAGACCTTAAAAGAATTTGGTATTGATGAAGCTGAATTTAAAGAAAAAGTTGCACATATTGCAGAATTGGCAGTAGGAGATGCTTGTACAGGATCCAATCCTAGACCAATTACTCCTGCTGAGATGGAAAAACTTTTGACCTGCTGCTATTATGGAACAGAAGTAGATTTCTAATTTTTAGAACATAAAATAAAGAAAAGGATAGAAGTTTCTTGCTTCTATCCTTTTTTTTGTCTCCTTAACCCCTGTTTTTCTATGCTTTCAAGACATTTTTTCAAATTTAAACTTTTTAGAATTTACAAATAGATTCTATAGAATATATTCTAAGTCCTCATTCTCACTTATAATAATTCTAAAATACGAAAGATAAGGAGGTAGTTATGAAAGACAAATCAAAGACTGAGTCGGCTGTGAAAGATAAGCTTAACGTAGAAGTAGGTCGTCGGATTCGCAGTGTTCGAGAATCTTTGAATATGACAAGAGATTGTTTTAGTGAACGCTGTGATATTTCAGAAAGTTTTTTAAGTGATGTGGAACGAGGTAACAAAGGAATTACTTCAAAAACACTAACAAAAATCTGTGAGACTACGAATGTTTCTGCTGATTATATCTTATTTGGAAATAATCGTTCAGATTCTGATGTCAGTGTACTTTTAGAATTATTTTCAAAGTTAGATAATCGTTGTATTTTTCATGCCACAAATATATTAAAAGAATATCTTCAATTAGTGCTTGAGCTAAATTCTAAAAATTCAAATAAGTAAGGAGTTGTTGCAAAATAGATTTTAACTACTCAGTAGTATAAAAATTTTATTTTGCAACAGCTTCTATTTTGTTTCTTTAGCGAAGAGGAATTCTAACTATACTTACAGAATATTTTGGTGCAGTATACTCAAATTCCTCTGCAATTTCTAACTCTGAAGTATTTGGTATGATCTCTTCTGGTTTTTCTTTTGAATTTTGTGCGTTCTTTTCCACTCCTCCTAATACTGTTATACGTGCTTTTCCCTTTGGCACTATATCAAGAGTGAAATGAACTTTTTCTTCTTTTTGACTGGCATTAACTAATTTTATAATCAGATCTCCCGTTTCTTCTTCTATACTTGCTGTTTCATAAATAGGAAGCACTGACTCAACAGGAAAACTATGTATCAACTTATCATCTAAATAACACTCTATTAAATTAGGTGTAACGACAATTCGAATTTCATACCATTGTCCTGTCTTTATATGAATTGGTACAGTAGAACAGACATTTGTTTTTGCACCGCCTTGTGCCTGTTCTACTACACTTAATGTATTTCCCCAGCCTCCAATATTCCAATGATAAAAATTATTTAGATCCTTCACTGCAAATGGAATTAAAAACCCCTCTGCTCCTGATATCTTTTTAGCTTTACAGGTAAATGTATAATCACTCCAACTATTTTCTCCAATATAAACGGCACTCCCCATAACTGCATTATCTGTTGGATATTTTGCATTTTTTTGAGCGAAGACGGAATTTCCATCATCCTCTACAATTCTCCACTCTCCTTGTCCAGAAGAAATCCAATCCTTTCCCTTCTCCTGAAAGTCTGTTTCGTATAATATTTCTCCTGTTTTATTATTAACTACCTTAACATCATCAAACTCTGCACTGGTCAGCCATGTGCCCAGTCCAACTCTTCCATGAATTTCACCTGCTTTTCGATCTGTGTCTAGCTGGGATTCTACTATATAGTCTCCTTTATTTTCTGCAAATAGTTTTTGTACGTAATAATTGACCGAGCCGAAAACCAAAGAATTGTTAAACCAGATTAAGTCTGGTGACCACTGAGATTGATGTAAATTACCAAACAGTGGAGCATATGCTGTCATTTTTACCAGATCAGAATTTCTCTCTAATCCAGTCATATATGCTGCTTCTGCTATCGCAGCATATAACGTGTTTGACTTTGCCGCATACTCTCCTAAAAATACATCTGTACCTGTTCTGTTATAGGCATCATAACGGGTAACATTATTTAAAAACCACTCTGGCGCATTATAATAATGCTCATCTACCAAGTCAGCATACAAAACTTCTTCTCCATTATGAGAATTAATTCGATTCCAAGCATATTCGTATAGATCGCCATTTGAAGACGGTCCTGATGTGGTGATGAGTAAAATTTCTGGATGTTCTTTTCTTAAAACTTCCTGAAACTTTTCATACCTAGAAAAATATTCTGACTGCCACTGTTCATTTCCAATTCCAAGGTATTTCATCTGAAATGGTTCTGGATGTCCCATCTTAGCTCTGAGTGCTCCCCAAGTAGTAGAAACGTCTCCATTTGCAAATTCAATTAAATCTAACGCATCCTGTATATAGGTATCTAGTTCATGAATAGGTGTCATAATATTGGTTCTGACCTGACATGCCATTCCACAGTTTAAAATCGGAACTGGTTCTGCTTCAAGGTCTTCACATAACAAAAAATATTCGTAAAATCCAAGTCCATAGGACTGATAATAGGGATAATTTTTGTTTGAATTCCAAAGGTTAATATTTTGTTTACGCTCTGCTACATCCCCTATCGTATCTTTCCAACAATACGCTGTTTCCATTGTATTACCCTCTACAATACAGCCACCCGGAAATCGTATAAAAGATGGATGTAGATCTTCTAATAATGCTACTAGATCTGCGCGCAGACCATTTTCTCGATTCTTATAAGTATCTGTTGGAAATAAAGAAATCATATCTGCGTCTACTGTTCCATTTTCCTCAAGAGTTAGAACAAGTTTTGCCTTTTTTGCACCTTCTGTCACTTTTAAAATGACTTCATATTTTTTCCACTCTTTTGTGATCCCTGAAATAGTATCCGAAGCAATTTCTAATTCTTCCTGAGAAGAATTAGAAATTAGGCTTACTTTAAGTTTACCCAAATACTGATCGCTTTTTAAATAAACACTAAATCGATAGGAAGCTCCTTGTTTTATTGCCATTCCCTCTAAAAATCCTGTATTAGATAATCCAGCCGAAACTCCAGTCGTATTTTCTATCCGTACATAATGTGGATTATTTTCATTTAATGGAGTTTCTGTCTGTATAGAAAGTTCTCCTTCCTTATAACTTTGATATCCATGTAATCCTCCACGAGAAGCAATAGAATCTTCAAATTCAAAGGAACGATTTTGAATCATTTCTGCATATAAACCACCATCACCTGCAAAATTAATATCTTCAAAAAAAAGTCCATATAACATATCACTGATTTCTATTACCTTATTCGAAGTATGAACTGTCAGTTTATACTGTTCATTTTCTGATATAGTAGTATCTTTGTCTATGTTATCATTACTTTTATTTGTATCCTCTTTGTTATCTTTTGTGGTATTATCTGCATATACTCCTTTTTGCTCCTCTTCTGACTTATTACAACCTATTAGTGGTATTGTTGCACATAATAGAGCTAGTGTTAAAGTCATAATTTTTTTCCTTCTCATTACATTCCTCCAAAGGAAAACTCAAAATGTAATTTTTGATTGGAAATTAAGTGTTCTGGATGTGGCCATGCTCCCCAACTATTATCTCCTCCAATACCCATTTGACCAAGAGAAGTTTTAATTACTGTATGATGAATTGGTGGTAATTCATAGGAGTGAGAAGCAGCTTCTAATTCATGTGGTGTATATGGAAGAGCACAAAAATCCATTGGAACTATATTCTCTTTAGCAAGTAATTCTTTTTCTTTGCTAAGACTAAGTCCTTTACAGCAAAAATACATACCATGTCCACTGCAATCTGTTATAGTGGCATATCTTACTCCAGTTTTATTTCCACATTCTTGTGGGATAACATAAGAAGCAATCGCATCTTTTGCGGTACTATGAAAATATCCTAACTTTGCTCCACGGTTGCGGTCACAATAATTTTCCTCTAATCCCATACCATACCAATCCACATTACTATAGTCTGCTGGTAGTTTGATAATCCATCCAAAATCAGGAAGTTCACTCATCTTTTCTACTGGCTCATAATCCATTGCGACCGAAATTCTTCCATTTGGATATATTGTATAAGTTAAAGTCAATGGTTTTACATCTCCCGGAAACTCATAAGAATATGTCATAACTGCTTTTTTCTCATCAAAAGAACAATCATAACTACATATTTTCGCATAAAGACTGGCAATCTTCCAGAGAGCTTCTCGAGATGCCATTCCGTTTCCTCTGTCATTATCAGTAGGAGCACGCCAAAAGTTTGGAGTTGGTTCTTTTGAAATTAACTCTCTACCTTCAAATTTATAAGAAATTAATCCCTTGCCTCCCTTGTCAAAAATAATAGAAAAGTTTCTACCCTTTATTCCAAAATTGAAATCGCAGTCAGCAACCCGAAATGCCGCTAGTTCTTCCTCTTCTATTGAAAGTTCTCCTTTCTTAAATTCATCTTCTGGTTTTAATATAACACTTCCCTGTCCGAATGCAACCTCAAATCCTGCTGCTGCCCAAAGGGTATCTTCTTTTAAACAAAGAGATGTTGTAATCGTATATTCTGAAAACTGTTCTCCACTTCCCTCTGAAGCTGTAGTCATACAACAAGTACGAATAAAATCCTGTATTGACATTTGAACACGAATTTTAGAAGCAGCACCAAAATTTCTTCCCGGAATTAATTCAGAATAGAGAATCGTTCGCTGTTGTTGAGGTTCTAATTCAATACAAAATTTATTTTCCCAAAGTTTTTTACCATTGCGTGCAATAATAACCTTAAAATCATATTCTGAAAGATCAGAAAACAGATACTTATTTTTTATCAAAATTCCATCTTGAGATACATCAAAGGAAGCCATTTGATAATTAAACTTTACTTCCTGCATCTTTGGTGAACATGTTCTATCTGCATACATAATACCATTCACACAGAAATTATAATCGGTTGGATAATCTCCGAAATCTCCACCAAATGCTAAAAACTCTTTTCCATATCGATCTTTTTTTCGCAATCCCTGATCGATATAATCCCAAATAAATCCTCCTTGATACCTTAGTTCTCGATCTGACAGTTCTGTATATTTGTACATTGCACCATTGGAATTTCCCATAGCATGTGTATATTCACAGCAAAGAAATGGCTTTTCTGGATGAGCCTTTAAAAACTTCTCGATTCCTGCGACGCTGGTATACATCTGTGATTCCATATCGGAAGTATCTGGATATCTGCGATCATGAGCAATCCCTTCATAGTGAACCAATCTTGTCGAATCTTTTGTATGAAATAATTTAGACATTTCATAAATATTACTACCACCATAAGATTCGTTTCCGCATGACCAAATTAAGACACATGGATGATTTTTGTCTCTCATCAGCATAGAATTTGCTCGATCTACCACAATCTCTTTCCAGTCTTTTCGATCATTTGGAACAGCATGTTCGTCTGCTCCGTTTGGCTTTGCCCATGTTCCATGAGATTCCAGATTTGCTTCATCGATCACATAAAATCCATATTGATCACAGAGTTCATAAAATCTGGTCTGATTTGGATAATGTGAAGTACGAATTGCGTCAATGTTGTGTTGTTTCATATTCTCCATATCCTGAATCATTTCTTCTTCTGTTACTGCTCTTCCATGATCACAGGAAAATTCATGACGGTTGACACCATGAAATACAATTCGTTCCCCATTTAATTTCATCAATCCATCCCTTAATTCAAACTGACGAATTCCTACATTTTGTACTATGACTTCATAGAGAGAGCCTGTCCAATCTCTAACTGCTAATAACAGACAGTAAAGATAAGGATGTTCTGCACTCCAAAGTTTTGGAGTATCAATATGTAATTCTAAAAGGGCATCTTGTCCACCTTGTGCATTTATCTTTGCCCCATAACCACGTTTACCCTGTCCTTGCCAAAATTTCATTCCTGGCATAGCAGGCAGTGTTCCATCTGCGGACGGTGGCAAAAGTCTTGCTTCTATACTTCCTGCCTGTGTACCATAAAGTTTCATCTGAACTTCAACTTTTGCCTGTGTATTTTCTTTTAAAAGTTCTGTCTTTACAAAAAGATCTTGTATATGAAGCTTTGGAATTGTATATAAATACACTTCTCTGAAAATTCCAGAAAATCTCCAAAAATCCTGATCTTCTAACCAACTTCCAGAAGAAAATTTATATACTAAAACTGCTAATTTATTTTCTCCCTCACATAGAGCTTCGGTTAATTCAAATTCGGCTGGAGTAAAGGAATCTTCACTATAGCCAAGAAAAACTCCATTGAGCCAGACAGCAAAAGCACTTTCCACCCCCTGAAAAGAAATAAATAATGGTTCTTTTTTCATCGTGTCTGGAACAGTGAAATATTTTACATATTCAGCCGTTGGATTAAATTCCTGCGGAATCTGTCCCGGCACTAATTTCTCATGCCCGTCCCAAGGATACTGTGAATTTACATAGTGTGGTACATCATACCCCTGTAATTGAATATGTCCCGGAACAGTAATATCTGCCCAATATCTACAATCTGTTTCTTTTTTCTCAAATCCTTTTACACGACTATCTTCGTTGACTGCATAGGAAAACTTCCAACTTCCATTTAGAGAATATCGAAAACTAGAGCTTCCTCCTGCTGCCTCTGCTTCTGTTCTATAATACTTGTGATCGGAATGGGCATCAACACGGTTTATAGCAAATATCTCTGGATCTGCTACCCATTTATAATCAAATTCCATATCATTCTCCCTTCTACCGCTATTTTTACGGCTAACTATAATCAATACTATAAGAATACCATAATTTCTGAAAAAAAGTAATAGATTATTCTATCTTTTCATGTCATATTCCATCTGAATTTTTCTTCTAAATTTCTTAAGAAAATCTTCGGTGAAATTCCATTGTTCTGGTAAAAATATTATGGTATACTGATACCCAATAAAAAAAGGGAGAATAAATATGTATGAAAAAAGAATTTAATGCGGCACTCGTTTTAGAAGGTGGTTCTCTAAGATGTCTTTTTACAGCAGGGGTTTTAGATGTTTTTATGGAACAGGGAATTTGGCTGCCCTATGTAATCGGTGTTTCCGCCGGATCCCTTTCTGGTATCAATTATGTATCTGGCCAGATTGGAAGAACAGCCAAAATAAATTTAGATTATATCGAAGATAAACGTTATTTAGGAATTCGAAATTTACTTACGGGAAAAGGGATTTTTAACTTCGATTTTCTTTTTGGTGAGATTACAGAACAACTGATCCCTTTAGATAAAGAAACTTTTTATCACAGTCCTACCCGTTATCTTGCTGTTGCCACATGTTGTGAGGATGGTACTCCACGTTATTTTGAAAAGGATCACTGTAGTGATATCATGCTTGCTGCTAGAGCCTCTTCGAGTATGCCCCTACTTGCTAGGATGGTAGAATTAAATGGAGAACATCTGTTAGATGGAGGAATTTCTATGCCAGTTGCATATGAAAAAGCAAAAAAAGACGGCTATCAAAAACGGGTACTTATTTTAACCAGAGAACATGGATACCAAAAAAAGCAGCCATCTAGTGCTATTTTGACTGCATTTGAAAAAGCATATCGACAATATCCACATTTAGTAGAAAAGCTGTTGACTATGCCTAAACGATATAACCAAATGCAAAAGGAAATCGATCTATTAGAAAAAAAGGGAGAGCTTTTTGTTATTCGACCAGAATTTCCGGTAACAATCAGTCGTATAGAAAAAGATCGTACAAAATTAAATGCTCTATATGAAGAAGGAAGAAAAGTTGCAGAAAAACAATTAGTTGCCTTAAACCGTTTTTTAGAACAACGCCCATCTTCTCTTGAAAAAAAACTTGCTTCTTCTTTATAAAAACTCTATAATAAATGATGTACAAAGAAGCACTAAAAATTATAGAAATGAGGATTTATATGAAAAAAGAAATTATTATGGCCCAAAATGCTCCTGCTGCAGTCGGCCCTTATGTTCATGCAGTAAAAGCAGGCGATCTTATTTTTACTTCTGGACAACTTGGATTAAATCCTGAAAACGGAACACTCCTAGAAGGTGTAGAAGCACAGACTGAGCAGGCAATCAAAAATTTAGAGTGTGTTTTAAAAGCGTCTGGATATAGTCTCTCTGATGTCGTAAAAACAACGGTATTTTTAGCAGATATCAATGATTTTGGAAAAGTAAATGAAATCTACGCGAAATATTTTACAGGAGAAACTCCTGCACGTTCCTGTGTACAGGTTGCTGCTCTTCCGAAAAATGGATTAGTAGAAATTGAATGTGTAGCAGTAAAATAATTTATTTTATAATAAAAAACAGAATCCAAAATAATATTTTTGAATTCTGTTTTTTTATTTTGTTATTTTGCAGCTGCTTCTATTTTATTTCTCTTTTGATTAGAATTTTGTATCAGATCTGGAAGAAGGCGTTTTAATTGCTTTCGGACAGGAAATGTAAAGAAACCAGCAATGATAATTTTAATGGCATCCAGTGGAAGATATGGAAGTACTCCTGCAGAAATGGCTGCTTTCAATGACAGATGCAAAGAAATTGCCATCCATAGTGTTCCAAAACAATAACATACAGCTGTTCCTAAAATTAAACCTACAAAATACATAGGAAGTTTTGTTTCAAAATGATCAACAAGCCATCCAGTAATCAAAGCAACTGCTAAATAGCCAATTAGATATCCCCCTGTTGGTCCTACTAATCTTCCAACTCCTGACAGGGAACCTGCAAATACAGGAACTCCCACACAACCAAGTAACAAATAAATTAAAACACTTACTGTTCCTAATTTCCATCCCAATAGACAGGCTGCTAAATAAACAGCAAATGTTCCAAGTGAAATTGGAGTTTCAGAAATTGGAATTGGAATGGCAAATGGTGAAAGTATACAGATTACTGCTGCCATTAAAGCAGTACAAGTTAATTTTTGAATATTTGTTTTCATCTTATCCTCCTGTCGAATTTTATTCGACTTTAGTATAATAGGAGAAAGATAAATTGTCAACCACTTTTTGATTTTTGGTTTACATTTTGTTCTATCTAGTAATATAGCGACCTTCTAAAATTGTTTTTAGATATTCTCCATACTCATTTTTTTGATAGTTCTTCCAGATCTTTTCTAAAGCTTCTCTTCCTATCCAGCCATTGAGATAAGCGATTTCTTCTAAACAACCAATTTTTCGATGTTGATGTGTTTCTATTGTCCGTACAAAATTTGTAGCATCTACTAAAGATTCATGTGTTCCCATATCCAGCCAAGTATATCCTTGACCAAGTAACGTAACCTCTAATTCTCCCTGACTTAAATATATTCGATTTAAATCTGTAATTTCTAATTCTTTTCTTGTAGAAGGAGTTAGTTGTTTTGCATATTCTACTACACGATTATCATAAAAATATAATCCTGTCACACAATAATTTGATTTTGGAACTTTCGGCTTTTCCTCAATCGAAACTGCTCTTCCTTCTTTGTCAAATTCTACAATTCCAAATCGGCAGGGATCTTCTACATAATATCCGAATATTGTAGCACCCTTTTCCTTCGCTGCTGCTGTTCTTAAATGTTCATTTAATCCATGTCCATGAAATATATTATCTCCTAATACCATTGCAACTGTATCATTTCCAATAAAATCAGCCCCGATTAAAAATGCCTGTGCCAATCCATCAGGACTTGGTTGAATCGCATAGGAAAGCTCAATTCCAAATTGACTTCCGTTTTCAAGCAGTGCCTCAAACCGTGATATATCTGTTGGAGTAGAAATAATAAGAATCTGTCTGATTCCTGAATTCATTAATACAGATAATGGATAATAGATCATCGGTTTATCATAAACCGGAAGTAATTGTTTTGATGTTACTAAAGTCAGTGGATATAATCTTGTTCCACTTCCACCTGCTAATAAAATTCCCTTCATTTTTTCCCACATTTCTACGTGGCTTTTTATATAAATCAAGTTTGTGGATGCCACGCGGACACAAACTTATAGATTAAGAAATTGGTCTTGTGATAGTAATTCTTTCTCCGTCTAAATCCTCTTTCATCAAATAATAAGAAGAAATATAGACTCCACTGCCGCTTCCAGCTTCAATCTGTAAAATATACAAAACCTCTTCATCTGTCCAAAAATTCGTTCCAATCTGTGTATTTAAAACCATTGAAACATGCCAAATTCCGCGGTATCTGGAATTACTGTCTCCTCCATTAAAGATCAAATCTCCTGCTTTTATCTGACTTAACTCTTTTATTTCCTGTCCATGCTCTACCATATATTTTGCCATATTTGCGGCAGTTGGAGCATACGTATTGCTTCCACCAATTCCTACTCCTGCTGCCTTATAGGAACGCCAGACAAAAGAACTACAGTCAAAATATCCTTCCTTCATTCTTTTATCTTGACTATATGGCGTTCCAACTGCATCAATCGCAAAATTTGCTGCTTTTGCGATCTTTTTATCTTTCACAACAAGAACTGGTACAGTAAAGGTAAAGTTATCGATTTTTATAGTAATTTCTGCAATTCCTTCTGAAGCCCCTTTGATTCTTCCAAGAGATTTATTGACATTAACAACTGACCAGTCTGAACTCACATAAGAAATTTCACTTTCTTTTGACGGCAGCTTAATATCCATAAAAGCATTACCTTTTTGACCGACAGCTACTACGGCAAGTTCTGGCAGTTTTGGATCATATACTGTAACTTTTTTAGAGTATAATTCCTTTCCGTCGACTGTAATGATCAACTTTGCTGTTCCACCAGAAATCCCACCATAAGAAACACCATAATAACTTCCATCTTCCACCCATAAAACTTTTGGATTAGAAGAAGTCACACTTACTTCACTAAAACTCTCTAATCCAGAAATTTTTATAGGATATGAGTCATAAATTGAAATTATAGTTTCTGGCTTTTCTTCCAATTTGGGTTTTGTGACTGTGATGGTACATTGTGTTGTTTCTTCTGTTTTATTTATAGTTGTCCCCTTTGCTGTAATGGTTACCTCTCCCTTGGTAATTCCTTTAATTGTTCCATCTTTCTCTATTACTGCAATCGATTCGTCACTGCTTGTATAACTGGAAACTTCTATATAATTTTTGAGCGGAGCAGGTCTTTTTCCTCCTACGGCAACTGCAAATGGTTGATTAGAAAATCCAACTGCCTCTACTGCTATTATAGAGGAATCCTCATAATAGATCTTCTGATTTTTTTTCTTAGCTGTTATGCGAAACTTTAATGTAAACCCCCCATCTTTTAAAAACTTAAAGGAAACTTTTCCATTTTTAACAGAATATTTTAGAGCCTCTGAATTTTCTAATATTCTTCCCCAACTATCTTCCAACCAAAATTCCAGTTTTGTTAAAACTTCTCCTGTTTTAGCAACTTTTACTTCTTGTCCTTTTATAGCTGCTTCTAATTCCTCTTTTGTTAATCCGGAAATTTCAAAAGTATAGGATTTTTTTTGTAATGCCTCTAACGTAGTTTTTGACCAACGATAAGGCCCATATACAAAGTGTAAAAAAAATTCTCTCTCTTTTCCATTTCTATTGCGAATGGAAAATAAGACATTGTCTTCTTTATCTGAACTAATAACATATTCTTTTGTCTCATAATCTTTGTCAAAACTATAAAAATATCCGCCTTCTTTTAGTATATATCCACTATCTCCGGGCATAATAGGAATTCGAAATTCATTTCCAATATAAATGGTATGCTCTTCATATTCTTTTCCTTCTATTTCTTCTGATTGTTGTTCCGCTTTTAAAAATTCTGGCTGTACTTTAACACTTATCATAAGACAAAAGACAACCAACAGTCCAATTTTTGTATAACTCCATATTTTCTTCATTTGCATAGTCCCCCTAAACGCATTTTTTATCCTATCATTTTTTCTTTCCATCGTTTGAAGATGTTAGCTAATACATAGTCTTCTTCGAAATTTTGATGAGATATATTGATTGTTGCTAAATTATTGATATGTGGAATGTACTCCTTTTTTATCAAGATCTGTCCCTGTGTTTTTTCCAGTGTAAAAATACAAAAACTCAGTTCATTTTCTATGTTTAACTTATCCAACTGATCATGAATCTTTATCCGTTCTTTTTCCGAAATTTCTTTTGTTACTTCCCTATAAGTTTCTCCTTCTTTTTTAAAAATACGTATCTGTGTAAAATAACCATCTGTAAACAGGTAAGCTAAAAAGTTGTCAGAAGATTCTTTCCATATTGGATCGAGTAGCTCTTCTAGCGATGAAACAGGTTCTACTTTTTCTTTTCTATAAAGATATGCTTCATCTAAAGTCTGCTTAACAGGTGTAAAGGGAATTTCCTCTACCATCTGCCGCATCTTTTCTATTGCAAATTCCTTTACTCCATATGTAATATAAAAAGGAAAAAATTTCAATGGATCACAGTGCCGTAAAATCCCTTCCTGTTTCCAGAGCCAGTTAGAAATATCAAAGTCTGCGTCCCAGTCCTGTTCTCCTCTCCCTATACACCAGCCATGATATAACGTGACAATCATATCTAATCTTATCTTTTCTACAAACATACCTGGTCGTTTTAAGACCAATTTTAAAAACTCTTTCGTATTATTATTTGCAAAAGAATTCATTTCTTCCTCCCTTGTTCTTGTTTTTGTTCTATGTTATAATGAAACGAAAATCAAAGAAAGGAAAATAAAACATGCAGCGACATTCCCAGAAATTAAAACGACAACTTTGTTTTAGTTTGCTTGCTTTAGGCAGCACTATTCTTGCCCTTGGTTTTTACTCTGGATTACGAATAACAAACTATACTTTCCTCTCTAAAAATCTTCCCTCCGCTTTTCATGGTTTTCGTATCGCTTTTTTAACGGATCTCCACTGTAAAAGGTTCGGAACGCATCAGAAAAAACTACTAAATTCCATTTACTCGCTCAATCCTGATATCATTATTTTTACTGGGGATATGATTGATAACCAACATCCCGATCTTTCTCCCATTTGTGAATTACTTTCTGGATTATCTGAAAAATATCCTATCTATGCAGTTCATGGAAATCACGAATTCGATAATGAAAAATTATATCAAAAGCTTATGTCTTATTATGAACAGTACAATGTACATCTGTTAAATGATGAGCAAATTTTTATTAATCCAAGTGGAGAAGCTGTTTCTTCTTTTTTAGAACCCTGTATTGGAATCTCTGGAATCAGTTACCGAAACCATCCAACCAGACAGGAAATTTGTCCAGACCGCTCAAAAGCAGACTTTCATCTTTTACTTTACCATGATGCTTTAGCATTTTCATGGATTAGTGAACTTGGCTATGATCTCGTATTATCTGGTCACGTTCATGCAGGAGCTATACGCCTTCCTATACTAGGAGGAGTATTTAGTCCAGAGGGCACTTTCTTTCCAACCTATGACTATGGTTACTTTCGTGAAAACGAAAGTACAATGTTTGCTTCTTCTGGACTTGGAGATACTGTCATTCCTAGGTTTTATAACCCCCCAGAATTAGTTTTAATCACTCTTTCCCGCTGAAAAACAGAAGAGAAGAACAATAAGCTCTTCTCTTCTAAAAACTGTTATTTTAATCGTAGCCTATGCCCGATTTACAGAACCGAATAATTCCATTTTTTCCTTTACAGTTGCTTTAATTGCTTCTGCACCCGGAGCTAACAGTTTTCTAGGATCAAATCCCTTACCCTGTAAGTCCTTACCTTCCTCAACATACTTTCTTGTTGCTGCAGCAAAAGAAAGTTGACACTCTGTATTTACATTGATCTTTGCAACGCCGAGTGAAATTGCCTTCTTAATCATATCTTCTGGAATTCCAGTTCCACCATGCAATACAAGTGGCATATCTCCAGTCAGTTTTTGAATAGCGTCCAGTGTTTCAAAGCTAAGTCCCTGCCAGTTTGCTGGATACTTTCCATGAATATTTCCGATTCCTGCTGCTAACATAGTAACACCAAGATCAGCAACCATCTTACATTCATTTGGATCTGCACATTCACCTGCACCAACGACACCATCTTCTTCTCCGCCAATAGAACCGACTTCTGCCTCTAAGGACATTCCCTTTTCTGCACATACTTTAACTAACTCTTTGGTCTTTTCTACATTTTCTTCGATTGGATAATGAGAACCATCAAACATAATAGAAGAAAATCCAGCTTCAATACACTTATAACATCCTTCATAAGTACCATGATCTAAATGTAGCGCAACTGGTACAGTAATCTTTAATTCCTCTACCATTGCCTTTACCATAGCTGCAACCGTTTTAAATCCGGTCATGTACTTTCCTGCACCCTCTGATACTCCTAAAATAATTGGCGAATTACATTCCTGTGCTGCAAGCAGGGCAGCCTTTGTCCACTCTAAATTGTTGATATTAAACTGACCTACTGCATACTTTCCAGCTTTCGCCTTCTCTAACATTTCTTTTGCAGAAACTAACATAATTTATCCTCCTTATTGATTTAAAAATCTATCATTGAATAAAACTATTATATCACGTTATTTGTTTATAGTAAAGAATAGTTTTTGATACTCATGAAGCGTTTTGTCAAGTGCTTTTTTGAGTTATTGACGCAAACTTTTCAGCACGGCGGGAAACAGAATAACCTACCGAGAGCCGCCGCAGTGCAGACGGTCTGGATAGGCGAAACGGACTTAGAACGGAATTGTTTTTCGTAATTGGGTATGATATAATTTCTCCCAGTGCAAACCGATAAATCGAAATTTTTAGTAGAGATGTACAAATAATGATTGATTGCGTTTGTTCTATTTTTAGATTAATTTTCTATTCATGTATTTATCATAAAGCTCATACTTTGCTTTTTCTTTTAGCTCTATATCGTTACATGAAAATCTAAGTACAAATCCCTCGTCTATTATGATTGCCAGCGTATATTTTTCATTCACAACAAAAAAATGTACCTGATCACTAAACCATGCTTTTTGTATATCGTAACCAGCTACAAGTTGTCTGACAAAATCCATACGTTCTTTTGTGGTTCTTCCATATATCGGACAAGTTTTGCAACTTTCTTCTAAAACTTTCTTTTCATTACATTCATAACGTGAAAGTCCAAATGAAAAAGTATGTACAAAAGTGTCTTCATACAGTTCAAACGCCTTTTGAAATAAATATTTTTCAAAACTGCCTGCCCAATATCTTTTTTCGTAGTCTATGACAACAGGGTTATTTTTACTCTTTTTGGATAAGACAAGCCAAAAATGAGCTTCTGTCCAATGTGAAGAAAACAAAAAGTTTCCTTTTTTTAAATCCTTTCGAATACTTTTATAATGAAGTTCCTTTAATATTGCATCAATATTCGGTTCACAATAACCATCCGCTACGATAAATATATATAAATTCATAAAAATCTCATATATCTATACTATGGCATTTCTCACGAAATGCTTTCCTGCTTCCACGTGTCCGATTTTGCCGAAGCTACTTTCGTTTGCTATGACACTCCACAGGCTTATATTCCCCAGTAGCGATAGGTATCTAACTGCATTTTCTTGTATGTGAAACTATGCAGATGGATAAGTTGCTAAATTCAGGCTTGCGTTGAAATCCCTGTCTATCACAAGTCCACATTTCCTGCATTTATAAATACGATCGGAAAGCTTCAGATCATTTTTGATACCACCACAGTGCGAACACGTCTTGGAACTCGGATAAAAGGGGGGTACTTTTACAAACTCTATCCCATAATACTCGCTTTTATATTGTATCTGTCTCTTAAACTCATAAAAGCATTGTTCGGAAATAGCCTTAGAGAGATGTCGGTTCTTCCTCATCCCTTTGATGTTCAATGTTTCCATTACGATTCGAGATGGCTTGGTTTTCACTATCTCGTTAGTAGTTTGATGAAGATAGTTCTGACGAACATCCCTTATCTGCTTATAGATCAGTCGTATCTTTGCTATCTGCTTTTGAATGTTCGCACACTCTTTTAACGGTTTTTTATATATCGGTTTTCGGTTCTTGTGATAACCCGATATCTTATGTTCTATCTTTCGAGATAGGTTTCGCTCTTGACGCTGTAACCGTTTGCTAAGTTTCCTCATTCTCACAGACTTATGGATGTTCGGATACACTTTTCCGTTGGAACAAACTGCCAAATCTTTTATTCCAAGGTCAATCCCAAGCGAGTTCCCGCTTAACGGTGTTTCGACAGGTTCTATGGAATATCCGACCGACAAATACCAATACTTTCCGTCATAGGACAGATAAGGATTCGCATAGTTCTCCCCTTTTGGCAGTTTGGGTAATGGTTCGGCTGTCTTTACAAAACCGATCTTTTCACCATGAAAACCTCCGTTTTTCCTTGTAAGGCTTTCGTAGTTCACATAAAAACTTATCTTGCTTTTATGTTTAGACTTGTAATGCGGTTTCCCACGTTTGCCTGAGAGCCAATCTTGATACGCTTTTTCAGCCGTTTTCACCGATTGTTTCATGACATTGCTGCCTACCTCGGATAACCATAGATGTGTCGTCTTTTTCAGCGTGTTATTGATATACTTTCGTATCTCTGTGCCACTTCTATACTTCATGCCGTTTTGACCGTTCTCTAAGTATTCCTTATATACACGTTCATTTTCTGACAGAAAGTAGTTGTACGCCCATCTGGCAGTTCCTGCACTTTTCCAAAACAGAGTTTCTTGTTCTGGGGTTGGTTTCAGCCGTATCTTTTTTGCTCTCCGCATTGTTTTTCACCTCGTCTATCCGGCGTTTGGTTCTTTTGGAACGCTGTTTATTCTCTGTTCGCAAAAACGGTGATACGCTCTCCGCTTTCCTGCTTTTTTCGCTCCCTAGCTGGGTTCCTTCAATTTTTTTTAGATTTTTATACATTTTATATAGTTATCTTGTTCACGTTAAGACACAACTCCTAACGCAGTCTTATCGTCACCGACAGACCTCTTATGCTTTCACATAAGCGCAGATCATATCTTCTTCCATTTTCCTTTCCATGGGGCAACATTTTTCTTCCACCTTTCGCTTGTGGTTCTACTCTCCCTCAAGGAGATGATCGTTGGAGGTCTCCCATATAGATTTCTCTACTTAGGGCTTTCCCTGCTAAACACCCATTGTTCTACCCCTTAGCACCAACGTTTCTGATGTGTCACGCTCTGCCTTTCACCAACACGGATTGTTTTTTATTTCAGCTTAGGTCATCTCACTGTTTTTTCTGCTTTCGCACCAGTTCAGTTTATCGTTTCCGATTCCTGTTTCGGTCGTGAGCTTTAGGGATTCAAAGCATTTAACGTTGAGTCTGCACCGATTACTCGATACAGAGGGTATTCGGTTCAATAAATTTTTATACGTTTTTATATCTTTTTGTAAATTTATTGTAACTGTTTAGTTACCCATTCATCTTCTAACAATCCATTATCATTTTGTCCCATTGCTTTTAAATAATAGAGATAGGCAGTCGGAATGGTACGATGATATTTTTTAAAGATATCTTCTAGCCGTTGTATTTGTTCTTCTGTTGCAGGTATACATTTTGTTATCCACTCTTTATCAAACTCTGATATGGTATCACATAACCGCAAAATCATTGTATCCAGTGTTCCCTCTTGAAATCCTTTCATTTTATCTTCCTTTTCTATTATTAATTTACAGATGTTTTTTTATTCTGAGTCTGCGTAAAAATGAATGGATATCCGAAATTCCACACTCAATCAAAAAATCATAAAAATCATCATTAAATTCAAAATCTTCTTCCTGCATTGCTTCCCATAAATGTGTTTCAAACTCTTGCAAATCAAAGCTAGGATCATACTCCTGCATATATTCACGAATATCCATTTTATCCTCTCCCTATCTTTCTTTTATATCCAGCCTTTTTGATACAATATGGAAATCCAACTGTCACCCATAACACTAAAAGAAAATATCGTATCACATCCGCTATGAGTGTGGTTCCCATAACTGCTTTCAATCCCACTTTTAATAATACCGCAATTCCAATTCCAATACTATATTTTATTATCTGCCCTAAAATATTTAGTCCTTTTTCTTCAAATTGAATATATCTCTCCTCTATCCACCAGCCTAGGCAAAAACCTAATCCTGCTCCTGCTGCTTTACAACAGTCTGAGGCATATTCCTGTAAAATGTCCTTTCGATATAATAAAATAACTGCATATAAAATTACTGCTGCAGAAATGATAAACATTACCCAAAAAATCCCTGTCTTTGTTTCTTTTTTATTCTTCTCTTGTTCTCGTATTCGAAAAATATATCCTGCTACTATCACTAAACTACCAGATACGAAAAAAGATACCAGAACATCTTTTGGAGTATGCACTCCCAAATACATTCTAGAAAATGCGACGAACCCGATCAGAATGAAACAGCAAATCGTTTTGACTGGTTGTCTTTTATTAAGTCCTAATGTTCCAAATAATGCTGTTGCTGATTGGGTATGTCCACTTGGAAAGGAATAGCCTGTCGCTGTTTCGAGAGCCGTAGAAACTGGCTTTAGGGTTGCATCAAGTACCCACGGTCTGGGAATTTTAAAGGTAATCTTTAAAGTCTGTACACATAGACCAGAAAGAAAATAGGAAAAACCGATACGATATCCCAATCTCTTATCTACACACCAATACAGTAAGCAAAGAACTGCAATCATAACAAGTTCTTCCCCAAATAACGTAATGAAAGAAAAAAATGTTGTTCCGGCGGCAGTACGAATTGTTTCAAGAAAATGCAAAAATGAAAGTTCTATTGATAAACACCTCCTTAAAAATTATAATGTCAATTTTATCATAGGTTCCGCTTACTGTAAAGGCTGGTGCTATTTAGCACGTTTCATTAAAAATCTATTTGACTAATGAGAGTTGATGGAGTAAAGTTATTGTGCAGGAAATACTACTATAAATTTAAAGGAATGAGAAAAAATGAAAATTGGTATTTTAGGATATGGAAATTTAGGACATGGTGTAGAGTGTGCTATAGAGCAAAATTCAGATATGGAACTTGTTGCAGTATTTACTAGAAGAGAGCCAAAAGATCTCATAATTCAAACTAAAACAGCATCTGTTTGTAATATTTTTGAAATTGATGAATGGAAAGATCGTATTGATGTTATGATTTTGTGTGGAGGAAGTGCTACCGATCTTCCAGAACAATCTCCTTTTTATGCAAAGTTATTTAATATTGTAGATAGTTTTGATACACATGCCAAAATCCCAGAACATTTTCATGCAGTTGATATGGCGGCAAAAGAGGGAAAACATATCAGTATTATTTCTGTAGGATGGGATCCGGGTATGTTTTCATTAAATCGTATGTATGCAGATGCAATTCTTCCAGAAGGGAAAGATTATACTTTTTGGGGAAAGGGAATCAGTCAAGGTCATTCTGATGCTATCCGAAGAATTAAAGGAGTAAAAGACGCGAAACAGTATACAATTCCTGTAGAAGCTTCTTTACAGGCAGTTCGCAATGGAGAGAATCCAGATCTAACCATCCGCCAAAAACATATTAGAGAATGTTTTGTTGTATTAGAAGATGGAGCAGAGCCAGAAAAAGTAGAAAATGAAATCAAAACCATGCCGAATTATTTTGCAGATTATGACACGATAGTACATTTTATTAGTGAAGAAGAATTAAAGAAAAATCACAGTGAAATTCCTCATGGTGGAATTGTATTGCGAAGTGGAGTTACAGGTATGGAAAAAAATCATACTCATCTGATAGAATATTCCTTAAAACTAGACTCCAACCCTGAATTTACTGGAAGTGTACTCGTAGCCTATGCCAGAGCTGCTTTTCGCTTGGCGAAAGAAGGACAGACAGGATGTAAAACCGTGTTTGATATTGCACCTGCCTATTTGAGTGCAAAAAGTGCCGAAGAACTTCGTGCCCAAATGCTTTAGAAAAAATTATATAGAGAAGGGACTTATAAAATGGATATAAAATATACAGATGAAAGAAATTTTACACAACAACAGGTACAGAAACTATTTCAATCCGTGAATTGGATTTCTGCTAACTATCCTACACGTTTAATTAAAGCCTTAAATAATTGCGAAACTGTATTTACTGCATGGGATAATGACCAATTAGTGGGATTAATCAATACCATTGACGACGGTGAATTAACAGCCTATGTTCATTATTTATGTGTTCGAGAGGACTATCAGAAAAAAGGTATCGGGAAAAAATTACTTGAACTGGTAAAAAACAAATATAAAGATTACTTTTATTTGATGTTAGTTGCTGAAAATGATTCTCTTATAACCTATTATAAAAATCATGGATTTGAAATGGTAACAGGAACTCACGTTATGGCGATTCAAAATAAATAATACTTATTCATAAAAAACAGGAGGAATGCACTCAATTTCATATTTTTCATTAAAATTTTTAATTACTCTTCTTAAATCAATATCTAAAAAATATATACCTTTATCATATATTTCTTTTGGTATATATTTATAATATGCCTGTGCAATTCCTCCTGTCATACAGGCGATTGTATCACTGTCACCTCCAATAGAAATTGCCTTTCTAATCGCATCTTCATAAGAAGTCGATTCTAAAAAGGCTTCAATAGCTGGCGGTACACAATAAGAAGTTCTACTGTCAAAGACATATCCTTCTCTAATATCATCTAAAGAGCATAAATTATATCTAAAGTTTTTTTCTATATACTTTTTTATTTCTTCCTTTCCAGCTTGTTTTCTGGCTAAAAAGATAGAAATTGCTATTGCCTGTGCTCCTTTTTTCGCTTCTAAATTATGATGTGTATAAAAACAACTTGCATTCACTTCACGTTTTATTTCTTTTATCTCTTGAAATGCAAAACCAATCGGACTGATCCGCATCGCCGCTCCATTTCCAAAGCTTCGCTGTATCTGCAAAGATTCAGACACTGCCCATGAAGAAAACATCTGTCCAAATCCTGCATTGGGATATCTTTTATAATATTGCTTTAGCCACATCGCATAGGCATGTCGATTTCTGATATTTGAATTTTGTGAATTTAAAATTTTATCCGCTATTGCAACAGATAATACCGTGTCATCTGTAAACCTGCTTCCTTTCGGAAACAGGTCAAAATTTTCTGTTTTTACATTATACCATTCATAGGTAGAACCTATGATATCTCCCAATACTGCACCGAGCATAATACCCCCATCACTCTTTACTGTTCTTCTCCATAATGTATAGACTCTTCTGCTACCCTATCCAATGACTTAGAAGTATCATAAGGATATGTAAATTTTACATTTCCAAGACCAGAATACTTCTCAAAGAATATTTTAAATTTTTCAATTACACTTTGTTTTTTCTTTCCACGACTGCTGCCATTAAAGCGAGAAACTGGGGGAAGTAGTTTATCAATATCCGTTCCTTTTGTCTTAATTTCACCATCACGAAAAGCATTTTCCATGAACTTTCTAGTTTCTTCTTCACGCAATTTTTCTTCTAAAATAATCTGCCTAAATTCTGATTCTCTTTTTTTTGCAATATAATCATGCCACTCGGACATAACATCCTCTATATCATTAATTCCTGTAATAAAATTTTCAATTAACTGCTTTTTACTGCGAAGTTCTGGACTGGCATCAACCGCCTTTTGAATAGTAATTAATACTTCTTTATCTGTAAAATGTGTATCATGGTATTTCTTTACCAACATCAAAATATAATCAATATTAATTTCTATCTGGCGAATCAATTCGACTTCAAAAACAATATCCTCAACAATATTTGCACTTTCTCCAATCTCACGTTTACTCTTCCATTCATCGCGAAGATCCTGATATCTTCCAAGATAATCTTGCAGATCACGTTCGGAAAGCAGCTCTTTTTCTTTAAACTTGTCAAAAGAAGAAAGCAGGTTTCTCATTCGAAGCAGAGCACCAAACAGAGAAATAAACTCTTTTTGATTTTGTTCTCCTATTATACAAGGCTCTGTCAAAGGAAATTTTTCATTCAATTCCTCTATCATATCTACATAACCAATATGAGATTCGTTATCTACCGCTTTATATCCATAATAATAATCTTCGAACTTTTTAAGTAGAACAATCCCTCCTGCATTTTTATCGCCAAACAGAGAAATGGCACTGTCTACTCGTTTTTGTAAATTCCGAAAACAGACAATATTACCAAATGTCTTGATAGAATTTAAAATACGATTCGTTCTTGAAAATGCCTGAATCAAACCGTGCATTTTCAAATTTTTATCTACCCAGAGAGTATTTAAAGTTGTACTGTCAAATCCAGTCAAAAACATATTAACTACTATTAAAAGATCTAATTCCTTATTCTTCATTCGCAATGAAACATCTTTATAATAATTCTGAAATTTTTCACTTGATGTATCATAATTCGTATGAAATATTTTATTATAGTCCAAAATAGCCGCATCTAAAAAATCACGGCTGTTCTGATCAAGGGCACTAGTATCTTCACTATTTTCTTCATCCAAAATTCCATCTGTCTGGTCTTCATTTGCTCCATAACTATAAATAACTGCTATTCGAAGACGTTTGCTAGGATCCGCTTCCATCTGACGCTGAAACTCTTTATAATACAATTTTGCCATTGGAACAGAAGCAACTGCAAAGATAGAATTAAAGCCACTGATTCTCTGTTTTTCTTTTATTTCATGAATGGTATCCTGTTTTGAAGAAGCTACCTCTTTAATATTTGTCAGGGTATGAAACAGATAACTTTTATTTCCTCGATACGTCTTCTGATCAAAATGATCCAGAATATATTTTGTTACCATTTTAATACGCTTTGGTGCTTCTAATGCTCTCTTACGATCTATATCCCAAACCTTTTCATCATCAATATCTTCGTCAATTTCCATTGTCTTAATATAATCTACCCGAAATGGAAGAACATTCTTATCATTAATTGCATCCACAATCGTATAACTGTGGAGCTGATCTCCAAAGATCTGTTCTGTCGTAAAGAACTGAGAGCCTTTTATATTATCTGTATTGAATGCAAAAATCGGCGTTCCTGTAAAGCCAAACAGATGATACTTTTTAAAATTTCTAACAATCGCCGCGTGCATATCCCCAAACTGACTGCGGTGACATTCATCAAAAATAATAATAACATGTTGATCAAATACCATATGACCTTTATTTTTATTTACAAAAGTGGACAGTTTCTGAATGGTAGTAATAATAATATGCACTTTTGGATTTTCCAACTGATTTTTCAAAATTTTAGTAGAACTATTACTGTTTGCTGCTCCTTTCTCAAAACGGTCATATTCTTTCATAGTCTGATAATCCAAATCTTTTCGATCCACCACAAATAAAACTTTATCAATATACGAAAGCAGTGACGCCAATCTGGCAGTTTTAAAGGAAGTCAATGTCTTTCCAGAACCAGTTGTATGCCAAATATAACCTCCGCTTGCAATACTGCCATACTTTTTATAATTATTTGCAATCTCAATCCGATTTAAAATGCGTTCTGTCGCTGTGATCTGATATGGTCGCATAACCATCAACATTTTTTCTGATGTAAAAATACAATACTTTGTCAGAATATTTAACAGGGTATGTCTTGCAAAAAATGTTTTTGTAAAGTCCACTAAATCAGGAATGATTCGATTATTGGCATCTGCCCAAAAACATGTAAATTCAAAACTATTGCTCGTCTTTCCTTTTTTCTCTGCTTTTGAGTTGGAATCTTTTATTGCCTGAAAGCGTGTGGTATTGGAATAATATTTCGTATTTGTGCCGTTGGAGATAACAAAAATTTGAACATACTCAAACAGACCACTTCCTGCCCAAAATGAATCCCTATTATATCTTTCAATCTGGTTAAATGCCTCTCTAATTACTACACCCCGACGTTTCAATTCAATATGTACTAGCGGAAGACCATTTACTAAAATGGTAACATCATAGCGGTTGTCATGTTTTGCTCCCTGATTTGTTTTGATAACATACTGATTGATCACTTGCAGACTGTTATTGTGAATATTTTTTTTATCAATAAGAATAATGTTTTTGGAACTGCCGTCATCTCGCTTTAAAACCTGAACAAAATCTTCCTGAATTTTTTGTGTCTTTTCCACAATATCCTCATTTGGATTTGCGATTATTTCGGAAAAGAAGCGATTCCATTCATCCTCTGAAAAGAGATAATGATTTAATGTTTCTAACTGTGTACGTAAATTGCTGATTAAATCTTTTTCTGTATGAATAGGAAGATAGATATATCCCTGTTCACAGAGATGATGAATAAATTCTTTTTCAAGTTCTGCTTCATTTTGATAGCTGTTAGAACGTGTTTTGACTGGCTCATACTCTGTTACTACTGTATTTTCATTTGTTTCTGCAACAATATTGAAATAAGGCATTTTATTGTATCTCCTTGTACTTTAATTCTGTTCCTGAAATGATAACAGCTTATCACGATAGTATTCGTATTGTTTTTTGCGGGCTTCAATCTCAGCAGGAAGCCCAGTAGTTAAGTCATTGCAGAGAGTGTCGAAATGGTCGAGGATGGTGACAATTTTCTCTTGCTCTTCTAATATTGGCAATGGTATCTTAATCTTATTAAGATTTTTGTGATTTAGTTTTGGCTGTGCTGCTCCTGTAATATATGGCGTTAAGTCAATAGAATTCAGATACATTTCGACATATCTTCTTGTTGCATATTCTTCAAACTTCAAAACATGAGCATGATTATTTACCCACGCCTTCCCCGAAATAGAAAAAGCAATAGGCATCGTTCTTGTAAGTAAATTTGCTCCATCCTCAGATATCAACAAATAATCACCATCAAAAATATAATCCTTTACATAATCAATAATACCAGAAGCACCATAATAAGGAATATTCCCTTTTTCTCGCTTTTCACTTGTAACTGGTTTTCTTTGTATATCATAATTAATTGCAATATCCTCTAATGTTACATAAGCATAACCAAAAGTATGTTGCAAGTGTCTAATTACTGCTTCTCTGCTTCTCTGCTTCTCTGCTTCTCTGCTTCTCTGCTTCTCTGCTTCTCTGCTTC
>CAJUGJ010000004.1:146713-151374 GCA_910586015.1 uncultured Lachnospiraceae bacterium
TAATGTGCTATCAAACTCAGCAAATGTCAAGAGTTTATTTCTATAATATTCATACTGTTTTTTACGAGATGTAAGTTCTGCTGTTAATTCCTTTGTAAGTTCTTCTATAAGTCCAGTAAAATTATCCAAAATACGAACGATCTCGTTTTGAACTTCAAGAGGTGGTATTGGAATTACAAATTCTTCTGTAACTGGCAAGGAAATTTGTGGTAATGAGCCCATCCCAGAAGCGGCATCTCTAAAATGTACTAAATTATTCTTCAATACATAATATAAATATTTTACTGTAATTTGTTCATTTGCTGTATATGCCCACATTTCATTTTTAAATGTAAATGGCTTATCATAATAAATAACATCGATTATACCTCTGGACTGTACTAAGACAGAAGGAACTTTTATAATATTTGCATTAGGAATATCTTCTTCATTTGCATTTATTACTGTCTTTCCACCTGCAAAGATTCGAATTTTACCATCTGGATTGTCAATTTCTTTCATTTTTCCTGCTGTTATGGGCGTACCTTTAAGTCTTTGAAATACATCTTTTACTTTTTTGAATTTCACGTTTTCATAACCAAGTTCTTGAATCATTCTTTCGATTTTTGTCATTTTGTTCTCTCTCCGTTTTTTCAATTTCTAAGAATTTTATCGTTTTTATGATGATAGGTTTATCTTGGTTCTAAAAATTTGTTTCCATTCAAATGAATCATATGTTCTGGCATTTTGGCAATCCAAACCTCTGTTTCCCAAGTCATATCTGGTTTAATACCTGCCATTGCCAAAAGTACATAACAACATATATCTGCCAGTTGTGCTCTTGGCATACCTACCAATTTTAAAAATTCTCGTGCCTGTTCAACTTTATTCACAATATCCCTCCAAAATTAAATTACAGTTTTTTTCTGATAAATCTTTTGAGTCCATCAATTTTCTGCCCATTTGCTATATAATCTTTATATCTGGTACAGGCATAGAATTTATTTCTGTAGAATTAACTTGTGTTGAACCATTTAAAATCCGATAATATTCATCATACAAAGTAGAATTAAATATTACATATAACCCATATACTAAACACTCTGACATTTCACAAAATAATCCATCAATAAAATTAAGTTTATTTTGTGTGCTGATTTTCGTATATTGAGGATAGTTTTTTGCCAAATAAATACCACATTGTAATCTTCGAGGTTCTTCTTTTGCTGTAAAACGTTTTACAAACAAATAATTTTTATTGTCTTGTATAAGCCCTTTTTGATCTGTTACTACATATTCATGATCTTTTTTAATAGGGGATTGCACCCTCTTCGGCTTCATTGTGGAGAATATCAGGGTTTCTAAAATCGACTGTTAATCCTGTTTTCATCTTCAATCCGATATCTGGCAATGTCTGATTAAATTTATGCAGTCGTTTTAATACTTCTACTTCTTCCTTATTTGTTACTAAATATACATATTAATCCTCACTAGAAACAACGAGATTATAAGGTACTATTAAGGATGTTACTTTATTAAAATCTCTATTTGAATTAGAGGAACTAATCATTATTTGTGCAGGAGTTATATATGTTTTTCTAACTTTTATAATAATAGTTTCCTGTAATACATTTTCTTTATCAAAAACCTTGTTTTGGCTTACAAATAGATGAATATGCTCCTGATGTCCACGATCGAGGTATAATATATACCTTTTTCCCATTATCTTTTAAGTTGAAAAGTCCTATAGCTGCAAAAAGGAAGTATAAATTAGGTGTGCCATAACAAATTTCTGGCATAGCTATTACTTCTGGTGCATTTTTTGATATTTTCATATAAGGAGGATTTCCAATTACATAATCATATTTGAGTGAATTCTTATTTTCTCCTATTAATTCAATTTCTTTTATTGAATTAAATTGTTCTAATCGTTCCATAAAAGCACATGACAAAATGCCAGAACCTGCACCTGCATCCAAAACAGTTATACACTGCTTATCCGTTGGAATTTTATATAAACTCACCATAAATCTTGCGGTTTCTAAACTTGTAAAAAACTGTCCATACTCTTTCCTTTTTTGGCATACTGTTTATATATAAATTCGTGCGTTCCACAATCTCTTCCAGCATTTTTTCACCCCATGTTTATCTATTATATTAATTATGTTCGATCTCCTTAATAATCTCGTCAATCGCACTGCGAAGTTTTTGTTGTTTTAGAACAATCTCCGCGATTTCTGCGTTTAATTTAACGATATCTACTGCTTCACGAGTATCTTCTGCTTCTACATAGGTACTGACAGAAAGATTATAGTCATTTTCAACAATTTCCTCATAACCTGCCAGATGCGAAAAATGTTTTTCTTCGGTTTTGTTGGTATAGGTTTCTACGATATGTGAAATATTCTCTTTGGTCAGCTTATTATTGTTTGTAACTTTGATACACTCTTTTGAAGCGTCAATAAATAATGTCTGATTATCACTCTTGCCTTTTTTTATAACCATAATACAGGTGGCAATACTTGTTCCAAAGAAAAGATTACTTGGCAGTTGAACAATACAATCAATCACATTACTGTCTATCAAATATTTGCGGATTTTTTGTTCTGCACCGCCTCGATACATAATACCCGGAAAGCAGACAATCGCCGCCGTTCCATTAGAAGCCAGCCATGATAAGCTGTGCATGATAAAGGCAAGATCTGCTTTGCTTTTAGGAGCTAATACACCTGCAGGTGCAAAGCGGGGATCACTAATTAATAATGGATTCTCGTCACCTGCCCATTTAATTGAATATGGCGGATTGGAAACGATCAGTTCAAAAGGTTCATCATCCCAATGTTTCGGGGTTGTCAATGTATCTTCACAGGCAATATCAAATTTATCAAAGCCGATATCATGGAGAAACATATTGATACGACATAAGTTATAGGTAGTAATATTAATTTCCTGACCATAAAAACCATTATGGATAGCATCTTTTCCCAATACCTTTTCCGCTTTTAAAAGAAGAGAGCCAGAACCACAGGCTGGATCGTATACTTTATTGATCTCTTTTTTCCCAACCGTTCCTAACCTTGTGAGTAGTTCAGAAACATCGGCAGGAGTAAAAAATTCACCACCCGATTTTCCTGCATTGCTGGCATACATAGTCATAAGATATTCATAGGCATCACCAAAGGCATCAATATCATGTTCTTTTACATCTCCAAGGTTCATATCTGCTACACCATTTAGCAACTTAACCAGTTTTTCATTGCGTTTTGCAACTGTAGCACCTAATTTATTACTATTTACATCAAAGTCGTCAAATAATCCTGCAAAGCTGTTTTCAGAAGAGCTTCCTTTTGCAGATTCTTCTATATGACGAAATACATGCTCTAATGTTTCATTGAGATTCTCGTCTGTTGCTGCATGAATTCTAACATTACAAAATAGTTCACTTGGCAAAATAAAAAAACCTTTTTCTTCAACAAGTCCTTCTCTTGCTTCTTCTGCTTCCTCGTCAGACATAGCTGCATAATCAAAGTCTGTTCTGCCAGCTTCTATTTCACCCTCATTGACATAATTGCAGAGATTTTCAGAAATATAGCGGTAAAACATTGTACCAAGCACATAATTTTTAAAGTCCCAACCATCGACGGCTCCCCTTAGTTCATCTGCTATTGCCCATATTGCACGATGTAATTCATCTCGTTCTTGTTCCTTTTTATTATCAATCATTATTGTATTTCCCTTCATTGGCAGATTGTATTTTTTTGATTTCTTGTATGGATAATTCTTGTATCGACAAACGCATGAATAAAAATTTATAAAATAAAATATAAAAAGCAGATATCTAATAAAAATGGATTCATTTGTCCTGACTTTTAATACTCTTGCATTTTGAATAAAATTATGATATAGTGAAACTAACAAAGGATATCGCCCACTAGATGGGTTGACCAATTATAGGATAGAAAAATCACCCTTAACTCGGTCAAAGTTTGGAGGGTGGTTTTTCTATGCTTAGAGCATTAGTGACAAATCAAATAAATGAATGTCAGTAATGCGATGAGAAATAATCCGAACTGCATTAAATCACTAAATGTGAAGTTGTCGTTCTTTTTCATCCGCATCACCCCCATTCTATGTAGAATAGAGGTCAACACCACCCTGTAACACGATATCCTTCTTTCACTATAACACAATATTCCAAATTTCGCAATCTCAAATCAGTTCTTGTATTTTGAATGAAATTATGATATCGTCCACTAGATGGGTTGACCAATTAAAAAACAGAAAAACTACCCTGTCTACTCGGTCAAAGTTTTAAGGGTAGTTTTTTTGTGTTTTAAAGTTACAAAATAAGTTTTTTAATCTTTATCTCTCCACTCTACAATATCATTTAGACTGTTTCTTAGGCGTGCCTGTGGTGTTTCATCTGCATATCCGACTGCAAGTGCCGCAAGGAGCTCTCCTTTTGTATTTAACCATTCACTTAATTCTTTATAGGCAAAATAAATATCACATATCCAAAGAGAGCCTAAGCCTAATTCTACTGCGGTTAGACTCATATTTTCTATCGCTGCCCTGACTGACTGTGCATTACATAGCTCAAAAATACGTTCTTCAGGTGTTAGCTTTTTGTCAACTACCCATCACCTAAAGGTAATGGGCTTGTAACTGCCCAGTCGTACTGA
>CAJUGJ010000005.1 GCA_910586015.1 uncultured Lachnospiraceae bacterium
ACAAATTAGCAATTTGAAATGCGAAATCCCTTTCCAACGGATAACTCCTGATTATCTATTAATAATTAAAAAGAAAAGAAGCAATCCATAAAATATTTATAGGATTGCTTTTAAAAATTATATATGAAAATCTTTTCGTGGATGTTTGGAGGTAAGAATATCTTTTTGTTTAGCAACTGCTACATGTGTATAGATTTCTGTAATATTAATAGAACTATGCCCTAACATTTCTTGAATAAATCGTATGTCAACATCTGCTTCTAAAAGACTTGTTGCAAAGGTATGACGAAACATATGGGGAGTGATATGTAATTTTATAGAAGCAAGAGAAGTATATTTATTTATCATTCTACGAACTGCCTGATCGGATAAGATTTTACCAGAAGAATTGACAAAAAAGTGATTACAAGTTTGAATTTCCGTATAAAAATTATTTTTATATTCTTTCAGAATATGAATTACAGATTCGTTTCCAATTTGAATACGCCGTTCTTTATCACCTTTTCCATAAATAAGAACAATACCATCGTATAAATTCACATCACTATCCTTTAATGAACAGAGCTCAGATATTCTGATACCAGTAGCGAATAAAAGTTCTATAACAGCAGCATCCCGTAGAGCATTCCTTTTCTGATAGTCTGTTTTAGCATTTTGACGATATTTATAGATCGTAGATAGAAATGTTTCGACTATATGTAAGGGTATTGTTTTTGGTAATATCATAGGCTCTCGAAAACGTATCCGTATTTTGTTAAAAGGATTTTGATTAATTATTTCTTTATACTCAAAATAGTGAAATAGAGCTTTTATAGAGGCAATTTTTCGCTTTGCGGTTTTGGGTTTATATTGCTGATGAAGTTTAGATATATAATTTTCCAATTCGGAAGATGTAATTTTTACAACATCTAAAATAGAAATTTGTTCAGAAAATTGTCTTAAATCAATTTGATATGCTTTTAAGGTTTTTTCGTCTAAACATTTCTGAGTAGTACAATATTTTAAATAGTTTTTAATATGTGTTTTTAAATCATACATAATAAAATCTCCTTTACTTAAATTTATCTTTCAAGGATATTATCGTACAAATATTTTAGCTGTCTTGTCAATTACAATCAGCAAATAAATAAAATTATAATAATAAGATAAGAATTACAAAAAAGTCCAAATAGATACATTATTCCTGTGGTTGTCATAACTTCAACTACAAGAATAATTTACAAAAATATATGTTAATGATATACTATATAAAAAATAGATATAGAAATGAGAAACTGTATGAATACATATCCAATGGATCATATTATAAGTATTTCCAAGACCAAGATTGTTTTTGTAGATGAGTTTGAAGAACAAAAATATATTGATCCAAGAAAATGTTCAAAAATATGGTATAATCAATATCATCATAATGTATTTTCTTTAATTGGTAAAAGAAAGAATAGGTATATCGGAAACAGACTATGGAATATTGGAAAAGAAAGTGTGATTACTTTCTTTACAGACGAAAAGATACAATTTGTTATAGACACGCCATTAGATATCAACTCTGTAGAGTATATGGATACAAGAAAAAAGTGGAGTAATATTATTAGACAGATACAAGATTCTGGATGGTGGTTATTTGATTGTAATTAACCTTAGAAAAATTTATTTAGGAAAAGAGGATGATATGACAGAAAAAATAAAAATGTCAGAGAGGATACTATATGTAACAGATTTAGATGGTACATTATTAAACCGAAAGGATAGAATTAATCCCAAAAGTATCGATATCATTAATGAGCTGGTTGAAAAGGGAATGTTGTTTACATATGCTACAGCAAGATCGTTTGTATCTGCGTCCGTAGTGACAAAAGGGTTATCTACTACTATACCAATTATAGCATACAATGGAGCATTTATTTTTCATCCGGCGACTGGAGAGATTTTATCACAGGAAGGTTTTTTAAGAGAGGAAATGGATCGAGTAATATCTGTTTTAGATAGATATAATATCAATCCATTAGTCTATTCGTACATTGATAAGATTGAAAAAGTGTCTTGGATGAAGGATAAGGAAAATGAGGGGATAAAAAGATATTTGTCTTTAAGAAAAGGAGATAGAAGACTTCGTTGTGTGAGAAGCAAAGAAGAATTATATCAAGGAAACATATTTTACTTTACTTGCATTGGTGAAAAAGAAGAACTTCAGCCTATCTATGATATTTTCTCAAAAGATAATAGATATCGTTGTACAATTCAACAGGAGTTATACAGACCAGAATTTTTTTGTGAGATTATGCCTGTGAAGGCAACAAAATCAAATGCAATTCAAAAGTTAAAGAAAATCTGGAATTGTCATAAAATAATATCCTTTGGTGATGCGCTAAATGATATTCCAATGTTTGAAATATCCGATGAATGTTATGCTGTAGAAAATGCAGTTGATGAATTAAAGTCTATAGCTACCAGAATCATTCAAAGTAATGAAAATGATGGGGTTGCTAATTGGTTAAAAGAACATGTGATATTATAAATGAAATATTGCAAAATAAAGTTTTACGTTCCAATTAAAAACTCTATTTTGCAATAGTATTTACTTTATCTAATTAAGATATTTTCTATAAATTCTCTTTGCTTTTTATGCCTTTTCATACCATCTGTTTTATGCTGATAATTTTCTCGTCGCCAATTTTTCCTATATGCACTGTCTATTTCCATCTCTGTCAGATAATAATATGCTTCATATGGAGTTGCAGGTCTTTTACTGCAAAACGGGCAGTCAGGATCACCACAGACATCATCACGCCATTCATTACATGTAATACAACACCATGAGTCATATTTTTCAATTTGCAAAATGGTCTTTTTTCCGCATTTTCTACATTCAGAACCAGAGTACCAGCCTATTAATTTCCACTTGAAATTCTTTTTGCGAGATTTTAAATAATTTTTTCTGTTTTTCATAAATTAATTCACCTGTTTTTGTTTCAATCCACTCGCGGCAGTTAGGAGCAAGACAATGATGTAGATTGCTTCATGGCAGTAGGGGATACCGCTTTCGCTCTGCCTAAGAGGAAGAGAAATCATTGCTGTTAATTATTGAAATTATTATAGCACAGTCCTTTTACTCTGTCCACATAAAATGATTGTATATTAGAACAAACACATGAATCATTTTTTTATAAAATTTTTATTCATACAAAAGTGAGTATTGAAAAGCAAAATTTATCTAGTTCTGTTCTTGTTTTCACTTTCTTCTTAATGTATACTTATTGTAATAGAAGAAATCTGTCAAATTTTTTTATACAACTTTTGGAATAAATTTAATTTCTGGGAGGTAGCATATGGAAATAGCAGAAATAATTATTACAACTATTCTTTTTATGATAGCAATAAGTTCTTTTGTAATTAGTTATTTTTATTTCAAAGAAAAAGGGTTTTTATTAAATAATGCGTATATTTATGCGTCAGAGGAAGAACGAAAGAAGATGGATAAAAAACCACATTATAAACAGTCGAGTATTATATTTTTACTTATAGGTATTATATTTTTACTTAACGCTATGGATACAATTTTAAAGACAGGCTGGCTATTTTATGTAATATTAACAGTGATTTTTATTGTGATTATCTATGCAATAATTTCTTCTATAAAAATAGAAATGAAAAAGAAATAAAAACTTATTGGCTGTTTTTAAAGCATATTATAAATGAAAGACTATATAGAAATAATGTAACTGTAAAAGGTCTACAAATTTATAGATATCAGAAAATCAAAATTATACGGAGGATATAAATGAATATTAGTATTGAACCTATATTAATTGAACAGAAATCTGTTTTTATTCAAATGATGGAATTATATAATTATGATTTTTCCGAGTTTTCTGATGGTGATATAAATGAATATGGATATTTTGGATATCCACGTATCGACGATTATTGGAATGAAGAAGGAAGATATCCTTTTTTTATTCGAGTAGATGGAAAACTTGCAGGAATGGTTTTGGTGAGGTCTTGTTGTGAACATAATAATTTGCCAAATCCTCATAATATAGCTGAATTTTTTGTGATGAAAAAGTATAGACAAAAAGGAATTGGTAAAGTAGTTGCTATGAGAATTTTTGATATGTTTCCTGGGGGATGGGAAATATCCCAGTGGACTAAAAATTTGCCTGCACAGATCTTTTGGAGTAAGGTTGTTGAGGATTATACAAATGGAAAATATAATACGTTTACTGCAGTGGAAAAAAATGAAGTTGGATTCACGTTTGATAACTCACAGATGAATTTCATTTATAAAAATTAATATAGAAACGAGATTAGATATGGTACGAGAAGCTAGAAAAGAGGATTTAAATGAAATTTTGGAATTGTATTTATGTTTGCATGAAGAATCTATTCCAGAAAAATCGAATACTTTATTAGGTACATGGGAACAAATTATACAAGATAAAAACCATCATTTACTAGTAAATGAAGTGAATGGAAGAATTGTATCTTCCTGTGTATGTGTTATTATTCCAAACTTGACAAGAAAGGTACGACCATATGCTTTTATCGAAAATGTAGTGACTCATACAGATTTTAGAGGGCAGGGGTTGGCATCGGAATGTTTAAAATATGCCAAAAAGATAGCTAAACAGAATAACTGTTATAAGATGATGTTACTTACAGGTAGTAAAGAGGAAAAAACTTTAGATTTTTATAAAAGTGCAGGATATAATTGTACAGATAAAACGGCATTTATTCAACAATTAACAGCAAGGATTCCCTTTCCTCTTAGGTAGGGGAGGAATTGCTAGGAACAATTTAACGGCAGTAACGGGCGAGTATCACCTACTGCCATGAAGCAATCTACATCATTGTCTTGCGCTTAACTGACGCGAGTGGATTGAAACAATGGCTTGATATAGAAAGGTAAAATTTATGAATATACAAACTTTGAAAATTTTGAAAAATGTTCTCTAAAAATATGTGTAGAAATCTTTAATGACAATCAGATAAAACAGTTACAAAAATTATTCAAAGACTGTGACTGTATACGTTTTTCAGATGGATACTGGTATAAATTTATGAAAAAGGCAGATGTTGTAATTGGCAATAATGACGAAGAGGGAATTGCAAAGTATTTAGAAAAGCTGTTGCATTAAAAAGATCAAATACAAAATATTGTATATTGAATTTTTAGTACAACAGCCCTTTTTAAATTTTTATTCTCCTATAAGCAATGCTTTTGGAGTAATCTTTTTTATTTTTAAGGATAAGATACATGTAATGATAAATGCAAATAAGATAAGTCCAATTCCTGCGATTATGATAAAATAGACTGGAATAATGAAGGTACATTTTACAATGCCAATATTATTTAAAAATAGTGCAGTTAATGGATTAATAATAAAGCTACATATAACTATTCCCACAATGGTTGAAAGAATAATTGCTGGCATAAAAGATAGTGCGGTCTGTAAAATAAGTTGTTTAGTCGTAAAACCAAGAGCTTTTAAAATTCCATAATCCCGTTTTTTATTACTTAACATTGTTCTTACAAGTAAATATAATACAAATGTAATAACAACTGCACTTAATATAAGAATTGCAATGACAATGATAGTCATAAGAGAAACGTATACAGAAGCTGCTGCGGAAACAGTTGAATTTATATTGATTGTTACATTGATTTCATTTCCAAATCGTTCTTTAACATTTGTATTAAAAGAGTCTATGTCAACTTTGTCTGTTAGATTCAAATAATAACTTATATTTTGAAATTCGCCCAATCGTTTATAGCCTGCTCTTGTAAGTAAACAGTCCTTACCGAGATTATTACTTATCTGTGTAAAGCCTGATATAATATACTTTGCTTCATGTCCATTTGCAGTTATGGTTATTTCATGTCCAATCTCTAAGTCTTTTTCTTTTGCATATTTTGCTGCAATCGCAATTTCATTATCATATTTAGGAAACCTTCCTTCAAATACAACATTACTATTGTTTACTTTTGAAAAATCGTCACAAATAGTTGCTATCAGTCCAACACCACCAATATGCCGTACTTCAGTAGAATGATACAAATAAATTTTTTCCACCTGTTTGTCAAGATTCATCTCCTGTAGAAAATCCTCTTCGATTTCGGCATTAATATTAATACAATTATCCGCTATTTCACCTACAATGAGATTTAGAAAGGGAGTAATATCCATAATCATGTTTTTGGTCATCAATCCTGAAAATACTACTACAAGTGAAAGTACAAGCATAGTGATACAGACAGTTACATTATGTTTTATACCTGAAAGTGTTGTTTTAAGGGCAAGTGCAAGATGAAGGGGTGCTTTTGTCTTTTCGAGTAAAATATAATTGCGCTTGAAATTATGTGTTTGAACACCTTGACGAAGTGCAACAATAGGTTCTAATTTTTTAATTCTGCGAGAAGATAGCCATACGACAAGAGCAATCGTTCCTCCTAAAATGCTCAGCGTAATAAAAAGTGGTACTGGTAAAAAGTGAACAGTATATGGTATACCTGTCTGTGAAATCATCATTGTATTTACAAAAGGAAACAGACAATATGAAATTCCTATACCAACAATAGAAACAATTAGTAAAAGAACTAAAAATTGAAACAAAAGAGAACAGACAAGTTGACGACTTGTATAGCCAATAGCTTTTAGTGCACCAAGGTTTTTCATATTCTCTTGGATATAGTTAATGATATTAGAAGATATCACAACAAGAGCAATTAAAAGAACTAAAAATGCCATTGCACTTACAATGCCAGAACAAACCATTTGGGATATATAGCGGGACTGTGAAACAAGTGCATAGGAGTTACTGACAGTACGAGCAGAAGGATACTGAGAGGATAAGGAATTTTTTAACATTGCTTCATAATTTTCGCTTTCTGCCTTATCTTTTAATCGGATGGAACAGAGTGTAGATTTTGGTACATAGCCTGCCCTTTGCAGTTCGTCATATTTATCTTTAGTCAAAATAAGTTCACACATAGCACAATTATGTGAGCCTGCCATAATGCTATTAAAAAATCCACATACCGTATAGCTAACTTTATTACTTCCAATAGAAATTTGTACTGTTTTTCCTATTGCTATATCATCAGATTTATATAAGATAGGCATATAGATTCCACTGGTAAATTGGCTATCTTCTTCTACAATTTCAATTTTTCCTACTGAACGAGAAAGAGCAGTTTGTTTTTCAAGAATAATAAGCTCTGAGTTGACTTCACCCTCATTATATAAAAATAAACCGACCATGTGCATAGAAGAATCCAGAGAAAATTCAGAAGTACGGTTGTCAGCTTTCAGTGTTTGAATCAAAAATTCCTGTATTTTAGAGTTATCACCATCAATAGCAAGTGTAACATGTTCTGCATTAAGCTTATCATGATAGTGATCGAAGTTTTGCTTATAATCCATAGATAACATAAGCCATAAATTGAGCATTAACGCCGCAAATAATATAAGTACGATAAGAGCGGTTGTTTGACCTTTTGATTTTCGTAAATTAGAACGAGCAAGAAGGAAAATTTTTCTCATATTACCACCCCATTTCAGAAAGGAAAGCAGATAGTTTTTCGTGTCTTGCTATATCTTTGTGTCTATATTTACCCAAATCACACTCGCCTAAAATCACACCGTCCTTTAAATATAAAATACGGTTGCCGCGTCTAGCAGAGCGCATATCATGTGTTACCATAACAACACTTTGACCTTGTTCGTTAAATTTAGTAAGCGTATTGAGCACATCAAGTCCTGTTTTAGAATTGAGTGCTCCTGTAGGTTCGTCGGCAAAGAGAATTTCAGGTTTATTAATAAGTGCCCGAACAATTCCAACTCTCTGGGCCTCACCACCTGAAATTTGAGTAGGAAACTTATTTTGGGTTTCTTCGGAAATATCGACTGCTGCAAACAATTCTTTGGCTTTCGAAAAAAGTCTCTTTTTATCTTTACTTACAAGTAAACCTGCCGATAAGATATTATCCATAACAGACATTCCATCAATCAAATAGATCTGTTGAAATACGAATCCACAATGTTCACGTCGAAATATAGCAAGCCCATCTTGACTTAAAGTAGAAATCACTGTATTTCCAAAAGTAATAGTACCAAGCGATGGTGTATCCATTCCTGAAAGGGCATATAAAAGTGTAGATTTTCCTGCTCCACTTGCTCCCATAATCACAGTAAAGTCGCCTTCATAAAGCTCTAAATCAATATTTTTTAGAACGTGCTGTAAGGTTCCACCACTTGAAAAGGATTTACTTAAATGATCGGTCTTTAAAAGTATTTTTTTCATAATAAACCTCCTTTTTACACGTTCTATTTTAGTTTTTCAATTCTTAATTGTCTTTAGGCAACCCTTAAAAAATCCTTAAATCGCACCACTTAAAGAAATCATTACAATGACTTTTAATCCGTACTCTCCATTTTGTATAATAAGTTCTCCCTTCATCTCTTTCATAAAATAGTCAGAAATATAAAGACCTAAGCCTGCTCCTTCTATATTCTTTGTATTCTTACCACGTTTAAATTTTTCTTTTAAAAGTGGTAGTTCTTCTTTATTTACTCCTCCTCCATAGTCTTCCATGTTTACAATCAAATGATTGCTTTCAAGAGTTACTGAGATAGAAATAGGGGTATTTGCATATTTATATGAGTTTGCGAAAATATTATCGAAAACCTGCTGTAATCGGAGTTTATCTGCATATAAAATACAATCAGGAATATTAGGAATGGTTGTATAGTGAAGATAATCCGAATTTTCAAGTAGGATTTTCAGCTCTTTGCTCTCTATATCTATTGGAGTTACAGAAAGTTGTTTTAATTCTTCCAAAGTTGCTGTAAACAGATTTGTAACCAATGTATTGATGTGATCGGCTTTAAAGATAATCTGCATATAATTATTTCTGATTTTTTCATTTTCTGTAAGTGCTGCTCCTACTTCAGAGACCGCTTTGATACTTGCGATAGGAGTTTTTATATCGTGGGAAAGATTTGCAACAAGTTCTTTTTTATCTGCATTGGCTTTAGCTTCTGCCATTTTTGCCTTTTTTAGTTCAGAACGCATAATATCAAAACTTTCTGTAAATGCACCAAAAAGATTTTGTTTATCCATTTCAAGAGGAATATCAAGATTACCACTTGCAATACGTTCTGCAAATCCTTTTAACTTATGAAAAGGATTTATTATAGTATGATTTAAATAAAAGATATATCCAATACAGATACCACATTGTAGAAACATAGCGAATAATAAAATAATGATAATAGTTTGCTTGTATATTTGAAAGTTTTGTATACTGTCATTATAAATAATGACTTTACCTACAATAACATGTTCGATTTGAATATCGAGTATAGTATCTCTATGAATAATTGCCATATTGATACTTTCACTCAACCCTGATTTCGTTTTAAATAAAATATTTTCTTTCATATCTAGTACAACATAATCAAGACTTGTTTGATTTTTATGACTTTTTATTGTGTTCCAGTCAGTTTGTACAGAATAAACTACTTCATTTATCAAAACAGTATCTTGAGTAGAAGTTATATTTTTAGTGGAAAATAAAATAAGAGCTATTATTTCCACTATAAAAATGAATAATAGACTGGTTAGAAAAGTTCGTTTTTTCATATTTTGTTTCCTATAAATTTATAGCCATCACCCCAAACAGTAATAATATATTCTGGTTTGCTAGGATTACATTCAATTACTTCACGTATCTTACGAATATGCACATTTAGTGTTCCGTCACCTGTAAACTTATCTTCCCAGACCTGTTCAAATAATTCCTGCTTTGAAATAACTTTATTTTCATTTTTAATAAGATAGGATAATAACTTAAATTCAAGTGATGTCAACTTGACAATATTGCCCTCAACTAATACTTGTTTTGTATTAAAATCGACAGTTAAGCGATTATCCGAATATTGTATCTTTTTATTTTCTCCATAACGTTTTAATACTACTTTTACTTTTGCAAGCAGAACTCCAAGCGAATAAGGTTTCTGTATATAATCATCGCCTCCAATATTAAGTGCAATAATTTTATCATCATCGCTGGTTCGTGCAGAAATAAATAGAATGGGAATTTTAATTTTTTTACGGAGTTCTTTACATAATTCAAAACCACTACTGTCCTCAAGGTTTATATCGAGTAAAAGTAGTTCGGCTGTGTTCTCTATAAAGAAGCTTCGACATTCCGAAGCACTATATACAACGGCTGTCTTAACATCAAACAGATTAAAATATTCGGCTGTACTATCTGCAAGTAATTTTTCATCATCTATTATCAAACAATCATATTTCACAATATATCTCCTTACTCATTTTTAATATTTTCTACCATATACAGTAACTGAACTGCCCAAAATGTCAAGTCACAATCCAACGCATGTGGTTTCGTATAATCTGTCTCTAATCGTACATCAACATATGGACTTGGATATTTGATATTTTTAGGCGAATATTTTTTATTATGAGCTTGTTCCAAATTCATTTTCAAAATACCCTCACTATTAACTGCATTTTTAATATTGGCAATCGAATTTTTAATAACATCAACCATATCTCCTACCCCTAACATAGCAATTTCTGTTAGAATTCTTCTATATACTATACTATCAATCAAATCAGAATGAAATGTTTTTATAGGTGCTGTAAATGCAAAACAAGGTATATAATACTTATTTTTAATCTTAACATGAATTTGATTTAGATGTTCCATTTTCATTATCTTATTGATATGATTGAACGAATCTGTAAGCATCTGTATATTTTTTTTGCTTCTCCAACTCTTTGTATATGCCAAAACTTCTAATGTATATACATTTGGAAAATATTCTTTTTCTTCTATATATGGATATTTATATTTTTTCTCTAGTCGTGTTCGTTTTTTTAGTATCTCATCTAAAGAAGATAATTTAAGTATTCTTTCAAATCCTTTTAATGCGATATGTTGAAATTTTACTAAGTCATCAAAATCATCTCCATATCCAAGCATTGCCTGCATGGTATAAATGATTGACATAAGACAATTTCCATTATTCAATCCTAAAAATCTGTTTTTAAACCTTGCTATTTCGGGAGGAATATAGGAAAACTCTTTTTGTAAGATTGTTTCATTACGCATAGCTTGTACGAAATTTTTTACTAATGGATGTTCTTTTGGTATGGAATAATACGATAACAAACGTGCTGCTTTTTCACCGTCCTGTAGTGGATTTTCATGTAGTACATTTCCACGCCAATTATCATAACTGTGCATACCATTACCTATATATCCATTAAGTTTAGAATAGTTTTCCAAAAGCTTAAAATATGGTAGTTTATATATTTGATTTAATAGTCGTTCTTCTTCTGCTTTGAATAAATTATTTAGTATCTCTTTTTTTAGACGATACTGAATGACTGGTCCTGCATTTTCCAGCAAAAAATGAATTGATTTATCTAACATATAAAATCCTATCCTTTTAATTTGTTGATATAAGCCTGATATTTATAATATCATAAAAAAGAACGGTATTGTCAATTAAATATTGTTGTAGTATAAAATAAATGGTATAGTAAAGATATAGATTTTTAATAGAAGAAGAGGTAATATGATAGAATATCAATGGGTAAAAAGTAATTATAAGCTTATGAAAGGAAAATGGAAGATTGCTATATTACTTGAGGCAGGCTAGAAGATAAGAGTAAATATATAAAACTGACAGATCAAATTTATTTTCAATCTATACTTTTGCCTTATCCTTATAGTCAAGTAATGTCGAAAGAGGAATTGCAATATTTTTATAATGGTTTAAAACTTGTAAATAAATATATATCTGCTTTTATTGAAAATAATTTCTCTCTTCTCATTGTATTGCGTTGTATTAAATTTTCAGACTGTAATATTCAAAATGAAGCATTTACAGCCTGTTCTATTTTATTGGCTAGTGAAATTTTTGGATTTCCTATGCCGAATATTATTACTTATTTTGATAGCTCAAGATCCAGATATGGAGAATATGTATTTGATTTTTCAGATGTATAAATTAAACGAATAACAGGAGAATTTTAGTATGCAGTTACCAGAAAAGATTGCCAAGTTAATTTCCAATGAAATATATACAACAGACAAGATTGGTATGTCAGAATCGAGTGTTCTTCTTTTTGAAAATAAGGTATTAAAAATTCAGGAATATAATAAAGAATCAGAGAATGAATATCATATTATGAAATGGTTACAGGAAAAACTCCCAGTTCCAAAAGTACTTGCTTATGAAATTTTAAATGAAAAGTCTTATCTGCTTATGAGTAAAAGTGATGGTAAGATGGCATGTGAAGAAGAGTATATGAAAAATCCATCTATACAGACTAAATTGCTTTCATCAGGACTAAAAATGCTTTGGAATATAGATATTTCAGAGTGTCCCATAAATTGGAGATTAGAAAATAAACTCACTCAAGCCAGTTATAATATCAAAAATGGACTGGTGGATTTAGATAATGTAGAACCAGATACTTTTGGAGAAAATGGATTTAAAGACCCAACAGATTTGTTACAATGGCTCTATGAAAATCAACCAGAAGAGGAACTTGTATTATCTCATGGAGATTATTGTCTTCCGAATATATTTGGTATAGAAGATAAAATAACAGGGTATATTGATCTTGGAAGAACAGGCATTGCTGATAAATGGTGTGATATCGCATTATGTTATCGAAGTTTATCACATAACTATACTGGGAAATATAATCAAAAACAATATTTGGGGTATGATGATTTACTTTTATTTAAAATGCTTAATATAGAACCAGATTGGAAAAAGATTCGATATTATATTTTGCTGGATGAATTATTTTAATATGAATTTTAAAAAAAATAATAAGGCTTTAACTATCAATATTATTTATACTTGGTAGTTAAAGCCTTATTATTTTTTTTAATTTAACATGATGTAATCATATTAAAACGACTGATTAAACTATTTAAGGTTCGTGCCTGATTCGATAATTCTTTTGAAACAGCAGCACTTTCTTCGGCAGTAGCAGAATTTGTTTGTATTACCTTAGAAATTTCCCTAATTCTATTTTCCACCAGAATAATCATTTCTGATTGCTGAACACTCGCAGCATTTATTTCATCCATTAGTTTTTTTATTGTTTGAATACAGTCAGTAATAACCTGCATTGCAGAAACAGCAAGGTTTGTAGATTCTGTTCCTGTTTTTACATTTTGAATGGAATGGTTGATTAAAGTATTCGTATTTTGAGCGGCTTTCGAAGATCTAGCCGCAAGAGTTCGAATCTCATCTGCTACAACAGAATATCCTTTTCCCATAGTACCAGCACGAGTAGCTTCCAAAGACGCATTCAGTGCGAGGATATTCGTTTGAAAAGCAATATCCTCAATGGTCTTAATAATAGTACCGATTTGTGCAGAAGACTGATCAATATTTTTTGTAGCAGTTATTAATTGCTCCATTTTTGTATCTGCCTCCGCTGCATAGCCAGTAGCTTTATCTACCAGTTTGCTGGCACTACTACAGCGTACAGTACTGGTTTGGATTTTTGAAGTAATAGAGGTGACATTGGATACCAGTCCATCGATAGAGATTGCCTGTTCTGTCGTACCTTGGGATAATGCCTCAGCACTTGTAGATACTCGGTTTGCACTTGTATCAACTTGATTTGCAACATTAGAAATATCACGAATCATATTCATAAGATTTATATGGATAGACTGTAAACTTTCGGACAAAACTTTAAAGTCACCAATATAATAACTTTCATTTTGAATAACATCTACAGCAAGATTACCATCTGCCATTTCACCTAAAATTCGTTTAATATCATCAATTGTTTTTCGAATGCTACCACAGACACGATGTGTCGTTTGTGCAATCATACCGATTTCATCTGATCGATTATAAAAAATTTCTAGTTCTCGATCAGCAGAGAGATTGAGTTCTCCTAAATGTCCTATAGCACGTTCTACAACCATAAGTTCTCTACCTTCACGGTATAAAATAAGAAGAGTGATAAGTATAATAGCAGTAGCTACAATCGCACACAATATACCAACTATAATACGTACTGTTGTCACAGCACCATAGACTTCTGTAACACTGTCACGAACCATAAAAACCCAGTTACGATCTTTTAAATACTTATAAACAATTAGTTGATTGATACCTTTTTCGTCATGATAAGAATATGTCTTTGCCTGAGTGTTACCCTCTGCCCGAATTTGTTGAATAATTTCTTGATATCCACTATCTATAGTTTCAGTATTTAACAGTGTATCATCTTCATGATAAAGATACACACCTGTTTCTACATTTAAAAATACATATTCACTATTAGGTAATCCCTTAATGTCCAAATTTAATAGTGCATCCATCAAGTGACTAGCATAAACCCCCGCACCCACATAACCAATACATTGTTCATCTTCAAAAATTGGATAGTACATAGAGAGGATCATACTTCCAGTACCGGGAGATTTCATAATTCCTAAATTGGTTAGTTGCTGTTTAGATAAAATTGTATTCTGAAATGTATTTAATGATTCTCCTGTTCGTGTAGTGATTCCAATAGCTTTTTGGGAGGTGTGTGTCAAAACATATGTGGTTGGAGTAGCAATATATAATCCTTCAAAAATCCCCTTAACAGAACCAAAATCTTCGGTATATTCCTGAACTCTTTCTAATAGTAATGGATCGGTTGGGTTTAAAAGAAGTTCACGAACTTCATTTCCTAAAGCAAAAGCAGTCATATATTCTTCCGCAGAGGTTACATATTGATTAATGATAGCCGCTCTAGATTCTACAGCATCAATCATTTGATTCGTAATATCGTTTTTGACCATAGAGGCAGCATTTGTGGATACAATTAGCCAAAGTAGTAACATTCCAACTAATGTGATTATTGTAGTAATAATACCAATACGTGTGGCAAGCTTTTTGTTTACAAGAAATTTCATAAAATCTCCTTTCTAAAAATTGATCTTTAGAATTTTATGGAATACTATAACTAGATAAATATATATATGTCTTTTGCCCATTAGAGTTTCTGGATACATTAGTCTTTTTAGAAAACCTTATAGTAATGATAGTACATTTTTTATATTGTATCAAAATATTTTTATATACTATAAGTGAGCTTATGTCAATACTTTGGATAAAAAATTACTTTACTTAAAAAAATATTTTTACTATACTTAAAAAAGAATTCAATTCGTTTTGCATATAACAATAAAACATAATAAAAAGGAAAGAAAAAGGATGATAAATTTTAGAAAAATTACAGAGGAAAATTTTAAAACTATCATTGACATGAAAAGACCTAATGATGAATATTTTGTTGCCTCAAATACATACTCATTAGCACAGGCTTGGCTCTATCGCGATGCAAATGACGTATATCCATTTGCAATTTATAATGATGATGAGGCTGTAGGATTTATGATGTTGGATGAGGATTTAGAAGAAAGGTGTCTTATTATTTGGAGGATTATGTTTCCAGAAAAAAATGAAGGAGATTGTGCTCCAAGCAATAAACGTGCAAGACATATTTATGAGAAAATAGGATTTCGAGATACTGGTGAAATTGAAAATGGAGAGAATATTTTTCGATTGGATTTTTGAAAGGATTGGAAGTTATTTATGCTAAAAGTTAGGTATGTTTCTAAAGAGGATGCTTCATTTTGGTTTAAGTTAGACAAGCATTTAACAAAAGAGGAATATAATAAAAAAGTCGACGACAAAAGAGGGTATGTATTATTAAAAGAAGATATTCCTATTGGAGTATTAAGATATAATTTGTTTTGGGACAATATACCTTTTTGTACATTGATTTATATAGATTTAAACTATCAACATAATGGATATGGGAAATATTTAATGGAAAATTGGGAAAGGGATATGAAGTCGTTAGGTTATGGAATGGTTATGACTTCTACTCAAGTAGATGAAAACGCCCAACACTTTTATAGAAAATTGAATTACCAAGACGCAGGAGGACTAATTATTAATATTCCTGAATATAAACAGCCAATGGAAATGTTTTTTATAAAAGCTATTTAGCTTTTAGACAAATTTGTGCAGGAAAAATCGGGTAGGATATTAATTGTAATGATATACTGTTTACACAGCGGGAGGTGAGCGAGTGGAATGGTCAAGAGTTATCAGTGAAGCACTTGAGTACATTGAAAAAAATATTACAGAGGATATTTCTATTGATGATATTGCAAAACAAGTTCACATATCAGCATACTATTTTCAAAAAGGATTTAGTTTGCTCTGTGGATATACTGTTATGGAATATATTCGTAATCGAAGATTGGCTCTTGCTGCAGGAGAACTTGTAGCAAAAGAAGAAAAAGTAATAGATATTGCAATAAAGTATGGTTATGATTCACCAGATAGCTTTACAAAAGCATTTACCAGATTTCATGGCGTTACCCCATCTGTTGTACAAAAGAATAATAGTACCATAATTAAATCTTTTGTCCCGCTGAAAATAATATTATCATTGGAAGGTGGTCATAGTATGGATTACAGATTAACAAAAAAGGACAGTTTTATAGTATTAGGTATAGCAAAGAAGTTTTCTTATGAGGATGCAAAGACAGCAATTCCAGAGTTTTGGAAGAAACATTATGAACAGGGAAATGGTAAATATGTATGCGGGATGTTTGGAATAAACATAGATGAATCTATGGGAAATAGTGAATTCGAATATCTTATTGCCGATGTTTATAATCCAGCAATGGATATTCCAGAAGGTTTTATAACTAAGACCATTCCAGCGTTTACATGGGCTGTTTTTCCTTGTAGGGGAGCAATGCCAGATTCACTACAAGACGTCAATAAAAAAATATTTTCGGAATGGCTTCCTGCATTAAAAGAATATGAATTTGCCGCTGGATATTGTATAGAGATGTATGACGATGTAAGTAAGTATCCAAAAGGGAACATAGATGAGAATTACTATTCAGAAATCTGGATTCCAGTAAGAAAAAAATAAAGGTTAGTGAGTGATATTGAAAAGAGCTGTTGTAAAATAAACTTTATTTTACAGCAGCTCTAATTTTTTGGGGATATGTAATCATTAATTATGTTGTCTTTTTTTCTTTATACTATGTTCATATTGCTGTTTCGTAATCTGTTTACTGGCATATAACTGTTTTAATTTTGTCTCTGAATATCCTGATAAAGCGGCATCGGATATCTTTTTACCTGAATCTGTATTAGTTTTTTCCCCAGAAAAAGATAAATTTTCTATATTCGCACGTATTCCTAGTTTTTTTCCTGTTTCACTTAGCTCTAACGTATCGCCATCTTTGGATATAGCATTATAATTTCTTTTTGGATTTCCTTTTGTGCTTGTAGTTTCTTGTGCTGTTTTTTCATTAATATTATCTGATTTTACTTCATTTGATGAATTACTCATAACGTTTGCTGTTTTTAAAACGGATTCTAATGCCTTAGTGTTCATTTTTTTAACTCCTTTCTATAAATTCTTACATATAAATATAAACTGCACTTCTTAAATAGTTCTTAATTCGTTTCTTAAACTTTCTTAACAATAGAAGCTTTTGTTAGTTGTTTTTATATCGAAATTTCAGACATATATGAAATATTTCTTCGTTTTGTATTACTTCACAACTTCCATTCATCTCTTTTATCATCATTTTAATATTTTGAATACCAATATTGTGACTGTCTGTATTGTTGATTTTACTTTTACAAGTATTTTCAAAAGTAATACACATTTCATCTATAAAATATTCATCCCATATTAATACAGTTTTTTGCTTATCTGTATATTTTAAAATATTAGAAGCGATATTATCCAATATCCTTATTAAATATTCTTCATATATATATATCTGTCCTTTTTTCCATCTTAAATTTGTTTTTATTTTTAATCCCTGTTTTTCTAAATAATAACACATATCTGATAATTCGTCATATAGTGCACTATATAATGAGATATACTTTGTTGGAATATATCTTTCTTCTAAACTGTACGTGGAATATTTAAGTATTCTATCTGATAAATCTTTCATATATTGAACCTTTTTAACAATTTTATCTAAATATTCTTGTCTATGTTCTTTATCTTCATATTTTTCATTTTGTAGAATTTCTGTATACAATAATACTGAAGTAAGAGGGGTACGTAAATCATGAGAAATTTTTGTTATCATTTCTTGATTTGCTTTTGTTAAACACTCAACTTGTTGTATTTGATTTTTAAAGGAAATTTTCATCATATTTAATCCCTTTGCTAAAGCTGCAATTTCATCATTTCCTTCCACGTGTACGTCATACTCTAAATTTCCGCCCTCCAAAATTTCGATGTCCTGACTTAACTGATTAATATAAAGAATTTTTTTGCGGATTCCCAGTATAGTAAGTATTAAAAATAACACAAATGATATAATAATATTAAAAATTAATGCAATCATATATGAATTATAAGAATACATACCCATAATAAATACTTGTGCTGTTCCATCACTAAAGTTAATATTATAATAATTATCGGATGAAGCTGGGAAAAAATCATAATCTTCCGATTGTATCTCATCCATAGAAAAATCAGAAAAATAGATCCATTCATTATTTTTTTTTATCTGTATATAAATAAGTTTTTTATCATTTACCCATTTATCTAATTTATTAAAATCTTTTGAAGAAACAGCTTGTTCTATTATATATTTCTGTAATTGAGAAATATATTTTTCATTATAGTTGCGTATTAAATTTCGGTTTTCATGATATTTGTCAATCTGTTGTTCTATTACAAATCTACTGCTTATAAAGAACAATAAACTAATGATACCTGAAAAGAGAAGTATAAGAAACCATTCCAGATAAAGGGATATACTCTTTTCACCTTTCACTTTCAAAACGATACCCCTTTCCCCAAACTGTTTTTATATAAATAGGTTCTTGATCATTTGGTTCTATTTTCATTCTCAGTTTACGAATATGCACCATTACTGTGCCATTACAGTTATAAAAATAGGGTTCGTTCCAAATAGATTCATATAGATTTTGTGCAGAAAAGATTTTTCCTTTATTCTGCATCATTAAAAGAAGTATATGATATTCAATATCTGTCAATTCTATCGGTTTTCCATTTACAGCAACTTCATTAAATTTTGTATGAATTTGAATCTCTCCGCTTTTAATATATTCTGATTTTTGTAAATTTTTTAAATTATCAGATATATTATTATAAACAGTATATCGTCTAATCTGTGCCTTTACTCTTCCAAGAAGTTCTGCATAAGAAAATGGTTTTGATAAATAGTCATCTCCTCCTGCCATAAGACCGAGTAATTTGTCTGATTCCTGCGCTTTTGCTGTCAGAAATAAAATAGGTACATAAGAATTTTTTCTGATTTCTTCACATACCCTAAGTCCAGATATTCCCGGCATCATAATATCTAAAATAACCAAATTGGTATCCTCAGATAGTTTTCCCAGTCCTATTTTTCCATTTTCTGCTTCACTTACAACAAAACCTTCACTTTCAAGTAATATACGAACTCCTTCTCGAATATCAGCATCATCTTCAATAACCAATATCTTTTTTTTATTCATTTTATCTCTCCAATTTTTATATTATTATAAAAATTATTGTTTAAAATTTTATAAATCTATTTCTTAAATATTCTTAATATATAAGTATAGAGTAGATGATACAAAATCACAATAGTTTTTAAATTGATTTCTACCATTCTTTACTATATAATAAATTTAAAAATGATTTAGGAGAGAATAGATATGAGATTTATAAAAGACTATATGAATAATACTATTTTACGACATAAACTAAATGATTTAACACAGGAAGTTTTTGGATTTAATTTTGAAGACTGGGTTCAAAACGGATATTATGAAGGAGACTATATACCTTATTCTTATGAAGAAAATGACAGACTGATTGCAAATGTTTCTGTTAATCATATGGAGTTTATACAGAATGGACAAAAAAGATATTATATTCAATTAGGAACAGTCATGACAAAAAAAGAATATAGAAAACAAGGATATGCCAAAAGACTGATGGAAAAGGTATTAGAGGATTATAAAGAAAACTGTGATGGTATTTATTTATTCGGAAATCTAAGTGCTATAGAATTTTATAATAAAATGGGATTTTTAATAGGGATGCAGTATCGATATACATTAAAAGACGATATAAGAGTAATGATACAAGGAAATGCAAAAAAACATAATACAGAAGATTGTTTTAAACAAATAGACACATCAAAACAATTACAGAAAAACAGATATATGGAAGCAGTAAGATATAGTGTGATCAATACAGCATTGGAACAGAAAAATAAATATGCACTACAAATGTTTTATACTGCTGGAATGGAGAATGTCTATTATAGTAGTAAATTAGATTGTTATATAGTAATGGAAAGACAGGAAAGTATACTTTATCTTCAAAGTATAATCTGTACAAAAAAAATTCGTTTAGAAGAAATACTAAGTTATATTCAAGAGGAATATACAAATCTAATCCTTGGATTTACACCTTGTATGGAAGATACTTCTTTATGTATTTCAAAAATTTATGATGGAGAAGATGATTATAGACTATTTTTTTATGGAGAAAAGTTAAAAGATATTGAAACAGAAAAACTTTATTTTCCAGAACTTTCTCATGCGTAAAAGTAACAGAGTAAATTTATATTCCAATGATTGTAAAAAAATCTTCTGTTTTAAAATAATTTTCTGTATATGGTATAAGTTCAGAAAATTATTTTAAAAATATTGAAAAAGCAAAATATCTAAAAATAATAATAAATTTTTAGATATTTTGCTTTTTCGTTTTTAATAAAAAAATAAAATGAATTTATATCCGAAACTTACTAGCCTGTTCATTTTGTCTACGACTCAGTTCTACCAGTCCTTGTGTATCTTCTGTACATTCGCCTATTGTTTGAGATAGAAGTGTCATACTAGCGCTTGTTTCTTCTGTAGATGCTGCATTTTCTTCCACTACACTAGATAAACTGTTGACAGAATCTGTAACAATTTTTTTAAGAGAATTCAAAATTTCTGTTTGAGTACCAATTTCCTTTGTAACACCTTCCACTAGAGTAACTTCTTGATTTAGATGTTGAAATGCTGTTCTAGTTTCACCCAAACATTTTTGCTGTTTTTGTACATTACGTGTTACCTCTTGCATTTTGTTTACAGAAATCTCTACATTGTTGATCAATTCTTTTACAATTCCCTCAATCTCTTGTGCATTACCTGAAGATTCCTCAGAAAGATTTCTAATTTCCTCTGCTACAACAGCAAAACCTCTTCCAGCTTCTCCAGCTCTAGCAGCCTCGATACTAGCATTTAATGAAAGCAGATTAGTCTGAGCGGCAAGTCCTTTGATAATTTCTATAGCCTTATTAATATTAGTGGCAGAATCATTGTTCTTATTTGTCTGTTCAGAGACAATATCAATTGTTTCGATCGTAGTTTTGGTAATTCGTTCTAATTCTTTAATACTTTCAGAAGCACCTGTTGAATGTTGTGTCATTACAGATACAGCTTCTTCTAATTTATGTACACCATTCTTTTCAATTTCAATGACATCGCCTAACTCTGCAATCTTTTTATTCACGGTCTCTGTTTCACTGGCTTGGTTAGTGACACCTTTTGCAAGATCTTCAATAGCTTGATTTGTATTTCGAATTCCTTCCGAAATATATCCGAATTTTTCACTAAAATTTTCACTGCTCTGGTTGAGAGTTTCTCCAGTGTGGATCATACTTCCAAGCATACTTGCTAATGATTGTCTAACATTTTCTAGTGAACGTGACATCTCTCCGATTTCATTGGCTCGTCTTAATAAAGCAGGACTGACAGTAAAACTTAGATCCCCCATAGCTGCCTGACGAAGATTACCTTCCACAAGTTTAATACCTTTGGTAATCCTTAATCCACTTATAGCAGATATACCCAATGCTGCAATTAACATGATAACTGCCGCAATACCATAGATTTTAAGCATATTTGAAAATTCTTCATGAATATATATTTTTCTGCTATCTATCTTTTCATTCATTTCATCCACATAATTTCCAGTAGCAACTGCCCATCCCCAAGGCTTAAACATATTCGAATAGGCAATTTTAGGTGCAACTGTTACACCATCTGATTTAGTAAAATAAAATTCGTTATATCCGCCTCCAGCTTCCGCAGCAGATACAATATTTTGTGTAACTGTAACTCCATTCTGATCAGTGAGAGCATATCGGTTAGTACCTTCTTGTTCTGTTAGGATTGGGTGCATGACTAGAGTATAATCTGCTCCATCTATCCAAATATAGCCTGAAGCATCATCTCGATAGCGCATAGCACGAACGGCTTCTGCAGCCATTTTTTTGGCTTCTTCTTCTGTTAATTCACCATTCTGACTTCGATCATAATAGCTTTGTATCACAGCGATTGCTCCCTGTACTTGAGATTTAATTTCCATTGAATAGCCGTCTGTCATGGATTCTTCATAGACTTCAACAGATTCATCCATCGACTGCCTTAAATAATAGACGCCTAAACATGCTAATCCAATTGTAGGGATAGAAACCATAATACAGATGATTGAAATTAACATAAACGTCAAACTCCGAAATCCTTTTGTCTTTTGTGTTCCAGTTGTTTTTTTCTCCATGTAAGCCCCTCACCTTCAGAATGTATTTATTATATATTGATAGTTTTATTATACACCTTTCTGAATTGAAGTCAACAAAATTCATAGTTACTGATATTATAAATCTTTTTCCATGTTTTCTGGATTAAGTATTTTTAATAACTTTTTTGGTTAATAAATATTATTAGATTCAAGAAAACTGGCTGTTATAAAGAGCTGCATATTTTCCATTCTTATTCATCAATTCGTCATGATTTCCTATTTCTTTAATATTTCCATCTTCCATATATAAAATCATATCCGCATCACGAATCGTAGATAAACGATGAGCAATTACAAAACTGGTACGCCCTTTCATAAGTTGTGTCATAGCTTTCTGAATTAATACTTCGGTATGTGTATCCACATTGCTGGTTGCTTCATCTAAAATCATAATCTCTGGATCAGAAGCAATAGCACGAGCAATAGTAAGAAGTTGTCGTTCTCCTTGTGAAATATTTTCTGCACCTTTTGTCAACATCATATTATATCCTCCGGGAAGTGTTTTGATAAAGTCATGAGCACAAGCAGATTTTGCCGAAGCAATAATTTTGTTTTTATCCATATATTCTTGTGCATATCCCAGATTTTCTGCAATCGTTCCCTCAAAAAGCCACGTATCCTGTAAGACCATTCCAAATCGACTGCGTAGTTCTTCCCTTGATATATTGTGAATATCTACTCCATCTACTATAATAGAACCACCATTGATTTCATAAAAGCGCATCAGTAAGTTGACTAAAGTTGTTTTACCTGCACCAGTAGGGCCTACAATAGCTACTTTTTGACCAGATTTTATTGTTAAATTTACATCCTCCATCAATATATGATCAGGAGTATAACCAAATCGTACATTTTGAAATGTCACACTGCCAGAACGATCTTTTGGGATCACACAGTTTTTTATATCTGGTAATTCTTCTTCAGCATCTAGTAAAGTAAAAATTCGGTTTCCTGCGGCTTTGGCTGCACCAAAACTACCAGCCATACCAGCCAGAGAAGAAAAAGGTTCGGCAAATCGGCGTGTATATTCAAGCATTGCCTGTACATTTCCAACTGTAATCCATCCTCCAATAGCACGAAGACACCCTATTGCTGCACAAAGTACATAACCTATATCATTTACTAATGTAGTAATAGGACTAACTGTACCTGCGGTAGTTTCTGCTTTATAGGAACTACTTTTTAATTCTTCATTTAGTGTATAAAATTTTAGTTTTGCCCTTTCCTGATAATTAAAGGACTGAACAATCTGTTGACCATTGTACATTTCTTCAATATAACCATTTAACTGTCCGAGTAATTCCTGTTGTTTGCTATAATGTCTGCCTCCAGATTTCATCACCCCAGCTGCACTAAGTAAAGATAGAGGTACTATAATAACAGGAATTAAAGTTAGTTTTGGACTGATTGTAAGCATCATTAAAAGGATTCCGATTGCTGTAATTACCTGTGTAACAATAGAGGTCAAATTTTGACTTACCGTGTTATTGATTGTATCCACATCATTCGTAATAATACTAAGAATATCGCCATGTGTATGTGTATCATAATAATTTAGTTTCAGTCTGTGCATTTTCTTATCAATATCACTTCTAATTTCTCGCATAACATTTGCAGTTATCTTTGCCATATAAAATCCCTGCAAGAATGAGAAGAGCTGGGAGATTAGATAGAGACATACTAAAATAGCAAGCAGCCAAAGAATAGTTTCCCAATAAAATATACCATCTTTTATACTAGCAAATAGAGTTGTTGTAACCTTACCAATAATAAATGGAGCCATAACAGTAAAAATAGTACTGATAGAGGCAAATAGAAAAACAAAAAATAGTCGCAACCGATATGCCTTTAGATAGCCTAAAAGCCGTTTAAATACGGATTTATTCATATTAGAGTGCCTCCTTTCCTAACTGTATTTCTGCAATTTCACGGTATAGTGGACAAGTTTTCAAAAGATCTTTATGTGTTCCTTGTCCTACAACTGTTCCATCATCTATAACTAAAATACGATCTGCATCTAAAATGGTACTTATTCGTTGTGCTACCATAATAACAGTTGCGTCTCCTATAAAGGCTTTTAAATTTTTACGAAGGGTCTGATCCGTTTTCATATCTAAGGCGGAAAAACTATCATCAAATATATAAATTTCTGGTTTTTTCATAACAGCTCTTGCAATTGCCATACGCTGACGCTGTCCTCCAGAAAGATTTGTGCCTCCCTGTGCGATAGGATCATGATATCCATTTTTCTTTTTCAGAATAAATTCCTCGGCACAGGCAACTTGTGCCGCTTCTTTCCAGTCCTGTTTTGTTCCTGTTTCCTTTCCAAAATTTAAATTAGAAGCAATATCCCCTGAAAATAAGATATTTTTTTGGGGAACATATCCAATAAGAGAACGAAGATCTTCTACAATATATTCTTTTGCATTTATACCATCAATCAAGACTTCACCAAATAAAGGATCATATAGACGTGGAATCAGTTTTAAAATACTAGATTTTCCTCGACCTGTCCCTCCAATAATAGCAGTAATCTCTCCGGGATGTGTTTCAAAACTGATATCTTTTAAAATTGGTTCTTGTGCACCGGGATATGCAAAGGTTACATGACGAAATTCTACTGTAGAATGAAGAGTACGATTTTCCAGAGAAAACCTTCCATTTTTAATACTTGTTTCTGTATTTAATACTTCTGCAATTCGTTTGGAACAAGCATATGTAGTTGGAAACATCATGATAACAAGAGCAAGCATCATGACAGACATCAAAACCATACTGATATATTGACTGTTTGCAACTAATGAACCAACTTCCATCGCCCCTGTTTCTACATAGTGGGCTCCAAGTCCCAAAACTGCTGCTGTGGTTACACCAAAGATCACATTGATAACAGGCATCAAAAGACTTGTAATTCGCCCTGATACCATTGCAGTAGAAGAATAATCCGTATTGACTTCTTCAAAACGTTGACTTTCCGCTTTTTGCTTATTAAAAGCCCGAATAACACGAACACCCTCTAAAGATTCTAAGAAGAGCTGATTGATTTTGTCTAGTTTTTTTCTGAGTTTGACAGAATAACGTGATGCAAATATAACAACAATACTACACCCGATTAATAATATTGGAATCGCAACACTTAGTACAGAACTGACCTGTCCACCAGTTGCCGCAGAGAAAACAAGTCCTGCTACAGCCATCATAGGTGCAAGAATACCAATACGCAAAAACATAGTAAGAAAATTTTGTACATTGGTGATATCCGATGTACTTCGTGTAACTAAACTAGCAGTACCAAAACAGTCAAGTTCTGCTGCGGAAAAAGTTTGCACTTTTTCAAAAACCTGACTACGTAGTTGGGCGGAAAAGTCAGTGGAAATACGAGAAGCTATCCGAACGGATAAAAAATTAATGGTACAGGAAAGGACTGTAATAACTGCCATAATAACAGCGAGTATTAAAATTGTATGTTTCGAAGAATTTGTTACACCACCATTGATCATCTGAGCTAGCAGAGAAGGCAACATCATTTCTCCAACTGCTGCTACTAAAATCAAAATGGATAACAAAAAAATCTGGCTTCCTTTCAGTTTTATTTTTGAAAAAATTGTTTTCATATATAAACTCCTTTGTTATACTGATTTTTAAATTAATTTAAAAAACTCCATTCACAAAAACGATTAGACATAAAAGTATCATCATATGTCCGATCAATAAATTGTTCAAACGTATTTTGTGCAGGTATATCAAAATGACGATCTTTCCAGCGAATAATAGAAACAGAAGTAAGTAAAAAATTAACTATCATAAATACTGTAAGCATATAACAGGCTACTTTCCATTTACTAGACTCCATTTTTTTAAGAACTTTCTCAATAGATGGAGCAAAATAAGAAAATGCAGTTCCAACAAATCCCCATAAAATTGTCATTTGTAAACTGACATATCCTCTAAAATTCAAAAAATGGTCTGTATAGTTCCATGCCCTCATATGAAGTCCAAATTCTAAAATGTACCCACCGAGTAATTCTATTGTAAAACCAATAATACAATAGATAAGAAATTGCAGATATTTATTCTTGTGACACAATATAACATGACATACATAAAATCCAGCAGCACCAAATCCGTATAGTATACAGAAAGGTCCCCAAATGGAAACGACATGTGTTTCCCAGTTCCCATAACGAAAGTAGCAAAAAAGTCCTTCTAAAATAACACCCAATAAACTTCCTATCATAAAGAGCCAAAAAAGTTTCAGATAAGAAATATGGATTTTAGATTGTTGTTGTATGTTTCTACTCATGATTCCTCCAATCTCATACTACTAATTCAATACCAGAAAGTTTAAACATCAGTTTCCCTAAAGCATACTGTTGTAAATCCACATATTCCTGTACAGATACCTTACTTCCCCAATTTAAAACTTCCATATTTCCACTATATCCATTTATAAAAATACCCGAAGAAGTAAAACCATTTTTAAAATAGAATTTTCTTCGCATAATACGCTGTTTCCTATTTTCAGCACTATCTTCAAGTCGCTCAATTAAAAGAACAATCTTTTTATTACAAAACTGTCTACATATCTCCTGTATAATTTTACTGCCAACTCCCCGACTGCGAATTTTACTAGAAGTAGCCAGATAGTCTACCATAACCATATCATGGTAGGGAATGATCATAACAAAACCCTGTAAACAATTATCCTCTGTAGCAATTAATATTTTTGTCTTTCCTTTTTTCATAGAATGTTTTATTACAAAGAATGGTTTTCTCTCCGACTTTGGAAAAGATTTTAAATAAATCTCCTTAATGTCCTTCCAATCATTTTTATCTGCATACTTAATCTTCATTGTATCCCTCATTTCTATATAATTTTTTGTACTGATAAGTTTATAGTTGCTATTTCTTTTTACGTGTGCTATTATAAACTGTACAGTAACTGTAAAGTCAAGAGGTTTTGAGATGAAAAATAAAAAATTTTTATATACTACAGGACAGTTCGCAAAGTTAAATGGAATTAATAAACGCACCTTGCATTATTATGATGAGATTGGTTTATTTTCTCCTGAATTTAAGGAACAAAATGGGTATCGCTATTATACATGTTTTCAGACTGTTCAATTAGAATTAATTGTGACACTTAGAAAGATGGGTTTATCTATTGAGGAAATTATATACTATCAAAAAAGTCCAACCAGTTCTTCTTTTGCAAACTTAATTTCTGAAAAGAAAAAACTAATTGATAAATCAATCCATGAACTTTTGAATACAAAATCGTTTTTAGAACAAAAATCAGACAAACTAGCATTGAGCCTGACAGCACAACAAGGTAAAATAGATATCGTTACACTTCCTAAACAAAGGATTCTACTTAGTACCCCCATTACAGGAGTTTATGATGATAATGATTTTGCAGTTGCGGCAGATTTTTCATTACGACTTAAATCAATATTTGGACTATATGATAATTTTGGAAGCCGTATCTCCATAAATCATATTTTAAAAGGAAACTATAATGATTATGATTGTTTTTTTGCCTATGGAAGACAGGATGTAGAATTATACGATGAAATAAGACCAGAGGGAACTTATTTAAGAGCTTTTTGTATTGGAGGATGGGATAAACTTCGAGAAACATATGACGTAATTTGTTTTTTTGCAGAGAAAGAACATCTGGAACTATTTGGATATGCCTATGAAGAAGGGCTCAATGAAATGTCATTACAACATCGTGAAGATTACATTACAATGATTACAGTTGGTTTTAAACAGAAGTAGAACAAATAAAAGAAGTATATCACTATTTTAAAGATACACTTCTTTTAAAGTTGCGTGGTTTAGATATTTGGGGAGAATAATATAATAATCTATATAAGTTGAAACTATTATATAAACACAATTCTCAAGTGATTGGTTTTAATTTATATGAGCATTCATTTTCCATTCCTTCATATTTATCAATAACCAATTTTGCATAGTTTAATGCCTCATTTGCACTTAAATTCATTTCTAAATAAATTCCTTCTGCTATTTTTTGAGGTACTCTCATATTCTCATCTGTATCATCTATTATACGTTTGCTCTTACCCTTAAAATCTTTATGACGAATTAAACTTCGAAAAATTTGAGTATCATATTCATACATTTGCATACAAATATTTTTTAGAAAACTTCTCCATGAATCTACAGGGATTGTTCCTCCACATATTTCTATTTGACAAGGTGTTCGACCAGTTACATTAACTTCATCCATTATATCAAATTCTGTCCTTGTATCAACTTCATATGAGATTGAACTAATTATATTAGGGTACTGCCATATAGAACATATTTCTTTGATAAGCCATTCACTCCTCTGAATAATTTCCACTTCACCCCAGACATCAAATTTAGAAAGTACTTTACTGATATATATATTAGATTCTCGATACACTTTCTTTTTTTCTTCAAAACTACCGTTAGACATTTCTGAATTATAACCTGTAACCGTTAAATTACCTATACAATGAACATATTTTTCGTATATTTCCGAAGCTTTCTTACCTAAATCTATTTTCCATTTTGTAGTAAGTGTCTTTGGCATAATATGTTCTATTGTTAATTCATCAAAAGAAACAACTTCCTTTCCCTGTCTACATTCAATTTGCTCTAAAACATATTTAATATGCGAAAATTTATAACTATTACGCAATAATAATTTATCTCTTACCAAAATATTATTTGGAAAAACTACTTTACCTTTCTTACCTGCTAATACTGCTGCAACCCTATCACATAATACTTTATCTTTATATTGTTCAATGTCCTTTACCATTGAAGCAAATACCTTGTTTAAGGCATTTGTAGGCATTTCACAAAGTAGACGTCTCATAACATATGATAAAATAACATCTAATGTTTTACACACCATTTGCATATCAATATTATGATACATATAATAATCTTCAAATATATTCAATAAAAATGGATAAACTGTCGTTGATTTTAACCTCTGTAACTATGATAATCTCCAATTAACTTCTTCGTCAGGACTATTACAATATTTAAACCAACTATAATATTCTCCATAAGTTGTCAATTCATCAAGAAATCCTTCTGCATCATAATTGTCTAGACTTTGGTAATATTCTTTAAAATTATTATATACTCTATCTTTATTCGAGATTATACCTGTCTTTAACGTCAAATAATCTCGAATATAATCTGATATCATTACATCTGGAAGCAACTTCTCTAACTTTAACCAATAACTATTATACAACTTTTCTTGACAATCATAAGTTTGTCCCATTAATAGATAATTTCTAATAAGATCTGCTTGTGTTAAATCTAATCCTGTGGAATTTAATGATTCAAAAATTAGTTGAGGGTTTTCTTTCTCCTTCGTTAATTGAATATATACTATTTCTAATTTTTGTATTCCATGATATATTTCTTCTGGAGACAAATTTGATTCTCTAATTAAATCTATAAACAAATTATAATTCAGTAATATTTGTGAGTCTTCCATATCATCAATTTGATCATTTATTAATTTCTCAAAATTACATGAATCTGATTTCATTGGTTTTAGTTTTATTTTTAATGCCTCTGGACTAAATCGATTTGTTAAATAGCTATCTTTTATATCAATTTTTAATTCTTCAATCATAGTAGAATCTAAAATTGCTTTTAAAAGTAACATAATAGAAGTCAAACGTTGTTGCTCGTCAATCAGAATAAATTGTCTGAAATTTGCTGTGGAATCTCCCTCTACATATACTATTGTCCCTAAAAAATGACTATTCCTATTTTTATTTACTGCAATTGATTCAATATCTCTAAACAATGTAATACATTGCATTCTTTTCCAATCATAATTTCTTTGATATACTGGAATATAAAAAGTTCTTTTGCCAGCTCCAATAAATTCTAAAAAACTTAAATTATCCGCTTTCATTTGTATCTCTCCCATCTTTCTGATACTGTTCAAACAGAAATTTCTTATCTAATTTACTACTGATTTTATAAATACAAAATACCTATAAAATTTCCTAAAACAAAAAATTTCTATATACATCGTTTTTGCATCAAAATAACACTCTCCACATGTCCCGTTTCAGGAAACATGTCTACAGCCCAAATGCCTTCTACAAAATAATCTGCTGCCAAAATATCAATATCCCGTTTTTGTGTTTCTGGGTTGCAACTAATATAAACGATCTTCTTAGGAGAGGCGACAGTTAAAGCATTTAAAAAGGCAGTTGTACAGCCAGAACGGGGTGGATCTAAAAGAACAGCATCAAAAGATTCTTTTTTAGCAGTCAGCTTAGTCAAATATTCTCCTGCATCAGCACAAAAGAAAGAAGCATTTTTAATATGATTGATTTTTGCATTATATATGGCATCTTTAACGGCATCTCTATTTAATTCTACTCCAACTACTCGTTTTGCCAGTCCAGAAGCTAAGATAGCAAGAGTTCCTGTTCCACAATAAGCATCTAGTACAGACTCTGTTTTAGATAAGTTTAATGCTGAGATTGCAATTTTGTAGAGTTGTTCTGCCTGTGATGGATTTACCTGATAAAACGAACGAGAAGAGATTCGGAAGGTATAATCACAGAGTTTATCTTGAATGGAACCAGTTCCAAACAAAACAGTTTCTTGTTTTCCCAAGACCATACTTGTTTTTTTAGGATTATAATTTAACACAAGAGAAGTAATTTCTGGATGCAGATGTAATAGTTCTTTTGTAAATTCCCGTTCATTAGGAATTTTTTCTGTACCACAGACAAGAACCATTAAAAGTTCTCCTGTATGATATCCTTTACGAAAAAGAACATGACGAAGTGTTCCATGTCCTGTATCTTCTTTAAAAGAACGAATATGATATTTTTTCATCAGCCGACGGAGAGATTTCATAATACTTTCAGCGAGGGGATCTTGAATTAGACAAGAATCTACGGAAAGGACTTTATGAGTATGCTCTTCGTAAAAGCCAGAAATAATGTTATGCTTTGCATCTTCTGAAAGAGCTGCATGAATTTTACAGCGATAAAAAGAGGGATTTTTCATGCCGAGTACAGGGATTATCCCAGCAAGAACAACCTCTGGATAGGGAATACCGGGAAAATCAGGTTGTATCTTTTGGTGAGACTTTAAATTATCTTCAAATAATTCAGTGACAATCTTTTGTTTTAATTTTAACTGTTCGAGATATGACAGGTGCATAAGTTGACATCCACCACAAAAAGAAAAGTGAGGACATTTTGGGGTTATTCGAAGTGGAGAGGGTTTATCTATCTGTACTAATTTAGCAAAAGTTCCTCCTTTGGTATACACAAGTTCTATAGTGGCTTTTTCGTCTGGAAGAAGCCGTGGAATGGCAAAGATAGAGCCATTAAATTTAACTAATCCTTGCCCATATGAATCAAGAGCATAACATTTAACATGATATTGTTTTCCCATTTTACACCTCTAAAATAATATATTTGACTAATCTTTGTTTCAATCCACTCGCGGCAGTTAAGAGCAAGACAATTCTGTGGATTGCTTCATGGCAGTAGGGGATACTTGCTCGCTACTGCCGTTACAATTGTTCCTAACAATTCCTCCCCTACCTAAGAGGAAAAAGGAGTTCTTGCTGTTAATTGTTGAATTATTTTATCATAAATAGAATGAACTGAAAAGGAAATTTGTTATTGAAATAAGTCACAGTGTAATAAAATGTTAGAAACAATCAAAAATGTAAGAAATCCTTTCGTTGATTTTTAGGAAGGAATATGCTATTTTAAATGTTGACAATAAGGTTATAATAAAAATAAGAAACTATTAACTACATGGGGTAAATTTACTTTATTTCATGTCACAAGCAAAGTTGTTCTTGAAAAGAATAAAATGATAAGAACAATAAAAAGATGAAAATGAGAGGTAGAAAAGGATGAAAAGGATGCAGCAGAAAAAACGAATACATAAAAAGTATTGGATGAAATTTTTGAGTTTTTTTCTGGTAATTGTAATGGGAATTGGCTATCTTCCATCTACAGTGGATAGAGATCCCATTTTTGGTTCACAAGAGTTAATCGAAGCATATGCAGATCTATTAGAAGTGGATACAGGAGGGGCAGTAGGTTCAGCAACAGTCGGATCGTTGATTTTGCCTTCTCATTTTAATGGAAGAGAAGATGATTTTACTTCTTCTTCTGGAATGTTATTAATTGATATAACAGGAGGAAGTGTAATTGCTACAGCAAATCCAAATAAAAAATTTTCTGCTTCTTCTCTTGCAGAATTAGAAACATATTGGATTTTGTTAGATCAGGTAGATAAAGAATTATTTCAGACGATTCCAGAACAGTCAGGAAATGCAGTTGATGCAGATGTTTTACTTGGAAAAATTGGTTCTGGTGGATCTGCAAATAATGAAGACGTACTAAGTTATTATATCAATTCTGGTTCAGCAGCAGCGAGATCCATTTTGATTAATGGTATTACTCCAAATTCCGATAAGTTTTTAGAGCTTGCTTCTGCTCAGGTAAAGGGAAGTATGCTCTCAAATAAAAATTTAATTTCATCAAATGGTACATATAATTCTTCTCAGAAATTTACAGCATATGATATTTACTATTTTATGTACCAGTTGCTTAAAAATTCTTGGTTTGCTGCAAATATTGGAGTACGTTCTTTAAATGTTACAGGACGTAGAGCAGATGGACTTTTAGTGGAAATACCTTATCAGCCTTATGGAATGAGTGGAATTAAAATACCAAAAGGATATGAGGGACTATTACGAATGGTTTCTGGAAATCAGCAATTAGTATTACTGAGAGGTTCAGATAGTCATTTGTATTTGGCAGTAGTATTAGGAACAGAAAAGGGAACAACACAGGTAATGGAGAAATTTTTAAAAGTGTTAGATGGAGAAGAGTATAGTGAAGAACCAGAAGTAACGCCAACGCCAGAACCAACGCCAACGCCAGAACCAACGCCAACATTAGAACCAACGCCAACATTAGAACCAACGCCAACGCCAGAACCAACGCCAACAGAGGAGGAAGCCGAACCATCTATTTTCGAAGAACCAACTCCAACAGTTGATGCACAGCCAACACAAAAACCAAAAGCAACTCCGACAATAGCACCGAATTCACAAAAGAATGAGGAAACAAAAAAACCAGATACGACTTCTGTAATACTGCCAACCGAAAGTAATGATGCAAGATATCAGTATATTTTTGGGACGAATGCACAGGTGTATACCATTTACAGTCTTCCCGCTTCCTTTAACACAGAGGCAAAGGCAAGAAAACAGATGACAACAATTAAAGTGCCAGTATGGAAGATGACAGCTTCTGGTGGGCGTTATGCTTCTAGTATGGATTTGACCATCAATAAAAAGGTTGCAAAAAATGTTCAGGCAATTTTTGAAGAGATCTATCAGTTAGATATCAAATTTCCAATTAAGGTTCTCAAAGGATATGGATATCGAAAAGTTGGAGGAGTTGGACTATCTAGATCTACATTGATGTCTATGCACTCTTTTGGAGTAGCGATTGACATTAATCCGGGGGATTATGATAATGATTATTTTTTAGGAGCAGGAAATGATCTCAGAGATAAATCCAATCCTTATTGTATTCCAGATGAAGTGATTGATATTTTTGAAAAGTATGGATGGTATTGGGGAGGAAATTTTAGTATTTGTGCTGACACAATGCACTTTCAATATCCGGGGTTAGAGTTTTTAACTTATCAAAATAATAGTCCATTCCGTGAACTTACAGTAGCATCGAACTATATGAAGGGAGCAGATGTTCTAAATCTTCAAAAACGTCTGGTAAAACTGGGATTTTCTGTTCAGGTAGATGGTATCTATGGAAAATCTACAGCAAATGTGATTAAAAAAGCACAACAAAAGTATGGTCTTCCAGTAACTGGAATAGTGGATTATAAAACATGGGAAACGATTATTAATTTAACCCATTATATGCCTTATGCCTTTTAACAAGGGTAGATAAAAGTATACGAAAGGATTAAAAATGGAACGCAGAGATAAAATTAATTATTATTTAGATATTGCAGAAACTGTTTCAAAGAGAAGTACCTGTCTAAGAAGAATTTATGGAGCGGTTATTGTCAATCACGATGAAATTGTTTCGACAGGTTATGTAGGAGCTCCTAGAGGACGTAAAAATTGCAGCGATTTAAACTATTGTATCCGTACAAAACTTGAGATTCCAAGAGGGGAACGCTATGAACTTTGTCGAAGTGTACATGCGGAGACCAATGCAATTATCAGTGCTCCAAGGGAGAAAATGTTGGGTGCTACTTTATTTTTAGTGGGATTTGAACTCCCTAAAATGGAATATATTAAAAATGCAAATAGCTGTTCTATGTGCAAGCGCCAGATTATTAACGCAGGAATTGAAAGAGTAATCATTCGTGATACCAATACTGACTATCGTATAATTGAAGTAAAAGAATGGATAGAACAAGATGAATCGTTAGAAGGTATTTTAGGATATTAACGTTGATATTATTAGATCAAAAAGTGGAAAAGGCAAAGGATTAAGGAAGAGGATGAAAAGAAGTATTTATTGGTATAAAGTAGATAATGCTGGAAAGATCTTTCCGGCAGTTTCAAAAGACAGCAGAAGTAGTGTATTTCGTCTGTCCTTTTATCTAAAAGAAGAAATTATTCCTGAATTATTGGAACAGGCTGTAAATGAAACTCTGCCGAGATTTGAGAGTTTTGCGGTTCAGTTGAAAGCGGGAATGTTTTGGTATTATTTAGCCGCTAATACAAGACCTGTTCAAATTGAAAAGGAATCACCTATCATTTGCCGTTTTTTTCACTGGACAAAAAATAACGGATACTTATTTAAAGTCTATTATTTTAAGAATAAAATAACATTAGAAACGTTTCATTCGCTCAGTGATGGTACAGGTGCAATGGAGTTTCTAAAAGCAATTACACAAAATTATTTAAAGCTTTGTGGACATGAATTTTCTTATTCTGGTAAAGTAAAGAGTGAACTACCATCTTCTCCAAGAGAAACAGTAGATATGTTTGTCAATCAATATGATAAAAGTTCTAAGATGAATTTGAAAGAGGAAGTAGCATATCATGTCAAAGGAGAAAAATTTGCAGATTATTTTACGCTCTGTGTCAATGCGAAAGTACCAACAGAACAACTTTTAGCACATACTAGAAGGCTGGGAGTGACAGTTGGAGTTTATATTACAGCCGTTTTAGCTTATAGTATTTATACCCAAAGACCAGATTGTAAGACGACAAAGTGTCCGATTAAGATCTTTATACCGACAAATTTAAGAAAGTTTTTTCCTTCCGATACATTAAGAAATTTTTCACTTTACATTAAAGCTACATTTGATGGAAGAAAAGAATGGACTTTTGAGCAGATGTTAGCAGAGACCAAAAGACAATTTGATGCTCAACTGGTAAAAGAGGAATTACATGCTAGAATGAATTCTAATGTCTGGATTGAAAAGAATCTAGCAATTCGTCTACTTCCTCTCTTTTTAAAAAATATCGCTTTTAAAATCGGATATAAGCGATTGGCAGATGATATCAGTACCTGTTATATTTCAAATCTTGGAAAAGTTACTCTTCCAAATGATATGAACGATTTTGTTGAAGATGTAGAATTTGCGATTGGAGGATTTGGAATTGCAGTGACATCCATACATGGACATACTAATATTATGCTTAATACGGATTTTAAAGATATCAGTATACTACAATATTTTATAAATCATTTTATTCAGGAAGGACTTTTAGTTACAGTAGATACAAACTATTTGGAGGCATAAATGTATTATTGCAGAAATTGTAAAATCAATTATCAAACACCTCTTAAACGCTGTCTATTCTGCAATAATGAATTAATCAATACCGGAACCACCGGAGGAAAAAGGAATGGAAAGCTGCTTTGGGAAGGAGTATTATGGCCAGAGGGAATTGAATTAAGGCAAGGAGTTCACTATCCAGAACGAACAAGGACAAACCACGCCTTTTTTATATTTCGAAGGATACTTCTATTTTTGCTTATACTTACCAATACCATCTGTCTATATATCAATTATACAACAAGAAATTCGAAAGAGATACTATATGGAATGGGATGGTCTTTTTTAGTACTTGGAGTTAGTCTGTTTGTATTAGAACTTTTTCATATTGCAGGCAGAAACTTGATGAAACGCCTGAAAGTAATTTGGTATTCCATCATGATTATGGCATTGGGTTTTTGGATTGGCATTTGTATAGGAAAGTACCAATGGGCACTTGATTATCTGCTTCCCTTTGGATTTATTATAACAGAATTTTATGCAACGGTTTTACTGCTTGGAGGAAAGAGAAAGATATTTGATGCTGCAATTTATGTGTTTTGGCTATCTCTTTTGGGGCTTCTTCCAATACTTTTTCGAAACTTAGGATGGCTTAACACACAGTGGGTTTCAATAACTTGTGGATTTTATAGTGGTTTTACCCTATTTGGATTATTTTTTTGGGGGAGAAAAGAATTTTTAGAAGAATTAAAACGTCGATTTTATTTCTAAAGTGTCTTGAAAAACAAATGTATGTTTGATATGATAAAAGAAAGTAAAAAGTAGGAAGGGAGTAATGAAAAGATGATTTTAGTAAATACAGAGTATATTAGTGGAAAAGAACTAGAAATGTTAGGATTAGTAAAGGGAAGTACCATTCAGTCAAAAAATATTGGAAAAGATATTACACAGAGTTTTAAAACATTAGTAGGTGGTGAATTAAAGGCATATACCCAGATGATGAATGAAGCCAGAGATACCGCAACACAGAGAATGATACAAGAGGCACAAGAACTTGGTGCAGATGCTATTGTAAATGTACGCTTTGCTTCCTCGGCTGTTATGCAGGGTGCAGCCGAAGTGATGGCTTATGGGACAGCGGTAAGATTTAAGTAGTTTATAGAATCACAAAAATAAAAATCGATCACTGTCAATAAAACTTCTTGGCAGTGATCGATTTTTATTTAGTATGTTTTATGCAAATGGATTCTCTGTTGGATAAAGCATATTCTTTGGTTGATTGAAGTTAATTTCATCTACTGGAACACCTAGATACTTAAATACTTCATATAAGGTCTTTCCATAATGTCCAAATGCAACTGCTCCATGATGTGGATAATTCTTTTCAATTAAAACATGACGATAGAAACGTCCCATCTCAGGAATTGCAAAAACACCAATTGCACCAAAGGAACGTGTTGCTACTGGAAGGATTTCACCATGGGCAATATAAGCACGAATTTTTGCATCGGCAGTACTTTGTAGACGGAAGAATGTAATGTCACCCGGAACAATATCTCCTTCTAGTGTTCCCTGTGTTACTTCTTCTGGAAGACTTCTTGCCATAATAAGCTGATGTTTCATTTCACAGGAAGTAAGTTTACTAGAAGCGGTATTTCCGCAGTGGAATGCCATAAAGGTATCTCTATGGGTATAGTTGAATTTGTTTTTAATGGATTCTTCGTACATATCATTAGGAACAGAATTATTAATATCCAGTAGAGTAACAACATCTCCACTGACAATAGTACCAATAAATTCACTTAAAGCTCCATAGATATCTACTTCACAGGCAACCGGAATTCCTCTTGCAGCTAAACGGCTGTTGACAAAACAAGGAACAAAACCAAACTGAGTTTGGAATGCAGGCCAGCATTTTCCGGCAATAGTAACATATTTGCGATAGCCTTTATGCTGCTCGATCCAGTCTAATAAGGTCAATTCATACTGAGCAAGTTTTGGAAGAATTTCAGGCTTTTTATTTGCACAGCCAAGTTCTTTTTCCATATCTGCTACTACTTCTGGAATTCTTGTATCTTTTGCATGTTTATTGAAGGCTTCGAACAGATCTAGTTCAGAGTTTTCTTCAATTTCAATACCAAGATTATAAAGTTGTTTAATTGGAGCATTACAAGCTAAGAAGTTTAAAGGACGAGGACCAAAGCTGATAATCTTCAATTCGGAAATGGCAATCAAAGCCTTTGCAATTGGAAGAAAATCATGTATCATTTCAGCACATTCTTCTGCTGTGCCAACCGGATATTCTGGAATATATGCTTTTAGGTTGCGTAGCTTTAGATTATAGCTTGCGTTAAGCATACCACAATAAGCATCGCCACGTCCTTGAATTAAATTGTTTTGGGTTTCTTCTGCAGCTGCTATGTACATGACTGGTCCATCAAAATGTTTTGCAATAAGAGACTCCGAAATTTCAGGACCAAAATTGCCAAGGTATACAACAACTCCATTACAGCCAGCATTCTTTACCTCTTCAATCGCCTGAACCATATGAATTTCGCTTTCTACAATACAAATTGGACATTCGTGAATATCCTGTGCATTGTATTTTGCTTTATAAGCAGCAACTAAAGCCTCTCTTCTGGATACCGACAAAGACTCTGGAAAACAGTCACGGCTTACTGCGATAATACCTAATTTTACAACTGGAGCATTCATCATTTTTACCTTTGCCTTTCTTTATAGTTTTTCATTTTATTAACATACATCTTCTGTATGCTCAATTTATACTATAATTATAACTTATTTAGCTTGATTCTAATTATATTGCACCACAAAAGGATTGTCAACTTATATTTTAGCTGTTCCAAACAAAATAAAAACTTGTACGGACAGGAAGGATTATAAAACAGCATAGAAATGAGGAAAAATATGCAGGAAAAAAAGGAATGGAAAATTTTTTATCTTGGACATAGTGCATTTTTAATAGAGTGTCCTAGCTGTACTATGGTTTTTGATTATTCTGAGGATTATTTAGTTGGAGATATGCCAATATGGGATCACAAAAAGCCACTCTATGTCTTTGTCAGTCATAAACATCAAGATCATTATAGCCGTAAAATTTTTGAATGGGCAAAAGAAATGGAATCGGTTACTTATCTGCTCTCAAATGATATCCGTATGTCGACTACTTATATGCAAAAAATTGGTATTTCACAGACAGCGGGAAGACATATATTTTTTTTAGGAAGAAGAAAAAAATATAGAGTACAAAAAGAAATAGTATTACAGATAGAGGATGATACAGAAATACAATTAAAACCTCCCTATGAACAAAAAGAAGAACTGATATCAGATAAACCAGTATTCGAATTCGAAACATTTCTTTCAACAGACGCAGGGACAGCATTTTTAATTGAAATTGATAAAAAAAGAATTTATCATGCGGGTGATCTCAACTGGTGGACATGGAAGAATCAAACAAAACAAGAAAAGGAACAGATCTTTTCACGTTATAAAGAAGAGATTGAAAGAATAGGCAAAAGAAAAATTGATCTTGCATTTTTGCCATTAGATCCAAGACAGGAAAATGATTTCTTTTTAGGAATGGATTATTTTATAAAAAATACAGATACAAAAATGGCATTTCCAATGCACTGTTGGAATGATTATAGTGTTATTCAAAAATTAAAAGAAATGGAAGAGAGTAGTTCTTATCGTGATCGAATTATAGAGGTATCGGATAAACAAAGAGAATTTTATATCTGAATTAAAATCTATGCCACAAACACATGAAAGAGATTGTAACTTGAATTTTCATTCATGCGTTTGTTTGGCATATAGTTTAGTTCTCCATTTGTTTTAATTTTTTTTGGTAGATACGGAATAAGAAAAAGGTACACAAGCCTAATGATACAAGTTCAGCAAGAGGAAAGGAATACCAGACCGCACGAAGTCCAAACTGATTTGCTAAAATCCAAGCAGCAGGTAAAATAACAATAAGCTGACGAAAAACAGAAACAAGTAAACTATAAACTCCATTTCCAAGTGCCTGAAATACAGAACTAATAATAATACAGTATCCTGCAAATAAAAAGCTGATACTAATGGTTCTAAGAGCCGGGATTCCAATCGTGAGCATTTCGTCAGAAGCTTCAAATAGTTTTAAAAGCAGTCCCGGAATTAGTTGGAATATAAGCAAACCAAAAAGCATAATACCAACAGCAATAAAAACACTAAGCCGAATGGTATCTAAAATTCTTTTTTTATTACGAGCACCATAATTATAAGCTACAATAGGAACCATTCCATTATTTAATCCAAAGATTGGCATAAAAATAAAACTCTGAAGTTTAAAATAGATTCCAAAAACAGAAACAGCGGTTGGAGTAATTAGATTTAAAATACGATTCATTCCATAAGTCATAATGGAACCAATAGACTGCATGATAATAGAAGGAAGTCCAACCGCATAAATAGCTCCAATCGTTGGAAAATGAGGTTTCATATCACGTAAAGTAAGATGAATCTCTTTATTTTTTTTCTGATTAAAAATAATGCCCAAACTCATAGCAATAAGCTGTCCAGTAATTGTTGCAATAGCAGCACCAGATACACCAAGTTTTGGGAATCCTAAATATCCAAAGATCAAAATAGGATCTAAAATAATATTAATAATAGCTCCTGTCCCCTGTGTAATCATGTTATAAAACGTCTTTCCTGTAGACATCAAAAGCCGTTCAAAAGTAATCTGAACAAAGATTCCAATAGAAAAAACAGTACAAATCCTTAAATAGTTTATACCTGCCGTAATGATTTCCTGACATCCCTCTGGATCAATTAAGAGTTCTTCCTCTGAAAAATGAGAAAGATAATATGGTTCTACCATAGTAAGACCAAAAATTAAAAAGAGTAGATAACTGCAAATGGCAAGCAAAATTCCATTATTGGCAGCAAGATTTGCAGAGCGAAAGTTCTTTTCTCCAAGATTACGGGAAAGTAAAGCATTTACTCCAACACCAGTTCCTGCTGCTACTGCAATCATCAAATTTTGAATTGGAAATGCCATAGATACCGCAGTTAATGTATTTTCACTGATCTGTGAAACAAAAATACTATCTACAATATTATAGAGTGCTTGAATCAACATAGAGATAATCATAGGCAAAGACATTGTGATTAATAGCTGCTTAACTGGCATGGTTCCCATTTTGTTTTCTTGAGTTTTTTGTGTAGCAGTCATGAATTTCCTCCTTCAAAATAGTATTAGGTTTATAAAAGTTTAATTTTATAGGAAATAAAGTAGCTTGTCAATAGTAAATAGTTACTGCAAAGAAATTCTGAAAAAAGTGTGAACTTTAAGGAAAAGCTTTTCTTTTTTTTGATTTTGTGGTATAACTGAATCATTCGCTTGATTTTTAAACACAAGTTTTGTGCTGCGCAAAAACTTGTGTCATTAACTATCCCTAAAAAACAATCGCAGTATGGAGGTTAAAAATGAAGAAAAAATTAATCGTTGGATTGCTTTGTCTTTGTCTAGCTGGTAGTGCAGTAGCATGTAAAAAGGGATCTGATTCAAAAACGCCAGATACACAACAAGGAGTTAATATCAATAATGCCAATGTAGAGTTAGGAGAGTATAAGGGCGTAGAAGTGACAATGTTAAGTACCGAAGTAACAGAAGAGGAGGTTCAAAAAGCTTTAGAATCGTTTGTAACTGGAATAAAGCTAGAGATTACAGACCGCAAGGATGTACAGACAGGTGATATTACAAATATTGATTATGCTGGTAAAATAGATGGAGAGGCTTTTAATGGAGGCACAGCACAGGGAACAGATTTAACAATTGGATCAAATCAATTTATTCCGGGATTTGAAGAACAGCTCATTGGTCATACTGTTGGAGAAACATTTGATATTAATGTGACATTTCCAAAAGATTATAAAGAAGAGGGAACGACTGGTTCAGAGGTCAATGGAAAGGATGCTGTTTTTACAATTACAGTTAATGCGTTAAAACGCAATGCAACAATGGACGATTTAACAGATGAATTTATTGCAAAATATACAGAAAGTACTGGAAAAAGCAATTCGATTGAAGAATGGAAGACAGCAAAGAAACAGGAATTAGAAACCCAAAAAGAGGAACAGGCAGAACTTAAATTTAAGTCAGATGCTATTCAAGCAGTAATTGACAACTCCGAATTTAAAGATGATTTATCAGATCAGATTAAAACAATAGAAACAAATATGAAAAATTATTATCAGTCTATTGCGTCTGCATGGGGATTAGAATTTCCAACATTTCTTTCCTTATTTATGGGAATGACAGAGGAACAATTTAATACAGAAATTGCGAACTCTTCAGAATTTTATGTAAAACAAGAGATTATTGGAAGTAAGATTATTAAAGAAGAAAATTTAGTTTTAAGTGATGAAGAATATACCACTGGTTTGGCACAACTTGCGAATGAAGCACAGGCAGAAACTCCAGAAGCCTATGAAACCGAAAATGGAAAAGAAATAATACAACAACAACTTTTATTAAATAAAGCTTATCAAGTTATTTTTGATAATGCAGTTAAAAAATAATAAAATCAAAAAAGAGAGTACAAAGGTTAAAAAATAACTTATTGTACTCTCTTTTTGTCAATTACCCTTGAACTTTCACCCCATCTGTATTGCTATTATTACACATGATAAGCTTTATTCCTTTTTTCCTTGCAAATACAAATAATAGAGTTGATAATATATAATAGTATAAAAAGGCTTGTGAAGTTAATCCAAATATCTCTATAGGCTGTTTTCGCTAATTCTTCCCTTAATCCAGTAAACCAGACATATATAAATACTAATAATTGAGATGGTACATATGCAATAATATATCTAAAAATCAAAGGTTTAATAGGTAAATCAGTACATAACTTAAATGCTGCAACACCAATCAAAAGAATAATAGCCCTATCTAATTCATGCCAATTACCACTTGGGTCTTCGTAAATACCATTACCAAGATATAAAATACTATTTAACAATGTTATTACAGTATATATTATCGAATAGATCGACACTATATTTATCCATTTTTTCTTACTCATTTTTTCCTCCAATCTCAACTTTCGATCTGTTTAATTTTCAAACAGATACCAATTTATTGCTGATATTATCATTTTCCAAAAACAGATTTGTAACTTGTGACTAGAATGGTCTTTATCATCTATAGTGGGTGGTATATTGACAACTGTAGATTTTAGTTTTTGGTGGCATATTGTGTCCTCCTTAATTTGAATTGAATGTTTTGAAACATATATATTAAAACATCTGTTTTAATTATATACAAAATAAATATCTATGTCAATACACTTTAAAAATAAATTACAGATTTCTTTTTTAGCCAAAATAGAAAGAACATAATTATAGAAGACTATTTAGATGATTTATTGTTTATTGTTCTATTAGATTTTATAAATAAACCCAAGATGAATTGTTACTTGCTTTTTTCCCCTTCACCTGCTATACTTACCTCAAACATGGAAAACAGGAGGAAGTTCAATGCAGCTAAAGAAGGAAGAGTTTATAAAAAATGTAGAAGATAATATGAAGCTACTATTCCGAAAAACTGTAGAAGAAGCAAGTAAACAGCAATTATTTCAGGCAGTAGCTTTTTCAATCAAAGATGTTATTGTGGATCAGTGGATCGCTACACATAAAGAATATGAAAAAGAGGACGTAAAGACCGTATACTATCTTTCCATGGAGTTTTTGATGGGACGTGCTTTAGGAAATAATATTATCAACCTAAAGGCAGATGAAGTTGTTAGAGAAGCACTTACAGAATTAGGACTGGATCTTAATATTATCGAGGATCAAGAGCCAGATCCAGCACTTGGAAACGGTGGTCTTGGACGTCTTGCAGCTTGTTTTTTGGATTCTTTATCAACTCTTGGATATCCAGCTTACGGATGTGGTATTCGTTACAAATATGGAATGTTTGAACAAAAGATTGAAAATGGTTTTCAGATTGAAGTACCAGATAACTGGCTAAAAGACGGCAATCCATTTGAAATTAAACGTTCAGAATATGCAGTAGAAGTAAAATTTGGCGGCTATGTACGGATGATGAAAGATGAACATGGAAGAGAGCGATTTATTCAGGAAAATTATAACTCTGTCTTAGCTGTTCCATATGATCTTCCAATCTTAGGATATGGCAATAATATTGTCAATACTCTTCGAATCTGGGATGCAGAAGCAATTAATACTTTTAACTTAGATTCCTTTGATAAAGGAGATTATCATAAAGCAGTAGAGCAACAAAATCTTGCCAGAACTATCTGTGAAGTACTCTATCCAAATGATAATCACTATGCTGGAAAAGAATTGCGTTTAAAACAACAGTATTTCTTTGTATCGGCAAGTATTCAACGGGCAGTAGCAAAATATATGGAGCAGCATGACGATGTTAGAAAACTGCATGAAAAGGCATGTTTCCAATTAAATGATACACATCCTACTGTAACAGTAGCCGAATTGATGAGAATTTTAATGGATGACTATTTCCTTTCTTGGGATGAAGCATGGAATGTCACAACGAAGTCCTGTGCCTATACCAATCATACTATTATGTCTGAAGCATTGGAAAAATGGCCGTTAGAATTATTCTCTCGTTTACTTCCTAGAATTTATCAAATCGTAGAAGAGATTAACCGTCGGTTTATTTTATTACTTCAGGAAAAATATCCGGGAGATTATAAAAAGATCGAAAAGATGGCAATTATTTACGATGGACAAGTAAGAATGGCAAATTTGGCAATCGTAGCAGGATTTTCTGTCAATGGTGTGGCAAAGCTTCATACAGAAATTTTAAAAACACAGCAGTTAAAGGACTTTTATGAACTTTGGCCTGAAAAGTTCAATAACAAGACGAATGGAATTACACAGAGAAGATTTTTACTACATGGAAATCCACTGCTTGCAAATTGGGTAACAGATAAAATCGGGAATGATTGGATTACAGATCTGCCACATATCAATGAACTTACGATTTATGCAGAAGATGAAAAGTGTCAGAAAGAATTTATGCAGATCAAGTATCAAAATAAGGTAAGACTGGCAAAATATATTAAAGAGCACAATGGAATAGAAGTTGATCCACGTTCTATTTTTGATGTTCAGGTAAAACGTCTACATGAATATAAGAGACAGCTTCTAAACATTCTACATGTAATGCACCTATATAACCAACTGAAAATGGATCCAGATATGGATTTTTATCCGAGAACCTTTATTTTTGGTGCAAAGGCAAGTGCAGGATACCGCAGAGCAAAAGCAGTTATTAAATTGATCAATAGTGTAGGCGATATTATCAATAATGATAAAACAATACGTGGTAAACTCAAAGTAGTATTTATTGAAAATTACCGTGTTTCTAATGCAGAATGGATCTTTGCAGCAGCAGATGTTTCCGAGCAGATTTCTACAGCAAGTAAAGAAGCTTCTGGAACAGGTAACATGAAATTTATGCTCAATGGAGCATTGACACTTGGAACAATGGACGGTGCAAATGTAGAGATTGTAGAAGAAGTCGGAAAAGAAAATGCGTTTATTTTTGGTTTAAGTTCTGACGAAGTAATCTCTTATGAGAAAAACGGAGGCTATAATCCAAAAGAAATTTATAATACAGATCAGGATATTCGCTTGGTATTAACCCAACTGATCAATGGATTTTATTCTCCACAAAATCCAGAGTTGTTTAGAGAACTTTATAACTCTTTATTAGAGAGTAACGGATATGAAAAAGCGGATCAATACTTTATTTTAAAAGATTTCCGTTCCTATGAAGCAGCTCAAAAAGAAGTAGAAAAGGCATATCGGGATGAAAAGAAATGGGCACGTTCTGCTATCTTAAACGTTGCTAAGAGTGGTAAATTTACTTCAGATCGTACGATAGAAGAGTATGTAAAGGATATCTGGCATTTAAAGAAAGTAACTGTTGAATTAGAAAATAAATAAAAGTTAGCAAGAAGTATAGTAAAACAAACAATAGAGCAAAAGAGAAGATAAGCCAGATCATTTCAGACGTTCGTCGGTCAAAGTAATATACCGTCGAACGTCTGTTTTTGATAATTTATTTATGGAGGTGAAGACATTTGTTAAAGATTGTGCTTCCTCAAAAAGTAACATATCTTCTCTCACAGTTGATGAATGATGGATATGAGGCATATGTTGTTGGAGGGTGTGTACGTGACTGTTTATTAGGCAGGGTTCCAAAAGATTGGGATATTACAACTTCGGCAAAACCAGAAGAGGTCAAAGCTATATTTAAAAGAACTGTAGATACAGGAATTGCTCATGGGACAGTAACTGTTATGTTAGAAAAGGAAGGTTTTGAGGTTACTACCTATCGAATTGACGGAGAATATGAAGATAATAGACATCCTAAAACGGTAGAATTTACAAGAAGTTTGAAAGATGATCTAGCACGGAGAGATTTTACAATCAACGCGATGGCATATAATGAAACAGATGGTTTTGTTGATTTATTTGGAGGATTAGAAGATATAAAAAATAGACAAATTCGGTGTGTTGGAACTGCTACAGAGCGATTTGAAGAGGATGCTCTAAGAATTTTGAGAGCGTTTCGTTTTTCAGCACAATTAGATTTTGAAATTGAAGAAAATACTCTTATAGCAGCAAAAGAATTAGCAGAAAGATTACAGGGTATCAGTGCAGAACGAGTGCGGGAAGAATTGATAAAGCTTTTACTTTCGGATCATCCAGAACGTTTATTATTTGTACAACAAGCAGGAATTACTGCAATCGTTTTACCAGAATTTGATCAGATGTTAGAGGTGACACAGGAAAATCCACATCACTGTGCCAATGTGGGAATTCATTCCTTAAATACAGTAAAGTGGATTGCAAAACAGGAAGAAAATGCCGATCAAAAGGAAATGTGGAATAGTGCAGTTATAGCTTCTGGGCACTCTGAAAAAAAGTGTAGGTTATGTTTGCGATTAGCGGCTCTTTTTCACGATGTGGGAAAATTAAATACCAAAAGAATAGATGAAGATGGAATAGCACATTTTTATGGACATGACAAAGAAGGTGCAAAACAAACACAACAAATTCTTCAGAGATTAAAATTTGACAATGAAACGATAGAATTGGTTGAACGTCTTATTTTTTATCACGATTATAGATATGAAAATTTAAGACATGGATTAAGTGAAACAGGTTTACGACATATGACAAATAAAGCTGGAAAAGATTTGATGGAACTACTTTTTTTCCTTCAAGAAGCAGATGCCAGAGCACAAAGTCAAAAATTTCTATCAGAAAAGCTGGGGATTTTAAATAAAGCAAGACAGATCTACTATAAAATTAAGGAACAAGGAGATTGTCTTAGATTAAAAGAACTAGCGATAAATGGGAGAGATTTAATTGCATTGGGCTATATGCCTGGAAAAAATTTAGGGATTATATTAAATGAGATCTTAGAGTATGTATTAGAACATCCAGAAGAAAATTCAAAAGAAAAACTTTTGATATTAGCAGAAAAAAAACGAAGACAAGAACAAAATTTATAAAGGAATATTTTTCATCCTATCTCATAAGATTAAAAGAACTCTACTGTAACTGTTATACAGAGAGTAAAACTATGGTCGGAGGGATGGAAGGTGGAAGATAGAACACAGGAAATCTTCAGCCAGTATGAGCTGAAAATTAATCACACATACCGTATTCGAGGGGCTCTACTGCTGGATACAGATAAAGGCCTGAAGCTCCTTTGTGCCACAAACAGCAGTGAAAGTCGCCTTTGTTTTGAAGATGAATTAAAACAGCGGATGCTTCAAAACGGATATTACAATACAGATCGTTTTATCCGAAATCAAGAAGGAAAAATTAGTTCCGTAAATACTGCTGGAGAATGTTTTGTCATAAAGGATTGGTTTGACGCAGAGGAGTGTAATATTTATAAAGAGGAACGAATTGTTTCGGCTGCGTCAAATTTAGCACAGATGCACCAAGCAATGGAGGGAATTCAAAGTTTAGAAGAACAAAAACCCTATCAGATGCAGATACCACTGCCAGAATTATTTTCACGCAGAAACCGAGAGATGAAACGAGTTATGATGTATATTAGAGAACGAAAGCAAAAAAGCCCATTTGAAGTACAATATTTGAATATGTGGAATCAATTTTATGAAGACGCAGACAAGGCATCCAAACGGTTAGAAGCATTTCCATATCAAAGGGAAATGGAACGTGCTATAGAAAAGGGAAGTATCTGCCATGGAAGTTATAATTATCACAATATTTTATTCTTAAAAGACCAAACTGTACATAGTACAAAATTTTATGCCGCAGAGGCAGGCGAAAGTAAAATAGCAACTACGAATTTTGAAAAGGCTGTAATTGGACTACAAATTACAGATTTATACCAATTTTTAAGAAAAGTAATGGAAAAAAATAATTGGGATTATTTATTAGCAGAGAATATCTTGCAAGAGTATCAAAAAATTCGAGTATTATCCAAAAAAGAACAAGAAATATTACAAATTCTTTTAGAATATCCAGAAAAATTTTGGAAACTGACCAATTTTTATTATAATAATAAAAAATCATGGATTCCTCAAAAGAATATACAAAAACTCACTTCCTTAGAAAAACAACAGAGAATGAAACAAGAATTTTTACAAAGACTCGCTTATGATATGGAGTAATTTAGTAAAAACCAAAGAGGTACAAGAAATGGATTCCTGCTTTACTAAATGGTTTTTGTAGGATATAATAGAGATGTAGGGGTGTGAAAAGGAATTCATATGCCACAGTTAGGAAGGAACCGTGAAAGAAAAAGATACAAAGGACGGGGAAAAATTTTGAAAAATAGGACGAAGGAAAACCGAATACGTCAACTTGATACCAGACCATTAATTATGTTTTCTGCACTTAGTTTTACAGTACTAATTTTAATTACACTACTCGCTGCTTTAAAAAATCAGACCAATGCAGCAAAACAACCTTTAGGATCGAACCAGCCAGAAGTTTCCATACAGCCTACATTGATTCCAGATAATGATAAGTATGCAGTACAGATGGTAGGAGTTGTTACTGGAGTAGATGCAGAGGAAAAAAAGATTACACTTTTAAATGTACAGACAGATGAAATAATATCATTAGAGTACACAGGAGCAAGTGACATTCGAAGTAAATATGATAAGGTAATTGCAGGAGCACAACTGAATTTGGGAGATATGGCGGATGTAACATATCAGGGAGTGACAAAAACAGTTCTTTCTTTAAAGGTAAATGCAGTTGGGTGGGAATATAACACAGTTTCCAATCTGTTAATTGATACAGATAGACAGATGATGTCTTTTTTGGGAAATCGTTATACATATTCAGATGGCTTACTTTTGTTAAACAATGGAACAAAAACTTCATTAGGAAATTTAGTAAAGAGCGATGTTTTAACAATTCGCGGTTATGAAGAAAAGGTCTGCTCCATTCAAGTCACAAGAGGACATGGCTATTTAAAATTAACAGAAGATGAAGATTTTATTGGAGGTACAATAGAGGTTGGAATGTTAATGTCAAAACAAATTCAAAAGGGAATGATATTGACAGTACCAGAAGGAAGTTATGATATTAGGATTTCAAATCGACAATATTCTGGAGAAGAGAGAATAACTATAAAAAGGGATCAAACTTCTACTCTTCGTGCAGATGCTTATGGGCCGACAGGGGTACAAAAGGGACGTGTTACATTTCAAGTCATTCCAGAAGAAGCAGTTCTTACGATTGATGGAGAACGAACTTTTTTTGCAATTCCTGTAGAATTAAGTTATGGGGAACATGAGGTAGAAGCAGCTCTTGGTGGTTATCATTCCTATAAAGGAACTGTTACAGTTGATAAAACAGAATCAAGATTTCGTATTATATTGTCAGAGAATACAGGAAATTCGGAAAGTGAAGAAGATGAAACAGAGCAAGATCCTGATTTCGAGGATGAAACAGATGACTGGAATAATGACAATGACAACGATGACGATTGGACAGACGACGATTGGACAGATGATGACTGGAATGATAATGACGACGATGATGACGATTGGACAGATGATGACGATTCAGAAGATGAGCCACAAATTAGTACAACTCCAAATCAAGATGAGGAGGGTGATAATACTTCGGAATCTTCAGGAAATTTAAGTGGAACAGATTCTGCACATACTCTGACAATTCGGTGTAGCAATGGAGTAAAAGTCTATGTGAATGGAATCTATGCCGGGGAGATTGAAAATGGAGAGGTTGTACTTCCAAAATACCTTGGACAGTTAGAACTTACTTTAATGTTAAACAATGATGTAAAGCATTATACCATTGAAGTATTTAATGATAAAAAGGATACATCATTTACTTTTCCTAATTTTTAATTTTACATAGGAATAAAAAGAAATTATGGAAGAAAACAGTGGATAAAAAATTTTATTTATGTTAAAATAAAACCAAATAAGCCGATGTTTTTTCTCGGCAAAATACAGGAGGCGGCAAAATGGATTATAAGGCAATGTATGAAGAGTGGTTAAAGAATCCGTATTTCGATGCTACAACAAAACAAGAGTTAGAAAGTATTCGGGATAATGAAAATGAGATTAAAGAGCGTTTTTATGCAGATCTCGAGTTTGGTACAGCAGGATTACGTGGTATTATTGGTGCGGGAACAAATCGTATGAATGTCTATACTGTTCGAAAAGCAACTCAGGGACTTGCCAATTATATTTTAAAAATGGGTGGAATCGGTCGTGGAGTTGCAGTTGCATATGATTCCAGAAGGATGTCACCAGAATTTGCGGACGAGGCAGCTTTATGTCTGGCAGCAAATGGAATTAAGGCATATGTATTTGAGTCCCTACGTCCAACTCCAGAGCTTTCTTTTGCAGTTCGTTATCTTTCCTGTATTGCAGGAATTAATGTTACTGCAAGCCACAATCCACCAGAGTATAACGGATATAAAGTTTATTGGGAAGATGGTGCACAGATTACTCCTCCAAATGATACTGGAATTATGGAAGAGGTTAAAGCAGTTACTGATTATGCTTCAGTAAAGACGATGGAAAAGCAAGAGGCAAAGGAGAAGGGATTATATCAGACCATTGGCGAAGAAATTGATGATAAGTATATAGCTGAGTTAAAGAAACAGGTAATACATCAAGATAGTATTGACGCAGTAGGAAGTGAATTAAAGATTGTATATACTCCTTTACATGGAACAGGAAATCTTCCAGTTAGAAGAGTATTAAAAGAACTAGGTTTTCAATCTGTTTATGTTGTGCCAGAACAGGAACTTCCAGACGGAGAATTTCCAACTGTCAGCTATCCGAATCCAGAGGCAGCAGAAGCATTTACTCTTGCGTTAAAACTTGCAAAGGAAAAGGATGCCGATCTGGTATTAGCAACCGATCCAGATGCGGATCGTCTTGGAGTATATGTAAAAAATGCTAAGACAGGAGAATATATTTCTCTTACTGGAAATATGTCAGGATGTCTGCTTGCTAATTATGAACTAAAAGAACGCCAACGTATAAATGGTTCTCTTCCACAAGATGGTGCTTTGATTAAAACAATTGTAACTTCGAATATGGCAACTGCGATTGCAGAACACTATAAGGTTCGTCTTATTGAAGTCTTAACTGGATTTAAATATATTGGACAGCAGATCTTACAGTTTGAAACAAAGGGTGTTGGAACATATCTGTTTGGATTTGAAGAAAGCTATGGATGCCTTATCGGAACACATGCAAGAGATAAAGATGCAGTTGTTGCGACAATGGCTCTATGTGAGGCAGCGGCGTATTATAAGACACAGGGAAAGACACTTTGGGATGCCATGATCGATATGTATGACCAGCTTGGCTATTATAAAGAAGATGTTACTTCTGTGACAATGAAGGGAATTGAAGGTTTAGAAAAAATCCAGACAATTATGAATACACTTAGAGAACATCCTCCAGTAAAAGTAGGAGAATATGAGGTATTAAAGGCAAGAGATTATAAAAAAGATACAATTAAGGATTTAAAGACCGGAGAAGTTGTTCCAACAGGCCTTCCTTCTTCTAATGTACTTTATTATGAAATGACAGATCACGCTTGGTTGTGTGTACGTCCTTCTGGTACAGAACCAAAGGTAAAATTCTATTTTGGTATCGTTGGAACTTCCCTAGAAGATGCCAACGAAAAATCGGCAGCTCTTGGTAAAAAAGTAATGGAAATGATTGAAAAAATGTCATAATAAAAAGTAATAAGAAATATGAAACTTGCTGTTCGTTTTTATGAAGTAATCTATATCGAACAGCAAGTTTTTGATTTAAAGTGAAAAATAAAAAAGGAGAAAGATTGAAAATAAAAATTTTCAAAAAGAAAGAATGGAAGAACAAATTACAAAAAAAAGAGAACTTACCATAGAACAGATGTTAGTAGAAATTGATAAAGTAAAAGAGTTATGGTTAAGTAAAGGAATTAAATTAGTTTATTTGACAGGGGAGTTAGAAAAAGTATTAAAAGATTTTAGACAAGAAAAAAATTATAATCTGTTAAAAGGGTACATAGAAACGAAAATTTTGCTAGATAAGAATGTAGAGAATTCAAATAGTATTTTAGTTAATACAGGGATTTCTCTGATTTCTATTTTATTAGCAATTTGTTCTGTTTCTTTGAATTTAAGCGGAAGGAGTGGTCTTGCTGTCGCATTTTCTATCCTTTCTCTTTTTATTTTAATAGGAGCGATTATTCTTTTAAGTCCAGTCATAAAAAAACACAGAGGAAATTATGCAAGAGAAAAAAGTTTTTATGAAATTTTATTAAAGATTCTTTGATATAGAGAAATCTATTTTTTTATATAAAATTACAAAATATTGAACGAATGATACCTTCAAACGGATCTTGACGATAGCGAAAAAAAGGAATACAATAGAATTACTTCTTGATTTTAAAGAATTTGTTATATCTTTAACCGATTATTTTTTAATCGGTTTTAGGGCGAAATAGTGTTTATAAGAGCCTTTTGCAAGTTTGGCTTAGGAAGGGGGTTTTATGGTAGAACGGATGGACAATGAGAAATTAAGTTATTTACAAGGATTAAGGCAGTTATTTAAAGACTTTATTGAACTTAAAAAAGCAGATCCAGAAAATCTTCAAACCCTTACCGATGCTATGTTTGACTGGTATTATTCACTCCCGCAAATTACTTTGACTTTTCAGGAAATGGATGGTATGGTAGAGAAAGACCGGAGATTGATGAAAGAGCTACGAAGGATCATTTGGAAAAAGAGTAGCGATCCAGAAAAAGTCTTATTTCAAAAACTTTTACATAGCATGGAAGCAGGAAAAGATCTTGCATTTTGTCTACGGCAAATTACAAGAGTAAAGCGACAGATGGAACTTCATGTAAGATGGATAAAGCAAGAGGCAGCAGAGCGGGTACGAAGGATTTTTAAAGACAGATCCCACGAAGATTTAGAACAGTGCTTAAAATCGTGGCTTTTAATGTTATACTACAGAGAAGATACTGTTTTTTCAGCATCTGCACAAATGTTTTTGCAATTCGTTGAAAATTTGTATATCCATAATGAAGAAGAAATTATTTCTAGGATATCCAAAATTGTAATGGGTTGTTATGTAGAGGACTGGGAAAATGGTTCTTTAAATGAATTTACAATAAGAGTACGTGAAGTAAAGGAAGAGATAGAGGCAAAACAAGAAATTTGTTCCAAGGAAAAAGAGATTATTTTTACCGGAAATAACGGAAGATGGATTCGATGGTGTTTTTCAATTCCAGAAGATACGAAACAAAATCATAACTTTTTAAATTCAGTAAAAAATGTGATACAAACACAGGGAAAAGAGATTCAAGTGAAAGAACAAGCAGCAATTTTGATTGGAGAGGTAGAACAGATGTTAGAAAAAATCAGATGTCAGAATCCAAAGAAAGAACAATCGGAGGAATGATAGAATGATTTATTTGGATAATGCAGCGGATACATATCCAAAACCACTAAATTTTTGGAACAATGATTCTTTAAGTCCATTAAAAAATACAGTTGCACAATTTTTTAAGGCAACTCCAGAGCAGATTTTTTTTACATCATCTGCAAAAGAAGCACTATATACAGTAATTCATTCTTTAAAATTGAATGAAAATTCTACAGTTTATTTAACTTCCTTTGAGCCCGATGTCACGATACGAACAGTTTCAGTACGAAAATATCAGGATGGAATTCGTCTTTTTTTCCTTCCAATAGATCCAAATACTGCAGTACCTGACTGGAAAGCACTAAAACAACAATTTTTTCTTTATCCGCCAGATGTTGTGATTATTAATCAAGTTGGAAGTTTAACAGGAGCAATTACTCCAGCAGAAGATATTTTTTCCAAAGCTCATGCTTATGGGGCAGTTACTATTTTAGACGCAGCTCAGTCAGCAGGTATTTTACCAATAGAATTTGAGAAAATGCAGGCTGATATTTTAATTTTTTCTGGTCATAAAAAATTATATGGAAAACAGGGATGTGGAGGTTTTCTATGTAAACGAGAAAATATTTTTGAAACAATGCCCGATATTTTAACAGAAGAGCAAATTAGTCAACCAGTATTAGAAAGTTTGTGTAAAACACTGCTTTGGGGAATGGACGGGCAAAGGGAAAAGCTTCAAAAAGAACAAGAACTATCAGCAGAACTTTTAGAGGGATTACAGGCTTTTTCTGATACAGTCGTCTTAGGTCCAGCACTAGAAAAAGAACGAACAGGAATTGTTACATTTGCTCTACATGGTTATTCGGCAGATTGGCTTGTAAATCGAATAAAACAGGAAGGACAGATTGTTCTTCGAACTGCTCGTGATACAGAACCGTATTTGTCAGAATGGTTGAAAACTATACAGGTAGAAAAATTTGTGAGGGCAAGTTTTGGATGGTTTAATACACAGGAAGAAGTAAGACAACTTTTAAAAACAATCGAAGGTCTATGTAAAAAGACAACCATATTTTTATCTGGAAAAACAGATTAAAAATTATAATTTTTAATCTGTATAGAAATGAGGAAAAATGAATCGAAAAGCAGTCGCAAAAGAAACTTTAGAAATTCTAAAAAATGGTTTTTATATTTGGAATAATAAAAAAATACAAATTGAGCCAATGCACAAAAATTCGATTGAAAACAGTCATTATATTGCTCCAGAAGAAAAGCTAGAGCAGGAAGTAACAAAGACAGATAGACAATCGTGTGGAATCTATGTCGATGCTTGTCAAACGGTACGAGCAATATTAAATACTGTTCATGTAAAAAAAGAAAAAATCGGCGTATTAAATTTTGCAAGTGCAAAAAATCCGGGAGGCGGATTTTTAAACGGAGCTATGGCGCAAGAGGAAAGTTTAGCAGCTTCCAGTGGATTATATGATACGTTAACAGCACACTGGGAATACTATGAAAAAAATCGAAATACACGTTCTATGATGTATACAGATGGAGCAATTTATTCTTCAGATGTTGTATTTTTTCGAAATGAGAAATTTGAACTGTTAGAAACTCCAGTGCTTGCATCGGTTTTAACACTGCCTGCAGTCAATTATGGACAGGTTTTATTAAAGGGCGAAGACTCGAATTTAGCAAAACAAAAAATGAAAATACGAATGGAAAGAAGCCTCCAAATTTTTAAAAAAGAAGGAGCAAAAAATTTAATTTTAGGGGCATATGGGTGTGGCGTATTTCAAAACGATCCACACGATGTAGCAAATTGGTGGAAAGAATTATTAGAAAAAGGCTATCAAAAGGATTTTGAAAGTATTTGTTTTGCTATTTTTGATCGCTCAGAATCGAAGGAATGTCTAAGAGCATTTTCTATTTTTACTAATTAACATAACGATGCCACAAAATAGATTTTTAATACTATTTTGTGGCATCACTTTTTTTACTCTTCCTGTTCTTTCTCTGAAATAGGTGTTGGTGAAATAGGAAGCTGAACAATAAGTTCATTGGTAGAACTTAAGATCTTTCCATCTTTTCCAATTTGTGCAATACTGATTTTATCACCATTTTTAAGTTTTAGATTATCTACAAGAAGTAGATTTCGGCTTTCGACTTGTACATCTCCGACAGGACTGCCATTAATACAAAGACGACTGTAGGTATTAAAGTAATCTCCAACGATATGCAGTAAATATCTTTCAGAATCTGTATCAGAGATAGTTAAACGATAATTGTAAATACTTGCAGGACTTGTTCCCATCTGTAAATCAGTCGGTTTAAATGGATTAACCCCTCCATAACAGTCTAAATTGCCATATAACATATCATATTCTAACATTTTTAACTGTTCTAAATAAATATCAGAATCCTTTTGGGTTCGATGTAATTTCGGAATTAGTCCCTCTTGAATGTCTAGACGTTCAAATAAATAAGGATATAACTGGTAAGCTTCTAAATCAATTTGTTTTCGTTCTAGTTCAAAATTACTCCAAAGTACATATTCTGTCTGAAATAAAGAGTTATTCGTCAGTTGTTCTGCCAAAAGAGAAAATCCTGGCAGATGATCACCATACATAATCAGAACGGTTGGTTCTCCACACTGTTCTAAATAGGAAACTAATTCACCAATAAAGTGATCCATCTTATGAATTTCATTAGAATAATATAACATTCCATAATATGTCTCTTCTGAAAATCCTTCTGGTAGAGTGAGATCAATTTCTGGATCTTCTAGTATTGCCTGTGTAGGATAAGCTCCATGCCCTTGAACAGAAATTGCATAAATAAAATCTTGAGTCTTTGTACTTTCAAGAATTTTTCTTATTTCATCGGTTAAAATACTATCTTTAGCCCAACCAAGCGGTGTAAATTCAAGATCTTCCATATATTCAATGGAAGTAAACGTGTCAAAGCCAAGTTGAGAAAATACTGTATTTCTCCCATAAAAAGTACCGTCATTATTATGCAGGGCATGTGTCTGATATCCTAATGGTTTTAAATTATATCCGATACTTTCACAGGTAGTCTGCTGAAGAATTGTTTTATAAGGATATTCGCCTGGACCAAAAAAGTCTAAATTCATTCCAGTAATTGCTTCAAATTCTGTATTGGCAGTTCCTGCACCAACACTTGGAACACTTAGATAGCCAGAGGTATAAGCTTCCTTTAAGTATCGAAAATTCGGAATAGGATCTTTAGTAAAAGTAGAGCCTATAATGGAAGTCGGATCAAAAAAGGATTCTAGCTGCAACATAATAATGTTTGGAGTCTTTTTGGTTGGTACTGTTTGAGGAATATCTAATTCATTGGTTGGCACTTTAGTAGGAATTGGTGTCAGTGCAGCAGTAGCAGAAGGTGTATTTGGCTCTTGAGTTGGTGAAATATCAGAAGCCTGAATTACAATTCCATTTTCTAAACTATCTACAATCTGCGTAATCGTCTTTTGTGAATAATTTTTTGGTTTATCAATTCCTGTATTAATAATACTATTGACAAAACAGTAAGGTAATCCATAGGAGTGATAAGCATCTGCAAGATTTCCAAAGTTTTCAGATAATAATCCTGCAAATACATAAATATGAGTTAGTCCAAAAATAGATAATGTCAACATGACACAAAAAATAAAACTCCGAAAGCGATGTAATATCCCTGTATATTTTGGAGCTTTCTTGTACAAAACAACTAATCCAGTAATTAAAAGCACAGTTCCAATCCCAATTAAAATAAGATAAAATGTATTGAGATAGTGTGGAATAATTTGGATTGTAGAACTAAGCAAAGTAATATCTACTGCGGTAAAAGGAGTAGTTCGAAATTGAAGCAAAATTAAATCAACAACTCCTATAATAATCCAAAGTAACGATGTCAAAATAAGAGTAAATACTTTACGTCTTACGATCAAAGAGATCGATAAAGTAGCTGTAATAATCAATAGATTATACAAAAAGACAAAAGGATTCGTTACTAAAAAAACAATAGCTTTCCAAAGAGAACGTCTAGAACATATTTCAACAAAAAGTTCTAAGATAAGTCCAATAAAAAAGCATCGTTTAACAGGAGAAAGCAGGATTGATTTTAAACTTTGCAATATAGGATGAGAAGTCTTCTCCTCCATTGTTACACCTCTTTCTTTTCTTGTTTAAGATTGCCCATTGCTATTTAACGTTTGATAGTGTATCATAGATTCGTAAATAATCCAATGGAAGTTTTCTTAAGAATTTATGACGAATTTGCTTAAAATATAGCTAAGTTTTACGAAAATTAAATTTTAAACTAGGGAGGGACTTATGAATCACATAACATTAACTGGAAATTTAGGAAGTGGAAAGTCTACAATATGTAAAATATTAGAAAGTCAATATGGATATGAAATTTATTCTACTGGAAAGGTACAACGTTCTTTAGCAACACAATTAGGAATCAGTGTTTTGGAAATGAATCAGAAAATGTGTGAAGATTCAAAATATGATAAAATGATCGATGATGCTACCGCGAAAATTTCAAAAGAAAATCCAGAAAAAAAGATCGTCTTTGATTCGAGATTAGCATGGAATTTTGTGGAACATTCCTTTAAAGTTTTTTTATCCGTTAGTTTAGAAGTAGCAGCACAAAGAGTATTTCATGATAATCGAGGGGCTGTAGAGAAATATTCTTGTATAGAAGAAACAATAGAACAATTAAAACTCAGGGCTCAGACAGAGGATATAAGATATAAAGAAATTTATGGTATTGATTACTTTAATTTTAAAAATTATGATTTAATCTTAGATAGTACTTGGTGTAAACCAGAGTGGTTAGCACAGATTTTAGAATCCGAGGCTTGTAAACCAAAATCAGATCAAACAAAGCTTTTCATTTCTCCAAAGAGAATTCTTGAAAAAAGAGACTTTCCTTTAGAAAATAACCCTAAAGTTTATATTCCAGATGAAGTAGTAGAATTAAAAGCAGAAAAGGGAGAATTTACATTATTAAAAGGGAATAGCTTCGTAGAAAGGGCAGCAAAAGAGGGATATTCATTGATATCTGCAAATTTGGTATAAATAGAAAAAACAGAAAATAAAATAATAAAAAATGAAAAACTTTTTATTTTTTTCCTTTTTTACTTGATCTATTTTGAAATATGTGGTAAAATAAGAATATAGGAGAAGTTCTAAAAACGCCAATGCTATTCTCGTTAATACAGAACACGAGATGTCGCAGCATGTACCGATATTGCTCTTATGTCTGAGTTTATCGGTACATTTTGTATTCTAAAATTTTTTCATAAATAAGACAATCTGACAGAAAAGTCCCATTTTTACATAAAATTTTCCCTTATGAAATAACGCACTCCGGAACAAAATAATAACATTATTAAAAATCCGGAGGTGAACCGAATGGAATATTTGACAAAACGTCAGAAAAAGATATTGTGTTGGATTATCAGTGTAGCAGCGGTATATCTTGGATTTCGGTATCTTCTTCCGTTGTTTATACCCTTTATATTTGCTTATTTTATTGCCTGGATTTTAAGACCTTTTGCTGCCATTTTACATCGGTATCTGCATATTCCTCTCATGGTAGGAGGAGCAGTTGGATTATTGATCTTATTAGTAGGAGCAGGAAGTGGCATTTATTTTTTAGGGCAAATGTTTATAAATCAGCTCTCGGAGTTTTTTAAAAACTTTCCAATTTATCAAGAGTATCTACAGACACAAGTAGAAGGGATTTGTTGTGGATGCGATCGATTCTTTCGACTTCCAGAAGGAACTATCTTTGAAACTTTTTCGGCAGGAATGGAAAGTGTAGGAATACAGATTAGAGAAAAGTTTCTGCCTGCTATGACAAGACGTACTTTAAAGTTTGCGGCAGGAATTGCCGTTGCAGTGGGAACGATTATAATTACTTTGACTTCAGTTTTGCTTTGGATTAAGGATATGGAAGAATATAAAAAAGGATTAAAACGTTCCGAATTTTATCCAGAAGTTCATCGGATCACAAAACAGCTTTCGGAAACAGGAATTGCCTATTTAAAAACTCAATTAATTATCATGGGAATTATAGCAGCACTGTGTTCCATTGCACTTTTTTTGATTGGAAATCCCTATACCCTTATTTTTGGAATTGCAATGGCACTTTTTGACGCGTTTCCCGTTTTAGGATTGGGACTTATTTTAGGACCTTGGATTTTAATTGAATTATTGACAAAAGATTTTTTTTCCGCCGCAGTCTTAGGAACACTATTTGTAGTATGTCAATTAATTCGGGAATTTCTTGAACCTAAACTATTAGGTGGTAAGCTTGGAATTCCTCCAATCTATTCTATGATCGCCATGTATTTGGGGGTACAGCTTTTTGGCATCTGGGGATTTTTTTTAGGGCCACTTGGTTTTGTCATTTTACGTACTATTAATCGTACTTCAGAAGAGAAAAGTTAAAATTTATTTTTTCCACTTGACAAATGGCATTTAAAATTCTAAAATCAAGAAAATGTATGATATTTTATCTGTGGCTGAGAAGAGGATTAGTATATGTCAAATTACTATAAAGAGAGAGAATCCTTTGGCTGAAAGATTCTTTAGCAAATGACATAGAACCTACCTTGGAGCTTCCATACGAAAGTATGGCGTATTCTGACGTTATCAGAAGAAGAGAGAATAGTAGTCTTAACTGCTATTAATCAGGGTGGCACCGCCGGAAAAGTGTATTCGGTCCCTTTATTTTAAAGGGACTTTTTTTATTTTATAATAAAAGCTGCTCTGAGAGTGCACTGCTTGCTCAGAGTAGTAAAAAAATTACAGTGCAGAAATGAGGAGATTATGGCAGACGAGAAAAAATTAGTAGAATCTATTACTGCAATGGAAGAGGACTTTGCCCAGTGGTATACAGATGTAGTAAAAAAGGCAGAGCTCACAGAGTATTCCAATGTGAAAGGCTGTATGATTTTGCTTCCGGCTGGATATGCAGTTTGGGAAAATATTCAAAAGGAGTTGGATGCAAGATTTAAGGAAACAGGAGTTGAAAATGTACAACTTCCAATGTTCATTCCAGAGGGCTTATTGAATAAGGAAAAAGATCATGTTGAAGGTTTTGCTCCAGAAGTTGCATGGGTAACGCATGGAGGCGGTGAAGAACTGACAGAGCGTCTTTGTGTACGACCAACTTCAGAAACATTGTTTTGTGATTTATATGCAAAGATAATCCATTCCTATCGAGATTTGCCAAAAGTTTATAATCAATGGTGTTCTGTAGTACGTTGGGAAAAAACTACAAGACCATTTTTACGGACTACAGAATTTTTGTGGCAGGAAGGTCATAGTGCACATGCTACTGCAAAGGAAGCACAAGAACGGACAATTCAGATGCTAAATGTATATGCTGATTTTTGTGAAGAGATCTTAGCTATTCCAATGATTCGTGGACAAAAAACAGACAAAGAAAAATTTGCAGGAGCAGAAGCTACTTATACAATAGAGGCTTTAATGCACGATGGAAAAGCACTTCAGTCTGGAACAAGCCATAACTTTGGAGATGGATTTGCCAAGGCGTTTGGAGTTCAATATACAGATAAAGAGAATACTCTGTCCTATGTCCATCAGACATCTTTTGGTATGAGTACCCGTATTATTGGTGCAATTATTATGGTACATGGAGATAACAGTGGATTGGTACTTCCTCCAAAAATTGCACCAGTTCAGGTTGCTATTATTCCAATTCAGCAAAAAAAGGAAGGTATTTTAGAAAAGGCATATGAAATAAAAGAAAAACTGAATAAAATGGCGATTCGTGTAAAAGTAGATGACACAGATAAAAGTCCAGGCTATAAATTTGCAGAACAAGAAATGAGAGGAATTCCAGTTCGTATTGAGATTGGACCGAAAGATTTAAAGGCGAATCAGGCAGTATTGGTTCGTCGAGATACCAGAGAAAAGCAGATCGTTTCTATTGATGAAATACCACAAGCAATTACAGAATTATTAGAGAAAATTCAAAAAGATATGCTGGAACAGGCAAGAGCTCATAGAGATGCCCATACCTACGAAGCAAAAGATATGGAAAGTTTCGCTCAGATAACTGCTGAAAAACCGGGATTTGTAAAAGCCATGTGGTGTGGTGACAGAGCCTGTGAGGATGAAATAAAAGAAAAGACAGGTGCAACCTCACGCTGTATGCCATTTAAACAGGAAATGATTTCTGATACTTGTATCTGTTGTGGAAAAAAAGCAAAAAGTCTAGTATATTGGGGAAAGGCATATTAATTTTTCTACTTAAAAAACCAAGTTTGTGTCTGCGCTGCATACACAGACTTGGAAGACTGAAACTGACAGTATAAGGCAGCGCAGAAATGAGGTTATTCATGACAGATCAAAATCTAACATTATTAACAGATTTTTATGAACTGACTATGATGCAGGGGTATTTTAAAAATCATTCTAATCCAACCGTTATTTTTGATGTATTTTACCGCAGTAATCCATCTGGAAGTGGTTATGCTATTTGCTGTGGATTAGATCAGGTAATCGATTATATTAAAAATCTTCATTTTGGAGAGGAAGATATTGCATATCTGAGAAGTTTATCTATATTTGATGAGGATTTCTTAGAATATTTAAGAAAGTTTCATTTTACTGGAAGTATTTATGCAATTCCAGAAGGCACAGTTGTATTTCCAATGGAACCATTAGTAAAGGTGATTGCACCAATCATGGAGGCACAGTTAGTAGAAACCGCAATTTTAACAATTATCAATCATCAAAGTTTAATTGCAACGAAAGCTTCTCGTGTCTGTTTTGCAGCACATGGAGATGCAGTTATGGAATTTGGACTACGCCGTGCCCAAGGACCAGATGCAGGAACGTATGGTGCAAGGGCAGCAGTAATAGGAGGTTGTTCAGGAACAAGTAATGTATTATGTGCAAAGATGTTTGATGTACCAGCATTAGGCACACATGCCCATAGTTGGATTATGAGTTTTGAAGATGAGCTAACTGCATTTCGAAAATATGCAGAGCTTTATCCGAATAATGCTACTTTATTAGTAGATACGTATGATACACTTCGTTCTGGTGTGCCAAATGCTATTCGAGTTTTTCAAGAATTAAAAGAGGCAAATAGGATGCCACAAAAGTATGGAATTCGTTTGGACAGTGGCGATTTAGCATATCTTTCAAAACAGGCGAGAAAGATGTTGGATAATGCTGGATTTAAAGAAGCATCCATCTGTGCATCTAGTGATCTTGACGAGTATTTAATTGATTCTTTAAAGACACAAAAAGCAGCGATTGATTCTTGGGGGGTAGGAACAAATTTGATTACTTCTAAAGATTGTCCTGCCTTTGGAGGAGTTTATAAACTTGCAGCAGTTAAAAAAGATGGAATTTTTGTACCAAAAATTAAATTGAGTGAAAATCAGTGGAAAATTACGAACCCGGGAAATAAAACAGTATATCGTGTATACTTAAAGGAAAGTGGAAAAATCAAGGCAGATTTAATTGCATTGGCAGAAGAAAAATATTCAGAAGATAATCCGCTTATGCTCTTTGATCCTCTTGCCACTTGGAAAAAGACATATCTTCCAGCAGGAACTTATAAAATGCGAGAAATCTTACTTCCTATTTTTGAAAATGGAATGTGTGTATATCAATCTCCATCTGTAATGGAAATAAAAGAATATTGTGCAAAAGAACTAAATACTTTATGGGATGAAACAAGACGCTTAATTAATCCTCATGAAGTTTATGTAGACCTTTCCAATGAATTATATCAGATTAAATGTGCACTATTAGATAACTTAAATGCAAATAATCACAATGAAAAATAAATTAGGAGATTAGTCTTTAGGAAAGTTTTGCTTGACAAGCATAGCTTTTTTTCAGTATAGTAATTTCATGTAATAAATAATAATAGCAGGAGGAAGTGCGGATGGAAGAAGTTATTTTTCAAATTACACCGCAGGTACAGCGGTTGTCAGAAATTTGCGTGAAAAGAAATAAGGTGGATGAAGAATTATACCGTAAGTTCGATGTAAAAAGGGGATTAAGGGACTTAAATGGTAAAGGAGTTATGGCTGGTCTGACAAATATCTCAGAAGTTTATGCAAAAAAAGTTGTAGATGGAGAAGAAGTTCCGTGCCCTGGTGAACTGTTTTATCGTGGATATAATGTAAAGGATCTAACGAGGGGATTTTTGACAGAACATAGGTTTGGATTTGAGGAAATAACATATCTTCTATTATTTGGAGAGTTACCAGAGGTTTGTGGATTAGAAGAATTTAAAAAAGAACTTGGACAACGTCGAACACTCCCTCAAAATTTTTGTCGAGATGTTATTATGAAAGCACCAGCAGAAAATTTAATGATTTCTTTGGCAAAGAGTGTTTTGACTTTATATTCTTATGATGATAAAGCAGAAGATACTTCTATTCCAAATGTCATGAGACAGTGTCTAAATTTAATTAGTCAATTTCCAATGTTGTCTGTTTATAGCTATAATGCCTATAATCACACTGTTGGAAACAGTCTGTTTATTCACCAGCCAAATCCAGAACTTTCTACAGCAGAAAATATTTTGTCAATGCTACGCCCAGATCAAAAATATACAAAAATAGAGGCTGCGGTTTTGGATTTAGCATTGGTACTGCATATGGAACACGGAGGAGGTAATAACTCTTCTTTTACAACAAGAGTAGTTACTTCTTCTGGAACGGATACGTATTCTGTAATGGCGGCTGCACTAGCCTCTTTAAAAGGCCCAAGACACGGTGGAGCAAATATTAAAGTAATGCAGATGTTTGAAGATCTTAAAGAAAAAATTTCAGACTGGGAAGATGAAGAAAAGATTTCCGTATATCTTTCTGGACTATTACAAAAGAAAGAATTCGATCAGTCAGGATTAATTTATGGAATTGGTCATGCAGTATATTCTGTTTCTGATCCAAGAGCAGAGATCTTTAAAAAATTTGTTGAAGAACTTGCGGAGGAAAAAGGAGAATCCAAAGAATTTCAGCTTTATATGACAGTAGAAAAATTAGCTCCAAAGCTTATTGCAAAAGAAAGACGTATTTATAAAGGTGTTAATACCAATGTCGATTTCTACAGTGGATTTGTTTACCGTATGTTAGGACTTCCAGTAGAATTGTATACTCCGATGTTTGCCATTGCCAGAATTGTTGGATGGAGTGCACATAGGCTAGAAGAAATTGTAAGTGCAGAAAAAATCATTCGTCCTGCCTATAAAAATGTTGCACCAAGAAGAGAGTATTTAAGTTTAAAGGAACGGACTCCTATTGTAGAATAATAGTATTCTTTTGTTTTTACGGAAGGAGAAAAAATCGTGGAATTATGGGATATTTATGATGCCTGTTTTCAAAAGACTGGTAAACTGCATGAACGTGGAAAACAATTAAAAGAAGGAGAGTATCATCTGGTAGTTCACATTTTTCCAATTAATCAACAAAAACAGATTCTTGTTCAAAAGCGAAGTGATACAGTAGAGTGGTTTCCCGGATGTTGGGCAGTTACTGGAGGTTCAGCACTAAATGGAGAAGATGCTTGGCAAGCCTGTCAAAGAGAATTAAAAGAAGAATTGGGAATACAGATACAAAAAGAAGATGCACAACTTTTTGCAATTTTAAAACGACATGACAGTTTTAATGCAGTTTGGGTCATTCGCTCAGAAGTATCGGAAAAAGATTTAAAGTTACAAAAGGAAGAAGTAGCACAAGCAAAATGGATAGAAATGGATAATATTAAAAAAATGATGACTCAGGGAAGTTTTCATAAATATCAATATTTTGATTGGCTTATGGATTATATTGGAGGAATAACATGGAAATAATAAAGATCCATACATTGGAAAGGAGAGAATTCCATGAAAAAAATTGCTCTAATTACAGGGGCTTCTTCCGGAATTGGAAAAGAGTTTACAGTTCAGATTAGTAAACGTTATCAAAAGCTAGATGAAATTTGGCTGATTGCAAGAAGAAAAGAAAGATTAGCACTACTGGAAAAAGAAATTTCTATTCCTATAAAGATAATAGAGCTAGACTTAACCAAACAGGAAGGAATGAGATCGATAAAGGAATTGTTATATAAAGAACAACCACAGATCCGTTTTTTAATCAACTGTGCAGGTTTTGGAAAAGTAGGAGAAGTAACACGAATGAAAGAAGAAGAACAACTTGATATGATTCGCTTAAACTGTATAGCACTTACGTTTTTATCTAAAGAGTGTATCAAATATATGAAAGGTGGAAGTCATATTGTCAATATGGGATCTATTGCCTCTTTTTTTCCTGTCTTTCATTTTGCAGTCTATGCAGCAACAAAAGCCTATGTATTAAGTTTTTCGCGAGCATTACGTTTTGAGTTAAACAAAAGAGATATTTCTGTTACAACAGTATGTCCCGGTCCAGTTAATACAGAATTTTTTCATGTTGCAGAAAAAACAGGTTATCGTGCTTGGTATAAGGACTGTTTTCTTGCGCAACCACAAAAAGTAGTAGCAAAAGCACTAGATGATATAAAAAGGGGAAGAGAACTTTCTATCTATAAAGGAGAAATTTATACATTAAGAGTTTTTTCAAAACTATTTCCTCATCGTTTTATGCTTTGGGCAATGGAGTGGATAGAAACATTTTTTAGTAGGAAAAATCAAAATAATTTATAGTTATAAAAAATGCAGGAAGAAAAATCAGAAAAAGATTTTTCTTCCTGTATTTTTTTAAAATATACTAGAAAATAGAAAAGATTTAGGATATAATGGATTGAAAAAATTTTTTCAAAATAGTGGGTGTAAAAAATAATGGAAATTTCAATTCAGATAAAAGAAGAAAAATTAAGTTGGAGAGAAACAGATAAAAGTAAAGAAATAGAAAATTTATCGATAAAACATAGAATTTTAAAGTTTCAAAATGATTATATCAATTACTTTTCAGGAAAAAAAAACACCCTAGAATTTCAGACAACCGAAGGGTATTTTTATGTACTACATCTACATAAAAAACGCCTTCGTATCTTAGGGATAAAAATAGAACCAGAATTTTTAATGCCTTGGGGCGGAAAATCTAATTATTTTATTCATTATTTAACAGATCAAAGATATCTGATTGCAGTTGCCAAAGAATCTGTCTGGCTAAAAAAGACATATATACAGGATGGAATTTTATTATATGAAGGATATTATGAAGATACTGCCAGATATAGTGTTGTCCGTCAAAAGAGAGATATCTGTCCATGCTGTGGCAAAAAAAATATTCCAATTAAAGAATATAATGAAAGTACATGTAGTTATTGTAATGCTCCTATATATCCAAAAGATTTAGATCAAAAAATTGCAGCATTTGGAATTCAATATACAGAGCAGACTGCTAGACAAGCATGTGATGAAATGATGGATTGGCTTGCAAAAATAGTAGCGATTGCAGTAGGAGCAATAGGATTTGTCAGAGAGCTTTTTATGATTTTCCAAAATCATGGCTCTGGTTTTATTATACTTTTTAGTATACTTACCTTTGGACTTTGGAGTTGTATAGCATTTGTATCAGTATTACTGTTAAAAAATCTTTTTCGATATACAAATAAATTACAACACTATTTTAAATATCATTTTTTAAAGAAAGAAAGTCCAAAATTACCGCAAGAACTAGAAAAAGAGATGCGAAAATGGGATAGTTCTTTTTCTGTAGAATTATTTTTAGGATATCTCGAAAATATATTACAAACCATTCATTTTGCTCAGTCTCCAAAGGAATATGAATTATTTCTCTTTCACCAAATAGAAATTCCCCGAATTTATCAGAATATTATAGATTGTTTTGTGAAAAAGACAGAGTTTAAAAACTTATATATATCTGAAAATTGCTATACAATTCAGACAGAAGTTCAAATGGAACTTTTCATGTTAGAGCAAGAAAAGGTGAAAAAAAAGCGAGAACGTTTACAGATTACAATGAGCTGTAATAAAGAGTGTAAACAAACAGGACAACTTCACTTAGGAGCATATTGTCCTAGTTGTGGAACAAAATTTCAGATGAAATGGGGAAAAAAATGCAGTGAGTGTGGAAAAATTTATCCAGTATCAGAAGCTGGCTGGCTTTTAACAGATTATCAGATTCTCTAGTAGAGAGGTTAAAATTCTTACAAAAATGTAAGTTTAATAAGAAAAATGTAAGCCTGTTCGATGGTAGAACTTCTTTTTCTCTGTTAAGATAGAGATAACAAAGAAAGGTGGGGAGTTTATGGAGGCTTATCTTATTCCAATTAAAACAGCATTTTTAATTTTTCCTATTATCGCAGCATTTTTTACATTACCTTATATGATTCAACAATATCATAAATATGGTTCAATTTCTTTTTTGCGAACAGTAATTTTATATTCCTTTATTTTATATTTGTTATGTATGTATTTTTTAGTTATTTTGCCACTTCCATCTATAGAAGAAGTCAGTCAGATGACGACACCAACAATGCAGTTAAAGCCATTTCAATTTGTAAGAGATTTTCTTAGAGAAACAAAGTTTCAGTTAGGGGATTCTTCTACGTATCTACAAGCAGTAAAACAGAATTGTTTTTTGCAGGTAGTGTTTAATATAGTTTTATTTATGCCTTTTGGTGTTTATTTGAATTATTATTTTCAATATAGTTTTCGAAAAGTGTTAGGATTTGGTTTTTGTTTAAGTCTATTTTTTGAGCTGACACAGCTGTCAGGACTATATGGAATTTATCCAAGAGCTTATCGGCTGTTTGATGTAGATGATATATTTTTGAATATATCTGGTGCAGTAATTGGATATCCATTTGGAGCATTAGCAAAAAAATTGCTTCCAAAACGAGAAGAAATTGACAGAATGGCTTATGAAAGAGGGCGTGTAGTATCTTTCGGGCGCAGATGGATAGCGTTACTTATTGATGGAGGGATTTTTCTAGGAATTGCCTTTGTGGAAAATGCTATCTTTGCTGTAATCGTTGCAGTGATACAACTCTATTTATTAGAAGGAGTCACTTTTGGAAAATGGTTGTTAAAAATTAGAATAGTCAATGGAAAAGAGAAAAAACTTTCTCTATTACAATGTCTTTTGCGAGAGGGAATTCCTATTTTGGGATTACGTTTTTTCCCAATTATATTTATGATAGTGATAGGATTTGACTTAATATCTGGAAATAAAAATAAATTATTTTATGAACGTATAAGCCAGACATATTGTATTAGTATTAGAAATATTGAAGAATTTCCAAAACAAGAAGGAACAAAAGATAAGGTTATAAATAAAAGTAAATATATAGAAAATTTTGATCAAGTATAACTTTCCATACGGATTTTAGTTGTTATTTTTGATGCTTTCATTTATAATAATACTGTAGAACAAAGCAGAATCATTCAAGTACAGGCTGCCGCAGTGCTATGTACAAATATAACTCTGTCGTTTGTTAAATGGAACAGTTAAATTAAAAGTTAAAAATGGGGGCACTATGAATCAAAATATAGTTACAGAATGGTTTAATGATGAAAAAAATGTTTCAGAAATGGAACAGTGGGAAAAGGGAAAATTAAAGTCTTGGGAAGAAGCAATTCTTCGGTATTTTCCATTTGGTGCAAAGATTCTTGATATTGGCTGCGGTCTGGCAAGAGAAGCCTTTGCTTTAGATAGAAAAGGTTTTGCGGTTACAGGTATTGACAGTTCACCACTTGTTATCCGTAAAGTAAAACAGTTAGGTCTTCAGCATGAGTACGATATTCCATTTATATGGTATGATGGAAAAAGTCTTCCTTTTGAAGATAGTTCTTTTAGTGTAATTATTATTTGGTCGCAGACTTTGGGACTGATGTATGGTGAAGATTATAAAGATAACTTTTTAAAGGAATGTCGCAGAGTATTAAGGGACGGAGGGTTATTAAGTTTCTCTGGACATGACTATGAATATTTAATAAAAGAACATAGAGAATGTGTCAAAGGAAGAAGATTTTACCCATTTGAAAATCAACCAATTTACTGGGAAACTTTTCTACAAGATGAAATGGTTCTTCTTGCGAAGGAAGCAGGATATAAAGTAATTAATTGTGAGCGTGGAGAAGTAGATCAGCCCAAAGATGGTGTCATTTTACACTGTTTATGTAGAAAATAGCTCTAAGAAAAAGGGCAATAACAAGAAGTACAGACTGCGATACTGCGGCAATACAGTCTGTAATTTGATTTACTAAATGAAAGTAAATATAATAATAAAAAGAAAGGTAAAGGAATTGAAAATGCCTTTCTTTTTTAATTGATATTCGTGTTTTATTATGGTATACTAAAAAAACAGAAGTTATACTTTGGAAAGGCAGGTATGGGGATGCGATTACAGGATTTTATGGATGTAAAGAAATTACAAAAGCTTCAGGATACTTTTTCAAGTGCAACAGGATTTGCAGTAATTATTATAGACATGCAGGGAAGATATGTTACAAAGGGAAGTAATTTTACAGAATTTTGTATGACATATACTAGAGGGTCAAAAGAAGGATTGCGTCGTTGTACCAAATGTGATAAGGAAGGTAAAGGAATTTATGAATGTCATGCAGGATTGATGGAATTTTCCTGTGATATCGTTGTAAAAGGGGAAAAACTTGGGGCAATAATTGGAGGACAAGTTTTTACACAACAACCAGATGAGGACAAGTTTGTAGAACTTGCCAAAGAGTTTGGAATTGAACCTAAAAAGTATATTGATGCGTTGAGAAAAGTGCCAATATGTAAAGAATCTCAGATTAAAGCTGCTGCACAGTTGTTAGAAGAGGTTATAAATCAGACAGTAAATCTTGAATACATACAAAGCACAGATACTTCACATATGGGTAATTTTAATCAAGAGATTGGAAAGACAACAGAAACGGTCAGAGAAATTAATCAAAAGACAAAAGAACTAGAAAAAATTGCATTTCGTCAAAATATCTTAGCATTAAATGCTTCTATCGAAGCTGCTAGAGCGGGAGAAGCGGGAGTTGGATTTGCAGTTGTAGCAAAACAGATGGGAGAACTTTCAAAAAAATCCGAAGTAATTTATCAGGAAATTACACATGCAGCAGAACAAATTCAAAGCTCTATTCAAAAGATGAATCGATGATATTTAAAAGTGCCATAGAATTTATTTAAGATAAATTCTATGGCATTTTTATATTAAGTAAGAGTAACTTTTTGACCTTCTACTCCTCGTTTTCTCATACGAATTTTTTTAGCAGACAAACGTTTTCCATTATATTCAAAGGCCTCTTCTAAAGAAGGAAGAACTATGGTAAAGACGACTTCATCTCCTTCTACTAAAGTGATTGCTTTTACTCCTCTGCCTGTCTTTTTTAATTCTACTACTTCTGAAAGAGCAAAACCTAGAGTCAGTCCCTTTTTTGTTAAAAGGATTACCTTTTGTTCCTGTTCTAAAATTTCTTTAGCAGATAACATGATGATACTGACAAGTCTGTCGCCAGAATCCAGTTTTGTAGAGTTTATGACAGAACGGCTGGTTTCAAACTCGATTCCAGAAACTCGTTTTATAAATCCATTTTTAGTATGAAATAAAAGTGAAGATTCAAATAGTTCTTCTAAACAAGTATAAAGAAGTATGGTTTCTTGTCCAATTTTACATAAGTTATGGATTAATGTGCCCTTTTCTTTTAAACGGCATCTTGGAATAGCAGAAGCTTTAATTTGATACATCATTCCTTCTTCGGTAAAAAGACAGAGTTTATCTGTATTTTTCATTCGGATTGTCTGTACATATTCTTGGAGATTTTCTTTTGCTGTCCTAGAATATGCAGCTGCATCTAAAGCTTTCGTATAACCGAATTTATCAATCAATACATAAATATCTTCAATTTTAAATTCTTCTATATAATCAGTTGTTTCTAAATCTGCTAATTGTGTTCTTCTGATATGTCCAAACCGTTTTTTATAGTTTCTTAAAGCACCTTTTATGATTTTAAAAAGTTCTTTGGGATCTCCTAAAATTTTTTGATAGTTTTGTATACTATCTAAAAGTGTTTGATGTTCTTCCTTTAGTTTTAAAACTTCTAAACCGATTAATTTACTTAGCTGCATAGTTAAAATAGCGTCTGCTTGACGTTCTGTAAAGTTTAAAGTTTTGGCGATTTTTTCAGACTGTTTGGATTTAAAAGAAATTTCATTCGTACATCCTTTTGTCAGACATTCCTTTGCCTGTTTGATAGAAGAACTACCACGTAAAATTTCAATTATCAAGTCAATGATATTCGTGGCACGAATAAGCCCATCAACCAGTTCTAAACGTCTGTTTGCTTTTTCTAAAAGGTGTTGATATTCTTTTGTATAGAGTTCTTGCTGAAATGAAATAAATTCTTGAACCAGACTTTTTAAACTAAATAGATAAGGTTGTTTTTTTCGAACAGCTAAAAGATTGATAGTATAAGTATCTTCTAAGGCTGTTTTTTTATATAAACCATTGAGCAGATTATTAATATCCCGATCCTTTTTGACTTCAATAACAATACGAATTCCTTCTTTTGAAGACTCGTCACGGACATCTGCAATCTCATCAAATACCTTATCTTTCATAAGTGTCGAAAGACTTTCTACTAATTTTGATTTATTTCCTGCAATGGTATAAGGGATTTCTGAGATAATAATATTTTTTTTGCCATATTCTCCTGCTTCAATCTCCGTTTTTGCTCGAACTTTAATTCTTCCTTCTCCTGTCTCATAGATAGAAGAGAGATCTTTACTATTTATAATGATCCCTCCCGTTGGGAAATCTGGACCGGGAATATATTTTCTTAATGCTTCACAAGAGATAGAAGGATTATCAATATATGCAATACAGCCATCAATTACTTCGTTGATATTATGGGGTGGAATATTAGTTGCCATTCCTACTGCAATTCCAGTTGTTCCATTGATAAGAAGGTTAGGAAGCATAGCAGGAAGAACAGAAGGCTCTTGTTCACTGTCGTCAAAGTTTGGCTCAAAATCTACTAAGTTCTCGTCGAGATGTTCTAAGAGTGCCATTCCTCCCTCAGAAAGACGGGCTTCTGTATATCGCATAGCAGCAGCTCCATCTCCGTCGATTGAACCAAAATTTCCGTGTCCATCGATCAATGGAAGTTGTAAAGAATAATCTTCTGTCATATGTACAAGAGCGTCATAGATAGAACTATCGCCATGTGGATGGTATTTACCCATTGTATCCCCTACAATACGGGCACTTTTTCGGTGAGGTTTTTTTGGATCGAGTCCAAGTTCTCTCATCGCATATAAAATTCGACGCTGTACCGGTTTTAAGCCATCTCTGACATCTGGAAGTGCACGGGCAATGATAACACTGACAGCATAATCACGGTAGGAATTTCTCATTTCTTCTGAAAAGTCTAAAGGGATAATATGATCTGTTTGATGATCCATTTTTTCCTCATTTCTGTGCTGACCATTATTTATTCTAAGTATGTTCTGTATGCAGCACAATACAGAATAAATTATATATCTAAGTTTGCATGTTGAGCTTCTTCCATAATAAACTCTCGTCTTGGTGGAACATTGTTGCTCATTAAAAGAGTAGTTATTTCATCTGCCTCTATGGTATCAGAAATACTTACCTGTGCTAAAATTCTAGTTTCAGGATTTAGTGTTGTTTCCCAAAGTTGTTCTGAGTCCATCTCTCCAAGACCTTTATAACGCTGAAGTGTCAATATTTTATGTCCAGAGGATTTGCGAAACTTTTCTAATTCAAAATCATTAAACAAGTATTCTGATTTTTTCTTTTTTCTTCCCCGTTCTGTCACTTCATATTCTACTCGATAAAGAGGAGGAAGCCCACGATATACTTTTCCCTCTAAAATTAATTCTGGCATAAAGCGATAAAAGAAAGTAAGAAGCAAAGTACTGATATGTGCACCATCTACATCGGCATCTGTTAAAATGATAATTTTATGATATCGAAGTTTTGAAATATCAAAGTCATCCCCAATACCACATCCAAAAGAGGCGATCATGGTTTTTATTTCATTATTTACTAAAATTTTTTCTAGGGTTGCTTTTTCGACATTTAGAATTTTTCCACGTAAAGGAAGGACTGCCTGAGTTCTTCGATTTCTTGCTGTTTTTACTGTGCCACCTGCGGAATCTCCCTCTACAATATAAACTTCACACTCTTCTGGGCGTTTTGAGGAGCAGGAAGCTAATTTACTTCTGGTATCTACATCATTAATCTGTTTTAATACTGCATTTCTTGCCTTATCTCCCGCTTTTCTGGCAGTATAAGAACGCATAGAATTTTCTAAAATTTTCTTTAACAGTTCGACATTTTTATCAAAATAGCGGATAGCCTGAGCAGAAAAAATTTCATCAACGGCACCTTTCGCATCCGTATTTCCAAGTTTGGTTTTGGTCTGACCTTCAAACTGTGGATCTGGATGTTTAATAGAAATGATAACAAATAGCCCATTACGAATATCCTTTCCATCAAAATTTTCATCCTTTTCCTTCAGAATTCCAAGCTCTCTTGCATACTGATTCATAACACGAGTTAAAGCAGTTTTAAAACCAGTAACAAGAGTTCCTCCATCTACCACATTAATTCGATTACAATAAGCATTGATCTGTTCTGTAAATCCAGTAGTATACTGAAATGCAATTTCAACTTCGATTGCACCACTTATACCTTCGATATAAACAGGTTCTTTATGAAGTACATCCATATCTCTGGTTAGATAAGAAACAAAACTTTTAATACCATATTCCTCATAGTAAGTGATATCTTCTTTTGTATTTTGATCTTGAAATCGAATCTTTAATCCCTTATTTAAAAAGGCAACCTCTTTTAGTTTTTTTCGGATAATTTCAGGTTTAAATTCTACTGTTTCAAAAATCGTAGGATCAGGATAAAAAGTAATACGAGTTCCAGTATCTGATTTATTGCATTTTCCTACTACTGGAAGCAGACCGTCTATCAGTTCTACGGCTGGATATCCTCCGTTTTCATATTCATCCCGATATATTTTTCTGTCTCTACGAATCTCTACAATCATTTTTGAAGATAGTGCATTGACAACGGAAGCACCCACTCCATGCAATCCTCCAGAAACTTTATAGGCAGAATTAGAAAATTTTCCTCCTGCATGTAGGATCGTATAGACAACTCTTGCTGTTGGAATATGTTTTGTAGGATGAATATCAACTGGTACACCACGACCATGATCGTTTATCATGATTCCACCATCTTTTAATAAAGTAACTTCTATTTGATTACAAAATCCTGCCAGATGTTCATCAATACCATTGTCTAATATTTCCCATATCAAATGATGAAGTCCCCGCTGACCAGTACTTCCAATATACATTCCCGGACGTTTTCTCACTGCTTCTAATCCTTCTAGGACTACAATCTGACTTCCATTGTATTGTTCCATGATACTCCTTTCTGCCACATTTTTATGGCAACCCTTCGAAAATTATCTAATTTACGATAGAAAATATAATTATTATAACAGAAGATAAAAATATTTCAAGCCAAAAAAGAGTACAAATGTTCTTATCTGCTGTATATTTTTGTAAAAAAATAATAATAGAATGAAAGAATACTATAAAAGAAATTCTTGACGCAAGAAAAAAGTATACTATATAATTAGCAATAAATAGAAAGGTTTTTAAGACTATATAGAGAAAGGAATAAAGGTATATGGAACAACAGGTATCACCTTGGTGGAAACGCGCAGTAGTATATCAGATTTATCCGAGAAGCTATCAAGACAGCAATGGAGATGGAATTGGAGATTTACAGGGAATTATTCAAAGACTGGATTATTTAAAGGAACTTGGAATTGACGCTATTTGGCTTTCTCCAGTATGTAAATCTCCACAAGATGACAATGGATATGATATTTCAGATTATCAAGATATCGATCCGATGTTTGGAACACTAGAGGATATGCAAAATCTAATAAAGGAAGCTAAAAAAAGAGGAATCCAGATCATAATGGACTTGGTATTAAATCATTCTTCTGACGAGCATCCTTGGTTTTTAGAGGCGAAAAAGGGAAAGGACAACCCTTATCATGACTATTATGTTTGGAAAGACGGAAGTAAAGAATCACCCCCAAATGATATGAAAGCCTGCTTTGGAGGTTCTGCTTGGGAGTGGATGCCAGAATTAAATCAATATTATTTTCATCAATTTTCTGTAAAACAGCCAGATTTAAACTGGGAAAATCCAAAACTAAGAAAAGAGATCTATGATATGATTCTTTGGTGGATGGAACAGGGAGTCGGCGGATTTCGGTTAGATGTCATTGATCAAATTGCAAAAGAACCTGATCAGAAAATCACAATAAATGGACCAAAACTACATGAATATATTAGAGAATTATCCAGAGAAACTTTTCAAAAGGGAGATTTGATTACAGTAGGAGAGGCATGGGGAGCAGATATAGAACGTGCCAGATTATATAGTGCACCTGATAAAAGTGAGTTTTCTATGGTATTTCAGTTTGAACATATTAACTTAGATCAACAGCCAGAGAAAGAAAAGTGGGACTTGAAAGAATTAGATTTCTTAAAGTTAAAAGAAATCTTATCAAAATGGCAGACAGAACTGTATCAGACTGGATGGAACAGTTTATTTTGGAATAACCACGATCTTCCTAGAATCGTTTCCCGTTGGGGCAACGATTCGAAATACCATGATGAATCAGCAAAAATGTTAGCAACAATTTTACATGGTATGCAGGGAACTCCTTATATTTATCAGGGAGAAGAAATTGGAATGACAAATGTACAGTTTCCGATTGAAGAATATCGTGATATTGAAACAGTAAATATATATCAGGAAAGATTGTCAAAAGGCTATGAAAAGAATGACATTATGAATTCTATCTATGTCAAAAGTAGAGATAATGCCAGAACGCCGATGCAGTGGGATGATACAAAAAATGCTGGATTTACAACAGCAGATCCTTGGATAAAAGTAAATCCAAATTATAAAGAGATCAATGTAAAAGGTTCACTAAAAAAGAAAGATTCCATTTTTTATTACTATCAAAAATTGATTTCTCTTAGAAAAGAAAAACCAATTTTTGCAGAAGGAAGTTATGAACTACTTTTAAAAGATCATCCAGATATTTTTGCTTATCTTAGAAAGCTTGGAAATCAAACAATTTGTGTTATAGCAAATTTTCATGGTAAAGAAATTAAATTTTCCATAAAAGATTTAAAGTTGGATATTACAAACTATCTTATTCAAAACTACGAAGATCAAAAGGAAGGTATATTAAGACCTTATGAAGCTTTCATCGCAGAAGTAAAGGAAAGTATATAAAAATAAAGTGAAAACTGCCGTATAAAACACAAAATATTGTATATTTAGTCCTTAATGCGACAGCTAAAAGATTACAATATCAGAAAAAAGTTATCTGAATTAGAAAACACTATCTTTGGAAGAAAGGGTTTTCTGAAGTTAGATAGCTTTTTTACTTTTAAAAAATTAAAAAGTGAGGAGAAATGCTATGGAAAGGATGAAAAAAAGAAGAGGTTGGGAAAAACAGAAATATCGGATAATAAGCTTTTTGCTGCTTGCAACAATGTTATGTATAGGATTTATGCAGGAACAAATATTAAGTGCAAAAAGCACATCAGAGGATTTTGAGATTCGTCAAGGGGTATTAGTCAATTATCATGGTAGTGGAGGAGATATAACAATTCCAGAAGGAGTGACGAAGATCGGGGAAAGTGCGTTTGCAAATTGCAGTAGTCTGACAAGTGTGACGATACCAAAAGGGGTAAAAGAGATAGGTTCCGATGCGTTTTTGGGATGTAACAGTTTAAAAAGTGTGACAATTCCAGATAGTGTGACAAAGATAGAAGGTTGGACATTTTATGATTGTAAGAGTTTGACAAGTATAACAATCCCAAAAGGTGTGACAGAGATAGGATTTAGAGCGTTTTCAGATTGTGATAGTCTAAAAAATGTGATAATTCCAAAAGGGGTAACGAAGATTGGAGATAAGGCATTTTCAGGATGTAAAAGTCTTACAGACATAACAATTCCAGAAGGGGTGATAAAGATTGGGGAAAGTACGTTTGCAAATTGCAATCTAAAAAGAGTGATAATCCCAGCTAGTGTGACAGAAATCGAAGAAAGTGCATTTTTAAGTTGTAGTAATCTAAAAAGAGTAACAATTCCAACTACTGTGACAAAGATAGGGGGTGGAGCGTTTAACAATACTCTATGGCTTTCAAATCAACAAAAAAAGAATCCATTTGTTATTGTGAATGGAATTTTGATTGATGGTAGTACATGTAGTGGGAAGATAGCAATTCCAAAAGAGGTGAAGGAGATAGGAGTTCGGGCATTTTCAGATTGCGATAATCTAAAAAAAGTGACAATCCCCAATAGTGTAACGAAGATAGAGGATGAAGCGTTTTCAAATTGCAGTAACTTGACAAGAGTGATAATCCCAGATAGTGTGAAGGAGATAGGAAGAAGTGCATTTTTTGGCTGTAGTAGTCTAAAAGGTGTGATGATACCAGAAGGGGTGACAGAGATCAGAACAGATACATTTTCAGATTGTGATAGTCTGACAAAAGTGACAATCCCAGATAGTATGAAAAAGATAGGGGATAGTGCATTTTTAAATTGCAATAGTCTGACAAGTATAACGATCCCAGATAGCGTGAAGGAGATAGGAAGAAGTGCATTTTTTGGCTGTAGTAGTCTAAAAAGTGTAACAATACCAAAAGGAATAACAGAGATAAAGGATTGGACATTTTATGATTGTAAGAGTTTGACAAGTATAATAATTCCCAAAGAAGTAACCAAGATCGGAAGCTGGGCATTTTCAGATTGCGATAATCTAAAAAAAGTGACAATCCCAGATAGTGTGACAAAGATAGGCGAAGGTGCATTTAATGAATGTAAAAGCCTGAGCAGTGTGACAATTCCAGCTAGTGTAACAAAGATTGGGAATATAGCGTTTGCGGATTGTGACAGTAAAATTGTCATATATGGAAAAAAAGGTTCCTATGCAGAATCATATGCAAAAGATAAAAAAATAACCTTTAAAGTAAAATAATGATAAACTTATTTCTTTTATTTGAGATTATACTATCATTGAGGATATTTTATTGATCTTACAATTTACGGAAATTCAAAAAAATCTTTCTATTGCACTTAGAGAAAATTCGAAGTATAATAATTATATGTGTGCAATTTTAACAATTAACAGCAAGGATTGCTCTTCTTCTTAGGTAGGGGAGGAATTGCTAGAAACAATTGTAACGGCAGTAGCGGGCGAGTATCGCCTACTGCCATGAAGTAATCCACAGAATTGTCTTGCTCTTAACTGCTACGAGTGGATTGAAACAAGTGAGAAAGTGTTAAAAAGACAGGAGGAACTGCAATGACCGATTGCAAAGTCAGCATAGTCATTCCTGTATATAACGTCGAACAATATCTTGCATATTGTCTTGACAGTGTATTCGGACAGACTTTAACGGAAATAGAAGTAATTGCCGTAAATGATGGAAGCACAGATGGCAGTCTTGAAATTCTAAAAACGTATGAAGCATCACATCAAAAACAAATGACCGTCTATTCTACGAAGAATCAGGGAGTAAGTCATGCTAGAAATTATGGCTTAAAACGAGCACATGGAGAATTTGTTTTGTTTGTAGACAGTGATGATTTTTTAGAGCCAGAAATGTGTGAAAAGATGTATCTTAAAGCGATACAGGATCAGAATGATGTCGTACTCTGCAATTATTATGCTGCTTATTATAATCCAGAACGGGAAAAATTTATTAAAAAAACCAGCAGGGCTTATCATATTAATTTTAGTACTAATTTTAATCTGCATGAACAAAAGTTTCAACTTACTCATATTTCCCCTTTTCCTTGGGACAAACTCTATCGCAGAAGTTTATTACAGCAGTTTTCATTTCCAGAGGGGATACGATTTGAAGATTTAGCAGTAGTATATCGAATTGTATGTGCAGCAAACAGTATAGGAGTATTAAAAGAATATCTCTATAATTACCGAAAGACAAATACAGGAAGTTTTTTAAGTAGTTTTTCGGAAGGGACTTTGGATATTACAAAGGCACTTCAAACTTTAGTAGATGGATTACGTGCAGATGGATGCTTTGAAGAGTTTTATGAAGAAATTGAATTTATTTGTACAAGACATATTTTAATTCGTTATAATTCTATGTTTCAGATAGAAAATCGAAAGAAACTGGAATTAAAGTTACGCTTAATTGCAGAATCTTATGATTTTTTAGATAGTCATTTTGAAGGATGGCAGCAAAATCACTATTTGCGTTATAGTACCTCCAGAAATATGAGGGCAAAATTTCCAGTGTATTGTGACAGGAATATTTTAGTTGCCAGAGTTAAAAAAGAAGAACGACTTCCACTTATGGCAATTAAATTAAGATCTAAATTAAGGTCTTCTAAGAAAAAACTGAAAAGAGGATGGCGTAAGTTTAAAAAAAGTCAGCATAAATTTAGATTTTTATGCAGCAGAATTCCTTTTCTTAAACTATTTCATCTACCTAAAGATGTCGTTTATACAAGGTATTATGAAAAACTTCCAGTCAATGAAAATTTAGTTCTCTTTGAGTCCAAACATGGAGATGATTTAGCAGGAAATATTTTTTATATGCTGATGGCAATGAAAGAAGAAAGCTATCGTAAATTTCAAATTGTTTTAGTTATGAAAATGTCGCTTTTTGAAGCGATTCAGGATCTCTTAAAACGATATGAAATGGATTATGTCGTACTAGAAGATATCCAATCAAAAAACTATCAAAAATTATTAGCAACAGCAAAATATCTGATTACAGATACCAGTTTTCCAACTTATTATATTAAACGCCCTGAACAGGTCTATTTGAATACTTGGCATGGAACTCCATTAAAAGCAATGGGGAGAATTGTTCCAAAGAGAGAATATGGACTTGGAAATGTTCAGAGAAATTTTCTGATTACAGATTATCTACTCTATCAAAATGAATTTTCCAGAGATGTGTTCTTAAATGACTATATGCTTCCAAATCTCTATCAAGGAAAAGTAATGTTATCTGGATATCCAAGAAATTCTGCCTTTTTTAGAGAGGAAAGATATGATCAAATTCGTAGAGATTTAGAATTAACAGAAATGAAAGTTATGATCTATATGCCAACATGGAGAGGTCTGCTTACTAAAAAAGAAAATAAAAAACAGATCGAAGAACTGACAAATTATTTTTATGAGTTAGATGATGGCTTAGAAGATGACCAAGTACTTTTTGTTAAACTGCATCCTTTTGTAAAATCAGCAATGAATTTAGAGGATTTTGATCATATTAGAGCATTTCCAGAAGGCTATGAAACGTATGACTTTTTAAATGCCAGCGATCTTTTGATTACAGATTATTCCAGTATTATGTTTGACTATGCTGTTTCCAAAAAGAGGATTATACTTTTTACTTATGATAGAGAAGAATATTTAGCAGATCGAGGAATGTATTTGGATTTAGATAGTTTAGAATTTCCAAAGGCAGATAACGTAGAAGAATTGATAGAGGCTATCAATCAAAAGCCAAAGAAAGAAGAATATCCACAGTTTTTTGAACAATTTTGTAAATATGACTCTGCTAAAACAGCAGAAAAAGTCTGTGAAGCATTATTTTTTGGAAAAAACGCAGAGTTTTCTCTTGAACCAGTAAAAGTTAATAGAAAGAAAAATGTGCTTATTTTTACAAAAGGAGGAGAAAAAGGAGCTCTTCGTCAGTTAGTAAATATGATCAATGAGATAGATTCTGAAAAATATAACTTCTTTCTTTGTGCAAAAGCCTCTGAATTAAGAAAGACAACGTCGATTCTCTCAGAATTAAATCGCACAGCTTCTTATTTGGCATTGTCTTTTGATGCAAATTTTACAATTAAAGAACGACTTATGGCAGGGCTTTCTTTTAAGTTTGGTGTAGGTTGGAAGTCAGTAGAACAGTGTATGGAAAAGATTGCAGAACGTGAAAATTTGAAATATTTTGGAAATGCTTCTTTTGATATTGTAATTAATTATTCTTCTGCGGATAAACTTGTTCTAAAAATGTGTCAAAAGTTTCAAGCCGTTACTGTAATGAATTTAAAAGGATTTAGTCCAAAACGTTATCAAGAATCAAGAAAATATAGAAATTCTAGAAATTATATTTTTAAGAGACTAGATGGATTTCATTATATAACTGCAAAAGAGGATTTAAAAGAGTTTTTTGAACAAAAGATTCCTCAAAAATCGAAAGGGTGGATAGTGGATTCTAATACAGATTTTAATTTAAGTGAAGTATTAAAGGAGGTAGAACAATGAAGGCAGGGGTGATCACATTTCACAGTGCTCATAATTATGGTGCAAGCTTGCAGACTTGGGCACTTCAGCAAGCATTAAAAAAGCTGGATGTAGAACCTTGTGTCATTCACTATCATCCAGAAATTATAGATAGGCTTTATCGAGCTCCAAAACAGGACACGTTTGCTAAAAAACGCAGATATTTACTGAAAAAAAGGTATCGTGCTACTGTCCGTCAACAATGGGAAAAGTATGAAAAATATCAGACATTTTTAAAGGAACATCTAAATCTTTTAGGAGATTTTACAGACTATGAACAGTTAAAAGCGGCAACGCTTGGATTGGATGTATATATTACAGGAAGTGATCAAGTCTGGAACAGCGATCATATTGGTGGATATGATCCAGCATATTTTTTAAACTTTGCAGAGCGAGGAAAAAGAAAAGTTTCTTATGCAGCAAGTGTAGGAAGAGATTATATCTATGCACAATATCGAAAAGACGTAGAAGAAAGTCTAAAGGATTTTACAGCGATTTCTGTACGTGAGGAAAGTACAAGACCTGCAATTGAAGCACTTGCGAAAAGACCTGTTTGTGTAACAGTAGATCCTACACTTTTATTAAAAAAAGAAGATTATGAACAGCTACGAAAACCAGTGAAACGGCAGGGAAAGTATATTTTAGTCTATATGATGGAAAAAAATAGTGCTCTGATTTCTTTTGCTAATAGAATTTCTGTCTCTTTGGGAATTCCAGTTATTCAACGAAGAAGACAAAAGATTTTTAAAAATGAATTATATAATTTTGCTTCTGATACACCAGATGAATTTTTAAGTGAGATAGAAGGAGCTGAATTTGTACTGACAAATTCTTTTCATGGGACAGTATTTTCTATTATTTATGAAAAGCCATTTGTATCTATGCTGCATACCAGTACAGGAACTAGAACAAGTGATCTTTTAAAGACACTTGGGTTAGAGGATCATATTTTATATCAAACCAGCCAGTTTCAAGAGTTTTCTCAGCTTTTAATCAAGGATAAAGAAGCGTTAAGAAAAAGGGTTGCACAGCTTCAAAAAGAATCCTATCAGTTTTTGAGAGATGCCCTGTTTCATTAAATAAAAGCTTATAAAAAGATTGTGAGGAAACAATGGAATATTTGTATGAAACACATCTGCATACCAGAGAGGCAAGTGCCTGCGCCTCTCTTTCTGGTGCACAACAGGTAAGATTGTATAAAAAGTTAGGATATACAGGAATTATTGTGACAGACCACTTTTTCGGAGGAAATACCTGTATCCCAAGAGATATTCCGTGGCAGGAAAAGATTGAATTATTCTGTCTTGGATATGAACATGCCAAAAAAGAGGGAGAAAAAATTGGGCTTTCTGTATTTTTTGGATTAGAAACAAATTTTCGAGGAACAGAATTTTTACTTTATGGAGTGGGAAAAGAATGGTTACTTTCTCATCCACAGATGTTAAATTGGAGTGTTGCAGATCAGTATCGAGAAGTAAAAGCAGTAGGTGGTATGGTTGTACATGCTCACCCATTTCGAGAAGCCAATTATCTGCCAAAAGCAAAAGTATATCCAGACTTTGTAGATGCAGTAGAAGGATATAATTTTGGCAATCGAAATCCTAAATTTAATGAATTGGCAATCCAATATGCCAAGCAATATAACAAGCCATTAACTGGTGGAGGAGATGCCCATAATTTGGATTCAGGACATGGCGGAATTTGTGTAAAACAGCCTTGGAATTCGGTAAAGGATTATATTGAGATAATTATAAAAAAAGAGAAATATCAAATTTTACATCAGTCAAAAAAATTGGAAGATGAAACAGAAATTCAAAATTTCTAAAAATTGTAAATAAATAAGAAATGAGGAAAAAGATGAAAAAAGTAATTACTTATGGAACGTATGATCTGCTTCATGTAGGGCATATTAATTTACTACGTCGTGCAAAGGAGTTAGGAGATTACTTATTAGTGGTTCTTTCGACTGATGAGTTTAATGCTGTAAAGCATAAAACTGCCTATCATTGCTATGAAGATCGAAAGACAATTTTAGAGTCAATTCGATACGTAGATGAGGTAATTCCAGAATATAACTGGGAACAAAAGATTAAGGATGTACAGGAAAATCAAATTGATATTTTTGTAATGGGAGATGATTGGAAAGGACAATTTGATTTTTTAAAAGAGTATTGTGAAGTAGTTTATCTGCCACGAACAGAGGGGGTTTCTACAACAAAGATTAAACAAGATTTAAAAAAGTAATTATAATAAGGGGATGAAGCGTTGAAAAAACTGCTCAAACGAATTGTTTTACTGTTATATCGTTGTATGGTACGTATTTTACCGATCCAAAAAAATGTTGTAATCTTAGAAAGTAATCTGGGAAGAAATTATATAGGAAATCCTCGTGCTATCTATGAGGAAATATTGCGTCGGGGATTGGATCAAAAGTTTAAATGTTATTATATTTTTAATGATCCAAAAAAAATAGATCTACCCGGAACAGGAAAAAAAGTAAAAAATAGCCGTTTACGCTATTATTACTTGATGGCGGTTGCTGGAATTTGGATCTGTGACACTAGATTTCAAAATTATATGATTAAACGAAAAGGCGTCACCTATATACAGACATGGCATGGAACTCCATTAAAAAAATTGGCATTGGATATGGAACGGGTGGATATGGCAGAAACAACGGATTTAGAACAATATCGACAGGAGTTTCGCAAAAATAGTGCAACTTGGGATTATTTAATCTCCCAAAATCCTTTCTCAACAGAAACTTTTCGCAGAGCATTTGATTTTCATGGTGAGATTTTAGAGATAGGCTATCCCAGAAATGATATTTTATTTCTAAAAAATTCTCAGGAAGAAATTTTAAAACTAAAACGAAAACTTTCACTTCCTACTGATCGTAGAATTATGCTTTATGCTCCAACTTGGAGAGATAATGCTTATTATGATAAACAAAACTATAAATTTGCAACAGAAATGAATTTTGAACAGATGTTTCAAGCATTTGGAAAGGACTCTATTTTACTGGTAAAGTATCACTATATGGTACAGGAAAAAATTGATTGGAGTAGTTATCAGGGATTTATAAAAGAAATGGATGCAAAAGTAGATATTGCAGAGCTTTATCTTGTTTCTGATTTGTTGATTACAGATTATTCTTCTGTCATGTTTGACTATAGTTTATTACATCGACCAATGTTTTTTTATACCTATGATCTAGATCATTATAAAAATCAGCTTCGTGGATTTTATTTTGATTTAATGAAAGAAGCACCAGGTCCTGTTGTAGGAGATACAGAAGAATTAATTCACTGTATTCAAGATTATTTTCCAGAAGAATATGAGCAGGTAAGTAAAAACTTTTATCAGACATATAATCCTTTTGATGATGGTCATGCAGCGGAAAAGGTTGTAGATCTTATGGTAGCAATCGATTCTTCTACGTATACACATACACCATCAGATTTATAAAAAACGTGTAGAAATGAGGAAAAAAATGAAACAGCCCTTTATAACAAAAGAAAAAATAATAGATATTGCTAAAATGTACCCAACGCCATTTCATATTTATGACGAAAAGGGGATTCGAGAAAATGCAGTTAGATTAAAAAAAGCGTTTTCATGGAATAAAGGATTTAGAGAATATTTTGCGGTTAAGGCAACTCCTAATCCCTTTATTTTAAAGATATTACAGGAAGAAGGTTGTGGTGTTGATTGTTCTTCCATGACAGAACTACTTTTAAGTGAGGCATGTGGCTTTCATGGAAGTGATATTATGTTTTCGTCTAATGATACCCCAGAAGGAGAATTTACAAAAGTAAGACAGTTAGAAGGTATTATTAATTTAGATGATATTACAATGATTGATTTTTTAGAAAAGGAATGTAAAATTCCAGAAACGATCTGCTGTCGTTATAATCCCGGTGGAACTTATAAGGTTAGTAATTCTATTATGGATAATCCGGGTGATGCAAAATATGGTATGACAAAAGAACAACTCATAGAAGCGTTTACCCGTTTAAAAACAATGGGAGTAAAAAACTTTGGGATTCATTCGTTTTTATGTAGTAATACTGTAACAAATGACTATTATCCGATGTTAGCAAGAACACTTTTTGAACTTGCTGTAGAGATTACTAAAAAGACAGGAGTTTGTATTACCTTTATCAATCTCTCTGGAGGAGTAGGTGTTCCCTATTATCCCGATCAGCAACCAAATGATATTGAAGTGATTGGTGAGGGTGTAAGAAAAGCCTATGAACAGATCTTAGAGCCAGAAGGAATGGGAAATGTAGCAATCTATACAGAATTAGGAAGATATATGTTAGCTCCATATGGACATTTGATTACAAAAGTAATTCATGAAAAACACATCTATAAAGAATATATTGGGGTGGATGCCTGTGCTGTAAACTTGATGCGTCCTGCTATGTATGGAGCATATCATCATATTACAGTTTTGGGAAAAGAAGAGTTTATCTGCGATCACAAGTATGATGTTGTAGGTTCTCTTTGTGAAAACAATGATAAATTCGCTATTGATCGTATGCTTCCTAAAATTGAAATTGGGGATTATCTTGTAATTCATGATACAGGAGCGCATGGTTTTTCTATGGGATATAATTATAATGGAAGACTTCGTTCAGCAGAACTTTTATTAAAAATGGATCAGAGTGTAGAATTAATCAGACGTGCAGAAACGCCAAAAGATTACTTTGCAACTTTTGATTTTAGTTCTTTCTTTTAATTTATTCGCTTTTCCTCTAAAGAAATCCAGAATTTATCCGATAATACAAGTAGAGGATTAGTGCTTAAAAGAATAAAAGTCAGGTGGTGAAAAGTATGCGTATTGATACATTTCATAAGGTGAGCCAGCTCTATCAAGCGGATAAAACAACAAAAATTAAAAGGTCGGAGAGCAAAAGCTTCAAGGATAAAGTTGAGATTTCTCAAGCCGGAAAGGATTATCAGACAGCAAAAGCAGCAGTTGCAGCCGCCCCGGATATTCGAGAGGATAAGGTAGAGGCGATTAAGCAAAAGATTGCCTCTGGAACTTATGATGTAAGCGGAGAAAAGTTAGCAGATAAACTGATTGATCGTTATTTTAATCAATCCGTGTAAAAGTTCGAACGGGGGGAAAAACGTGGCGAGCTTAATAGAAGAATTGATTACAGTGTTACAGTCGGAAGATGAAATTTACCAGAAGTTGATTCCGATAGAAGAAAAAAAGACACAGACTATTATTAAAAATGACCTCCAAGCCTTGCAAGAGATTACAGAACAGGAGCAGCGGGTAGTGGAACAAATCAATGCTCTTGAACGTAAAAGGCAGGAGGTCATTATTAATATGGCAACGGTGACAAACCGTAAACCAGAAACATTAAATATCAAAGCGATTGTAGAGCTTCTGAAAAAACAGCCAAAGGAACATAAGGAATTATGCAGTGTACATGATTCTTTGAAAAAGACCTTAAAACGGCTGGTTCAAGTCAATGATCAAAATAAATCTTTAATTGAACAATCCCTAGAGATGATAGAATTCAATATGAATTTGATTCAGAGTACAAGGATGTCACCGGGGACAAATAACTATACAAAGACAGCAGCTCAATGGGAGTCGCAGATTGCACAAACAGGGATGTTTGATGCAAAACAATAACCAGAATGAGGTGAGATTCTATGTCATTAATGGGTAGTTTGTATATCGGTGTATCCGGGCTTAGAGCAAGCCAGTACTCTTTGAATACAACCGGTCATAATCTTGCAAATGTAGATACGGAGGGCTATGTCAGGCAGCAAGTGCTTCTTGGCAGTTCTCCGTTTGTAAATTTAGGTCAAACAGCATACAATACCTTACAAAGTGGTCTAGGAGTAGATACACAGGCAGTATTACAAGTTCGAGATACTTTTTTGGATAAGGCATACCGAAGAGAGGTAGGACGTCAGGGTTTTTATGATTCTCAGTATGAAACAGTAGATGAAATTGAAAATCAAATGGGAGAATTACAAGGTGTCGCTTTTCAAAATAACCTTGAAGATCTTTGGGAAGCCTTACAGGAGTTAGCAAAAGAACCAGACAGTCTTGTAACACGTGCTTCTTTAATTGAAACGGGAGTTAGTTTTATTGAGCGTGCTGAAAATATACATAATCAGCTAAAAGAATATCAATTAAATCTGAATAGTAAAATTAAATCCAATGTTGATAGAATCAATGAAATTGGAGATCGTATCGACGAATTAAATAATAAAATCAGTGGATATGAAGCAGCAAAACAAGAACATGCCAATGATTTAAGAGATGAGAGAAATAGTCTTTTAGATGAATTGGGACAGCTTATCAAAATATCTTATCGTGAAAATCCACAGGGAAAAGTAACTGTAGTCGCAGAAGGAGTACCATTTGTATTAGAGGATATGGTGCTTCATATGAGTACAAAGACGATTGCAGACTTACAGTTTGAAAAGTTAGAGTTAGATGAAGACGGAAATCTTCCAGAGGGGATATCTGCAAATGAAAATTCACAGATGTTAGTTCCGATCTGGCCTTCCTATGGAGATGCTGAAGTTTTTGATTTTAATAGACTTCCTTCATTAGAAGAACGTACAGATATAGGCTCGCTAAAAGGTCTTTTATTGGCAAGAGGAACTAAAGTTGCTAACTATTTGGACATTCCAGTTGCACCGGTGAAAGATAATTTTTATGATGAAGATGGAGAGTTTTTATCGGAAGAATATGATTTTGCACTCAATGAGTACAATTTAGCTGTAGAAAAGTATAATAGAGAAATCAATCCTTCTATTATCATGAGCACTCAAGCACAGTTTGATCAATTAATTCACGGAATTGTAACTACTTTAAACGATATTTTATGTCCAAATAAAGAAGTAGTCATACCAGCAGGAACTACAGTTACTATGCCAAATGGGACAGAATATACATACGAAGAGGATACGACAATTAAGATTTTAGATGAGGAAAATGCTCCGATTGGTATGGATGGACCTCCGGCAACACTAGGAGAGGAATTATTTTCAAGAAAATCTATTCCGAGATATTTAGATCCACAGGAGATTACACTAGAAGACGGAACGACCTTGACAGCAAGAATTTATTATGAAGAGGATAAAAGTGATAATTATTCACTTTATACGCTTGGAGAGATCCGTGTAAATCAAAAAGTTTTGGAAGATCAGTCTAAACTGCCTCTGACACTACAAGGGGGAACAAAAGATTACGACTTAGAAACCGCAAATAAATTAGTTACAGCATGGCAGACTCCATTTGCAACTTTAGATCCAAATACTTTGACCATGAATAATTTTGATCAGTATTATAATGCGTTTATTGGAGAAATTGCAGCAAAAGGAGAAAAGTTAGATTCTATTTGTAAAAATCAGCAGGTGATGACAGATAGTTTAAATAACCAGAGAATGGAAGTTGCAGGAGTTTCTTCCGATGAAGAATTGACCAATATGATTAAGTTCCATCATGCCTATAATGCTGCAGCAAGATATGTCAACGTAGTAGATGATATGTTGGAACATCTTCTTACAAGAATGTAAAAAGGGAGGAAGAAAATATGCCATCAACATTTTTTGGTTTAACGATTGGAAAGTCAGGAATCTATGCAGCTAATGCAGGAATTAACACAACTGCTCATAATATTTCCAATGCAGAAACAGAAGGCTATTCAAGACAACAGGTAAAACAGGAAGCAAGTAGTGCACTTCGCGTTTATAGTAGTTACGGTATGGCTGGAACTGGTGTAGATGTTAAGGATATCGTTCAGGTTCGTGATGAATATTATGATCTGAAATATTTAAAAAACAGTACATTACTTGGCGAATATGATACAAAGAATAGTTATATGACACAGATTGAAAGTTATTTTAATGAATTAACATTGGATGGATTTACAACAACATTTAATAAATTTTATGATAGTTTACAAGAGCTTACAAAAAGTCCTGCCGATTTAACGATTCGAACTCAAGTTTCTAGTTATGGTCAAAGTTTTTGCGAATATTTTAACTTCCTTTCAGAAAGTTTGAGAAAGGTTCAGGATGAATGTAATATTGAAGTTAAAAATCAGGTAGAACATGTCAATTCTATTACTTCAAGAATTGCTTCTCTTAATAAACAGATCAATGTGATAGAGGTAAATGGTAGAAGAGCCAACGATCTACGAGATCAAAGAGCCCTGTTAATTGATGAACTCTCTAAATCAGGTGCTGTTAAAGTAACAGAGCGTGTCATAGGAGATGATGTAGGTATTTCAAGTTATATTGTACGTATAAATGGACAGATCATAGTAGAAGATGATCATGTCAACAATTTAATTTGTGTACCAAGAAAAGAAAAAATCAATCAGATGGATATTGATGGATTGTTTGATATTGCATTTGAGGATGGTTCAAAGTTTAGTTTAGACAGTGGAACTTTAGGTGGAGCATTTTATGCTTTAATGCAGGTTCGAGATGGAAACAACGAAGAGGCTTTTCATGGCAAAGCAGAAGGTGGCGAAGGGGATTATACAATAAGAATCACGAATACGAATTATAATAGTGAAATGAGATTGAATATTCCACCACAGGGAAAGTTGACAGTTGGAAATTATGAGTATACTTATACTGGTTTTCAGGTGACAAAAGACGAAGAAACTGGAGAGTATATCTATGAATTTTCTTTGGATGAAAGAGAACAAGGATTAGCCTATTCTTATGAGGAAGAAGAAGTTTATATTGGACAAAACATTGACTATAAAGGAATCCCATATTATATGGCACAGATGAATGAATTTCTTCGAACCTTTTCCAAAGAATTTAACGATATCCACAAAACAGGGCAAGATCTCAACGGAGAAAAAGGATTGGATTTCTTTAACGCAATGGATGTTGTAAGCGGAAAAGATTATGTTTTTGAAAATTCAGAAGAGAATGAAGAAGCAGGTGTTCTTTTTACCTCAAAAACAGGTGCATATGCCTTAGAAGAGGAAGAAAAGAATTATGGAAGTTATTATTTTATGACAACACAAAATTGTCGTGTTACGCAAGAAGTCTATAAAGATGAAAAAAAGTTTGCAGCAGCTTCTAATATTCATGATGGTGTAGAGCAAGCAGATGTGGCATTAAAACTTTTAGCGTTAAAAACAGATGAAACGATGTTTCACCAAGGAAAGCCGATGAGCTTTTTTCAGACATTAGTAGCAGAAATTGGAATTGATACAGATAAAACCAAAAGTTTGTCAGAAAGTCAGGAAAACATTTTGGCTTCGGTTACAAATCAAAGACTTTCTATTAGTGGTGTAGATTCAGACGAAGAAGGAATGAATTTAATTCGGTATCAGAATGCCTATAATCTTTCTGCAAAGGTAATTTCAGTTATGGATGAGATTTATGAGCGTCTGATTAACTATATGGGTGCTTAAAAATAGGTAAATTACTGTAGAAAGAGAGGACAGTACAATGCGTGTTACAAATAAAATGATGACCAATAACATGCTTTATAATATTAATAATAATAAGAATGCTATGTCAAAGTTAGAAATGCAGTATGCCACAGGGTTAAAAATTCAAAAACCCTCAGAAGATCCAATTATAGCAGTACGTGCACTGAAACTCCGCACCAATTTGTCAGAACTGAATCAATATTATGAAAGAAATATTCCGGATGCTTATGCGTGGATGGATGCAACAGAGAGTTCCCTAGAAGTAGTAAATGATATTTTAACACAAGTACACACATATTGCGTTCAGGGAGCGAATGATCCGCTGACCGAAGAAGATCGCAATAATATTGTGAAAACCTTGGAAGAACTAAAACAGCAAATCTATCAAGAGGGAAATACTAACTATGCAGGAAGATATGTGTTTACAGGATTTAAAACAGATACCAGTTTAGTATTTAATGAACCGACTTCACAGTATAATTATAAGATGACCGAATGTCTGGCAGGCACAGATATTGATTTAATTAAACGTCCGATTTATTCATTAGACATAAATGCTTATAATCCAGATGATCCACAGGCAAGTGATTTTACCCAAAAACCAAATGTAATTGAGGCATATCGGCTTCGGCTTGCATATGACGATTTAAAGAAAGAAGACGAAGACGGAACAATTAAAGTTACTTTTCCAACTTTAGATGAAGAAGGAAAATATCAATACGATGAAGATGGCGTTTTAATAGAAGAAGAATATTCTGGAGATATTGTTTTCATGGGATCTACAGAAGCCTCTGCTTATGAACCAGAGGAGGGAGTGATCCACTATTTGACTGATACAGGAGAATTGATTATTCCTCCTGATCTTTATAATGAATGGAGTAATCGTCCAAGTATTCATGTAGAGTATGAAAAGAATAAATTTTTTAAAAACGATCTTCGACCAGAACACTACTTTGACTGTACAGTAACGGATCTTAGTGACGTAAATGAAGACGATCCTGATGGAGAACAAGAACCTCTTGTTTATACAAAACAAAATCAGCAACTTCAATACGAGATCAATTTTAGTCAAAAGATGACAATTAATACTCAGGGCAGTGATGCAATTTTACACGATTCTGGACGTATTATTGATGAAATGGTGAGTGCAATTAACAATGTAATAGATACTCAGACTAAGATTGATGAAACAAAAAAGATGCTTTCTGATAGTTCTCTTACAGAACAACAAAAAGCGGCACTGAATGAGATGTTAGGAATTTTAAATACAGAATATACCTTAAAAACAGAAGTAATGCAGTCGTGTTTTGCAAGAGGCTTAACAGAAATTGAAAAACAGCAGAATGTAGTTAGTGTTGCTTCAGCAGATTTAGGAAGCCGATATGTTCGTTTACAATTAACAGAAAGCAGACTTTCTACTGAGCAGACAGATTTTGAAGAGATGCTGTCAAACAATGAAGATGCAGATATTGTGGATACAGTTATAAATTATAACTCTCAGGAGACAATATATAATGCTGCTCTGTCAGCGGCTGCAAAGGTAGTAAAAAATACATTACTTGATTTTATTTAAGTAGTCAGTGATAGGAGCTGTTGTAAGATAAAATTTTTATACCATATATGGATAGAAAATATAATACCCAAAACATATGGTAGTTAAAATCTATTTTACAACAGCTTTATTTGATCTTAAAGTAAGAAAAAGGAGAAAAAGAAATGCTTGTAAAGACAAAACATTTTGGAGAAATTGAACTGGCAGAGGATAAAGTACTAACATTTGAGAATGGAATTTTAGGATTTGAAAATCAAAAGCATTATACTATTTTATATAATAATGAAAATGAAACCAGATCTTCAATCTCATGGCTTCAAAGTTTAGAAGAGCCAACATTAGCACTTCCAATTATTCATCCTGATCTAGTAAAGGAGGACTATAATCCAATTGTAAATGAAGACGCATTACAATCTCTTGGAAATTTGAATGAAGAAAACCAAGTGGTTTTTGTGACGTTGACAGTTCCTTCGGATTTAACCAAAATGACAGTAAATTTAAAAGCTCCTCTTGTAATTAATGCAGATACTAAAAAGGGATGTCAGCTCATTGCGGAAAATAGCGATTATCCAGTAAAATTTGCAGTTTATGAGCAGTTTCAAAAGCTCAAAGAAACAAAGGGGGAACAGTAATGCTGGCTTTGTCGAGAAAAATGAATGAATCTATTATGCTTGGAAATGATATTGAAGTGACTATTCTTGAAATTAAAGGTGATCAGGTAAAGGTTGGAATTCGTGCACCGAAATCCGTTTCTATTTACCGAAAAGAAATTTATTTACAGATTCAACAGTCTAATAAAGAAGCAGTAGAAGAGAGTACATCTGTAGATATTATTCAAAAATTATTGTAATAGTCATTTAAACCACACAACAAAACCATGAATATAGTTCTATTGAAAATCTTAAAGCAGATATCCAAAAAATCGACATATTTTTGGATATCTGCTTTTGAAATTGTCTTTCTAAAAAATTTTTATCTCAACGTTTATCGTAATAAACTTTAAAAAATAGTTGCAATTTGAAAAAAAATATGATAATATATCCATTCAAGACGGACAATTGTATTCCTTATACATACAATAAGGATGGAGAATAAAAATGGAAGAAGATAAGTATTTTATTGTAAAGAAGAAGGCAGTTCCAGAAGTATTACTTAAAGTAGTAGAAGCAAAGAGATTGTTAGAATCGGAACGGGCAGTAACTATTCAAGAGGCAGCAGATGCAGTGGAAATCAGTCGTAGCTCTTTTTATAAGTATAAAGATGATATTTTTCCGTTTCATGAGAATACTAGGGGTAAAACAATCAATCTTATGCTTCAAATGGATGATAAGCCCGGATTACTTTCTGTAATTCTCAACGAGATTGCAAAGTGCAGTGCAAATATTTTAACGATCCATCAGAGTATTCCCATCGGTGGAATTGCTACTTTGACATTGGGAATTGAGATACTTCCTCAAACAGTTGAAGTACAAGAAATGATTACAATGATTGAAAAAACAGAAGGAATACACTCTCTTAAGATTCTTGGAAGAGAATAGTGACTAATTGATGCCAAAGGAGGGTATGGAGCGAGATGAAAATAGCGATATTAGGATTTGGAACAGTTGGCTCCGGAGTATATGAGGTACTAAAGACCAACTATGAAACTATAACAAAACGTGCTGGAGTAGAGATTGATATTAAATATGTGTTAGATCTTCGGACTTTTCCGGGGCAGCCTGTAGAAGAGGTATTAGTTCACGATTTTGATCAGATTGTAAATGATCCTGAAGTAGAGATCATTGTAGAAACAATGGGAGGTTTAGAGAAGGCTTATAGCTTTGTCAAAGAGGCTCTTTTAAAGGGAAAAAGTGTTTGTACTTCAAATAAAGAGTTAGTTGCAAAATATGGAGCAGAACTCTTAGAAATTGCAAAACAAAAGAAGATTAACTTTTTATTTGAAGCGAGTGTGGGCGGAGGAATTCCTATTATACGTCCATTAAATCAGTCGCTAACTGCCGATCAGATTATTGAAATTACAGGAGTTTTAAATGGAACTACCAACTATATGTTGACAGAAATGAAAGAAAGGGGAATTTCTTTTCAAGAGGCATTAGAAGAAGCACAACAAAAGGGATTTGCAGAAAGAAATCCGGCAGCAGATATAGAAGGATATGATGCCTGCCGAAAGATTGCAATTTTAACTTCTCTAGCTTATGGAAAACAGGTAGATTATGAAAAGATCCCTACTGAGGGAATTGTCAACATTTCAGATATTGATATCCAATATGCTCTAAATATGAAAGCTGCGATTAAGCTGTTGGGCTCTTCTAAGCAGGTAGGAGATAACATCTATACTATGGTTGCACCAAAGATCATTTCAGAAAATCATCCATTATATACAGTAAATGGAGTATTTAATGGTATTTTAGTAAGAGGAAATGTATTAGGGGATGTTATGTTTTATGGAAGCGGAGCAGGAAAACTTCCAACTGCAAGTGCTGTAGTTTCTGATATTGTAGATAGTGCAAAGCATAAAGGAAGAAATATTATGACAATTTGGAGTCAAAAAGAATTGGAATTAGCAGATACAAAATCTCTTACCTGCAAATTCTTTGTACGGGTCAAACAAGAGGAAACAGAAGCTGCAAAACGAGTATTTCCAATTAAGCAGGTTTGTGAAGCACCAAATGTTTCTGGGGAATTTGCATTTTTAACAGAACAAATGAGCGAGGAAAAGTTTAAAAAGGCTGCTTTAAAAGTATCCGTGTTAAATTGGATTCGTACTGAGTTATAGGAAAGAATAGGGAGGGGATACGATGAAGTATTTTGTTGTTTTAGGAGATGGCATGGCAGATGAGCCTTTGGAGGAACTAGGGGAAAAGACACCTTTAGAATATGCAGATACGCCAGCAATGGATGCGTTAGGAGGAAAATCAGAAATTGGATTGACATGTACTATACCAGAAGGAATGAAACCAGGAAGTGATACAGCAAATCTTTCTGTATTGGGATATGATCCAAGAAAATATTATACTGGAAGATCTCCTTTAGAGGCTTTAAGTATTGGCGTCAACTTAAAACCAACAGATATTGCTATACGTGCAAATTTAGTTACTCTTTCTGAGGAAGAAGTTTCCTATGAACAAAGAACGATTCTCGATCACAGTTCAGGAGAAATTTCGACAGAAGAAGCCACTATTTTAATGGAAGCAGTTAAGAATCAACTACAAAAAGAGCCATTTTCTTTTTATTCTGGAACAAGTTATAGACATCTTCTTATTTGGAATTATGGAGAAGTTTCAAACAGTGAAATACCTGAACTTACTCCTCCTCATGATATTTTAGGAAAACAAATAAGTTCTTACTTACCTACACAGAATCTGTTAAAGAACATGATGGAACGAAGTTTTGAGGTGCTAAATAACCATCCAGTTAATTTAGCACGTGCAAAAAAAGGTCTTGCTAAGGCAAATTCTCTGTGGTTTTGGGGAGCAGGAACAAAACCTGACTTGATTAATTTTGAAGAAAAGACTGGAAAACGTGGTGTGATGATCTCAGCCGTGGATCTATTAAAAGGAATTGCTGTTGGAACAGGAATGACAAATAAGACTGTAGAAGGAGCAAATGGAACACTTCATACAAATTATAGAGGAAAAGCGATGACAGCCGTAGAGGCTTTACTAAAAGAAGGTTATGATTTTGCTTATATTCATATAGAAGCACCGGATGAAATGGGACATCAAGGAAGTATTTCAAAGAAAATTAAGGCGATAGAATCTATTGATCATGAGATTGTTCAGGTAATAGTAGAACAGATGCAGCAGGCAAAAGAAGAATATCGGATGTTGATTCTTCCTGATCATCCGACACCTATCCGCCTGCGTACACATACTGCCGATCCTGTACCATATTTACTCTATGACAATACAAGAGAGTTGAAAAAGATTCAATATTATAATGAAAAAGAGGCAAATCTCAACGAAATTTATAAAAAAGAGGGCTGGCATCTAATTGATGAATTATTAGAATCTTAATTAATAGTAGGTTTATTATGTTTGACTTTTTGTAATATACTATCTGTCACTGTTGGGAGAGTTTCTGTAACAACACAAAAATTTGTACTACTACAGGAATTTCCAATGGTTTCTCTCTCTGCATTGACAGGTGTAATTACTACTCTAAGAAATTGTCCAATATCCTCTTTGGTTGGAGTATAATAAGGAGTAACCGCTCCTGAAATAGAAGAAAATTCTCCGTCCACAGAATCACTTTTTTGCCATTCATATGTTACATAACATTTTTTATTACTTTCAGAGAAATAGTCAAATTGAGCATGAAGTAGAGCACCAACATAAGGGCGTTCACTTACTGCGACATTGCGAATCCAATCACCATGATAAGAAAAGGTAAGTTCGTCTAACCAAAAAGTATTCTGTTTGGAGGTAATTTCAAAAGTTAAAGTTAAGGTATCTTCTAAAATTACACTAGAAGGAAACGAAAGTTCATAAGATGTTAAGTGATTAGACTGAACAGAAAGAGGCTTACTTTGTGATAATAGTGTTCCTTTTGCATTGAAAAGTTTTGCAGTAATGGAAAACGATCCACAGGCAGAAAAATGAACGGTATTAATCTGTGAAAGGTAATCCAGAACCTCTATATTTTCAAAAGAGATCTGACCAGTAGAATCCTCCGAAGAACAAGTAAATTCCAATGCAGTTCCCAAAGACATATTTTCCGCCTTCTGTTCTTGGTCAGGAGCTTTTTTAGAACAAGTAAACCCAGTTATTGTAATATCAGTATAATTTGAAATTCCATCTGCATTTTCAATCAGACGTTGATTAGCAGGAGTAATTCCTACAAGTCTCATTCCCTCTTTTACGTATATATTTTTGCTCATATATTCCCATATAAGTCCACTTCTAGCATTTTCTAACATCACCAAAGAGATCCCTTTATCAATTCCTAAATAATCTTTCATAATTTTAGGAGAATCACCTTCTAAATTATAAGCGTCTACTAAACCATAAGTTCCAATGACATCTTCCATACCATAATAATAAGAAATCGCATTGGAAACCGATTCGGGATCAAACGGAGCAGAACCTATTGCACCACAAAAGGCAACTGTGCCATCATTGCGATTGTCAGGATTCGCACCATATCCCCCATTATAACCATTTGGACCGTCGCAGGCTGAAAGACCCCAAGAATTTTCTCCAAAAGTTTTAAAAACACTAGAAGTATCAATACAAAACTGTCGAGCCTGTAATGTGGCAAAGGTAGAGTTGGCATACCAATCTGTCCCAAGATTGTCTACTGTATTTTTTAATGGAAACCAAGCATGGGAATATTGATGGGTAAATAAAGAGTTGGCAGGAGACATAATATAAGATGGCATACCAATCCAAAGATTTTTTTGACGATTGATCTGATAGAGCATATCAGATGGAACAGGATGTGTTTCGGATGCTGCACTTAAAAAATATAGCATTAATTGTTCTGCATATACTCCCCAACTTCCAGTATGATATCCTTTTTCAGGAAGATATTCCATATAAAATTGGTTTGTATCTGGATTGCGATACCATTCCCAGTTGACACGTAAATAAAGTTGCTTGGCAAGTTCTTTGATTTCTCCACCGAAATATTCTCCTGCAAATAAAGCTCCACTTATGGCAATTCCTGTATCAATAACAGAAACTTCACAAGTTCCATAGCGTTTTGCAGTCTGCATATCTAAAAAATGATAAAAAAATCCCTCTTCTTGTTCCGCATTTTCTAATAGGGTATGTAAAGTCAGTTCTGCACGTTCCTTTGCCTCTTGCTCTGAAATATATCCACGGTATTCTCCAATGGCACAGCCTGCAAGAGCATAGCCTACAGATGCAACAGAACACATAGAAGGATTGCTACTACGATCTAATACAAGCCCATAGCCATGACTATCAGGATTCGTATTTGTATTTTCCCAAAGAAAACGAAAACAGGCTTCTTCCTCCTGTTCCATGATAGAAGAAGTAATAGTTTCTACAGGATAGACAAATTTGGCGGGTTTTTTAAAGTTTAAACTTTTTTGAAAAACAAACAAAAGAATGACTACTCCTATAATAAGGACACCTGTTATAATCAAATATAATCTAAAAGATTTTTTTTGCATAGTTATACCCTTTCTTTAAAGTTATTTATAGACAGGAGCTAAACTACAAGAACCCCGTTTTAACAAAACAGCCTGATATGTAATATGTTCATTTTTTCCTGTTCCATTGATTAAATCAAATAATAGATTAATACTAGAAAGTGCCATATCAATTCCGGGTTGAGAAATTGTATCAAGAGAAGGATTAAAGTATTCCGCTGTTTCAATTCCATCAAAACCAATAATAGAAACATCCTCAGGAATTCTTCGCCCAGAAGTAAGAGCTGCCTTTGCACACCCAATAGCAATCGTATCTGCTCCAGCAAAAATTCCAGTCACATCTTTATGTTTACTAAATAAACGATTCATAGCAGAATAGCCTGAACTAGGGGTATATTCACAATCACCTACCAAAGAAGGATCAAACTTTAATCCGGCTTGAAGAAGTGCCTCTTCATATCCTTTTAAACGCATATTCCCCGTAGTATTTGGTACAAAAGGGCTCTTTGCTAAAAATACAATCTTGGTATGTCCTAAAGAAAGTAGATAATCAGTAGCTTTTTTAGATTCTTTGACTTCGTCAATTACAACCGAAGAAAAAAACTCTGAGTTTTGTTTTTCCGCTAAAGTAATTGTAGTTAGAACACAGGGAATATTTAAGCGAATTAATTCTTCTTCGGGATGGTTATAAGTTCCGCCCATAAAGATAATTCCACAGATTTTTTTAGACATAATTAATTCCATTGCCACATCTAATTCGTTTGTTTCATCATCTACTTGCTGAATAATTAAAGAATATCGTCTAAGGTTGACTTGTCTTTGGATTTCTTTCATCATATCTGCAAAAAAGGGATTGGAGATTCCTTTAACAAGTAATGCAATATTCTGTGTTTGACTTACCTTTAAATTTCTAGCATTGGAGTTTGGAATATAGTGATATTTTGAGGCAATATCTAAGATCTTTTTTTTCGTTTCTTCATTTATAGTTCCAGAATTATTTAACGCTCTAGATACCGTAGCAATTCCAACATCAGCAAGTCTTGCAATATCCTTTATTGTGATATTTCCCATAAGAAATTACCCCCATAGTGAAAAAAAGTTCTATAGAAATAAAAAAACTCATAAAATTTTTTATTTCTACAAAATAGTGTAGCATATTATTCCAATAAAAGCAATAAAAAATAAAAATAATAAGTAAAATAAAGTATGGAAACGTTTCCTTATAATGTTTCTTAAAATTAAAAAAATAACAATAGAAAAGAATAGAATTTTTATTATAATAGGATATTTGACTAAAAACAGTATTCGAAAACAAAATTGTATTGTGTAATTTTTTTATTTTAATATTGACAAACAGAAAAATATGAAGTATGATAAACAAAGAAACAGAAGTTATGTGGAAACATTTCCATAAATTTCATTCGGATTCATGTGGAGGAAGCTAAGGATGTTATTAGAACAAAAAACAAAGAAGCTCCGATTTTGTAAACAAAGTATGGAATTTACCTTTTTACCAGATGGTGATATTTTTGAGTTTATGAGTGGTTCGGTTCTTATAAATCAATTTCAAGGAAATTCTGTAGATGGTTCTGCTAATAATATTTATTTAAGAATCTATCAAAATGAAGAAGATACAGTAATTAGTCATGTTATTCCACTTTTAGGAAGAACATCAAAAAGTCAATTATTTCTCAGACCAAATCAGGCATTATACTTTCGTGGAACAGTAGAAGAAATTACATATGAAGTAGCATTTTTACCAACTGATAACCAAACTTGGTTTTGGAGAGTAAATTTACAGGGAAAAGATATCACTTGTGATCTACTCTATGGACAAGATATTTCTTTAGCAGACAAAGGTGGTGTACTTTCCAATGAATTGTATATCAGTCAGTACTTAGATCACCATATTTTATCTGGAGAACATGGAATGGTAGTATGTTCCAGACAAAACCAAGCACAGGGAGGAAAGTTTTTATATCTTCAACAGGGAGCATTAACTTCTAATATTATCAGATATTCTACCGATGAAATGCAGTTTTTTGGAAAGAGTTATAAACAAACTGGTATTCCAGAAATTTTCTACAAAGATTTAGAGAATATAAATTATCAATATGAACTTTCCTATACTGCATTACAGACAGAAAAGATGGTATTAGATGGAGAAAAAACAGTTGTATTTTATGGATGTTTCCAACCAGATCATAGAGAGGCTGTCAGTAAATTAGAGTACCAAGAGGAGATAAAAGCTGCTTATGAAGAAGCACTTTTACAAGAAAAGAAAGAAGAAGAAATTAAATTAACCAGAACAGAGATAAAATCAGAGTTTGGATCTTTATATTCTTCACCAACATTTACGACAGAAGAAAAGAATATATATTTTCCAATTAGAAGTTTAGAGGAAAAAAAGGAAGAAGTTCTACTCTCCTGTTTTGCAGATGATTGTAGACATATTGTATTTCAGGAAAAAGAACTGTTAGTGGAACGACCACATGGAAATATTGTTACAACCCTGATTGATGAAGATAAATTTGAAAAGCCACTGATTACCTCAACTCATTATATGTATGGATTTTTTAATGGTCAGATTACGGTTGGAAATACAAACATGAATAAGATGATTTCCGTAAACAGAGGATTATTAAATATCCAAAAAAATACTGGACAGAGAATTTATATAAAGATTGGAAATACATTTCGGATTTTAGCACTTCCAGCTGCTTTTGAATTAGGTTTGAACTATTCGAAATGGTATTACAAAATAGAAGATGATCTTTTAACTATTACAAGCTTTGCAAATGCAGAGGATACCAGCTTGGAATTAAAAGTAGCTTCAAAATTAAATAGAGCGTATGAATTTTTAATCACAAATCAATTAGTAATGGGAGAACATGAATTTCAAGCTCCTTGTACAATGAAACAAGAAAAAGACAGTATTGTATTAGGAGTTGTAGAGGGTTCTGCCGCTTTTGGTATCTATCCAAAATTAAGCTATCGAATTATCTGGTCAGGTGCCTCTTTTGAAGTAAGTGATGATAGAGTATTTTTTTCCGATGATACTGTCAGAAATGGGACACTTCTTACATTAAAAACAACCACAGATCAGTTTAGACTTTGTATAAGGGGAAGTTTAGAACATGAACCAGATAACAATATAGTGTGGTCAGAGCCAGAAGAAGAATATCAAAAATATTTGAACTTTTACAATAAATTTTTAGGTGAACTGTCATTACAAATCAAGTCAGATGAAAAAACAGAACAAGAAGTAACAAGACTTTCTAAGATTACTTTTTGGTATTTACATAATGCACTGGTACACTTTGCTGTACCTCATGGATTAGAACAAAGTGGTGGTGCTGCATGGGGAACAAGGGATGTCTGTCAAGGACCAATGGAGCTGTTTTTAACAACAGGATATTATGCTTTGGCAAGAACTGTACTCTTAAAATTATTTGCTCATCAAAATCAAAATGGAGAATGGCCTCAGTGGTTTATGTTTGACAAATATCCATATTATGCAGGCGACTGTCATGGAGATGTTGTATTCTGGCCATTAAAGGCAATGGGAGATTATTTAAAACAGGGAAAGGATCTCTCTATTTTAAAAGAGCCAATAGGATATTTAGATGGACAAGAGGAAACAATTTTAGAACATTTAAAGAGAGCTTTTTCTGCCATTGAAGAAAGATATTTATATGATACAGCGCTTATTTCCTACGCGGGAGGAGATTGGGATGATACCTTACAACCTGCTGATCCCGCAATGAAAGAAAAGTTAGTCAGTGCATGGACACAGGCTTTGGCATATCAGACTTTGTTAGAATTAGGATGTCAGTTAAAAGGATTTGATTCTTCGTTCGGAGAAAGGTTAATCCATGCAGCCCATAATATTGGAAAGGATTTTAACCGTTATTTGTGCAAAGATGGAGTAATTGCAGGATTTGCTTATTTTGAGGATTCAGAAAATGTGAAGTATATGCTGCATCCAAGCGATAGAGAAACAGGAATTTCCTATCGGCTGCTTCCACTTACAAGAAGTATTATTGCAAACTTAGCAAAACCAGAACAAAAAGATAAGAATTTATGTTTGATTGAAGAACATCTTGCTTGTCCAGATGGAATCCGTTTAATGGATCATCCAGCGAGATATGAAGGCGGAGTTAGCAAATATTTTATGAGAGCGGAACAGGCAGCGAATGTAGGGCGTGAGATAAGTTTACAATATGTACATGCCCATATTCGATATATTCAGGCACTAGCAGCAGCAGGAGAAGCAGAAAAAGCATGGAAAGGACTTCTTATGGTGCTTCCAGCGAGATTATCTGATACAGTACCAAATGCAGAGTATCGCCAGAGCAATGCCTATTTTTCTAGTTCAGAAGGAGCGTATCATGACAGATATGAATATCAGCTTCAATTTGAACGACTACGGCAAGGAACGATTGGTGTAAAAGGAGGATGGAGAATCTATTCCAGCGGTCCCGGAATTTATTTGACAAGATGGATCGCAGATATTTTAGGAATTCGTTTTGAACAGGATAGACTTGGACTAGATCCAATGCTTATAAAGGAACTTTCCGGACTTGAAGTTTCCTTCCATTTTGACTCTATTCCGATTAAAATTCAGTATCTTGCAGATCAAAATAAGAAAGGGGGAATCCAAATTTTTGCAGGAAAAAGAGAGCTTTCTGGAGAAAAAATGGAAAATCTATATCGACAGGGAGGACTTTGGTTAAAGAAAGAGGAACTTATCACACTTTCTGAAAACGGAAAGAAACAGATAAATTTAACGGTACTTTATTGATTTATGTTGTCCAAAATTGGAGGAATTAGGAGGAGAATATGAAGAAACAAAAAAAGGTATTGGCAATTTTATTATGTATGGTTTTAGTAGTATTAACAGGCTGTAAAACAAGTGAGGAAGAAAAAAAGCCAGATTCATCAAAAACAGAGCAAAATAATCAAAACCAAAATGATACGCAAAAGGAACAGATTACACTAACTTATGCTTCTTGGGCACTTGGAACAGAAGAAGACAATAATTTGGAACGCCGTATGATTGCAGAATATGAAGCTACTCATTCTAATATTAAGATTAAGATTGCAGAAGATATTATTTCTGCTGGAAGCTGGGAAGATGCTTTAGCAACAGCAGCAGCAGGCGGATCGCTTCCTGATGTAGCCCTAATCGGTGGACTTCCGGGTGCAGTAGCAAAGGAATGGGCGTTAGATGTTTCTGAATATACGAAAAACGATACAGAATGGAACAATGTTCCAGAATCTTTAAGAGAATCTGGAATATTCGGAGGAAAACAATTTGGTCTTCCTTCTGCAATGCACTTAGCTGGAATGTTTGTTAATAAAGATCTTTTTGAAGCACAAAATGTAGAACCATTGTCTTATGGCTATACATTAGAGGACTTAGAACGTACGGTAGCAGCGATGAGTGCTCCAGCAAATGGTGTAGTAGCTCTTAAAAATGCGGATATTGTAGACTGGTATCCAGCGGTAAAAAATTCCTCATTAGGATGGTTTACCTATGATGGAAAAGAAGTACATTTAAATGATGCTTCCTTTATCGATGCTGTAAAATATTCTCTTTTCTTAAATAACAGTGGTTATACTTTTGAGGGATTGACAACAGATCAAAGAAGCAATTTTGGTGTAGAATCTGATTGGGAAGCATGGAATGCTGGAAAAGTAGCAATGTGCTATGATGCAACTTATGCCTGCGATTCTTTAGCAAAGGAACGTTCTTTTACTTCAGAATTTATTGGTCTTCCAAACGGAAAATTAGTCATTATACCAGACTATCAGTTTATTGGAAAAACAACAAAACATCCACAAGAAGCTTATGATTTTGCTAAATTTATGAGTTATGGCAAGGAAGGTATTTTAAAACGGTTAGAAATTGTAGAAGCAAATGAAGGAATTAACTGGGTTGCACTTCCATTAAATTCAGATAGTGAAATTGTCGACAAATATTTTGCAAACTTCCCAGTCGAAGGAGTAAAAACAGCTTATGAAGCTATGGCTGGAAACACGATAGTAGAAGCTTATAAATTTACTCCAGGATACACAAACGCAAGATGGAATGCCTTAACTGGAATTAAGGCAGGAGAATCGGATAATGCTACGATTGCAGAAGTAATTACTGCTTGTAGAAATGGTTCTTTAAATATTGATGATTACGCAGAACAATTAAATAAACTAGCAAATCAGTATATCAGTGAGGAAGCAGCAATTATTGATGAAGTAACCAAATAAGTTAAGTCCGAAAAATATCTGCAAAAAGCAGGATAGAGAAAACGGCGATTTGGGGCTGTTGCACGGACTTCGTGTAACAGCCCCAAATTTTTAAGGCAAAGAGGTATGGTCTATGACAAAAAAACAAAAAATTGGAATAGGGATTGGACTTGTTTTCGTAATCTTACTTGTGGTACTCCTAAATCTATCAGGCGGTGGCCAAAGTGCCTATACCAGTGCTGGAGAACTGCCGGAAATTACAATACAAACAAAGGAAAATACATTTGAAGCTGTATTAAATAATTGGAAGTCATCTGGGATAGAGATGGGAAAGGAAACAATTCCTGTCTATTTGAATGGTGAGGAAAAAGTATCGGGATACCAAGGTTATGAAAAGATGGCATATCCAGTAAAACAGGGTGATGTTTTAAAGGGAAATATAACAGTAACACAAGCAGGATTATATGCCCTTTATGCAGAGTATTATAATAATGGATTAAATACTCTAAAAAATGCAGTGAGTGTTCAGATTGATAAAGAAAGCCCTTATGAAGATGCAGAAAAAATATTTTTAACTCAGATGTATCAAAGTGCAGACTATCCATTTCGAACAGATCGCAATGGAAATGAGATCGTTCCTGATACATATCGTATGACAGAATGGTATGGGGAATTCTTTCACAGTATTAATCAAGGAACCTATGAAGCACTTTTATTTTATCTTCCTGCTGGAGAACATGAAATAACGATTACAATGGAACAGGGAGAAGTTTATTTTGGAGAACTTTGTTTTATGCCATATGACGAGATACCGTCTTATGAAGAGTATAAACAAAGGTGGAGTTTAGAAAGTGGAATAAAAGGGGCAGATGGAAAGTTATTTCATCTGTTAGAAGCAGAGCGTATCAGTAAAAAAAATAGTACCGCTCCAAGACCAGAATCAACTATGGATATAGAGACGAATCCTTATGTTTCCAATCTATTTTTACTGAGTACAATAGGTGGAAAGACATGGCAGGATAATGCAGAAGCGCTCTATTATGATGTAGAAATTGAAGAGTCAGGATTTTACAATCTTTCTTTTAAAGTAAAACAAAATGAAAAAGAAAATACATATGTTTACCGTACAATAACGATAGATGGAAAACCTCCGTTTGAAGAAGCAAAACATCTTGCATTTGCTTACTCGCAGAACTGGAATGTTGTAACGATTGGAACGAAGGAACAGTATTATCCTGTTTATCTGACAAAGGGAACACATACAATCGGAATTGAAGTAGATGCTACAATGTTTCAACCTATTTTTGATAGATTAAAGCAAATCGAAGAAGAGATTAGTGATATAGCATTAAATATCCGCAAAATTACTGGAAATAGTCAGGATACTTATAGAGATTGGGATATTTTAATGTATATTCCAAACTTAGATACTACGATGTATCAGATTGCAGATGAATTAGGCGAAGTTTATGAGCTTATGACAAAACTTAACTGTGATATGACAAGAAACGAAGTATTGACTTCTTTGAAAATAGCAGAAAGACAGCTTCGGTCTTTAGCAGACGATCCAGATTCTATTCCAAATCATATGTCAATGCTTTCAGACGGAACAGGTTCAGTAGGTCAGATGTTGGGAACGATCAGCCAAACCATGATGGAACAGCCACTTTCGCTTGATCAGATCTATCTTTGGCAAAACGATGCCACTCTGCCAGATTATAAAGCAGGATGGTTTACAAAACGTTTGGAAAGTTTTAAATACTTTTTACATTCCTTTAGCAGTGAAACAGAAAAAGAAAATAAAGAAGAGATTGTATTAAATGTCTGGGTCAATCGGGCAAGAAATTATATTGATCTATTGCAAAATATGATAGATAAAGATTTTACTACAAAAACAGGAATTCGTGTAGAACTTTCTATCATGCCAAATGAACAAAAGATTATTTTAGCAAATACAATCAATACTCAGCCAGATGTCGCATTAGGACTTTCTGCATATCTACCATATGATTTGGCAATTCGTGGAGCAGTAAGCGAATTGAGCCAGATGGAAGGATTTGCAGAAACCGCAGGTCAACTGTCGGCTGGAGCGATTGCAGGATATATGTATGATGGAGGAATTTATGGACTTCCAGAAACGCAAGATTTTTATGTCACCTTTTATCGTAAAGATCTATTAGAAGCCCTTTCTATTCCTATACCAGATACATGGGAAGAAGTCATAGCGATTCTTCCTGAATTACAACGATATGGCATGAACTATTATGTTCCATTAGCGACAACCGGAAGTTTTAAAACATTTGCTATGACTTTGCCATTTTTCTATCAGTTTGGTTCTACCCTTTATTCACAAAATGGTTCTAATGTAATGATAAACGATGAGGCGGGAATTCGGGCAATGCAGTTTATGACAGATCTGTTTACTATCTATGGACTTCCTTCTCAAGTTGGAGACTTCTATCAGTCATTTCGAAATGGAACACTTCCAATCGGTGTTTCTAACTTTGCAACTTATTTAAAAGTAGATGCAGCCGCTACAGAACTTGCAGGGAAATGGGACATTGCACCTATGCCGGGAATAAAACAAGAAGATGGATCAATTAAGCGTTCTTCTATAGGACCGGGTGCTTCTACAGTAATTTTTAAAAAATCAGAATATCAAAAAGAAGCATGGAAGTTTTTACAGTGGTGGTTATCTGCAGAAACCCAAGAGGAATTTGGAACACAATTAGAATTGCTCTATGGCAGTGAATATATTTGGAATACTGCAAATTTAACTGCTTTTCAAAAGATGCCATTTGATGAAACACATAAACAGATTATTTTAAAACAGTGGGAATCTCTTTTTGAAGTACCAAGAACTCCTGCAAACTATATGGTAGAGCGGGGAATCAGTAATGTCTGGAACGAGATTGTATTTGAAGGAGAAAATACAAGATCAGCCTTAGATGATGCTGTGATTGAAATGGATCGAGAACTCAATAGAAAGCTAGAGGAGTTCGGATATATAAAAGATGGAGTTCTGATTAGAAATTATCAGATTCCAAGTACAGAAGAAGTTTTAAAATTAATAGAACAGGCAAAAAGAAAGGAAGGAGAGAACGGAAATGAGAAAGAAAAAGAAACAAAAGCTCAATAAAGAGTCAACAGCCTACTTTTTTCTGTCACCGTATCTACTCCTGTTTACGGTATTTATTATAGTTCCTGTAATTATGGCAATTATTTTATCGTTTACTTCTTTTGACTCTGTAAACTTTCCAAAATTTACAGGACTTAAAAACTATATTACTCTGTTTACAACAGATAGTGTTTTTATGCAGAAGGTATTGCCAAACACGATAAAATTCTCTCTAATTGTAGGACCACTTGGATATGCACTTTCCTTTTTATTAGCATGGATGTTAGCACAGATTCCTCATAAGCCAAGAACGATTTATGCCTTAATTATTTATTCTCCATCTTTGACTTCTGGAGTTGCGATGACAGTTATCTGGAAAGTATTATTTAATGGGGATCAGACTGGATATTTAAACAGTGTATTGCTAAACTTAGGGATTATCAGAGAGCCAATCCAATGGCTTCAGTCTACAGATTATTTAATGCCAGTTATGATGTTAGTTGCCCTTTGGAGTAGTATGGGTGTTGGATTTTTAGCAATGTTAGCGGGTGTATTAAATATTAATCAGGAATTATATGAAGCAGGCTATATCGATGGAATTTCAAATCGTTTTCAAGAGATTATGTATATTACGATTCCGTCCATGAAGCCACAGATGCTGTTTGGTGCGGTTATGGCAGTAGTAAATACATTCCAAACTGGTGCAATCGGAGTTTCTCTCTCCGGTGCAAATCCAACCCCACAGTATGCTGGACAGCTTATGCTAAATCATATTGAGGACTATGGTTTTTTACGGTATGAAATGGGATATGCGGCTGCTATTTCCGTAGTATTGTTGCTTATCATTTACATCAGCAGTAAAGTAATTTACAGGCTGTTAGGAGAAAAAGAATAGGAGGGATTTTCATGGCAAAGCTTGGCGGCAGCAGGATGAACCCAACTAGATTTCATAAAAGCCAGATTAAATTTTTTATCATTTTGACAGCAGTTGCTGTTTTTATGGGTTTACCTATCCTGTTTATTATCCTTCAGGCATTTAAACCAATCGATGAATTATTTGCCTATCCACCGAAGTTTTTTGTAAAAAATCCTTCCTTGGGTAATTTCAAAAAATTATTTCAGTTAATGGATACTTCCAATGTACCAATTTCACGTTACTTTTTCAACAGCTTGCTTTCCACTGGAATCACAGTATTGCTTACTTTGGTTATCAGTGCATTTGCTGGCTATGCACTTTCTAAAAAGAAGTTTCGTACAAAAACAGTTGTTATGGAAATCAATAATCTGGCATTGATGTTTGTACCAGCAGCAGTTATGATTCCAAAGTATTTAATTACTTATGGGGTTGGCATGATTGACAGTTTTCTAGCACATATTTTCCCAGCTCTTGCAATGCCAGTTGGATTGTTTTTAATCAAACAGTTTATTGATCAGATTCCAAATGAATTAATTGAAGCAGCACAGATTGACGGAGCAAAAGAACTTCAAATCTTTCGTAACATTATTATTCCAATGACACGTTCTGCACTGGCAACTGTAACAATTTTAGCATTTCAAGCTTCTTGGAACAGTGTAGATGCGTCTACTATGTATATCAGCAAAGAAAAGTTAAAAACCTTTTCCTTCTATTTATCTACACTGACAACGACCGGAAATGATGTAGTAGGACAGGGAATGGCAGCGGCTGCAACATTAATTATGTTTGTGCCAAATTTAGTAATTTTTATTTTAATGCAAAAGCAGGTTATGGCGACTATGGCACATTCAGGAATCAAATAAGGGGGGAAGCACAGATGAAACGCAAAATACGATATCTAACAGCTTTAGCTGTTCTTCTGCTCTTAAGTTTAAGTGGAATTGGTTCCATGTTTTTAAATGCTGGAGTACCATATGTCACATGGACTCAAGGACCAAATGGATATATTACAGAAACGCAGACTGCCTATCTTCCAGAAAGAGTATTAAAGCTTGGGTTAAATAGCCCTGAAGATCTGTTTGTGGATTTGGATGGAACTTTATATATCTGTGACACTGGAAATGCCAGAATTGTAAAAGTTTATACAGATGGAACCACCTTTGAAATTTCAGGAGAACCATTAGTTAAGCCAACCGGAATTTATGTTGCAAATGGTTTTATTTATGTAGCGGACTATGGTTCAGCACAAATTCATATCTATGACCAAATGGGAAGTCTGCAAAAAAGTATTGGAAAGCCAGATGAAGTTTTATTTGGAGCAAATACTAAATTTTTGCCAAGAAAGTTGACTGTAGATTTAAGAGGGAATATCTATATAGTATCAGAAGGATCTATTTCTGGTCTGATGCAGTTAAATAATCAAGGGGAATTTTTGGGGTATTTTGGAGCCAATCAAACAGCTACTACATTAAAGATGATTTTACAAAAGACCTTTTTTACAGAAGAACAGATGAATAAACTCTTTAAAAATACTCCTCCTAGCTTAAATAATGTAACAATCGATTCTCAAGGATTAATTTATACTGTAACAAAGGCAGATGTTTCTGATCCAGTAAAAAAGTTAAGTATTTCAGGAAGTAACTTATATCCATCTCAAATGGTTACAAATGCCCAAGTGGTAGATGCAGCAGTAGACGCAGATGGAAATACTTATACAGTAGATGCTTCTGGTGTGATTTTTGAATATGACAGTTATGGAGATCTGTTATTTGCATTTGGTTCAAAAGAAACCGGATTAGATCGGATGGGATTGGTTGCAATGCCATCTGCAATCGCTGTGACTACAGATGGACGCTTATTCGTTTTAGATCAGGCAAAAGGAATGGTTCAAGAGTACAAAATGACAGAATTTGCCGTTAAAGTACATGAGGGGATTAAACTTTATAAAGCAGGATTATATGAACAAAGTGAACAGATCTGGCAGGAAATTAAAAAAATGAATAGTTCCTTTGTTATGGCATATGAGGCATTGGGAAAGTCAAGTTTTAAAAAACAGAATTATACTCAATCCATAGAATTTTATAAGATTGCAGGAAACAAAAATGGATATTCTCAAACTCTTTGGGAAAATCGGAATAAATGGCTGACAGATTATCTTGGGAGTGTAATTTTAATTTTAATTGCTATAGGTATTCTATGGAAAATTATAAAATGGTTGGATAAGAAAAAGAACATATTACAGCCAGTACGAGAAGTTCTTGCCAAAGTAACAAATACAACTATTTGGAAACAGTTATTCTTTGGAAAGAAATTAATCAGACATCCATCGGATTGTTATTATGATCTCAAATATAAAGGTGCAGTTTCTGTAAAAACAGCTACTTTTTGGTATTTATGGTTGTTTATCTTGCAACTTACAGGAATTTATGTAACAGGTTATATTTTTAATGATGCACTACCTCAATATATGAGTTTATCAAGAGAATTACTCTGGGTAGTTCTTCCGATTGGACTGTGGTTAGTCTGCAATTATCTTGTCAGTACCATTACAGATGGAAAGGGAAAATTTAAAGATATTTATTGTGGAACAATCTATGCGTTAAGCCCTTATCTATATATTGCTCTTCCATTACAGATTTTATCAAATGTATTAACGCAAAATGAAGCGTTTGTATATTCCTATGGATTTTTAGTATTGTATGCTTGGTCAGCAATTTTATTTTTTACTATGGTAAAAGAAATTCATCAATATTCAGCAAAACAGGCAGTAAAAAATATTTTACTTACTTTGTTTACAATCTTACTATTTGTATTATTAGCTTTTATTTTATATCTGTTGTTCCAGCAGATGAAAGACTTTTTTGTCAATGTTGTAAAGGAGGTTGGTATCCGTGCGTAAAAAGATAGTATTAGGGGCTGCCTTAATAGTAATGGCTGTAACTTTTGCTCTAGCGACAAAGGGTAGAAGAAGTACTTTTGCATCTGAGGAGAAAAAAACGGAACTGACGACTTTAGATAATAAATCAACTCAAATAGAGAGCGGAAAAGTCTATGAAGTCAGTGCAGAACGTTTGGAGGAGTTTAAAAAGTTATGTGAAAGTACCACTCATGAATTATACTTAAATGAAGGTACTTTAGGAATTCAAATTTTAGATAAACAGACAGGATTTGTATATACTTCCACTGGAACAGATGTAGAGGGAATGAATGAGACGTGGTCTAATTTTATGTATTCTGGAGTTACTGTTGAATATGCAGACAAAAAAAATAAAGTCATTCGAAAACCTCTTACCTTATCAGATGCTAAAATTGGACTGACAAAACGAAGTGATGGATTTGATGCAGAGATAACTTATCAGGAAGCAGGTATTACATTAAAACTTTCTGTGACTTTAGAAGGGGAAGACCTCGTTGTACAGGTACCAGAGGAAAGTATAAAAGAAACGGGAGAATATAAACTTCAAACAATATATTTGTATCCATTTTTAGGAGCTACTAAGGGGACACAAAATAATGGATATTTCTTTGTTCCAGATGGATGTGGAGCTTTGATTCGTACAAATCAAGAGGAACTTTTAGTTACTTCTCCTTATGTGAAACGGGTATATGGAAATGATTTTGGTATGGGTGATTTTACAACTTCACAGGAAAATAGTCTTTTAAAAGATCCAAAACAGATTTATATTCCGATATATGGAATTATCTTACAACAAGGAGAAGATAAAGGACAGGGATTTGCAGCAGTTTTAGAAGAGGGAGAAGAATATGCCGATTTAGAAGCCTATGTAAGCGGACTTTCTGGCCCATATAATTTTATGACTGCTAAATTTGTCTACCGTCAGATCTATAAACAAGCAGTAGATCAAAATGGAACGGTTATGCTTACCAATCAAGAAAAGTACAATAAAACAGGAATTCGAACAAGGTATCATTTTCTTTCTGGCAAGCAGGCAGATTATGTAGGAATTGCTAACTTTTATAGAAACTATCTGATCGAAAACGAAGCATTAACACCTAGTAAAAAACAAGAAACAATTCCAATGAAATTAGAATTTTTGGCTTCTGAATTAGAATCTGGAATGTTTGGATATTCTACAATCGTAATGACTGAAATAAAAGATATGCAGCAGATCATAAAAGAACTAAAAGAAAGTGGAATACAAAATCAAACCGTTGTCGTTTCAGGTTATGGAAAAGAAGGGGCAAGTGGTTCGATGCCAAGCAAAGTAAAACTCACAGGAAAAATTGGCAGTCGATCCGAATGGGATAATTTTGTTTCACAGATACACCAAGATGGAAACAGAGTAGAACTCTATATTGACGAAATGAAAGCTTTTAAAACAGGCGGTAATTATAGTCAGGGAAAAGATGTAGTTCAGGGAATTAATAAAGAATTAGTAAATGGATTCCGATATGGTTTGTTTTATTATCTTAATTCTTCTTTTGTGGCAGAACAATTAAAAACAGAAGGAAAATCTGCAGAGAAACTAAAAGTAGATGGAATTGCAGTAGATACATCTGGATTTTCTCTATTTTCTAATTGGAACAAAAAAAATACAATCACTCGAAAGGAAGCAAAAGAGCAATTAAAGGAGAGTGCAAAACAGGGAATAGAGAAATCCTTTTATTCACCAAACAGTTATTTATTTGCCCAAACAAAAGCACTTTATGATATTCCTATGGAAAGTTCTCAATATCTCATTTTTACAGATACGGTTCCATTTTTGCAGATGGTATTAAAGGGACTGATTCCTTACTATGCCTCAGCTTCTAATTTTAATGCTGACACAGTAAATGAACAATTAAAAAAGATTGAATACGGTGCATATCCCTCCTATTATCTGACCAAAAAAGATCCGATTGAATTATATAATACTTTGTCTGCTTGGTTATTTACTTCAGCCTATGATGTTTGGAAAGAGCCTTTAATTGCAGAATACCATATGTTAAATGAAGCATTGGCAAAGGTGGAAGGAGCCTATCTAATTGATCATGAGATGGTAGCAGAAAATGTAGCAGTCACTACCTATTCAAATGGAGTAAAACTTGCTATTAATTATAATCAAAACAGTGTTGATGTAGAAGGAACTAAAGTAGCAGGAAAAAGCTTTGCAGTCATTTTGCAGTAGCGAAAAGCAGAAATGGAGGAAATCATGAAACTTAAAATGAGCCGAAAAGCGAGAGAAAATATGCTTGGCTATGCCTTTGTTTCCATCTGGATTATCGGTTTTTTAATTTTTACCTTAATACCGATTGTACGGACATTTCTGTTTAGCTTTCATAAAATTACAATTACAGCAGATGGAATTCGGCAAAATTTTATTGGAATGTCCAATTATAAGGATGCTTTTTTATCCGACGTAAAATTTGTTGATGTTTTAATTGAGTATGTAGGAGAAATTATTTTATATGTTCCAATTGTCATTGTCTTTGCTTTGGCAATTTCCCTGATTTTAAATATGAAACTCAAAGGAAAGGGCTTTTTTAGAACTTTGTTTTTCCTTCCAGTAATTATTATTTCTGGACCTGTTATGGAAGAGTTTATCGATCAGGGAGTTACTTCCATTCAGGGAGTAGATCAAATGTCATTTTATAAGGATTTAATTTTTGCACTTCCTGAATTTTTAGGAACATTATTAAATACTTTGGTCAATTCCTTTGTCATGATTTTATGGTTTTCTGGAGTTCAGATTTTAATTTTTTTATCTGCCTTACAAAAAATTGATCGCCCGATCTATGAAGCAGCACAAATTGATGGAGCTTCCAGATGGGAAGCATTTTGGAAAATTACTCTGCCAACGATGCGTCCAATGATTATATTAAATATTGTATATACCATTATTTCAATTTCTACCTTTACACTCAATGAAGTTATTATTGTAATTCAAGAGAATTCATTCAGCTCTACAACAGGATTGGGTTATGCAGCTGCTCTAGCTTGGATTTACTTTATTATATTACTTCTTATCATCGGTATTTTTATGTTATTATATGGTCCAAAGAAAGAGAATCCATATGGAGAAAAAATTAAAAAGCAAAAAAGGAAAGGAGGACGCCATGCAAAGGTTAGTCAATAAAAAAATAACCAAAGAAACTGTACGGAAGTTCATCCTTGGAAATAATGGTGACGGCTTACTGCAAAAAATTTGTATCTATGCCTTTATTATTATTGTTGGTTTTGTGTTTTTATATCCACTCCTACACATGGTTTCCTATAGTTTTAAATCCGCTGAGGATTTAGTCAATCCTTTGGTCAAGTGGATGCCTTCAGAATTTTATACAGATAATTTTAAAAGGGCATACCGAATTTTGGACTATTCGAAGTCATTATTTGTTACAATAGGAGTAGGAATGATTCCGGCACTATTGCAAACAGTTGTCTGCTCTCTAGTAGGGTATGGATTGGCAAGATTTAACTTTATAGGAAAAAAAGTAATCTTTGCACTGGTATTAGCAACGTTTATTATTCCACCACAGATTACTATGATTCCACAGTTTTTAATGTATAAAGACTTAAATATTTTATATAGTCTGAAAGCATATATTTTCCCTGCCATCTTTGGACAGGGAATGAAAAGTGCCATTTTTATTTTGATTTTTTATCAGTTCTTCCGTCAAGTTCCAAAATCTTTGGAAGAGGCGGCTGAAGTAGACGGAGCAGGACATTTAAGAATCTTTTTTAAAATCGCAGTTCCAACGGCTGCACCGGGCTATTTAATTTCTTTCCTGCTTTCTACTGTATGGTATTGGAATGAAACTTATTCTGCTTCTATGTATTTTGGTTCTGTCATTCAGACTTTACCGATGAAGTTAGCAGCATTTGTGGCAACGTTTAATAAACTCTACCCGGGAAGTGAAGCAGGTGCTACAGCAAATGAAGCTGTTAAAATGGCAGGTACGTGTTTAAGTCTTCTTCCATTATTGATCTTATATTTTATTACACAGCGTTGGTTTGTAGAGGGAATTGATAAATCTGGAATTACAGGAGAGTAGAAGAATAATATGGTAACATTACATAATAAACAAATCTTAATTAATGGAAAACCAAAATTAATTTTATGTGGAGAGATTCACTATTTTAGGCTGCCACGTACTGCATGGCAGGATCGAATCGATAAATTAAAGGAAGCGGGTTTTAATGCAGTAGCTTCCTATATCCCTTGGATCTGTCATGAACAAGAGGAAGGCTGTTTCGATTTTGGTGAGAAACGTTCGGAGTTAGATCTGGTCGCATTTATTGAACTGTGCCAACAAAATGATCTTTATTTTATTGCAAGACCTGGTCCATTTATTATGGCAGAAATGAAAAATGAAGGTATTCCATACTGGGTAGCACAAAATCATAAAGAGGTTGTTCCAGTGACATGGGATGGTGCAAAAGTGCCAACAAAAACGTTAGATTACCTTTCGGAATCGTTTTTAGTATGTGTAAAACGCTGGTATGAAAAAGTATGTGCTATTTTATCTCCTCATTTAGAGCCAAAAGGTGGAAATGTGATTGCATTTCAATTAGATAATGAGATGGGGATGCTTTCTTGGGTGTCGAATTGTCCAGATCTGACTGAGTGGGTTATGAAAGATATGGAAGGGTGGCTAAAAAAACAGTATAAAGATAATTTAGGTCAAAGATATCCGCTTTTTAATGATACTCCAATGAAAGAGTTTTTCCAAAGTCCAAATGAAGAAACTTCTCTTTTGTTTCATCAAGATCTTGGAAATTATATGAGAGATCGCATCTGCCGCTATACAGAAATTTTAAAACAATATGCAGAAGAATTTGGAATCAGAGATATTTTATTTCTTATTAATATCCATGGAACAGGAGGCGGCAGGGGACTGACTTATCCAATTGGAATTAGCCAACTTTACCGTGCCTATACAAAAATAGATGGAATTCTTGCAGGTTCAGATATTTATCTTGGAACACTTTCTATGCAGAATTTTCAGGATCTATATTTGATTAATACCTATATGGAAGCGGTCAATCGTTTGGAACAGCCATTAGCTTCCTTTGAATTTGAATGTGGTGATAGTGATTATGGAGAAACAAAAGGTGGAAGAAATGATGTTTCTGCCTCCGATCTAAAGACTAGAATGTGTATTATGCAGGGCAACCGCCTTTTAAACTGCTATTTATTCTGTGGAGGATATAATTATTTATTAGACAAAGACTATAAAGACGGCAATAATCGAATTGCATTTACTGGAGAACGACATGGATTTGCTGCACCAGTAGGGCCAGAAGGAAAATTAAATTATACTTATCCAAGATTAAAACGGGTAATGAAAACGATGGCAGCTATGGAAGATAAATTGGTAGAAATGGAAGAGATAAGAGATAGTCTTTCGGTTGGTTTTCTTCCAGATTATTATATGACAGAATTTAGTTATCCAAAAAGTGCATCTGCTAAAAAACAAAAAGAGGAATTGCAAAGATGTCGGGCAGGAAATGGATTTGAAGTAGTCACAAGAGCAATGCTTTTAAATAATTATTGTTTTACTTCTGTCAATATAGAAGAAAATAAAATTCCGTCTGAAATAAAAACCTTAGTTGTATATTCTGCTCCATATATGTCAAAGCAGGCTCAAAATAATCTAGCAGATTTTGTACAGACAGGAGGAGGACTATTATTATATGGATTGCTTCCAGAAATGGATATGGAAGGAAACTCCTGTACTATTTTAAAAGATTTAATGGGGATTACAAAAACAGAGATAGAAAATTCAGAAGCAGAGTATTGGCTCAGTGTGAAATATTTAGATGTTTTTTCAAATTTAGCAGAGATTAGGACTGGAAGAGCACAGACATATGAATTTCAAAATGGAATTTCTCTATTTCAAACAGCAGATACTAAAAAAATATGCGGATTAGAACAGAATATAAACAAAGGAAAAATTATTATAATAGGGGCTGAATTAACCTGCAATTTAGAAGTATTTAAAACACTGCTTGAAAGACTTGGAAGCACTTCAAACCTTTCACATAACTGTGAAGAAAATGGAATCGTACTTTCCATGACAAAAGATAAAAAGGAAGAAAAACTGTTACATATCTTAAATTTAGATACATTTGAAAAAGAAGCAATTCTTTCTTTTAAAGATACTCCTCTTTTTGAAGGAAGGCAACTGAGAATTCCAGCAGGAGAAGGAATGATGCTTCCGATTGATCTTACAATAGATGAAAAGCATTTACTCTTTTCTACCGCAGAGATCTATGAACGGACAAAAGAATATTGGATACTACGTCTGACACAGGAAGAAGATGTTTTAATCTTTTCAGGAATTGATTTGATTCAGAAACAAGATGATTATAAAATAGAGGAACAAGAGGGAATTACAAAGGTAATTTCCTGCAAAAATGGAAAAGTAAATGAATATTTAAAGCTTTATTTTAAAAATTGTGATAAATAAAACTTCTACTTGGAGGAAGCTATGTCAAATATTATTGAACTGGAAGAACGAAAGTGCTTTGATTTTTTCTGGAAGGAAATTAGTCATACAGATGAAGGATTTGGTCTGATTCGAGATAATAACATGCAAAGGGATATGTCAAGTATCGCTTCTATAGGTTTTGGACTTGCGGGAATTGTTATTGGTTGTGAAAGAGGATATATTACAAAAAAAGAGGGAGAGGAACGAGCAATTCGCACTCTTAAAACAATGTATGAAAATGCAGAAGAAGAACATGGATTTTTCTACCATTTTCTTTTGATGGATACAGCAAAACGCTATAGAAAATGTGAAGCTTCCATTATTGATACAGCAATTCTTTTAATGGGAGCATTGACAGTAGCACAATATTTTCACGGAAAGACCGAAGAGTACTTTGAAAAAATTTATGATAGAGTAGATTGGAACTGGTATAGAAATCCAAAGACAAATCAGTTTTATATGGGATATAACACAGAAAAACAAGAATTTTTTGGAGCATGGGATCTATATGCAGAACAATTTATGATGTATGTTTTAGGGGTAGTTTCTAAAACCCATCCAGTAGATGCAAGTATTTTTTATGATTGTCCATTACATAAGGGGGGTTATGGCCCATATCAGGAAATTTATCACAGTCATTCTGGCTCTTTATTTGTCTATCAATTTTCTCATGCCTTTATTGATTTTCGTGGGAAACGTGATAAAAGAGGAATTGACTGGTTTGAGAACTCGGTTAAAGCAACACTTGCAAATAGACAATACTGTATAGATAATCCAGAACATAAAAAATCTCTTCATAAAAATGCTTGGGGTATGACTGCTTGCGATACACCAAATGGTTATTCTGGAGCGATTGGCTGTCCGCCGGGATTTAAAAATAATACAACCCATACGGCAGATGGTACAGTACCTCCTTGTGGTTCAATCGGTTCGATTGTATTTACTCCAAAAGAAAGTATTGAGGCAATGGAGTATTTTTATCAGACTTTTCCGAAACTTTGGGGAGAATATGGATTTTATGATGCCTATAACCTTGATGTAACACCAGAGTGGTATTCGGATCGGGTAATTGGAATTGATAAGGGAATCAGCCTTGTTATGATTGAAAATTACCGCAGTGGTCTTATTTGGCAAGTAGTAGGAGAAAATCACTATATAAAACATGCACTAGAGAAGTTAGAAATTAAATAAAACATGGAGGAAACAATGGCAAAGCAGTTTATACTGGATTTAATAAAGGCAATGACATTAGAAGAAAAGGCAGCACAGCTAACACAATTAAGTCCTAATTATTTTGATGAAAAAACGTCTGTTACTCTGACAGGTCCTTATCGAAACTTTGATTTAACTAAGGAAATGATACAAAATGCAGGTAGTGTATTAGGCTGTGTAGATGCAGAAACTTATTGTAAAATCCAAGACGCCTATTTAAAGAAAAACCGACATCACATCCCTTTGCTTTTTATGACAGATATTATTCATGGAATGAAGACGATCTTTCCAATTCCTCTTGCGATAGGTGGAAGTTTTGATTTAAAACTCTGTGAAGAAAGTGCACAGATTGCTGCAAAAGAAGCTTCTGTAACTGGACTTCACGTTACATTTTCTCCAATGGCGGATTTAGTAAGAGATCCAAGATGGGGACGTGTAATGGAATCGACAGGAGAAGATCCTTATCTGAATTCTGAAATGACTAGAGCAATGGTTAGAGGTTATCAGGGCAAGGATTTAAAAGAACCCGGTCGTTTAGCCGCCTGTGTAAAACATTTTGCAGCCTATGGAGCAGGAGATGGCGGAAGAGAATATAATACAGTAGATCTGTCCCGTGGGATGTTAAAAGAATATTATCTTCCAGCTTATCGTGCAGCAGTAGAAGAAAATGTGGCACTAATTATGACCTCATTTAATACAATAGAACGAGTACCTTCTACTGGAAATCCGTGGCTTTTAAGAGAAGTTTTACGAAAGGAATGGGGATTTAGAGGCGTCACAATTTCAGACTTTAATTCATTAGATGAAATCATCAATCATTCTATTGCCACAGACAGTAAAGAGGCAGCAAAAAAAGGAATTGTGTCAGGACTGGATATAGAAATGATGTCTGCTTGTTATGTTACCTGCCTTCCAGAGTTAGTTCGTACAGGAGAAATAAAAGAAGAATGGATAGATGAAGCAGTTTTAAGAATTCTGGAACTAAAGGATCAACTGGGACTATTTGAAAATCCATATAAAGATGCCGATCACAGTGGAGCAGAACGAATCTGGCTGTGTGAAAAACATCGAAAAGCAGCTAGAAAATTGGCAGGAGAAAGTGCAGTTTTATTAAAAAATAATAATGTTCTTCCGTTGTCAAAAGCAAATAAGAAAGATTTAAAGATTGGAATTGCAGGACCATTTGCAGAATCGAAACAGGTTTTAGGAGGTTGGGCTGGTCAGGGCGAAAATAAAGATGCTATATCTTTAGCAGATGGAATCCGAACTGTGTTAGGAAATGACAATGTTGTTACAGCAATGACACAGGAATTACAAGAACGACTTACAGGATTTTTGGATGTGAAAGATGAAACAAAAGAGGCAGTCAAGGCATTAAAAGACTGTGATATTATTTTAGCAGCAGTAGGAGAACATCCGGGAGATTCTGGAGAAGCTGCTAGTAAAACATATTTAAGACTTTCTAAAAACCAAGAGAAATTAATCCACGAGTTGAAAGAACTTTCTAAACCTGTTATAGTAATTGTATTTGCTGGAAGACCAATGGAGATAGAGCCTATTTTGGACGATTGTGATGCTTTGATCTATGGATGGTTTTTAGGAACAGAAATGGGAAATGCACTCACAGATTTACTATTTGGAAAAGTAAATCCTTCTGGAAGGCTTTCCATATCAATTCCACATACAGTAGGACAAATTCCTGTTTATTATAACTGTTTTCAGACTGGACGTCCTTATCAGGGAATGTCACCACAAGAACGATTTGCTTCTAGGTATATTGATTGTGAAAATAGTCCACTATATCCATTTGGCTATGGGTTAAGTTATTCGAACTTTGTCTATTCGAATTTAAGTGTTTGGACTGATCCAGAAAAAAGAGGGGCAAGGGCTTCTGTTTTAGTAAAGAACTGTTCAGACCGAGATGGAACAGTAGTAGTACAGCTTTATATTAGGGATATTACTGCAAGTGTGGTACGCCCAGTCAAAGAATTAAAAGGATTTCAAAGAATTTGGCTTACCGCAGGAGAACAAAAAGAAATCAGTTTTGAAATTACAGAAGAAATGTTAAAGTATTATAATAACAAAGAAGAATTTATCTTTGAAGCAGGAGAATTTGAAATTATGATAGGGGATAATTCAGAGCAGCTTCTAAAAGAAAAAATTATAATTCAATAAACCATTTTAAAAACCATTTTCCCATTACATAAATACTATTTGTGTAATGGGAATTTTTCATAAACTCTATTGGGACAAACTCATGAATGAACCTTGACAATAGCAGGATTTTTAGTATATCATGTACCATGAATATTTTGACGAGGTAATAGATGGAGGATAGATATGGAGGATTTTTCAAAAGAAATAAAGAGAAGAAGAACATTTGCGATTATTTCTCATCCAGATGCTGGTAAAACAACTTTGACAGAAAAATTACTGTTATATGGTGGTGCTATTAATTTAGCGGGTTCTGTAAAGGGAAAGAAAACAGCCAAACATGCCGTTTCTGACTGGATGGAAATTGAGAAAGAGAGAGGAATCTCGGTTACTTCTTCTGTTATGCAGTTTGATTATGATGGATATTGTATTAATATTTTGGATACACCAGGACATCAGGACTTTTCAGAGGATACGTACCGAACTTTAATGGCAGCAGATTCGGCAGTTATGGTAATCGATGCGTCAAAAGGTGTAGAAGCACAGACAATCAAATTATTTAAGGTTTGCGTTATGCGACAAATTCCGATTTTTACATTTATTAATAAATTGGATAGAGAGGCAAAGGATACCTTTGAATTATTGGACGATATTGAAAAGGTACTTGGAATTCAGACTTGTCCTATGAATTGGCCAATTGGCTGTGGAAAGAATTTTCAGGGAATTTATGATCGTAAAACAAAAACAATTACTCGGTTTTATGCAGCAAACAATGGTCAAAGCGAAGTAGAAAAGACAGAAGCATTACTAAAAGATCCAGCATTAGATGAATTAATTGGAAGAGAAAATCATCAAAAGTTAGATGAAGAGATCGAATTATTAGATGGTGCAAGTAGTGAATTAGATATAGAGTTGGTTACTAAAGGAAAATTAACCCCTGTATTTTTTGGTTCAGCATTAACGAATTTTGGTGTAGAAACATTTTTACAGCATTTTTTATCTATGACAAGTTCACCACTTCCGAGAAAGGCAGATACAGGTCTAATTGATCCATTGACAAATGGCTTTTCTGCATTTGTGTTTAAAATTCAAGCAAATATGAATAAAGCACATCGTGACCGAATTGCTTTTTTGAGGATCTGTTCTGGAAAATTTATAGCAGAAGAAGAAGTCTATCATGTACAGGGTACAAAAAAGCTTCGTCTTTCTCAGCCTCAACAGCTTATGGCACAAGAGAGAAAAATTTTAAGCGAAGCATATGCAGGAGATATTATTGGTGTTTTTGATCCCGGAATTTTTTCGATTGGAGATACTATTTGTATGCCGGGAGAGAAGTTTGAATATGAAGGAATTCCAACTTTTGCTCCAGAACATTTTGCTAAAATTCGTCAGGTAGATACCATGAAACGAAAACAGTTTATTAAAGGAGTGACACAGATTGCCAGAGAAGGAGCAATTCAAATCTTTCAGGAATTTAATACTGGTATGGAAGAGATTATTGTCGGTGTCGTGGGAGTGCTTCAATTTGATGTACTAAAATTTCGTCTAGAATCCGAATATGGGGTAGAAATTCGAATGGAACAACTTCCTTATGAACATATTCGTTGGATTGAAAATCAAGAAGAAATTGATATAACAAAGTTAAATGTGACTTCAGATACAAAAAAGATTAAAGATATGAAAGAAAATCCATTACTTTTATTTGTTCATGCTTGGAGTGTTACAACCGTTTTAGAGCGAAATAAACAGCTACGTCTAGCTGAATTTAGAAAGAATTAATCATAAAAATAGACAGAAAACGATTCTTTGGAACTTTTAAGTCTTTATATCGTCTAAAGAGAAAGGTAGACTATAACTAACTGTGGACGAAAAGACTGCAATGAGCTTATAGGAGGGGAAGCCGTGGAGGGAAGAAGAGAGTGGATGGCGGCTGATGGAACAAAATACTCTTTAGAAGAGTTAATTGAAAACTATGGAACAGATGTGCTTCGAACAGCGTATTTATATGTGAACAATAAAGAGGCAGCAGAGGATCTATTTCAGGAAGTTTTTATTAAAGTAGCTAAAAATTTAAAGACATTTGAAGGAAACAGCAGTATTAAAACATGGATTATCCGAATTACAATTAATCTTTGTAAAGATTATTTAAAAAGTGCCTATCAGCGTTCAGTCGTACCAATGATGGACTTTGTAGAGGATTCCATTTCATCAGAGGATTCTTTTGATGAGATAGAACGAATAGAAACAGCAAAAACAGTAAAGGAAGCAGTACAGATGTTGCCAAAACATTATCGGGAAGTGGTACTGTGTGTCTATTATCAGGATATGAGCTTGAAAGAAACGGCACAGACTTTACATATTGCAGAGGGAACTGTTAAAAGCCGTTTAAAACGGGCGAAAGAACGACTGAAAGTGTGTCTGGAAGGGAGGCTTTAGTATGCAGGATGAATGGAAAGATAAATTCCAAAAACAACTAAATGAAGAGTTAGATTTGGAAAATGTCACTCCAGAAAATGCTTTAATCCAAAAAACACTTTTACGCATCTATACTATTCAGCCAGAATCAGACTCTTCGCAGAAAGAAAAAAAGAAAAAATTTTATCTACCTCGTTGGCTATCTCTATTAGCAGCGGCAATTATAGTGATGTGTTTACTGATTCCAATTATGATACCTAAAAATTTTAAAAAGGATTCTGGTATGAATAATATGATGCCGCCTACACAATCAAACAATAACAGTAACGAAGAAAAATTTGAGGTAAATAGTTCTCTAAACGATACAACCGATCTAAAAAGTGAAGAAATACAAGAAGCAGCGGATGAAACAGGATCTGACTTAAAATTGGATGGAATATTAAACAATACACAAGATGATATAAAGCAATCTATTACGATTACCTTTTCTGATGGGAAAATAATAGAAGTTTCTCCAAAAGAAAAAAAAGGAGAAATGATACTTTCTATTTTAAAAGATGCAGAAGAAACAAAAGAGGTATTCAAAAAAGAGATAGAAACTCTTCTCTATACAATATCAATAGTAACAAAAGAGGAAGAAGAAAACTTTTTGTTCTATGAATCTGGCTGGATTGTTCAAAAAGGTGAAAATACAAAGGAAGATATTTTTTATCAAACAGAGGAATTTGAAAAGTTAAAAAAAGTTTTAGAGGAAGGCTAAATTTCTACACCGAATTCTATTTGAATTCGGTGTAGAAAGAATTTGACTAAATATTATTCTTCTTCTTTGGTTTCTTCAGTAAAATCAACAGAAGTTTCTTTTACAGGTTCGTCGGATGGCTCATCAGTAGGTGTTTCTTTTACAGGTTCGTCAGTATTAGGCTCAGCTTCTGTAGGTTGAGCATCTACAGAAGCCTTAGATTCTTCTGAAGGTTCTGTTGTAATCTTGATAGAAACATATTCCCTGTTTTCTGTTTCCTGTACATCGGATTCTTCCTCTTCCAAATCATTTTGAGAATCATCACAGGAATCACAGGTGTCTTTTTGAGTCAATTTTTTCATTAACAAAAAAACTCCTCCCGCAACAGCAGCAACAGAAACAGCTCCAAAGATACACTTGAATAACTTTTTCATAGCAGATACTCCTTTCTTTTCATTAAATAGCAGTATATGGAATGTTCATTAATACTATTCATTATATAGCAAAATTGAGAAAAAGGGAAGTAAAAAATAACTAATAAAAAAATTTTTTAAAAAGTAAAAAAAGTACTTGCAATTTTTTTAGGTATGTATTATAATACCACCTGTAACGAAATGATATAAGATTGGGCTATCGCCAAACGGTAAGGCACCGGATTCTGATTCCGGCATCTCCAGGTTCGAATCCTGGTAGCCCAGTGAATAAACTGCCGCGAGTGGATTGAAACAAGTAGTAGAAAAAGTTTATGGGAGCAGTACAGGGATTATATAAAAACTGTATTGTTCTTTTTTTTCTGCCAAAATAAATGGATATTTTTAGTATTTAGGAGGCAAATATGAAAAAGCAGATCATTATATTTACAGACAGTGGAGATACGATTGTAGATGAAGAAACACAACAGATAGATGAAAATGATATCGTAATAAGTGCCGAATTGATACCGGGTGCAAAACAGACACTGCTTGAACTTTATAGAGAGGGCTATCGAATTGCTTTAGTTGCAGATGGAAAATGGGATTCCTTTCAAAATGTATTTCGGCAGCATGAATTATTAGACTGTTTTGAAGCTTTGATTGTATCAGAACGTGTAGGGTGTGAAAAACCAGATGCCAAAATGTTTGATGAAGCAATGAAGCAAATGAAATTAACTCAAAAAGATAAACAAAAAATTGTGATGATAGGTAATAATTTAAAAAAAGATATTGCAGGAGCAAATCGTTTTGGAATTACTTCTGTTTGGTTAAATTGGTCAAAACGATATTATCATACTATAGAAGAACCAGATTGGAAGGCAACATATGAAATTAGTCTGCCAAAAGAATTGCCTGATTTATTGGCAAAGTTAGAAAAACAAATTTGAATCATATAGTATAGAGAAAAGAGAAGAAAGATGGAAGAAAAAAAGCGTTTATTGATCTATGAAAAATTAAATCTTCTTGCAGAAGCATTTTCAAAACTGCTTTATGAAGAGGATACTGTATTTTTAGAAGGGATGAAAGAAAAAAATCTAGCAGGCGATAGTCTAGAGAAATATCGTCATTGGGAATGGACCCAAGGGGTAGGTTTATATGGTTTTTATCGACTATATCAAAAGGAGAAAAAAGAGGTTTATCTTGATTTGCTAAAAGAATATTATGATAATCAGTTAGAGATTGGATTTCCAGCATTAAATGTAAATACAGTAACTCCATATCTTGCAATGTCTTTTTTAGGAGAACTATTACAAGAAGAAAAATATCTTAAACCTTGTAGAGAGAGTGCAGACTGGATTTATAAAAATTTTCCAAGAACAAAATCGGGTGGATTTCAGCATCGAACTTCTGACAGTGAAAACTCAGAAGAACTTTGGGATGATACATTATTTATGACAGTTCTATTTTTAGCCAATATGGGAAGAATTTTAAATTGTAAAAGTTATCTGATGGAGGCACAGTATCAATTTTTATTACATATAAAATATCTTACTGACTGTAAAAGTGGATTATTTTATCATGGATGGACATTTAAAGAAAAACATCATTTTGCAGATGCACTTTGGGGAAGGGGTAACAGTTGGTTGACTATGGCAATTCCTGAATTTTTAGAGATCTCTGGTTGTGAGGGAGCTAGCCGAAGGATATTAATAGAAGCCCTAGAACGTCAAGTGAAGGCATTAAGCAGATGTCAGTGTGAAAATGGTATGTGGAGAACATTGCTTTTAGATGAATCTTCCTATCAGGAAGCAAGTGCAACCTGTGGATTTGGCTATGGAATTTTACGGGCAGTTCACTTAAATTATATCGATCCAAAGTATAAAATTTGTGCACTTAAAGCATTAGAACCTATTTTAAATTTGGTTGATGAAGCAGGAGTATTAAATCAGGTATCCTATGGAACCCCAATGGGAAGAGAGAGCACAGACTTTTATAAACAAATACCAATCCATCCAATGCCATATGGACAGGCGATGGCAATATTATATCTTTCAGAACTATTAAGTTGATTTATAGGGAGAGGATTATGGAGACACATTATAAAAAAATTGTAGAGGATACAGATAAAAGAGTACAAAAGGCTCTAAGAATCCAAATTCAGGAGTTATCTAATCCCGATGATGGTGGTTTTCCAGATGAATATGGAGTAATACAGGCAAAATATGCAATTTATCGAGTTGTTCCAATGATTTCTGCATATTACTGTATGGAAAGTTGCTTTTATCAAAAAAAATCATTGATTTCAAGAATTTTATCAGCACTTAAATTTGTAGAGCGGTGTCAACATTCTAATGGTCTGTTTGACTATGTATTATGTAATTTTAATTCTGCACCAGATACAGCTTTTTGTATGAAAAAACTGATTCCATGTTATGAATATTTGGTACTACATAAAAATGGAGAACAGGAAGAACAAATTTTTTCTATAATAGAGAGAATATTAAAACAAGGAGCAAAAGGACTTTGTGCAGGTGGCTTTCATACACCGAACCATCGTTGGGCAATTACTTCAATTTTACTTTGGTGTGCAAGAGTTTTTCAACAAGAAGATTTAAAGACAGTAGCAAAGCAATATTTACAGGAAGGAATTGACTGTAATGAAGATGGAGAATATTCAGAAAAGTCTGCGGGAAACTATAATCGAATTAATAACGATGCAATGATTCTCATTGCAAGTGAATTAAAGGATGATACTTATGAACAATATGCAGTTCGAAATCTTACTATGATGTTGACTTATCTGGAACCTGATGGAAGTATTTTTACTGCAAATTCTACGAGATATGATAAAGATTATCTAGTCTATCCAAAAGATTATTATCTTCAATATCTCTATCTTGGAATGAAATACAAAAATGAGAAATTTTTAGCAATGGCATCTTATATTTTTGAATTGATTGTGGAAAAGCAGATAACTGCACCAGATAATTTGATACAATTTTTAAATCATCCAGAGTATAGAACATTTATATGGGAAAATACTCCCTTTTCTCATAATTTTTTTTGTCTGTATGAGGATTCTGCGATTGTAAGAGCTAACAGAGAAACATATGGATATACTATTATGGGGAAAAAGTCGAGTTTTCTTTATTTTACTCTCAAAAAACTACGACTGGAAGTACGATTGTGTGGAAGTTTTTATGAACATCGTTCTTTTCAGGCACAAAATATAAAGAAAGAGATAGATGGAACAATTTATCTTTCTCAAACAATGTCTGGTTGGTATTATCTCCCTTTTGATAAACCTCCTAAAACGAGTGATTGGAACAAGATAGATCTTTCAAGTCGTAAAAAATTAACTGGTTCAGAATATGATATGAAGATAGAAGCAAGTATTTCAGAAATAAAACAGGGAATCAAACTTAAAATAAAAATATCTGGAGTTGCTAAAGCACCATTTCGACTTGTTTTTGCTCTTTCTGGAGTTACAAAACTTTCTGGAAATTCTTTTTTACTTCCCGTCCAAGGAGGGGAACAATTAGTAGTACGAGAAGGAATGGTAACTGCCGCAAATGAAGAAGAATGTATAGAGTTTGGACCGGGTTTTGGAAAGCATACACTTTTAGAGGCAAAAGAATATGCAGAACAGGCAGCCGCAGCACAAGCAACTGTTTATTTTACAGATTTTACAGAATGGGAACATACTATAACAATCCGAAACTGTTCTGCTGATTGATAAGAAATACATTATGAATGGATTAAGTTCCAAAAATCTAATACAATTTTACGATTGTATTCTTCAAAAGGAATTCCTAACGGTTTGATTTTACCAGCGAGAAAGTCTTCCATTGCCAAAATCAAGCCGTTTTCATTATTTGGTACTAAATATCCCCCATAGCGTTTTAGAAAATCTCCTGAGCCGGGAATATCCGTTGCAGCAATAGGAATTCCCAATGAATCCGCCTCCAATAAAACTAATCCAAGAGGTTCTCGGTCAGAAGGAAGTACAAATAGATCACACTGTTTTAAAATTGCAAATGGATTAGATATATTTCGAATTAATACAATATCTTCTCTACAATTAAGAGTATCACAATATTGGATAAGTTCTTCATACAATACTCCATAGCCACCAATAATAATAAGAGCAGTATCAGGATATTTTTGATGTATTGCCATAAAGGCATGAATTAATTTTTTTTGTCCTTTTTCTGCGGAATAACGACAAATTGTAATAAATTTCTTTTTACTTCCTGAGAGAAGTTTTTCTAACTGTTGTAATGAAATATGAATAGAAGAATTTTTATCTAAAGTAAATGGCTGTTGTGCTAAAGCACGAATTCGGGCATCGTCATGTGCATTTTCTATAATTGTCACATTCGTAAGATTAGGATCTATTTTTTTAAGAGAATCTTTGACAGCTTGACTTACAGTTGCAACTACTTCATAATTACGACAGGCAAAAGTAAAAACATTTAGATGAAAGTTGTGCTTTTCCTTATATTCTTCTTTCATATCGTTGTGTACGAATAAAATCCGCTTTGCTTTTGCAGATTGAAATAAGAGCAAAAATTCAGGAGAATATCCTGTAAAATGGATTACCACATCTGGATCTATTTTCCCCAAAAAACGCTCATAGGCACGAGAATAGATTCGCTGTGTGAGTTTTCGTATGATTGGAAGAGAAATATGAAATCTTATATAGAAAGAATGACAAACCGTCTCTAAAAAGCTTCCACAGTTTAATGATCCATAAATAGGTAAAAGAGGTGATTGCTCTGGTAAAAGAGAAAGTCTGGTTGGATCATCGGAAAGAGATTCCTCTCTAAAAGTAAAATAATATTCAATTTCTTTAGAAGAAGTAAGCTGCATTAAATTAAGTAGTGAAGTAGTAATTCCATTACGTCTGAGATCGGAACAAAAAATCAAAACTTTTTTCTTGGAAGAAGTTTTTTGTTTTTCAAAATACTGCTCAGATAAATAAGAGGTTAGAATTTTTATCATAACTGTTATATCACAGATTTTATTTGGATATTGTGAATATAAACATCGATTGCCCAATAGCCCATTAAGACGAAGGTTTTGTTCAACAGATACTATTTGTTCCTTTGAATATCCAAGAATAAAATCTGCCATTAAAAAAGGAAGTCTTATAGAAGATTGGTGTGTAGTGACGTAATAGATTAAAAGTTGTCTGCTTCTTGGAGCAAAGATTTCAGGAGGCACAATATCATAAAAAATGATATCTGATCTACCTAAACAGGAATAAAATACAGAAGAATTTGGGGAGCAGACAGAATAACTATGTTTAGGATAAATTTTAGAAAGAAGAGAGAGAAAGTGTATTTTTCTATCCTTTTGACAGCATAAAACAAGGTGAAATTTTTGGTTTGTCTGTATTATACTTTGAATAAGGATTTTTAACAGAGAATCTTCTGTTTCTAAAGAAGATTCTCTGTTAAGACAAGAAAAAAGGATTCGATTTCTCTCAAGAGGTTTCTTTCTACCAGAAAGATAACAGGAATTTAGAAAAAAATGTACCATCTGTCTTGTCATAAAAACACCTTTCTTTTAATTTTTATCGGAATTTTGTTCCTCATCTTCGAAGTTTTCAGTATCAGGATTTTGATCGGGATCTTGTTCCTCTATTTCTTCTACTTCTGGTATTTCCTCTACTTCTGGCATTTCTCCAACGATTACTCGAACACCTTTACTGGAACGGTTGCTTTTATCTAAAGCATAAATCCAGACACTTGTTCCTTCTTTTAAGGCTGAAGGAAAGTATCCTGTAAAAATATTATCTTTGTCTACATAAATAGTGATTGGTTTTATTTTATAGGTATCTTTATAAAAGTCGGAAGCCTTATATCTTTCCTCATCATTAGAATCCACATAAATGGTATTACCAATACGAAAGTAAACAACTGTATTCAGATCCGTAGTTCCAGAAATTATTCGATCTCCAGTTGCAATAGGATTTGGAGAAGTAACATTTGCTCCTGTCTTACGAACTAAAACCTCTACAATTTCACTAGTCAATTCTCCATCAGATGCCCAAATTTGAATAGTATCGAAAGCACGTTGATATGGTACTTCAATCAAAAAAGCACCAGTATCATCAGAAACGGTAGTCAAAATACTCTCGTCTGGTAGTTTTGCTGAAACTAAAACATTAGGAGAAGTCGTACCTTTTAAAGTAGTAACTCGATTATTAAATGCTGCAACAGAAGGTGTATTAATAAATTCTTTTTCACAATTTTTAATAGAAATAGTAGCAAGTTTCTGATTTCCTAAAGAATCTGTAACGCGAACAGTATATCTGCCATTTTCTTTTACTTGAAAACTTGCTGTTGATTTTTTTACTGATGTAGCAGACTCCCAAGCTTCGGAATCGGTTGTGTCAACAAGTTCTGGTAGATATAAAATTTCTTGAATAGAAGCTGTTGAATCATAAGTTGTATGAATTTTAATAGTAACTGGTTGAGAAGTCTTTACCATATTATCAGCAGAGAGTGTAACGTTTAAACTTTGAGTTAAACTATTTGTTTTTTCTGATGTACCTAGATAATAAACTGGAAAATTTTCACTCGTTTTATACATAGCAGCATAGGAAATAAACCAATCGTTTTCTAAAATTAGATTTTTTACACCAGATGGCATACCAATAACAAAAGAATAATTCTCTGGAAAAAGAATTTTCCAGTTATTATCTGCTTTTACTTGAATTGGTCCACTCGCCGAAAGTTCAGCAAGATATTCTAAAAAGATATCCTTTCCATTTTTCCAAGGAAGTGTAGTAAAAACACTTTCGGAATCTTCTGGCATAAAAGAATAACGTTTTGCTAAAGAATCCATTACAATAATAATTTCTTGAGTATCTGAAATTGACTTTTTATTATATTTTAAATTTTTAATTCGATGAGCAGCATAGTTGATGATTTTTCCTTCTGAATTATATCTCGGTTCTTGTGTGATATCAATTTCATAAGAAATTCCGTCAAAAATATAAAAATCCGTACGTTCATTTAAATAGTCCGAACGTAAAAGAGGTGAAACATCAGGATTCTTTTTCGCATAAGAAGGCAAAATCTCTGTTAATTCTGATCCAGCAGTAGCGTAGACACTGGCATTAAATTCGAGCCACTCTTTTAATTTTTTTCCTGAAATCTTAAAAATATGAATATATCCACTATCTCTACAAATACTGGTTTCTGAGATCAGTGACGAAATTTTTCTCGAAGTAAAATTGGTACTGATCGATACATAGGATTTTCTGTCATCTACAATATTAGCAGTGCAGGCGATTACAGGAAGATTCTCATACTCTGGAAGATATTGCGACAGATATGAGTTTGCATAAGTCAATTTAGCATTATTATAAATCTGAAAGAGGTTATTATCCTGAACCATACAGTCTAAGTTTGTATAGACCATTCCTTTGGCAATCGAATATTTTTTACTACTAAGGTTTGAAGATAATTCGGGAAGGTATTTGTTAAAAGCATTCGCTAAGGAGAGTACCTCGGATATTTTTTCTGTTACAGGAGTTACTGCGGAGGATGCACTTCCCACAGTAATCTTGCCATCTTCATCAATAGCGAGATTTAAAGTAATAACACCTAATCCATAAGCGTGACTACCAGCAGCTACAACAGGTTTTCCATAAACTAACCCATTAGCTTCATCTACGATTTTTTGATATGCAGTTGCACTATAAGTTCCATCATTTTTGGGAAAGATTTCATGACTGTGAGAGGTGATAACTGCATCGATATAGTCTAGCTTTGCAAGTCTTGCACCGGGATGTGTATCTGTATTAGAGCCACTTAATACACCAATACCACCATGAATTAAGGCAACTACAAGATCTACATTTTCTTTTTGTTTTAGTCGTTTTGCCTCTGCTTTAACACTTTCATAAATACTACTTCCCCTTAAAAATCCATAATAGGCACGTCTTGTAGAAAGGGATTCTCTTGTAGCCCCTACAACACCGATTCTAACAGTAACAACATTGCCGTTTGAAGTATTGACTTCTTTTGTAATAATAGCAGAAGGAGAAAATACATTTTCCATCGTTTCTTCGTAGGCTATATTACAAACAACAGTATCTTCTAAAAGACCAGAGGCTTTTAACTGTGCTGTAAGATAATCCCATGGATAGTCGAATTCATGATTTCCAAGTGTAATACAATCATATTTCATGGATTTCATCATACGTAAAATTGGTTGTACAACATCCGAACGTTTTTCATAAAAATAATTAGTCGAATAATCATAAAGAAAGTCACCTGCATCCAGTAATAAGGTATTAGAAGTACCAAGTGATTTCCGAGTTCGATTGACTAATGTAGCAATTTTCGTAAGACCAGACTCAGGTGCTTCTCTATCAGTTTCATAATTATAAGCAGTTGCCTGACCATGTAGATCTCCAGTCGATAAAATTTTGAATATAGCAGTATCAACGATTTTTGGCTCTTCTGGCTCATCCGTTTCATTGGCATTTGTCCGCTGTAAACTTGCAGCAGAACAAAATACTGCCATAGCAGCAATAAAAATTGCAAGTAAAAGTTTCTTTTTTGTCTGTTTTTTCATAGATTATTTGGTAAGGAAATTTATTATGTCATATTCTAATATTCCCTATATTCTCCTTTCTATCAGTCCTAATTTTTTGTCTTCTTCTGTAGCCGTTTTTTAAGAATTACTTTATGTATTGATGGATAATATTTCGATGGTTCTAGAAGATATATTTTTCCACACCATCAAACATAATTTATCCAGTGATTGTGGCTTATATGTGTCAAAAGTATTGAAATTGATTGACATTGTATAGAAAGTATGATAAGAATAAAGAAACTAAAAGATAGTGTTTGATAGAGATAGGAAAGGAAAAGAATATGAAAATAAAAACAGTACGAGGAACAAATGATTATCTACCTTATGAAATGAGAATCAGAGATTATCTACAAAAAAAGATCTTAGAAACTTATACTAAATGCGGATTTGAACGAATAGCAACGCCTATAATGGAAAGTATTGAAAATTTAGATAAAAGCGAAGGTGGAGAGAATTTAAACTTAATTTTTAAAATTTTACAACGCGGAGAAAAACTGACGCAGGTATTAGAAGCAAAAGACTATGAAAAACTTGCAGATATGGGACTTCGATATGATTTAACATTACCTCTTGCAAGATATTTTGCCAATAATAGAGCAAATCTTTTAATGCCGCTAAAGAGTATTCAAATAGATAGAGCTTTTCGTGCAGAACGTCCACAAAAAGGAAGACTTAGAGAGTTTATACAATGTGATATTGATATTATTGGCTCAGATTCTATAGACTGTGAAATTGAATTGATTGATACAACAGCAAAAGCTTTAATGAATGTTGGAATTACAGATTTTACAGTGAAATTAAATGATAGAAGGATCTTAAAAAGTGTTTTGCTAAAAACAGGCTTTACATTAGAGGAATTAGACAGTGTTTGTATTACATTTGACAAGTTAGATAAGATCGGAATAGAAGGGGTTTGTTCTGAACTTTCAGAAAAAGGTTTTATCTCAGAAGTAATTTTACGTTTTAGTGAACTTTTAAAGAAAATGCCTCTTTCTTTTGAGGAAGTAAAGAAATATTGTGGCGAGGAAAGTGTCTGCGAAACAATAGAACAGATTTTAAAAGCAATACAAAGCTTATCAAAAGGAAACTATCAGATCCGTTATGATATGTCTTTAGTACGTGGACAAGGCTATTATACAGGAACCGTTTTTGAGATTGAAAGCGAAAAATTTTCTGGTGCGGTTGCTGGGGGTGGGCGTTATAATGGGTTAATTGGAAAGTTTACAAATGAAGAAATACCTGCGGTTGGATTTTCTATTGGTTTTGAACGGATTGCGGGAATTTTAAAAGAATCTGGATTCTGTATTCCAGAAGAAACAAAAAGAATTGTTCTATTTTATGAAGAAGGTCAGATCACACAGGCAATTCAAAAAGCAGAGCAATTTCGTTCGGAGTATGAAGTAAAACTCTTTTTAAAGCCTAAAAAGTTAGGAAAGACATTAAGTCATTTTGAAGAACAGGGCTTTTGTGGATATCTCACTATGAAACAGACAGAGGTAAAATTATTTTAAAAAATAAAAGGGGCTGTCGTACTAACGATTGAAAAATCGTGAAGCGACAGCCCCTTTTATTTGATTGTGCCATCTTATTAGAGAATATAATCTGTAATACAATCATACCAATGTACATAAGTTTCGCCATTAATAATTAACTTTTCATTTTCTGGAAGCATTTCACTCCATTTCTTTTTATAACGATCTATCGCCCATTCATTATGATTAAATCTACGCCAAAGTATGGTTCTTCCATTCTTATCAAGAAATTGTTCTGAAACAACATGATAGTTATAAGTTTCAATATCCATAACGCAGATAGTATCAAAACTTTTACTATTCATTTTAACTGTATAACGACCAACAATATCTAAAAGAAAGTTTTTATCCGAACTTGTAATGATATTCCCATTTCTTTTTATATCCCCTTTACAAGAAAGATTGGTTTCATTTCCACAGTTATCTTGTCCAAAACCCCAGTTTGGCATAAAAGCATCGCCATCAAGAAAAGTAATATAATTTCGAATTTCACCATCATTTCGCAATGTAGCAAGATATCTGCAATGTGTATCGGTTAGTTGAGCAACAAAAGTTCTGTTAATAATATTTTCTTTGTTTGAATATGTTGCTTCTCTTGCTGTCAGTTCCACACCTTCGATTCCATGAACCATTGCCTTTCCAGTAACTTTCATATCATAAATATGGCTACATTTTCGCGAGGGAATATCATACATACCCCAAGATAGTTTTTCACCAAGTTTTGGAATAAGAAACCATCCCATAAGCTCTTCCCATTTTACTGCAAATACATCTTTACTACTTTCTTCAATTTTATATTCAGGTAAAAATTCAGGTAATTTTTTCATATAAACCTCCATTTCTATATTGCCTTTTAATTTATTTTTAAAATTTTGTTTAGCGGTATAAAGACGACTTTTTACTGTTCCCAGTGGAATATTTAAAAGTTTTGCAATTTCGGATTGCGGAAGTTCTTTCCAAAAATATAAATAGAGTATTTGCTTATCTTTATTACTCAATAAACTTAATGTATCTCTGACAACAGATGTTTCAAAGATACCATATCTACTATCAGAAAGCTCTTTTTCTGTGATATCATCGATTGGAATTTCTAATCGTGTAGCTTTTTTACGGAAGTAGTCATTACATTTATTTTGTGCAATACTCATAATCCATGGTTTGAAAGCATCTTTATTTTTTAACTGCCAAAATTTTTGATAAGCAGTTAAATAGGTTTCCTGTAAAATATCATCGGCTTCAGTCTTTGAAGATAAACGAAATCTAACAAACCGTTCAATACAACTGTGGTGGATATCTAACAATTCTTTAAAATAATTTATATCAATGTTTATCACCTTCCTTATAAATATTTTAAATCGCTTTCAATAAAATAGACGGAAAATGATATTCAAAGGTTCATTTTTATAAAAATTTTTTCATGGATTTATATATGAAAGGTTACAAGACAAACGTAAGAATCGATTTCTATGGAAAAGCACCTTTGGATACAACAGATTTGCTTGATGTTGAGAGGATATACGATTTAATTAGAAGAACCTTGTTACATATGCGATTATCTTAAATCTGATTTGGAAGTTTTAAATTATAGTAGCTTAACTGATAAACAACGAAAATTGATTTATCATGGGTGTGTCATATAGATGAAGAATTGTACTATTTGATAAATAAAAAAGAAGGGTATTCTTACCCTTCTTTTTTATTTATCTTTAATTATTCTGCCATTTTAACCAGTTTTTCATATTTCTCTTTTGCATCCTTTGCGGCTCTCTCAAAGAGTTTTGCAGCTCTTTCTGGATTGCTTCTGGAAAGACGATTATAACGAACTTCACTTTCGATGAATTCTTTATAATCTGTAGTTGGAGCTTTAGAATCTAACTGGAATGGATTCTTGCCTTCTTCTGCACGACGAGGATCAAAGCGGAATAGATGCCAATAACCTGCTGTCACAGCACGTTTTTCTTCGGTCTGTGAATTCTTCATGCCGCCCTTAATTCCATGATTAATACATGGAGCATAAGCGATTACAAGAGATGGGCCTGGATAGCTTTCTGCCTCTACTAATGCTTTGATACACTGATTATAATCAGCACCCTGAGCAATTTGAGCAACATAGATATATCCATAGCTCATTGCAATTCCTGCAAGATCTTTCTTCTTTACATCTTTTCCTGCAGCAGCAAACTGAGCGATTGCACCAGTAGGAGTTGCTTTGGAGGATTGTCCACCAGTATTAGAGTAAACTTCTGTATCAAATACTAATATATTCACATCCTGACCAGAAGCAAGAACGTGATCTACACCACCAAATCCGATATCATATGCCCAGCCGTCACCACCAAAGATCCACTGTGACTTCTTAGCAAGAAAATCTTTATTCTTTAAAAGGTACTTCTTATCTTCATTCTCACATCCGCAAGCTTCCAATGCAGCAACTAATTTTCTTGTTGCTGGACCATTTGCAGTAGAAGAGTCCTTTGTAGAAAGGAATTGAGCAAGTGCTTCCTTAACATCTGCATTTTCTGCGGTTTCTGATAAGTTTTGTGCAGCACTGATCAGACGGGAACGAAGAGCTTTTTGAGCAAGCTGCATACCAAAACCAAATTCAGCATTATCCTCAAATAAAGAGTTTGCCCATGCTGGACCTCTACCAGTCTTATCTACTGTATAAGGAGTAGAAGGAGAAGAACCACCCCAGATAGAGGAACATCCTGTAGCGTTGGCAATTAACATACGATCTCCGAAAAGCTGAGTAACAAGTTTTGCATAAGGAGTTTCTCCACATCCTGCACAAGCACCAGAGAACTCAAGAAGAGGTTGTTTGAACTGGCTTCCCTTTACAGTAGTTTCTTTGAATTTAGCAACCACTTCTGCTGGAGTTTCAATAGATACACCATAATCAAACATCTTCTGGGATTCTAACTGTGTTTCCAGATTTGCAAGGGAAAGAGCCTTACCCTTATTTGGCATTCCAGGACAAACAGTTACACAAGAACCACATCCTGTACAGTCAAGAACAGAAATGGAAACAGCAAATTTCTTGCCCTCTACCTGCTTCATATCTACCATCTTAGAACCTTCTGGAGCATTGGCAGCCTGAGTTTCATCCATAGCAACTGGGCGAATAACAGCATGAGGACATACATAAGAACAGAAATTACACTGGATACAATTTTCTGGAATCCATTCTGGAACATCAATAGCAATACCACGTTTTTCGTAAGCAGCTGTTCCAAGTGGAACTGTACCATCTTCATGTCCTAAAAATGCAGAAACAGGAAGGTTATTTCCTTGTTGAGCGTTGATCTTATTTTGAATAGAATTTACATAATCTAAAACTTCCTTAGAACCAGAAACTGCCTTCTCTGCTAAGTCTTCATCAGCAGCATTTTTCCAGCTTTCAGGAACTTGAACTTCAACAACACCATTCACACCACGATCAATAGCCTCATGATTCATGCGAACAACGTCGTCACCCTTCTTAGAATAAGAAGCAGTAGCAGCATCTTTCATATATTTTACAGCATCTTCAATTGGGATAATATTTGCCAATTTAAAGAAAGCAGCCTGTAAAATAGTATTAATTCTTCCACCTAAACCAACTTCTTTTCCGATTTGAATTCCGTCGATAGTATAGAACTTAATATTATGTTCTGCCATATATTTCTTAACTTGTCCCGGAAGATGATGTTCGATCTCTTCCATATTCCATGAGCAGTTTAATAAGAATGTTCCACCATCTTTTAAATCCTGAACCATATCATATTTACGAACATAAGCAGGAGTATGACAGGCAACAAAATCAGCTTTATTGATCAGATACGTAGATTGGATCTTCTTATCACCAAAACGTAAATGAGAAATGGTAACACCACCAGACTTTTTAGAGTCATAGTCAAAATAAGCCTGAGCATATTTATCTGTATGATCTCCGATGATCTTGATAGAGTTTTTATTTGCACCAACGGTACCATCTGCACCAAGTCCCCAGAACTTACAAGCTGTAGTTCCTGCTGGAGCAGTATCTGGATTTTCTTTGGTTTCAAGGGAAAGATTGGTTACATCATCTACAATACCAATTGTAAACTTTTTCTTTTCTGTATTCTGATAAACAGCGACAATCTGTGCTGGAGTAGTATCTTTTGAACCTAAGCCATAACGACCAGTAAATACAGGAACAGAAGTAAACTTAGAATCCTTTAATGCAGCTACAACATCCAAATAAAGTGGCTCGCCTAATGCACCCGGTTCTTTGGTTCTGTCTAATACTGTAATCTGCTTTACGGAATCTGGGAATGCTTCTAATAAATGTTTTGCAGAGAATGGACGGTAAAGACGAACTTTAATAAGACCATACTTACCACCATTTGCATTGAGATAGTTGATAGTTTCTTCAATTGTATCACAAGCGGAACCCATTGCTACAACAACATGCTCTGCATCACTTGCACCAACATAGTTAAATAACTTATAGTCTGTTCCTATCTTGGCATTAACTTTATCCATATATTTTTGAGTTAATTCTGGAACAGCATCATAATACTTATTCGAAGCTTCTCTTGCTTGGAAGAAGACATCTGGATTTTGAGCAGTACCTCTTTGAACTGGATGTTCTGGATTTAAAGCTCTGGAACGGAATGCTTCTACTGCATCCATATCACACATTTCTTTTAAATCTTCATAATCCCAAATTTCAATCTTTTGAATTTCATGGGAAGTACGGAAACCATCGAAGAAGTGCATAAATGGAACACGGCTTTCAATTGCAGTTAAATGAGCAACTGCACCAAGATCCATAGTTTCTTGAACATTTCCTGAACAAAGCATTGCAAAACCAGTTTGACGACAAGCGTAGATATCCGAATGATCACCGAAAATAGATAACGCATGGCTTGCAAGAGCACGGGCAGAAACATCAATCACACCTGGAAGTAATTCGCCTGCGATTTTATAAAGATTTGGAATCATTAATAACAGACCTTGAGAAGCTGTATAGGTAGTAGTGAGTGCACCAGCCTGTAAAGAGCCGTGAACTGCACCAGCAGCACCTGCCTCGGACTGCATTTCGGAAAGAACTACCTCGTGTCCGAAAATGTTTTTTCTGCCCTGAGTCGCCCACATATCAGTATAGTCTGCCATCGGCGAAGAAGGGGTGATAGGATAGATTGCCGCTACGTCAGTAAACGCATAGGACACATGAGCTGCAGCGGTATTTCCGTCCATGGTTTTCATTTTTCTAGCCATTGATTTTATCCTCCTTATAAAATGATGAAACTATGTCTTGCACATAGTCATCTAGTATATTGTATTATAAAAATACCTACTTTTAAGATTAACACTAATCGGTAAAATAGTAAAGAGTTTCTTCAAAAAAAGTTCGTAAAAAGCTGTATAATTTTATAAACTATACAGCTTTCTAAAATTTTTTATTAAATTTCGTTACCGTAAAATTTCGGAATTCCTGCAAACCCCACTGCTAAATCCGCTTCAGTAGGAATATAGTCTGTCATTTCACCATTATTATATCTTTCATAAGCAAACATATCAAAATATCCTGTACCTGTCAAACCAAATACAATTGTTTTTTCTTCGCCATTTTCTTTACATTTCAATGCTTCATCAATAGCTACACGAATTGCGTGACTACTTTCTGGTGCAGGCAAAATCCCCTCTACTTTAGCAAACATTTCAGCGGCTTCAAACACAGAAGTCTGTTCTACACTTTTAGCTTCCATATAACCATCATGATAAAGCTGTGAAAGAACAGAGTTCATACCATGATAACGAAGACCTCCTGCATGGTTGGCAGATGGAATAAAATTACTACCTAATGTATACATCTTGGCAAGAGGCGTCACCATACCAGTATCACAAAAATCATATACAAATTTACCTCTGGTTAAACTAGGACAACTTGCTGGTTCTACTGCTATAAAACGATAATCCTTTTCACCACGCAATTTTTCCCCCATAAATGGAGAAATTAAACCACCCAAATTAGAACCGCCACCTGCACAACCTATAATCATATCTGGCTGGATATTATATTTATCTAATGCTGCTTTTGTTTCTAAACCGATGATAGACTGATGCAAAAGTACCTGATTAAGTACACTTCCTAATACATAACGATATCCTTCACTTCCTACAGCGACTTCTACTGCCTCAGAAATTGCACATCCAAGGCTTCCTGTCGTATCTGGATGATCAGATAAGATTTTTTGACCAATCTTAGTAAGATTAGATGGAGAAGGTGTTACAGAAGCCCCATAAGTACGCATAACTTCGCGTCTAAAAGGTTTCTGTTCATAAGAACATTTTACCATAAAAACCTTACAGTCTAATCCTAAATATGCACATGCCATAGAAAGAGCGGTACCCCACTGACCTGCTCCAGTTTCTGTTGTTACACCTTTAAGGCCTTGGTTTTTTGCATAATAAGCCTGAGCAATCGCAGAATTTAGCTTATGGCTACCACTGGTATTATTGCCTTCGAATTTATAGTAGATCTTTGCAGGAGTATCTAATTTTTTCTCCAGACAATACGCACGTACCAATGGAGAAGGGCGATACATTTTATAAAAATTTAAAATTTCATGAGGGATATCAAGATAAGCAGTATCATTATTTAATTCCTGTGCAACTAATTCATCACAAAATACTACAGACAATTCCTTTGCAGTCATTGGTTTTAAAGTATTTGGATTTAACAGTGGTGCAGGTTTTGTTTTCATATCAGCACGAACATTATACCACTGTTTTGGCATCTCATTTTCGTTTAAGAAGATTTTGTATGGAATTTCTTTGTTTTGATTTGTCATTTTTTAACCTCCATGCTACGACTGTTTTGTTGTTTTTTACTTTGTCAGGATAGAAATATAAATAAAAAAACTCTTATCCCAACAAAAATATTTTTGCTGGGACAAGAGTTATAATCTACTCCTGCGGTGCCACCCGGCTTAGTGATGCAGCTTAGTGTCATTTATCTTTAAAAATAATAGTTTGACTGCTCTACACTCTCTTACGCATACTAACATATGCTTTCGTTGTTAACGGAGTATCAGCTCCGGCTTCCCTACTATATCCATAAAGAATAGTTCAAGTCACCCTCAGGAGTCCATTCATCATAGCTTGCAATACTGTCTTGCATCATCCGACAGCTTTCTGTAATTACAAAACAATAACTACTTACTCTCCTTCATCAGTTTTCACGATGTTATTGTACCGTATAAAAGTGTATTTGTCAAGAAAAAAATATAAGTCTACAATAAAGTTCAAAGCATAATAGAAAGAAGAATATCATACAATATTGCAGAAATGGCGAAAAAGCATATCAAGTGCAGTTGACAATGCGAAAGAGTTACGATATAATACTTTGAATATTAAGGTGAAAAGACAAAAAAGTAGAAATAAAAGTGTTAAAAAATGGATGGAGGATTGGATGAACCATGGCAGATAAGAAGAATATCTTAACATATGCAGGGCTCAGACAGCTAGAAGAAGAGTTACAGAATTTAAAAGTAAACCGCAGAAGAGAAGTTGCCCAAAAAATCAAAGAGGCAAGGGAACAAGGAGATTTATCCGAGAATGCAGAATATGATGCAGCAAAAGAAGAGCAGCGTGAAATTGAGTTAAGAATTGAAGAAATTGATAAAATTCTTAAAAATGCAGAAGTTGTTGTAGAAGATGAGGTTGGTTTAGATACCATCAACATCGGCTGTTTTGTTAAAATACTCGATATGGAATATGATGAAGAGTTAAATTATAAAATTGTCGGTTCTACAGAAGCAAATAGCTTAAAAGGAAAAATTTCAAACGAATCTCCAGTAGGACGTGCATTAATTGGTGCAAAGAAGGATCAGATCATTGAAGTAGAAACTCAAGCAGGTACAATTCGCTATAAAATTCTTGAGATTCAACGTTCCAATTAAAACAAGAAAGAACGAAACAAGAAAGGAAGAGTTACCGTGTCAGAAGAAAGGACAAACCAGAAGAATCAACCGGAAATCAACGAGATCATTCAGGTAAAGAAGCAAAAACTGACTGATTTACAGACAGCCGGAAAAGATCCATTTCAGATTACCACATATGATGTAACCCATCATTCTATACGAATCAAAGAAAATTTTGAACAGATGGAAGGAAAAGAAGTATCTGTAGCAGGTCGTATGATGAATAAACGAGTTATGGGAAAAGCTTCGTTTATTAATGTACAGGACAAACTAGGCTCAATTCAGGCATATGTACAAAGAGATGCTATTGGAGAGGAAACCTATGCTGAATTTAAGAAGATGATGGATGTAGGTGACATAATAGGGATCAAAGGAACTGTATTTCAGACCAAAGCAGGAGAAATTTCTATTCATGCAAGTGAAATTGTTTTATTGTCAAAATGCTTAAATGTTCTTCCTGAAAAATTTCATGGTCTGACAGATACAGATGCCAGATACCGTCAAAGATATGTAGATCTTATGATGAATCCAGAAGTAAAGGAAACATTTATAAAGCGTTCTATGATTCTTCGTGAAATCCGCAACTTTTTAGATGGAAAAGATTTTATGGAAGTAGAAACGCCTGTTTTAGTGGCAAATGCAGGTGGTGCAGCAGCAAGACCATTTCAAACTCATCACAATTCTTTAGATATGGATATTAACCTTCGAATCTCACTTGAATTATATTTAAAGCGTCTGATTGTCGCAGGATTAGAAAGAGTTTATGAAATTGGAAGAGTATTTCGAAATGAAGGGTTATCCGTAAGACATAATCCAGAGTTTACGTTATTGGAACTCTATCAGGCATATACCGATTATCATGGAATGATGGATTTAACAGAAGAGATGTTTCGTACTCTTGCCCAAAAGGTATGTGGCAGTACAAAAATTACTTATGAAGAGACAGAAATTGATCTTGGAAAGCCATTTGAACGAATTAGTATGATAGATGCAATCAAAAAATATACTGGAATTGATTTTCACACTATCACAACAGAAGAAGAAGCAAAAAGTCTGGCAAAAGAACGAGGAATTGCATTTGAAGATCATCATAAAAAAGGAGACATTATTAATCTGTTCTTTGAAGAATATGTAGAAGAACACTTAGTACAGCCAACTTTTGTAATTGATCATCCAGTAGAAATTTCTCCACTGACGAAAAGAAAGCCAGATCTCCCAGATTATGTAGAACGATTTGAATTATTTATTACAAGCAGAGAAATGGCAAACGCATATTCAGAGTTAAACGATCCAATTGACCAACGCAAACGATTCGAAGCACAAGAGGCTTTAAGAGCAGCAGGCGACGAAGAAGCAAATGCTATGGACGAGGATTTCTTAAACGCACTCTCCTATGGTATGCCACCGACAGGAGGAATTGGAATAGGAATCGACAGATTAGTTATGTTGTTAACAGATTCCGCAGCAATCAGAGATGTGTTGTTGTTTCCGACGATGAAAACGCTTGGCGGAAAAGACCAGTAAAATCAAGGGTTTGCGGT
>CAJUGJ010000006.1 GCA_910586015.1 uncultured Lachnospiraceae bacterium
ACAAAGTTATGGTATAATGTTGAAACAAAAAAAACATTGTTTCAACTTCTGATTTTATGTGCACATTTGTGCACAAAGTTATGGTATAATAATTGGGCGAAAATCCAAAAGCGATCAAAGGAGAGAATTTTTATGAAGCCTAAATATGAAACAACGATGACTGCCTGTTTTATAGGATATATTGTACAGGCGATTGTTGTTAATTTTGTTCCATTATTATTTCTTACATTTCACTCTAACTATCATATTCCCTTATCTAAAATTACCATGTTAATCACAGTTAATTTTGGAATTCAGCTTTTAATCGATCTATTATCTGCTGGATTTATCGATAAGATAGGTTATCGTGCCTCTATTATTCTTGCTCATATCTTTTCTGCGATAGGTCTAATCTTATTAGCCATCTTGCCAGAATTATGTTCGGATCCATTCACTGGAATTGTGATTGCTGTAATCTTTTATGCAGTGGGTGGTGGATTAATTGAAGTTTTAATCAGTCCTATTATGGAGTCTTGTCCTACCGATAATAAAGAAAAAGCAATGAGTTTGTTACATTCTTTTTATAGTTGGGGACAAGTAGGAGTTGTATTAATTTCTACTTTGTTTTTTAAATTATTTCATGTTGAAAATTGGAAAATACTTTCTCTTCTTTGGAGCTTAATTCCTATTATAAATGCAGTTATATTTTTAAAAACTCCAATTGCCCCATTAGTACAGGAAGGGGAAAGTGGTCTTACAATGAAAGAATTGTTTTCTAATAAATTACTTTGGACATTTTTATTAATGATGATGAGTGCTGGTGCAAGTGAACAAGCAGTCAGTCAATGGACTTCTACATTTGCAGAACAAGCATTAAAAGTAAATAAGACGGTTGGTGATTTAGCAGGACCTATGACATTTGCAGTTCTAATGGGAATTTCAAGAGTATATTATGGAAAGTATGGAAGTAAAATTAATTTAGATCGATTTATGATGTATAGTAGTATTTTATGTATTATTTCTTATTTAAGTATTGCATTTATTCCACATCCTATATTGGGCTTTATAGGATGTGGTCTTTGTGGTCTATCTGTTGGGATTCTATGGCCGGGTACTCTTAGCAAAGCAGCCGCATCTATAAAAAATGGTGGTACTACTATGTTTGCACTGCTTGCACTTGCTGGAGATTTAGGATGTACAACAGGACCAACATTAGCAGGTATTATATCTGGTCGTTTTCAGGATAATCTTAGAATTGGGATCTTATCAGCGATTATCTTTCCACTGTTATTATTATTGGGCTTGATTATATGTAAACGCTTCATAACCCGTTTCAGACATTAGTTCGATATATTGTTTCATTCTCTGCGATATGGTAACTTCAGTATCAGAAAAAACCGATTCTATTATTATATCTTTACATTTGCACCAATAGGGATTTTTAATTTGTTGGATATAACTTTGTATTCTTTCTTCTTTAGAAAGGGTAGTATCTATTTTTATTGTTTCAATGTCTACGAGAACCTCTTTAGACAAAAAGGCATCTTTTAATTTATCTGTCATATATCTTCCTTTTTTATTTTATGTCTATGTAGGTTCTCGATTGTCCTATTCCAAAAATTTAATGTTGAGATTCATATGCAAGAATTCCTTTTTTTAATCGTTCCAAACCATCATTTAAAATACTTCTTGGACATGCAATATTCATTCGGAGAAAGTTATAGCCATCTGCACCATATTGATTTCCCCCTGAAAGATAAAGTCCACTTGTCTTTCGAATTATATCAGGTAGTTCTTTGAGTTGTCCTCCTAATTTTCTACAATCGATCCAAAGTAAATAAGTAGCTTTTGAAGGAACTAATTTTAATTGTGGCAGTTCGTCCTCTAAGAATTTTTTTGCACATTCCTTATTTTGCTTGATATATTCTCTTAACTGATCTAACCAAATACCTCCTTTTGTAAATGCAACCGTCGCTGCATCAACTGCAAATGCGTTTGGCTCTGCAACTTCATCGGTATTTAGCGCTCGATTCATCTTATGAAAAAGATTTTCATTTGGAACGATTACAGCCGCCGTCTGTAGTCCTGCTAAATTAAATGTCTTTGTAGGTGCAATACAAGAAATACTGTTTTGTCTGCATTTTTCAGAAACACTGGCAAAAGGGACATAAGATTCACATGGATCTGTTAAATCACAGTGTATTTCATCTGATAAAACAACCACATGATATTTCCAACACAACTCTCCAATTCGTTCTAATATTTCTTTATCCCATATCTTTCCTACAGGATTATGAGGATTGCAAAGAATCATCATAGTAGTTTGAGGATCTGATAACTTTTGTTCTAAATCTTCAAAGTCCATTTCATAAATCCCATCCTGATATTTTAACGGGCTTTCTAAAATATGTCTTCCATTATTTACAATAGAATTAAAAAACATATTATAAACAGGTGTTTGTACAACTATATTTTCTCCTATTGTAGTAAACTTTCGTACTGTACTGGAAATTGCAGGAAGAACACCTGTACAAAAAATCAGCCATTCTTTTTTTATTTCTAATTCATGTCTTTCTTTCCACCACTTAATAATAGCGTCCTGCCACATCGGTGGAATAAAACAATACCCAAATATACCTCTTTTTGCTCTATCTTGAATGGCAGATAAAATTTCTGGTGCTGTTTGAAAATCCATATCCGCAACCCACATTGGAAGCTCTTCTTCCTTTACATCCCATTTTATAGAATCTGTTTTCCGTCGGTTAATTGGAGTATCAAAATCATATTTTATCTCTTTATTCATTTTTCTTCTCCTTTGCAGATAATTCTAGTTTTACTTACGTCTATTTTATCTTTTTCCATGATCAATTCGCCAATCTCATCTGCACAAATCATTCCGCCTGATGGATTGAAAACACTTTCTATCCTTCCATCAATTTTAACATCAACTGTAGAATATTCAAATGCAAGTGTTGTATTTAACAATTTACAATGTTTCATAATAAGATTGTCAATATAACACATTCCCTGAAGACTTTCTATTGTACAATTTACTAGAGTTAAATTTTTAGAATTCCACCCCAAATACTCTCCTGAAATAAACGAATCATATACTGTTACATTTTCGCTGTTCCAAAACGCATCTTTTGTCAGCAATTTCGCCCGATAGATTTCTACATTTTTAACTCCGTCAAAAGAATAATTACCAACTAAATGAAAATCTTGAATTTTCATATTAGCGCTGTTCATGGCAAAATAATCTCCTTTTGCCATAACCTGATTCATTTCAATATCTTCACAATTCCACAGTGTTTCAGATGCGTTTGGTAAAGAAACGTTTTTTAATCGAATTTTTTTGGTACGACGGAAATTTTTTGGAGCTTCAATAATACTATCCTCTATAGAAATATTTTCTGTATACCAAATTCCAGCACGTGCCATATCAAATAGAGAACAATCTTTTAAAGTAATATTTTTACTGTACCATAGTGGATATTTCCATTGAAACATACTATTATATAATTCAATTTCCTGACTTTCTTTTAATGGAGATTCCCCATTGCCAAATGTAGTGTCAAAAATACGAAGATTTTTTCCTTGAAAAAGCGCTCTTTCTCCTGTTAAAAATTTCTGTCTGATTTCTTTCATCTTTAGCCTCCATGTTACGTATCGCTATTCTTTGCGTATCGCTTTCTTTTATTTGCCCTGATTTCACAGCACAGTAGCTTCTTGAAATTCCCAATTTGTCTGCAAGTTCTCTTTGTGTTACCTCTTTTTCTCCAAATAGTCCATAACGCAAACAAATAATTTCTCTTTCTCTTTCATTTAGTACGTCATAGATAAAGTGATAGAGGTTTATTGTATTTTCTTGTAACTCCATCGATTCTGTAATATCCTCATCATGACTTTCCATAACATCTAAAAGACTAAGTTCGTTTCCTTCTTTATCCGATCCGATAGGCTCATATAAAGACACATCTCTTCCTAATTTTTTTTCGCTTCGAAATAGCATTAATAATTCGTTGTCAATACAGCGCGAGGCATACGTAGCAAGTCGAATTCCCTTTTCATCATCAAAGGTATCTACTGCCTTGATTAGACCAATCGTGCCAATAGAAATTAGGTCGTCTGCTTCCTTATCCGCTGTACCATACTTTTTGACAATGTGTGCAACTAGGCGAAGATTATGCTCGATTAAAGAATTTCTTGCCTCCCGATCTCCGGCTTTGCACCGCCTTAGCATCTCTTCTTCTTCTTTTACATCGAGCGGTTTCGGAAATGATTTCAAGGCATAACACCTCTTTATGAACGGGGTTATTATTACTTTATGCAAATCATCCCGATTGCGTGCCTTTCCAACAAAATCAGAGAATAGTTATTTTATTCTTTCTGTCTTACAAGGTCGAAAATCTCTAGTGGTTCAGAAAAACGTACAAATAATTTTTGTTTTGGATGTGGACAGCAGTCCATACACAATCCATTTTCATCTTGTATAGATTCTACTGTCACAATTTTGTTTTCTCCATTTGGCTTCATTACTTCAACTTGATCACCAACATAAAATTTATTTCTCTGTTCCATTTCACATATTCTATCTGAATGTACTTGATAAATTAATCCTAAGTATGTATACTCTTTTACATATACATTATTGTCATAAATTTGAGCATCCGTCTTTGGCTTTTCAAAGAAAAATCCTGTCGTAAACTGACGATAGGTGCATTTTGAGATTTCTTCTCTATAATATGGCAGTCGTTCTCTATAACGCTCTGGAGAAATAAAATAATCGTCAATTGCCATTCGATACGTTCTTGCTACTGCTGCCACATATAATGCTGTCTTCATCCTTCCTTCTACTTTAAAACTGTCGATTCCAGCCTCTATAAGTTCTGGAATATATTCGATCATACAAAGATCTTTTGAGTTAAAAATATAAGTACCTCTATCATTTTCAAAAACTGGAAGATATTCTCCCGGTCGATTTTCTTCCATAAGATAATATTTCCAGCGGCAAGGATGTGTACATGCTCCAAGATTTGCATCTCTTCCAGTAAAATAATTACTAAGCAGGCATCTGCCAGAATAGGAAATACACATAGCTCCATGTATGAAAGTTTCAATTTCTAATTCTGATGGAATCTTTTGTCGAAGCTCTTTAATTTCTTCTAATGAAAGTTCTCTTGCTGATACAACACGACTTGCTCCAAGACGATGCCAAAAGCGATAAGTCCTATAATTTACGTTATTTGCTTGAGTACTGATATGAACTTCTATTTCTGGAACGATTTCCTTTGCAATATCAAAAACTCCCGGATCAGAGATAATCAAAGCATCTGGCTTAATTTGTTTTAATTCTTTAAAATATTGTTCAATTCCTGATAAGTCTTTGTTATGTGCTGTGATATTTGCTGTAACATAGACCTTTTTCCCATAAGAATGAGCAAAATCAATGCCCTGTTTCATTTCTTCTATGGAAAAATTTTTCGCTTTTGCACGTAGTCCATACATCTCTCCACCAATATAGACTGCATCTGCCCCATAGATCACTGCCGTTTTTAGTACCTCTAAACTGCTTGCTGGAATTAAAAGTTCTGGTTTTTTCTTTTCATTCATATTGTTTTCCTTATATTCATTTTATAACGACTGTTTTACGGTTAGTGTCATTCCGTCACCAACCGCAAGTACAACCGTTTTTAAATCTTTGCTGTGCGTTAAGGTAAATAAATATTCCCTCATTCGCATATGAATTGTTCGCTCTCTTCTTGGAATACTAAATTTTGAATCAGCAATACTACCTTCTTGTAAAACATTGTCTGTTACTAAAATTCCATCATCGGAAAGCAATTCTAAAATATAGGGCAAAAAATTCATATATTGTCCTTTTGCTGCATCCATAAAAATAAAATCATATTTCTTTTGAAATCTTGGTAATTCTTCTAAAAACTCTTTTTGATTCGGGAAAAAACTCCTTTTTGTTTTTGGAATATAGATCTCTTCGATACTTCCCGATTGTTTGCAAAGTAGTTTTAAAGCTTCCATTGCCTCTCCAACAAACAATGTAATTCTTTGATTATTTGTAGCTTTATCTAAATTTTCTTTTGCTGACCTAATTCGCATTGGTACTTTTTCGATTGTTACAATCTCTGAGTCTAAAGGTAAAAACTCATTCATCAACAAACAGGAAAATCCAACTGCAGTTCCTACCTCTAATACTTTTTTAGGTTTTTTTAAAATTAATAGAAAGCTTAAAAGTTCCTGTGCAGACTTGCGAATAATTGGTACTTCGTTTATAAGTGCCTCTTGTTCTAATTGCTCTAATGATTCTGGTAATGTTGTGGCTAAAGAATCCAAATATGCTGCAATATGCTCATTTACAATCATATATCTTTTTTCCTCTTATGCTTTATGGTACTGCTTTTTCGGTATCTTCTATCGATTTTTCTTCTGCGATAGAATTAGAAATATTCGTAATCACATCTAAAATTTCATCATAATCCATAGAAGTATTTAATACAAACGTTCCTGGCATAATATCATATTTTTTCAATTTTGTCTTTACATAAAAGGAATACTTATTTTGAATTACATTGCTTACCTCTAGTTTACTGGCAATGCTCATCGTAGACTCGCCTTTTAAAATCTGTACTTCCACCTGATACCCGGGTTCTGGATCTTTTGGCATAGAACCAAAAACCTGATAGGCAAAAGTAAACGCATATTTGCTCCCCTGAATAATTACGTAAACCACTACTGTATAAAATAATACATTAAATAATAAGTGTAAAATTCCTGCTGCTATTTTGAGAGCAATTTTGGTTGCTGGGCTCTTTTGCTGCATGATTCTATACCTCTCTTTCCAATCGGTTTCATTCTTTGGTATAAAAATTTATACTTCCATAATAATTGGTAGAATCATCGGATTTCTTTTCATCTTCTTCCAAAGATAATCACTTAATGAATCTTTAATTTCATTTTTCATTTTACTCCAATCATTCATATTTTTCGCAAGACACTTCTCTAAGGCCACATTTACAACTTCTCTTGCTTCGTCCATAAGATTTTCGGATTCTCTTACATAGACAAAACCACGTGATACAATATCTGGACCAGAAAGTATTTGATTACTGAATTTCTCTAAAGTAACTACCACAATAATTAAACCATTTTCTGAAAGATGCTGACGATCTCTTAAAACGATATTTCCTACATCTCCAACACCTAAACCATCTACTAAAATTCCCTGTGCTGGAACATGATCAATTACTTGACCGCAGTTTTCAGAAAGCTCTAATACATCTCCTGAATGAAGAATAAAGATATGATCTGGTGCAACTTTCATCGATTCAGCTAATTCTGCATGACATGTCAAATGTCTATATTCTCCATGAACTGGAATAGCATACTTTGGTTTGGTAAGCGCATAGATCAACTTAATTTCTTCTTGACAGGCATGTCCTGAAACATGGGTATCCTGAAAAATGACTTTTGCCCCTTTCATAGAAAGTTCATTGATTACCTTTGAAACATTCTTTTCATTTCCCGGAATTGGAGTGGAACTTAAAATTACAGTATCTCCCGGTTTAATCGAAACTTTTTTATGAAGAGATGCTGCCATTCTAGAAAGTGCTGCCATTGCTTCTCCCTGACTTCCTGTTGTAATTAAGACAAGCTGTTCATCTGTATAATTTTTCATCTGTTCAATATCAATTAAAATATTGTCTGGCATACGAATATAACCTAACTCAGAAGCAGTAGTAACCACATTGACCATACTTCTGCCTTCAATGATCACCTTTCGCCCATATTTAGCAGCTGAATTAATAATTTGTTGTACACGATCTACATTAGAAGCAAAAGTTGCAACGATAATTCGATGTTTTGTATTTTCTGCAAATAGATTATCAAATGTCTTACCCACCGTTCGTTCTGACATAGTAAATCCTTGGCGTAATACATTGGTACTATCACACATCAAAGCTAAGACACCTTTTTTGCCTAGTTCTCCAAAACGTTGTAAATCAATAGTATCTCCAAAAACAGGGGTATAATCTACCTTAAAATCTCCAGTATGCACAATCACTCCTGCTGGCGAAAAAATTGCAAGTGCTGCTGCATCTGCAATACTATGATTTGTTCGAATAAATTCAATACGAAAACATCCTAAATTAATGGATTGACCATAACGAACAACCTTTCTTTTGGTTGTTTTCATCAGATTGTGTTCTTTTAATTTATTCTCAATAATCCCGATAGTCAATTTTGTTGCATAAATTGGAACATTTAGATCCCTTAATACATATGGTAGTGCACCAATATGATCTTCATGGGCATGTGTAATTACAAAACCCTTTACTTTTTCTATATTTTCTTTTAAATAGGTAACATCAGGGATAACTAAATCAATTCCTAACATATCATCTTCTGGAAATGCCAGTCCACAATCTACAATAATAATACTGTCCTCATATTCAAAAGCAGTAATATTCATTCCGATCTGTTCCATTCCTCCAAGTGGAATAATTTTAACTGCTGGCTTTTTTTCTGAGTTTACTTCTGGCATACTCTGTGCAATATTAGATACTCCTTGCATTTGTGTTGTTTCATTATTATTCTTTTCTTCTCTGTCTGCTTTTACTCTATGCAGTTTTGTTTGTGTCTGTCTGGTTCGCTTTTGTTCTGAATCTAAGCGTTCACTTCGTTTTCCTCTTTCTGTCAGTTCTATTCTTTCATTCCTTCTTATTTTTTCTCGCTTTTCTAATTGAGGTCTTCTTGTATTTTTTGCTGTATTTCTCTGGTGTGTGTTTAAACCAGTCTTTTCTGTCTGTGTTACTAAATTTTCAGTCACGGAATCGGTCTTTGTAGCATTTATCATATCCAATTTCACATTTGCACCTCCAAATAAATTTAGATATATTTTAAAGTGCATTCGAATGCTGGTTTCATCAACCGAAAAAGGGCATAAAAATTCCTCCCTTCTGGGCGAACTTTGCTCTTTTTCTTCCGCTGAAACAATCTATTTTTTTGCCTTTGCAGCCCTACACTGGCTACAGTGTCCAAACAGTTTTACTTCATGATTGACTACCTCAAAATCCAAAGTTTCCAAAATCCTTTCTTCTAAATTTTCCAGCAAATCATCCTGAAATGCTAAGACCTGTCCACACTCTACGCAAATTAAATGATGATGATGGTGTCCACATTCCTTCTCCTGACGATCTCCGATTTCATAACGCACATATCCGTCATCCAAATTCAGCCTATCAATCAAGTTCAGCTCAGAGAGCACCTGGATGGTTCGATATACAGTTGCAAGACCTATTTCTGGATTTTTTTCCCTAACACAGTCATAAATTTCTTCTGCCGTCAGATGTTCTTCCGGTCTATTACTTAACACCTCTAAAATGGCAACTCGCTGTGTTGTTACCTTTAATCCATTTCTCTTTAATAAATCCTTAAATCTCTCCTGAATATCTTCCATGTCCTCACCTACTGTTCCAACTTCTGTGCATATCGTATGCCTTAAAAATTCCCGTCTAGTTTCACAAGTTTATTCCTGCGATACTAACTCCACATCATCTAAGAGTTCTTCAAAAATTTTACCAATTAAAGATAACTCTTTTTCATCCTCTACTATAGTATAAAGTGCTTCTTCTTCTGATGGCTCAGAACTGTCTTTTAAAATATAAGCTTCTTCTTCCTCTTTATCTGTTACTAACAAATAATTAACTCCATTTAATGTCGTCTGTTCTAAAACATAAAAAATAGTTTCTTCTCCTTGTGCAGTCAATACAATTTGATTACTGTTTTTTACTTCATTTTCCATATATATTTGATACCTTTCTTTACTGCCATTACTGTTACTTAATATGTTTTTCATATTTTTAAGAATTTTTTTCTCTGCGTAGATCTAAATATCCTTGTAAAATAAATACAGCTGCTAGTTTATCTACTACTGCTGCTGTCTGTTTCCGCCCAATACCACTTTCCTTTAAAACTTGGTGAGCAGCGACTGTAGTCAGTCGCTCATCCCAAAGTGTTACTGTTAAACCAGTCCTTCTTTTTATATTTTCTGCAAATTCTTCAGATTTAATCGCACGTTCTCCAATGGAATTGTCCATATTTTTTGGATATCCAACTACAATTTCCTCTACATCATATTGTTGTGCTAATGCTTCAATTCTTGCATAGGTTTGACGAAGTTTATTCTCCTGCTTACGTCTGATTACCTCTATAGCTTGTGCCGTCAATAATAATTCATCACTTATTGCAACTCCAACTGTTATTGCTCCATAGTCCAATCCCATAATCCGCATACTATTCCTCGTATCTTTCCATCCGTTCCATCTGTGTCTAATCAAGTATGAATTATTTTAAACGACTGTCAATATAATTTTTGAGCAGTTCTTCAATAATTTCATCTCGTTCCACTTTCATAATAAGGCTTCTGGCATTTCTATGGTTTGTGATGTAGGTTGGATCTCCGGACATAACATATCCGACAATTTGACTTACTGGATTATAACCCTTTTCTACAAGGGCACAGTAAACCGTATTAATAACTTCTTGTACTGACTGTGCTGGATCTTTTTGCACTTTAAAATACTGCGTATTATTTATCTCCTGCATCTTACCTAACCTCTCCTAGCCAATCTCAACTGTAATCTTTTCTTAGTTAGTTATATCATAATACAAATTTTTAAATAATTCAACTTAAATGTTTGTAAATGTATTGTTTCCTTTACAGGTCAATCCAATTCGAATTTCTTTGATACGTTCTTTTGATAGCAAAACAGGAGAAATTTGATTTCGAAGTTCCTTTGCAGTCGTTATTTTATCTAGTAAAAGTGCAATTTTCTCATATCGTGTTGTATGTCCTATCATATACCAATTTGAATCAAATTTCACCGCCTCTTCCCAAAGTACATCTTGTATTTGATCTGTAAAAAGTTCTTCAAATCTCGTTTTTAAATTCTTTTCTAGTTCCATAAGACATTGACTTCTTTGTGTTTTTATTTCTTCTGGAATCTGATTTTGCATTTTCCATGCAGGAGTTCCTTTTCTTTTTGAGAATTTAAAAATGTGCATTTGTGCAAATGCAATTTCTTGTAAAAATTGTTTGGTTTCTTCAAATTCTTCTTTTGTTTCTCCGGGAAATCCTACAATAACATCTGTGGTTAATGCGGGGGTCTTCCAATATGCTCTTAATAATTCACAACTTTGACGATATTGCTTTGTAGTATATTTTCTATTCATTCTCGTAAGAGTGGTATCTGAACCACTTTGTAGAGATAAATGAAAATGAGGACAGACTTTTTTTAAGCTTGATAAAGCCTCTACAAACTCTTTTGTAATAATTCTTGGCTCAATTGAACCTAACCGGATTCGTTCAATGCCTTCTATTTCATTTAATACTTGAATTAAATGAATTAATGGCTGTTCTTTTTTTGTATCTTTTTCTAATCCATAAGAAGATAAATGAATTCCAGTCAGTACAAGTTCTTTATATCCTTTCATAGCAAGTCTTTTTGCTTCTTCTTCCACTTCTGATATACTTCTACTGCGGATTCTTCCTCTTGTATATGGAATAATACAATAGCTGCAAAATTGATTACATCCATCTTGTACTTTTAAATATGCTCTCGTTTTTTCTGTTACTGTTTCTAATGATAGTGATTCGTATTCTGTCAAAGCAGAAGTTTCCGTTAAAAATACCTCTTTTTTTTCTTTCTCTATAAAACGTTTTTGTAATAACTGATCTATAATTTTCACAATCTCTTTTTTATGATTTGTTCCAATTACTACATCTACAGACTCATCCGTCAGTAACTCTTTTCCTGCTGCCTGTGCATAGCATCCAATCGCACCAACTAAAGCATCTGGATTATTATGTTTTGCTCGATGTAACATCTGTCTGGATTTACGATCTGCAATATTAGTTACTGTACAAGTATTAATCAAATAGATATCCGCTTTTTCTTCAAATGTCACTAATACTGCTCCTGCCTTGACAAACATCTGCTGCATCGCTTCTGTTTCATAAGCATTTACTTTACATCCTAAATTTAAAAATGCAGTCCGTTTTCCTTTTATATTTTTATAGTTTTCATATTCTTTCATCTGTTTCAATCTTTTAATTCCTTTCCTAGATTCCATTTTTATGTACTTTGTATATTGACTTTTAATTATTAAGATTGTAGTATATAATTGTAACAGGATAAATAGACTAATCACTTAGAATGATCAAAATAAAAGGAGGAGTTTCCAATGAAAGCAGTGAAAATTTCTTTAAACTCAATCGATAAGGTAAAGGCATTCGTAAACGATGTTACAAAATTTGATACTGACTTTGATTTAGTATCTGGAAGATATGTTATTGATGCAAAATCCATTATGGGTATATTCAGCCTTGATTTATCTAAACCAATCGATCTGAATATACATAGTGAAGAAGGTGTCGAGCAAATTCTTAATGCAATACGTCCGTACATCGTAGAAGAGAATAGAACCGTTTAGAGCATCTTACAGATTAAGAGGGTTTAAAAGTAAGGGGAGGATACAAAGAACTGTATCCTCTTTTCGTTTAAAGTTTTATTATATTATGATCAACTCTGTTGATTCGACTGCTTCTGTTATCAATTCTTTTATATGTTCATCAAGAAGTAGCTCTGATTTTTCAATACTAGATAGATTTGGATGTGTTACTGGATGTTTGGCTACAAAAATAGTACAACAATCTTCATAAGGTAAAATAGAGGTTTCATACGTCCCAATCTTTTTTGCTGCTACAACAATTTCCTCTTTATCTAATCCAATTAATGGTCGATAAACAGGCATTGTACAAACTGCATTCGTAGCAAATAAACTGTGCATTGTTTGACTTGCTACCTGTCCAATACTCTCTCCTGTCACTAAACCTAAACAATTTTCTTTTTCTGCAAAGATTTGAGCAATTCGCATCATAAAACGACGCATTAAAATAGTAAGCTGTTCATGTGGACATGTTTCATAGATTTCCATTTGTATTTTAGTAAAATTCACAATATATAGCCGAATAGTATCTGTATATTTTGATAATTGTTTTGCTAAATCAACTACCTTTTGTTTTGCTCTTTCACTTGTATATGGTGGAGCATGAAAATAAACTGCATTTAAAACAACCCCTCTTTTAGCAATCTGATATCCTGCTACTGGACTATCGATTCCACCAGAAAGTAATAACATAGCACTCCCCGCTGTTCCAATTGGCATTCCGCCGGAACCTTTTATTGTTTCTGAATAAATATATGCCCGTTTTCTTACTTCTAATGTAATCCTTTTTTCTGGATTGTGTACATCTACCCGAAGATCTAAAAACCGTTTTAATAAAGCTTCTCCTAATTTACTACAAATCTCCGGAGATGTAATTGGATATTGTTTATCTCCTCGTTTTGCTTCTATTTTAAATGTAAAATTTTTATTTTCATAACATTGTCCAACATATTCACAAACACTTTCTACAAGATTTTCCCAATCCATTTGTTCTATCACTACAACTGGACTAAATCCCCAAACTCCGAATGTATGTTTTAATGCTTCTACAGTATCTTCATAATCATAGCCATCTGGACATTCAATAAAAATTCTTCCCTGTTCTCTGACTACATGATAATCTCCCAAAGGAGAGAGTTTTTGCAAAATACGATCTCTAAGAGCTTTTTCAAAAATATGCCTATTATTTCCTTTTACTCCAATTTCTGCATATTTAACTAAAAATGCTTTATAATTCATTTTTTCCTCCAAGTAATCTTTTTATCATTAATGCCTAGTAAATCTTCTCGCTTTAGGCAGAACTTCTTTTAAGACTGCAACTGCATAATCGATTTCTTCTACAGTTGTTTCTAGGGAAAAGGAAAACCGTAATGTAGAATTAAGAAACTTTTTGTCTACACTAATTGCCATTAGACTACTGCTAATGCCAGGATGATTTGACGAACACGCCGATCCAGAAGAAACAAAAACCCCTTGTTCCTCCAACATATGCAGTAATACTTCGCTTCGGCTGATTCCTTCAAATCCCACACTTACAATATGAGGTGCCGTTTGTACATCTGAACTTATAGCATGAACCACTACACCCTCTATTTGTAAAAGCTGTTCTATAAGTCTTTGTTTACACTCATAAAGTTTCATTATCTTTTTTTCATGGTCTGTAAAGTATTCTAAAACAGCTTCTTTTAATCCAACAATAGCGGGTACATTTTCTGTTCCAGAACGTATTCCCTCTTGTTGTCCGCCTCCTAATATCTGTGGTTTTATTTTACTTTTCTCTCGAATATATAAAAAACCACTTCCTTTTGGTCCATGTATTTTATGTCCACTGACAGAAAGAAGATCGATTCCTTCTTTATTTGGAAAAATTTTTAACTTTCCATAGGCTTGAACTGCATCTGTATGAAATACTATATTTTTATTGATTGATTTCACAGAATGGACTAAAGATTCTATATTTTGAATAGCTCCTATTTCATTATTTACATATACGATAGAAACTAAAATAGTATCATCACGTATTAGAGATATCAGTTGATTTAGATCTATATGACCATTTGAATCTACAGACACAAAATCTACATCAAATCCCTGTTCTTTCAAATATAAAAATGGCTGGTGAACAGAGGCGTGTTCAAAACAAGAAGTAATAATATGATTCCCTGCTCTCCGATTTGCCATAGCTGTCCCGATAATAGCTAAATTATTTGCTTCTGTTCCTCCAGAAGTAAAAATAATTTCTTTTGGAAGTACCTTTAATGAACGTGCAATGATTTCTCTTGTCTCTTTTAATTGTTGTTCTGCTTCTACACCCTTTTTATGCAGAGAAGATGGATTTCCATAGTCTTTTTGCATCATCTGCAACATTTTTTGTGCTGCTCTTGAAAATACCTTTGTCGTCGCTGCATTATCTAAATATGCTTCCATAACTAACTTTTCCCTTATCAACTATTTTCTATATGACATTCCAATTCGTACATTAAAATCGAAAGTGTTGTTATCGCTGCGGTTTCTGTTCTTAAAATTCTTCTTCCTAAACTGATTGGTATTACATTTACTGCTTTTGCCATCAAAACTTCGTCTACTTCAAAACCACCTTCTGGACCAATAAAAATTCCTATTGAATTTTTTGTACAAGCTTTTTGTATCCACTCTTTTGTATTTCTCATTCCCTTATCTTTTTCTAATTCATAGGGAATCATTGTAATATCTAATCCTTTTGAATAATCTAATGCCTCATTCCAATCCATAATAGGATGAATTCTTGGAATTTTTTCTCGCCCAGATTGTTTGGCAGCACTTTCTGCTATTGCTTGCCAACGTGCTAACTTTTTTTCCTCTCGTTTTACATCTTCAAGCTTTACTACAACACGTTTAGTCATAACAGGTACAATTTCAAAAACTCCTAACTCTACTGCTTTTTGAATTACAAATTCCATTTTTTCTCTCTTTGGAATTCCTTGAAATAATGTTATAGGTATAGAAAGTTCAACAAAAGATTGTTCTTGTGATTCAATTTCTGTAATGACTTGTGTTGTTTTAAATCCTAAAATTTTACAACAATATTGTGTTCCATCTGTTGTACAAACTAAAAGCCGTTCTCCACACTTCATCCGCAATACATTTTTAATATGATTTACATCTTTGCCAGTTAAAATGACATGGTTTTCTTCTATCCTGCCATTTCCAATATAAAAACGATACATGACATCGATACCAACCTTTCAACGTTTTTAAGAGGTGAAGTTTAAACAAACTTCAGTATATCACATTCCCCTTAAAAATAAAAGTATTTTCTTATAATACCCATAACAAGTTTATCGTGTTGCAATATAACAAAACCAATCTCCTAAACAATTCTTTTCTATAATTTTCCAATTATTTGAAAGTAATGCCTTTTCTACTTCATCCGCTTTTGAATTAATAATTCCTGAACTAATAAAATATCCATTTGGCTTTAAAAAATCTTTTGTGATCTCTGCTAATGGTATAATAACATCTGCTAAAATATTTGCTGTTATTAGATCAAATTTTCCTTTTAAGAGCTCTCTTGCCTTTTGGTCTTTTAGTACATTACACCAAAGAAAGCCACATCCTGTTTTAGCTACTTCAAAAACTTTTATACTATCTTGTGTGTTTAATCCATCTAAACAGATTTCAGAACATAATTTATTGACTGTACAATTTTCTTTTGATACTTTTATAGCATTGCTGTCAATATCTGTTCCTATAACAAAATCGGCTCCTAACTTTCGGCTGAGAATAGACAAAATTCCACTGCCACAACCTAAATCTAAAACTTTGCTTTCTGGTTTTATATAGTGTTTTAATCCTGCAATACAAAGTTTTGTTGTTTCATGTGCACCTGTTCCAAATGCAGTTCCGGGATCTAATTCAATGATAAGATCGTTTTCTTTTTTCTCTTTTAATTCTTCCCATGTTGGTTTAATAATAATGGTATCATCTACTCGAAATGGTTTAAAAAATTCCTTCCAATTATTAATCCAATCTTTATCCTCCGTTTCTGAAACGGTTATTTTTCCAGAACCCAAATCGACAAAGGAAGTCAATTTAAACATTTCCTTTTGAATCTGTTCTAATAAAATTTCTAAATCGTCTTCTTCCTCCTTATAAAATGAAAGGTATGCTTTTGAATCCGTTGGATCAGTTTCAGGAAGAAAATCAATAAACATCTTTTTTTGATCCTCTTTTGAAATTGGTATCTGATCTTCTATTTCAAAGCTATCAATGCCAAGTTCCAAAAGTATAGCCTCTATTAACTCCTCTGCCTGTGTTGTTGTTTCAATCGTAATTTTTTTCCATTTCATATAAAAATCCTCTCTTTTAATATGTTAATTTTCATTATACATAGACAAAAATAGAATGTCCATCAAAAAGGACATTTTCTAAAAATAAAAAAGTCCAAACCGGAAGTTTTTTATCTTTCTTACGGTATGAACTCTTTATTATTTCTATTTTTCCCAAAATCTTTTCTTTTTTTCTTTTCCTGTTTCTGTAGTTGTTTCTTCGTGTTTGTCACCTATGCTGTTTGCGAATTTTTCCAGTAATTCTTTTTGTTCTCCATTTAATTTTGTCGGTACTTGAACAATTAAAGTAACATAATGATCTCCGCGTACATCTTTATTTCTAAGTGTTGGCACTCCTTTTCCTCTTAGACGTACTTTAGTATCTGTTTGTGTACCCGGTTTTACGGTATACAAAACATCTCCATCAATTGTACTGATTCTTACATCTCCACCGAGAGCTGCTGTAGTAAATGACATTGGAGCAGTAGAATAAATATCATAATCTTGACGCTGAAAGATCGGATGCCGACTGACTGCAACTTCTACTAAAAGATCGCCACGTTCTCCTCCATTACTTCCTGGCTCTCCTTTACCACGAATTCGAATACTTTGTCCATCGTCAATTCCCGCTGGAACAGAAACTTGAATCTTTTTCTTTCTGGAAATATAGCCGCTTCCATAACAGTCTGGACATTTTTCCTTGATAATCTTTCCTGTTCCACGACAATCAGGACACGTTTGAACATTTCGAACCATACCGAATAAAGACTGTTGTGTATAGGTTACTTGACCTCTTCCTCCACACTTAGAACAAGTTTCTGCACTTGAGCCTGGTTTTGCTCCAGTTCCATGACAAGTTCCACATTCATCTTTTAAGTTTAACTCTAACTCTTTTTCTGTTCCAAAACATGCTTCTTCAAAAGTGATACGAATTGTAGTGCGTAAATTTGATCCTTTCATTGGACCATTATTTGCTCTTCTACTTCTGCCACCACCAAATAAATCACCAAAAATATCACCAAAAATATCTCCCATATCTCCCATATTGGTGAAATCAAAACCTCCAGCTCCGCCGCCCTGTTCGAAAGCGGAATGACCAAATTGATCATATTGTCTACGCTTTTCTGGATCACTTAAAATGGCATATGCTTCTGAAGCCTCCTTAAATTTTGCTTCTGCTTCTTTATCTCCTGGATTTGCATCTGGATGGTACTTTTTTGCTAATTGGCGGTACGCCTTTTTTATCTCATCATCTGAAGCACCCTTTCCGATCCCAAGTACCTCATAATAATCTCGCTTATTTTCTGCCATAACTCTCCTCCTCTGAGCCTTTTACCGGAACCGGTACATTTCCCTTATTTCTTAACCCGCAAATAGGCAGTCTATTCGACCGCCTATCTGCCTGCCGCATTGATACGGCGTTACTATCAAAGACTTTTATACTTCACGATAATCTCCGTCTACTACATCGTCTCCTGCATAGCTGTTATTTTGTGTATTATTCGCTCCATCTGTTCCCATATCTGGATCTGCACCCTGATTACTATTTTGCATTTTCTCATACATCTTTGTAAATACTGCCTGAGAACTATTCATTAATTTCTCTTTTGCTGCCTTAATATCTGCTACTTCTCCTTCAGACATTACTTCTGGATTTGCCTTTTCTACTAAATCCTTTAAATGATTTAGATCATCTTGAACGGTTGCCTTTTCCTCTGGAGAAATCTTATCTCCAACCTCGTTTAATGCCTTTTCTGTCTGAAATACCATAGCGTCTGCATCATTTCTTGTATCTACAGCTTCTTTACGTCTTTTATCTTGTGCTTCAAATTCAGCTGCTTCTTTTACTGCACGATTAATATCTGCTTCCGACATATTTGAACCAGCTGTAATTGTAATATGTTGCTCTTTTCCTGTTCCAAGATCTTTTGCAGAAACATTTACAATACCATTTGCATCAATATCAAATGTAACTTCGATCTGTGGAACGCCTCTTCTTGCTGGTGGAATTCCATCCAGACGGAACTGTCCAAGACTTTTGTTATCCTTTGCAAACTGTCTTTCTCCCTGAACTACATTGATATCTACGGCTGTCTGATTATCTGCGGCTGTAGAGAAAATCTGACTTTTCTTTGTAGGAATTGTTGTATTTCTTTCGATCAAACGAGTTGCAATTCCTCCCATTGTTTCAATTGACAGAGAAAGTGGAGTAACATCTAATAAAAGAATATCACCTGCGCCAGAATCACCTGCTAATTTACCTCCCTGAATGGATGCACCAATAGCAACACATTCATCTGGATTCAAACTCTTACTAGGCTCATGACCTGTCAACTGTCTTACTTTATCTTGTACAGCTGGTATACGAGTCGAACCACCAACTAAAAGAACCTTATTTAACTCGGAAGGAGACATTTGTGCATCTCTTAAAGCATTTTGTACTGGAATAGTAGTACGATCTACTAAATCATGTGTCAATTCATCAAACTGTGCTCTGGTTAAATTCATATCAAAATGCTTTGGTCCTTCTGAAGTTGCTGAAATAAATGGCAGATTGATATTTGTCGTAGTAGCAGAGGATAATTCTTTCTTTGCTTTTTCAGCAGCTTCTCTCAATCTTTGAAGAGTTGCCTTATCACGGGAAAGATCAATTCCTTCCTGTTTTTTGAATTCATCAATAAAATATCTAGTGAGTTTATCATCAAAATCATCACCGCCTAAATGATTATCTCCGGCAGTTGCCTTTACTTCAATAACTCCATCACCAATCTCGATAATAGAAACATCGAAAGTACCACCACCTAAATCATATACCATAATCTTTTGTTCACGTTCATTATCAAGACCATAGGCAAGTGCTGCTGCTGTTGGCTCATTGATAATTCTCTTGACATCTAAGCCAGCAATCTTTCCAGCATCTTTTGTTGCCTGTCTTTGGGCATCGTTAAAATAAGCAGGAACTGTAATTACAGCTTCTGTTACTTTTTCACCTAAATAACTTTCTGCATCTGCTTTTAATTTTTGCAAAATCATTGCAGATATTTCTTGTGGTGAATATCTTTTTTCATCAATGGTTACTCGATAGTCCGTACCCATATGTCTTTTAATTGAAGAAATTGTCTTATCTGAATTTGTCACTGCCTGACGTTTTGCAGTTTCTCCGACAATCCTTTCACCTGTTTTTGTAAATGCTACAACAGACGGTGTTGTTCTTGAACCCTCTGTATTTGTAATAACAACTGGTTTACCACCTTCCATAACTGCTACACAAGAATTTGTTGTTCCTAAATCAATACCTATAATCTTTCCCATAATAATTCCTCCTTTTATTTATCTAATTCGCAACCTTTACCATACTATGACGAATCACAGTATCATGATAGATATAACCTTTTTGAAACTCTTCTGCAACGATATTTTCTCCTAACTCTTCATCCTCTATGTGCATCACCGCATTATGAAGTTCTGGATTAAACTCTGTTCCAAGTGCTTCAATTGGTTTGACACCTACGGATTCTAAAGAGGTAAGTAACTGTTTATAGATCTTTTCGATTCCCTGTACAAATGCACCCTCTTTTTCTTCATCTGTTGCAGCTGCAAGTCCTCTCTCAAAATTATCAATGATTGGAAGTATTTTTTCAATAATATCTTTTGCACCAACTTCAAACATCTGTGCTTTTTCTTTTTCTGTTCTCTTTCTAAAATTATCAAACTCTGCCATTAAGCGTAAAAGCTTATCATTGAGTTCTTCTATCTTTTCATCCTTTTTATCTTTTTTCTCTTTCTTTTTGAAAAAGCCTTTACCCGCTTTTTCATTCTTTTCACTATTTTCCTCTTCTGTTTCTGTTATAGTTTCTTTTTCTTCTATATCTTTTTCTACAGACTCTATTACCTTTTCTTCCTGTTCTTCTTTTATTTCTTTATCCTCAAATCCTTCTTTCTCTGCCACTTTTTTACCACCTTTCTTTTATTTTATCTATTTATAAAACCTACTACTAGGTAATTTCTATTTCTTATCCTTAAAAATATAGTCCAAATCACTCATTAATTTTTGTAAAGTTCCAACTACCCTTTCATAGTCCATACGTTTTGGTCCAATAATCCCAACCTTTCCATACACCCCTTCTTCAATCTGATATGTTGCAGTTACTACAGCACAATCTTTCATCGATTCAATAGGTGTTTCATCTCCAATATAAACTTGAATTCCTCTGTTCTCCTCAGTCTCACATTCACTATTCATCAACTCATTAAGTTGCTTTTTTTCTTCTAATGTATAGATGAGTTCACTTGCTTTTTTTGTATCATTTAACTCTGGATATTTTAAAATATTTGTGGTTCCGCTAGTAAAAATCTGAACATCTTCTTCTCCACTGATCGCCTGTGCAACTGCATCCAAAATGTCGCTTACTACATTTGTATATCCCGCTGCCTGTTCTTTCATTTTCTGAATTAGTCCAAGATTGATCTCTGAAAGATCTAATCCCTGTAAAAAGGTATTAAGCACAAGATTTAGCTTTAAGATAACATCTTTATTGAGTGGTTCATTCATTGCAATCATCTTATTTTTAATAATGTTTCCTTCTAAGACTATAATTGCTAAAAGTTGTTCTTTATCTACCTCTGTAAGTTGAATAAATTTTACTTTTCGGCTGCGGTACTGAGGACTTGTTACCATCGTGGCATAATTCGTATGTTCTGCTAAAATCTTTGCGACTTGCTTTAACAATTTATCCATCTTATCTGCATTTTGTATTAGCTGCTCCCGCATCTCGTCTACCTCGGCAACTCTTTCTTCTAGCATGGTATCTACATAAAGTCGATAGCCTTTATCCGAAGGAATTCTACCTGCAGAAGTATGAGGTTGAATAATATATCCTAATTCCTCTAAATCTGCCATTTCATTTCGAATTGTTGCGGAACTTAAATTTAAGTCAGTAAACTTTGATATTGTCCTAGAACCAACGGGTTCTCCTGTTTCTAAATAATTTCGGATAATTGCCTGGAGGATTTTCAGTTTTCTTTCATCTAACTGCATTTCAATCACTTCTTCCTTTCCTCACTGTTCAAACCCCGCTCAGTGCGGAACTTCTAGCTCCCAGGTTCTAAATTATTAGCACTCATTTAAGTAGAGTGCTAATATCTTTATACATAAGATAGCACCTGCTGTTTCTTTTGTCAACTGTTAATTTGAAAAAAAATTATTAAAATCTGATGAGAAAATTGTAGACTTTCACAAAATAAACTCACACATCACTAGATTACTGACATCAATTCCCCGTTTTGTCAGCCATACATAATCTTCATTTTCTTCTAAGCAGCCACATTCTTTCATCTTTTGAAGTGTTTTTTTATAAATGTCTTCTAGTTTAATATGAAAACTTTCATAAAACTTTTGTTTGGAGACTCCCTCCATTCTTCTGAGTCCAAGAAACATTGTTTCACTCATTGCATCTTCTTTTGTCAATTTCTCTATATTTTGGTGTAATTTCTCAAAATCATAAGAAAATTTAATATATTGTTCTAAATTTTTTTCATTGTGAAACCGCATAGATTTCCAAAGAGAAGCTGCTCCAAGTCCCAGTCCAAGATAATCTGTACGTATCCAATATTTTGTATTATGTCTACATTCATATCCTTTCTTTGCATAATTTGAAATCTCATATCTATCATAGCCATATTCTTTTAAAATACGCTCTGTATCAGCATAGAGATTTCGATCCGCTTCTTCTGACATGATTTTCTCTTTCATGGCATAGCGTTTATAAAAAGGAGTTCCTTCCTCCAATATTAAACTATAGACCGAAAGATGCTCTGGTTGTAGTTTTACTATCTTTTGTAGTGTTTGTTCAAAACTTTTTCTTGTCTGAGCAGGAATTCCTGACATTAAATCTACATTAATATTAGAAAAACCTTGTTCTCTTGCAAGTATATAGTTATCCAAAAATTCATTCCAAGTATGAATTCTTCCAAGTAGTTTTAGTTCGTTTTCTTTGGCTGACTGTAAACCAATACTTAATCGATTAATTCCTGCTTTTTTGTATCGGATTAATTTTTCTAAATTGAGTGTTCCAGGATTACATTCTAGTGTAACTTCTGCATCTGGTGTAATTAAAAAAATTTCTTTCAATTTTTCTAAAAGTTCCTCTATCCATTCTGCTTCTAAAATAGAAGGTGTTCCACCTCCAAAAAAAATGCTATCCGCTTGTCTGTCTGTTACCTGTCCTTTATAACTTTCTATTTCTAACATTAGTGCCCTATAATATTGTAGGTACTGCTCTTTTGTCGCTGGAGCAGATAAAAAATCACAGTAATCACATTTCTTTTTACAAAAAGGGATATGCACATAAATTCCGAATTTCATTCTTATCCTCCTTTTATTTTCTACATAAAAAGGAGCTGTCGCACTAAGAACCAAGTATACAAGATATAATATTAATACAACATTACATTTACAATATCTTGTATTTGATTTTCTTAATACGACAGCTCCTCGCCTATTTATTCATCATCTAATTTTAATACACTCATAAATGCTTTCTGTGGAATTTCTACATTTCCTATTTGACGCATCCGTTTCTTTCCCTCTTTTTGTTTTTCTAAGAGCTTTTTCTTTCGGCTGATATCGCCACCATAACATTTTGCTAAGACATCTTTTCGCATTGCTTTTACTGTTTCTCTAGCAATTACTTTTCCACCGATTGCTGCTTGAATTGGAATCTCAAATAATTGTCTTGGAATTTCCTCTTTTAACTTTTCACACATTTTTCTGCCACGTTCATAAGCAGTATCTGCATGTACAATAAAAGAAAGGGCATCCACCTCTTCTTTATTTACTAAAATATCTAACTTTACAAGTCTGCTTGGTACATAGTCTTTTAGTTCATAATCAAAAGAAGCATATCCTCTGGAACGAGATTTTAAAGCATCAAAAAAGTCATAAATAATTTCATTGAGTGGAAGATCATATTTTAAAAGAGCTCTTGTTTCCTCCATATATTCCATGCCCTGATAAATTCCTCGTCTTTCTTGACACAGTTTCATAATTGCTCCAACAAATTCTGTTGTCACCATAATCTCTGCTGCTACCATTGGTTCTTCCATATGCTCAATTTCAGATGGATCAGGCAGGTTAGACGGATTTGTAATTTCTGACATTTCCCCATTTGTTTTATAAATTCGGTAAATAACACTTGGAGCTGTTGTTACTAAATCCAAATTGTATTCCCTCTCTAATCGTTCCTGAATAATTTCTAAATGCAAAAGTCCTAAAAATCCACATCGAAATCCGAATCCTAACGCTACACTGGTTTCTGGTTCAAATTGTAAAGAAGCATCATTTAACTGAAGCTTTTCTAAAGCATCTCTTAAATCAGGATACTTTGCTCCATCTGCTGGATACATTCCGCAATATACCATAGAATTTACTTTTTTATATCCCGGCAGAGGATTTTCACAAGGGCAATCCACTTGTGTTATAGTATCTCCTACTCTGGTATCTTTTACATTTTTTAAGCTTGCTGTCAAATATCCAACCATTCCTGCTGACAATTCCTCACATGGCAAAAACTGTCCCGGTCCAAATGTGCCTATTTCTACTACATCTGCCTGTGTTCCTGTTGCCATCATACGAATTGTCATACCCTTTTTAACTGTACCTTCTATAATCCGACAAAAAATAATAACCCCTTTATAAGAATCATAGATAGAATCAAAGATCAATGCCTGTAGCGGATTGTTGGAATTTCCGCCTGGTGCCGGAATTTTCGTTATGATCTGTTCTAAGACTTGTTCTATATTCAATCCTGTTTTTGCAGAAATTTTTGGAGCATCTTTTGCCTCTAATCCTATCACATCTTCAATTTCATTAATAACACGTTCTGGGTCGGCACTCGGCAGATCGATCTTATTAATTACTGGCAAAATATCCAGATTGTGATCTAGAGCAAGATAGACATTTGCCAATGTCTGTGCTTCTATTCCCTGTGCTGCATCTACAACTAAAATGGCTCCTTCACATGCTGCAAGGCTTCTAGAAACTTCATAATTAAAATCCACATGTCCCGGAGTATCTATTAAATTAAAAATATATTCTTCTCCATTATTTGCCCGATATATAGTACGTACTGTCTGAGCTTTAATCGTAATACCACGTTCTCTTTCTAATTCCATATTATCTAAAACCTGTTCTTGCATCTCACGACTGGTCAAAAGTCCTGTCTTTTCAATAATTCGATCTGCTAATGTAGACTTTCCATGATCGATATGTGCAATGATACAGAAATTTCGAATTTTACTTTGATCCATTGTTATTGCATATTATTACTGAAAACTATAATCTGTTTTACAGCAATTTTCTCCTTTCTGATTCAATGTTTATTATAATTTTTGTTTCATAAATACAGTAACTTCAGAACGGTTATAATATAACTGATGAATTCTAATGTATGCAAATCGTCTGCCAAGAACATTTCTTGCGATCTGAATTCTTTTTTGAATTTCATGTTTTGGAAGTTTTAACGTCAAAATTGCCGCTCCATCCTTTTTTAGCCACTGTGACATTTCACATAAAATATCAATCGATTCATTTGTATCCATTTTCATATCATTTACGATTAAATCATATTCTTTTCCTAAATTACTACGATTAAACTCTTGTGCTGTCATAGAATAATAGGTTACTGTTTTATTTGTTAAAACTCTGCTATCTAAAGCTGCGGGATCGACTGCATCTACAAACATTCCTCGTTTTGATAAAAAATTTGTCCAACCGCCCGGTGCTGCCCCTAAATCCAATACCTTTTGTTTGTTATAAAGCGGAACTTCAAAGTAATTTACTGCTTCCTCTAGCTTATTTTCTGCACGGCAAATCACAGAATCTTCCCTAGAAAAAAATAATACTCCTCCTGTCCAACTACTTAGATTTTCTTTTAATTCGGAAACTCCTAAAAACGCATGATCTTTTAAAATAGTTAAGGAAATTGCTACTGTAGCTGTTTCAGGTTCTATGATAAATCCCTGCAATCTTAATTTTTCTGCAAACAAGTCGGTCAACTCTTTATTGGAATAGTCTACTTTTTCATCACAAGCGATTCGACATTGTGCTACTAAATGATCATTTTTTTCTACATTTTCTAAGATCTGTGCTAATTCTTTTAAAAATAAGTCAAGATCTGTTCGACTTTTACTTATTTTTATTTTACATTGATAGGGATGGACATGCTGTAAAAAAATATAGCCTCTCGAATGTTGAAATTGTAGTAGTTGATTATAGTTATCTAATGTAAAAGCAGCACTACCTCTTCCACGTTCTAATAATTTTATATTTGTACAACTTTCATTTAATTCATTAAATAATAATGCTTCATATATTGGCTTATAGGAAACAATACACCCCTTTGCCAAAAGATATCCCTCGTTCTTCAATTTTTAGCCTCTCAGTGTGAGAAAAATTTCTAAACAGATATTTTTAACTGTTCAGAAATTCTTCTCTACATATCTCTCTATTTTTTTAATATTAAATTATCGCTATATTATCATAAAAGCTATCAAAAATCAAGGATTTGTTAATACCTGATCTAGTATTTCAGCTAATGGCTCCATCGCATTATATGCTTCCTTTACTGTATTTTGTTGTGTTCCAAGTTCTATTAACAAATATCTTGGACATAAATGTTGATTGTATCGGTAATTTTTCAGATAAATTTTATACATTAATCCCGGATACATACTTCTTCCTACTAGATTTGATTGTAAAGAAAATGCTAGATTGTCTAAGATATATGGATTTTCTAAATCTACAATTGGTCCATTTGCATTTCGACATAGACCGTTAAAAAACATAATCTGTGCGGTTTCTTTTCCATTAATCATGGTGACGCGTTTTGTTCCACTATCTCTATGTAAATCAATTACTACTTCTACAGAAGGATGTTCTTTTAAAAATTTTTCAATATGTGGTCTTGCAGTTGAATAGGCATAGTTGCGGTTATCTTTTCCATCTTTTATATCATAAGCTGTCTGATCATGATATACTACATATCCCTTTTTTTCTAGTAATTCTGTTAAATAATTGCCTGGGCCGACTACTGTATCTTCTTGAACTCCTTTTCGGCTATCCGAATACATTTCAGAAGCATGTGTATGATAAATTAAAATCTGTATTTCATCATCAGATTTTTCAATAGTCAAATCTTTATTTAATAGAATTTCGGATTGAAATAAAGAAGCTGTCGCTTTGGTCGAAGAATCAACGATATAAAAGTTTGCTAATAAGTAGTTTAAGTTTTTCATCTTTTCAAGAGAATACTCTGTTGTCAATAATCTTCTTACTGAAACCACTTTCGTTTCCCCCTCTCCTTCCTGACCTTTTGACTCCTGAGAATTTTCGGGTTCTTCTGATTTTGTATTTTCTTGTTTAGGAAGTGGAGTCACTTTTCCAAGTTGCTTTTTTACTTCAAGTTTTGTGATATCTTTTATTAGACCATTTTCTCTTTGTGCCAATTCTTCTAAAGCATCTTGTTCTGTATTATTTTGTAGTATTTTTTCATCTGAGGATTCTAATGATTGATCTAAAAAAACCTCTGAAAAAATTCCTGCGTTTTCTTTTAAATCCTCTTGTTCTGCCTGCTCTATTTTATCAGAAACTGCAGGCAGAACTTCTTCATCTTCTAAAAGAACATTCCAGTGAAAACCTGTCAGACCAGTAAACAGCTTTTCTTCTCCATGTTCTTCATTTAGATAAGATATTCTTGGATTTTCTTCTTTTTCTACAAACTCTATTATTGCTTTTGCTACTGTTTCAAATAGGTTTGAAATTGGAATGATTCTTCTTGTTAAAATGATTACTGTCAGCAAGATAATTCCTAAAAATAGAAATTGATAAATTCGAATTTCATGCGTTCGAAACCATCGTTTCACTAGATTTTTGTTCCTTTCCGACAAAGCAGGAATTAATTGCTTCTGAAATTGTATCACTAATCCATTGTACTGATTCATCAATATTTTTTGGTGTTACAAACATATTAATGATTCCAGAATTTTGTGTGATCTCTTGAAAAAATTCATCTCTTTGACTTTCTGTAAATTCCTGCTGTCCAAATAAATATTCTAAAGAGTCCCTTACAATTGTCATTGCATCTACTACAGTTGGAACTCCAATTGCAATAACATCTACTCCTAAACTTTCTTTGTTTAACGCTTGTCTATTATTTCCGATTCCAGCCCCAGGACAAATTCCTGTATCGGTAAGTTGTACGGTTGTAATCAGACGATTTGTACTACGAGCTGCCAATGCGTCAACTGCAATTACACAGGCAGGTTGAATTTCTTTTACAATTCCTTTTAAAAGTTCCATTGTTTCCATTCCAGTCTGTGCCATAACTCCGGGTGCTATTGCACAAAGAGGATGATCTTTTTCTTTTATAGTAAAGGTATCTCCAAACTCTTTAATAAAATGTCTTGTGACACAAAGACCATCTACTACTTTAGGACCTAAAGAATCTGGGGTGGCTTCTCTGTTTCCAAGTCCAACCACTAAAACAGGACCATTTTTTACTTTTTTAAACAGCCTTTTTAAATATTGTGTCAAAATAGAACTTATTGTTTTATGATATGTGATATCCTTTTCAAGAAAATCTTGTGCCTCAATCGTAATATATGTTCCAATCGGCTTTCTCATTGCCTGTGCTCCCTGTTGAGTCCGAATTTCTACTGTTGTAACTTTTACATTTGTTTTTTTATCAAATTCTTCTTTTAACGCTACACCTTTAATTTCTACATCATCTTTTTCAAAACTTTCTCTAACTTCTAACGCTAGGTCTGTTCGAAATTCTTTCATCTGTCGCTCCTTTCCGGTAAATACCGCTCTCGCCTGTCCGCACTAGATCTAAAGATATAAAAATTCCTACGTAAACATATGCAGTGCGAAATTTTTTCATACCTATAGTTTTTTTCATTTTGTTCAAATTTATGTATTGACAATTTCTTTTGTATGTATTACTATGTAATAGTATGTTCTGGCAGAAACGTCCGTGTCCGGATTCTGTTTGGACTTTCATGCAATTTTAAAGTATGGGAGGTGTAAGAATTGGCTAATATAAAATCTGCAAAGAAGAGAATTAAAGTTATCCAAACAAAGACATTGAGAAATAAGATGATTAAGTCAAAGGTAAAGACCTTATCAAAAAAAGTAGAAGTTGCAATTTCTAGCAATGATAAGACTACTGCTCTTTCTGCTTTAAAGGAAGCTACTGTAGCAATTGATCAGGCTTGTAGCAAAGGCGTTTTTCACAAAAATACTGCTGCTAGAAAAGTATCTAGACTGACCAAAGCAGTCAATGCTTTAGCTTAATTTTATTATAACAAATAAAAAAAGAACCGACTGGACTAACCCACCAGTCGGTTCTTTTTTTTATAATAATATATATTTTAGAAGAAAGACAACTGCTAATACATACATTAAGATACTGATATTTTTTTCCTTTGCTTTACCTGTGATAAGATTGATTACAACATAGGAAATCACACCAAAGAAAATTCCCTCAGAAATGCTATAGAGGAATGGCATTGCCAAAATACACAAAAAGGCAGGAATGGCTTCTGTCATATCATCAAAGTCGATCTTTAAAACAGAACCCATCATATAAAATCCTACAATGATTAAAGCTGGGGCTGTTGCAAAAGATGGAATAGCTAAGAAAATAGGAGAAAAGAAAATAGATATAGCAAATAAAACCGCGGTTGTCAATGCTGTCAGTCCAGTTCTTCCTCCTTCTGTAACACCTGTTGCACTTTCTACATAAGTTGTTGTAGTAGATGTTCCAAATAAAGCTCCTGCAGATGTTGCTACTGCATCTGCCATTAATGCACCTTTTACTCTTGGAAGTTTTCCGTTTTTATCTAACATATCTGCCTTTGCAGAAACTCCCATTAATGTTCCAAGTGTATCAAACATATCTACAAATAGAAAAGAAAAAATGACAACAATAAAATTGACAATTCCACTTGCTCCGCCTTTTAATAAAGAGAAGTCTAACTTAAATGCAACATCTCCAAGAGATGCAATATCTGGTGCAGTAAAATTTGGTATTAAACTATAAAAACCAGCCGCGGCATTGACTTTATAAATTCCTGTCAACTCACATAAAATTCCTAAAATCCAAGTTGAAAGAATTCCAATTAAAATTCCGCCTTTGATTTTTTTGATCAGTAATATTGCTGTAATTAATACTCCCAATAATGCTAAAATAACACCGATTCCAACCGTATGAAATGTTTCTTTATTAAATTCATGAAATTGAACTAAAGTTGCAGAGTTAGCTTCTACAATCTTTGCATTCTGCATTCCAATAAAAGCAATAAACAGACCAATTCCACAACTGACCGCATATTTTAATGTCTGTGGAATTGCATTAAAAATAGCTTCTCTAACATTTGTTAGTGATAAAATAATAAAGATAAGTCCTTCTACAAAAACTGCTGCTAATGCCTGTTTCCAAGTATAACCCATATTTAAAACAACGGTATAGGAAAAATACGCATTTAATCCCATCCCCGGCGCTAGTGCAAATGGATAGTTTGCTAAAAATGCCATAAACAAAGTACCCACTACCGCAGCTAGTGCAGTTGCCATAAATACTCCTGATGGATTCATTCTTGCACTTCCATCCAACCCTAAAATATCATTAAATGCTGTAAGGGTGGAAGGATTGACCGCCAAAATATACGCCATTGTCATAAATGTTGTAATTCCGGCTAAGATCTCTGTCTTTACAGTAGTTTTGTTTTCTTTTAGCTGAAATAGTTTTTCAAGCATAGAAAAGCCTCCTATTTTGTTTCGTTGTAAAATAACTTCCAAAATACGGCAGTATTTTTACACAACTGTAGTTTACCACAAAACTTACTGGTTGGCAATCTGAAAAAATACTTCTTTAAAATCCATATCGGAAGCATAGTAAAAGCTTGTATAACATGGTTGGTTATAACAGTTATTCTGCCATGCAATTCCAGTCCGATACATAATATCGTGCATTAGGGTAATGAGTTTATGACTACATAGTTCTGGATTAGTATAAATTCGAATCTCTGTACTATCCGTTGTTCTTAATAATAATTCTTCTCTAAAATCTCCAAAGATATCTGCAATCAAACATGGGTTTCCTTTTGTTCCATTATTTGTACAACAATCTTTTGGTTCTAATAAAATTCCGTGAGTATTATCGGAAATGATACCTTTATGTTCTTTAAAAATGTCTGTTCCATCTAAGATCTGTGTACTACAATCTCCTGCCCAGCGAATAGACTGATTGGTTCCAAGAACACGATCAGGTAAAACTTCTCCCCTACAAGATCTCACTTCTTTTACCCAAACTTGAAGTCCTCTCACGTTTGGATTAATATCTCCAATCATACAACGCCCCAGATCTCTATCTGCATATTCTCCAAATAAAACTTCTCCTGTTGCTGCATCTCGCAGAGCATAACCATAAGGTGCATGGATTGCTCCTTCAAATACACTAAAAATTTGATATCCCTTTCGATCTGGATCTATTCTTGCAACGTGCATAGCATCCCCATGTCCCAATTTTGCCAACTTTCCATCTGGCAATGTATCAAAACAAGAATATAGCAAACTTCCATCGTGATCGATTGTAGCAGCTCCATATATAATTTCTTGACAACCATCACCATCTACATCTGCTACTGCTAGACTGTGGTTGCCCTGACCAGCTAATTTTCCATACACAGGATCTGTTCCACATCCGGAATGTGGGTCGTCACAGAATGGATTTTTCATTGGAACAAATCCCGAATCTACTCGAAATGTTTCCTGAAATTTTCCTGAAAAAAAATTATAGGCAGCAACTGCTGTTCTGGTATAATATCCACGACAGATGATTAAATATGGTCGTTTTCCATCTAAATATGCTACTCCAGATAAGAAACGATCCACTCGGTTACAGGGCTCAATTCTCGGCATTGCATAATCCCCCCAACACAGTCCGTCATCTACTCGTTCAAATGGAAATGGAATTGTTTCTAACTCTTTTCCATCTCCAGAAAACATGGTTAAATATTCTGGTCCTTCATAAATAAAACCTTCAAAGTTCCAAAGCTCATTTTTAGGATCTCTAGAAGGTGCATATTCATAAATGAAATAATCTGCAAGTTTAAAAGCATCTTCTTTTTTTAATGGATAGGAATATTGAATAGGAATTTTAAAACATTCTTCTAATGTTTTTGGCCACTGTCCTTGTTTCACCTGTTCTAAATTCTGCCATTCTTCAAACATCTCTGCTAAATGAGTTCGATAGTCTTTTGCACTACAGACATAGCAATCCTCATTCGATAGCTTTTTTTCTTTTTCCTCTTCTTTTGGCAATGTAATATAATTTTCACAAAAAGGCTTATTATTTTGATACTGAATCATTTTTGTTCCAGGTGCAGTTTTTACCGCCAGTTCTGCCTTCCCATCTCCATCAAAATCATACACCATAAATTGAGTATAATGTGCTCCTGCACGAATATTACATCCTAAATCCAATCTCCATAATAATCTTCCATCTAATTTATAACAATCTATTAAACAATTTCCTGTATATCCTTTTATAGAAACGTCATGAGAATTTGAAGGATCCCATTTTACAAAAAATTCATACTCCCCATCTCCGTCTACATCTCCAACACTCATATCATTTGCAGAATAAGTAAACTTTTCTCCTGTTCGAGTGATTCCTCCCTCTGGCTTTTGTAAGGGCAAAGTTAAATAATTTGTTTCTGAAGGAAATGCTGTAACTTCTTCACACGCCATTTCATATGTAACATTATTATCTTCTGACACAGGCAAAACAGAATATCTATCTTGTATTGTGCCTTCTCTATCTAAATAATTGGTACTATCCGTTACAAATCCTATCTGTTTTCCATTTTTTAATATAATAAAATTCATTCTTGTCAAACCAGTATCTGAATATCCACTCACTTCAGATTTTAGTAGACGCCATGCTAAAAAAATTCCCTCTTTTGTATAAACTGCAATAAGTCCTCGATTTAGGGTTTCTATCTGTACCTCTTTTTGCATGATTTAATCTCCATGTTTATTTTTGTTCTTCATTTAACAAAACTTTAGAAAGAAATACTAATGCCAATCCCTGTCCCCAGCCTTGTATCCATGTTTTTGGAACTTTTTTATATCCCTCTTTGTCTTTCATAACTGCTGTTCCTCCAGAAACATTTAAAACTCTTCCATCTTCCGATATATTAGAACAAACTCCATCTAATGCTTTTTGTACATATGGAGTATGAAGTGGATTTTCATTTACTAGCATAGCAGCAGCAATTCCACAAGAAGCCGATACTTCTTCATAGGAATCTGGATCGTCTAATACTGTCCTCCAAAGTCCTTTTTCTGTCTGAAGATATTTTAATGTTGCCAGTTGATCCCTTAGAGAACATTCAATATTCATACATTGTGGATAGAGATACCAATTATTTAAAAGTGGTTTTACTTGTGACATAGTATAAGCTGCCCACGCATTTGCTCTTGCCCAATAAATTCCCGACATATGATTTTTTTTCAAATTATCATATCCATGATACCAAAGTCCCAAAGCAGGATTTTGTAAAAATTTAATATGCCAGTCATATTGATTAAGGGCATCTATAATTAATTCTTCGTCGGAAAACTCCACTCCTGCACGAAGCATAAAATAAGCTGCCATAAACAGAGTATCTGCCCATGCTTGTTCTGGAAAATCGTTTGCTGATGATACGGTGTGTTGTAATACACCATCTCCAAAACGTATTGCTTTCTGTTTTAAATACTCTAGTTTTGATTCCACAATATCTAAAAATACGGATTCTTTTGTGATTTTATAGAGTTCTAACATAATATGTCCCATTGCACAAGAATTTACAGTCCATTCTGGAAGTGAAAGTTTTATATATTCTTTTGTCCATTTACTTAACTGTTCTATAAACTGTTCTTCTTTTACTGCATGATATGCTTTTAACACTCCATAGTAGGCTACACCACATGGCCATTCCCAGACTAAATCCATAGAAAGTGTTTTTTGGACAGTTTTTATAATCAGAGTTTTTAGTTTTTCTGTTTCATATATTAATTTCATAATATTCCTCATTTCTAAATCGGATATGTATTTATCTTTGGCAATCACATCTTTTCAGCCATCTCTTTGGTAGCTCTGTTAAAGGTTGTGGTATAACTACTTTTTCTCCAATTTTTTTAAATTCTTGTGCTAAATTTGTATCAATCTTTCCTTTTGGATTTGGAGAAATATTAAGCATAAAATTAATATTCTTTGGAAAATAGTCCTGCATTTTTTGTAATGCCCATTTTGCCTCTACAGGTGCTCTAAAGGGATCCTCTTTTCTCCAAAACCATGTTTTAGTAAGTTTATTGCAGCTAACACCAGGACCAGTAAAAGAATCTTCTGCCTCTTGTCCTGCTGCATTTTCATAAAAAACTATATCTGTACCCTCAAGTCCTTTTGAACATCCAATATTCATAAAAAGACAATCTGGTTGTAGTGATTTTACTAGACTGTCTAATTCTTCAAAGGGTAGCATTTCATAGGATGGTCCTCCCCATGGTGCATTCCAACCATCTACAATTAGAAAAGGAATTTCTCCATAGTTTGTTAAAAGTTCTGTAATCTGTCCCTTAATCAATTTCTTTTGTTCATCTGTACAAGATCTTTTCCCAATCCCAGCAGTCAGATCTAAAATGGAGAAATACAAACCTGCCTCAATTCCTTCCCTACGAAATGCCTTTAAAAATTCTGCTACTACATCTTTCTTATAAAATGCGTTTTTCACACAATGTTTAGAATATAGAGAAGGCCATAATGCAAATCCTTCATGATGCTTTGTAGTTATTGCTGCAAATCGACATCCAGCACTTTTTGCAACTGCTGCCCACTCACAACAATCTAGTTCTGAAGGATTCCAATCATTTTCATCAAATGGATAGCGTCTGTTTTCCCCATTATTTTCATGATCGTATTCCCAGTCGAAGATCTCACTATTTTGAAATTGAATCGTTGCACTGTTAAAATGAATAAAAGTTCCCAGTCTCAGGTTAATAAACTTCATTTGATTAGTTTCTAATCTATTCATATTTTATCTCCTATCATTTTTGAAGTTATAAGACTTTTATTATACCATTTTACTAATTTACTGTCTATAGATTTATTTTATTGTAACTTAACTAAACAAAAAATGCTATGTAAAAAAGTTATCAATTACATAGCATTTTTGTTTTATTCTATATTTTCAACTAATTCTGAAAGAATTCCAAAGGTATATCCCATTCCTTCCCATTTTGTCAATAATTCATCTAAAATCTCTCCATTTGTTTTAGAAGTATTATGTAGTAGGACTACTGCACCTGAATGAATTCGTTTTGTCAATTTATTAAAAGCCTCTTCATGGGATGGTTGACTATCCTGATTCCAGTCAACATAGGCAAGACTCCAAAAAAAAGTATGATATCCAAGTTCCTTTGCCATTTTTAAATTTTCAATATTATATTTTCCCTGTGGAGGTCGATAGTACATAGAAATTTTTTGTCCTGTAATTTTTTCAAATAATATTGCTACATCATCCATCTCTTTTTTAAACTTTTCCATACTGGAAATTGTGGACATATCTGGATGATGATAGGTGTGATTGCCTACTGTGTGTCCATCAGAAATCATACGTTTTATTAAATCAGGAGCAGATTCTAAATAGTGTCCTACAACAAAAAATGTAGCTTTTACTCCATGTTTTTTTAATGCGTCTAAAATTGCTTCTGTATTGCCGTTTTCATAACCGCAATCAAATGTTAGATAAATTTTTTTCTCGCTATTATTACCTAAAAAATAAGCATTATATTTCTTTAATTCCTCTGCTGATGTATTTCCTGTAGGCTGTTCTCCTTCTTTTCCAAATCCAAGTCCCCAGTTTTCTACTTGCATCTCAGAAATAGAAGCTGCTTTTACCTGATATACTACATAGCCAATCGAACGTCCTAAAAAAAACATACCGACAAATAAAAAAACAATAAACAGCCCGTATCTAAAAATCTTTCCCTCCCTCTTAATCTCTTTTTTCATTTTCATCGTCATCCTTATTTCTTTCTTAATCTACTATATGAAATCAAATAGGAAATCATTCGAAAGAATTCTCTGTTAAAATGGTATCTTTGTTCGGTTAGGATTCATATAATATACAAAAACAGAAAGTGAAGATTATATATGCCTACTCCTCCTATTATCACCTCTCTTGATATTTTAAATCTCTCTCATTCATTAAAAGACATTTGTGAGGTAAATTGTAAAACATCTGAATGTTTAAATGATACATTAAAATTTTTACTTCAATATAATTTGATTAAATTAAATCTTATTTTTGAACAACAATTAAATTGCAAACTTTCTGAAGCCGAACAAACAAAGGAGCTGTCACAATAGGACTTATTGCGACAGCTCCTAATTACGGAGTGGGTGGGATTCGAACCCACGTGTCGGGAACCGACAACTTGATTTCGAGTCAAGCTCGTTATGGCCTCTTCGATACCACTCCAAAAATCACTTTTTTATCTTAACATAAATTACTACATTTTGCAACCATAAATTCTATACCGATTTGATCGTTTAATCGTCCATTTTTTATATGTTCTTCAATCTCAATTCCAATTTTTAAGGCATTTTTCAACTGCTGTTTTGTAAAATTTCTTGCCTGAGTAATGTATTTTGCAACTGCAAATGGCGGAACTTTTACTTTATTTGCAATTGTCTTATTATCTATTCCTACTGCTGCCATTTCTTTAATCTGAAGCAAAAGATGAAAATGGCGTAAAAGTAAATAGAGAATAGAAAGAGGCTTTTCTCTGAGTATAATCAGATCATGAAATAATGTCATTGCCCGTTTTGAATTTTTTTGGGCTATTGCATCTATCATAAGAAAAATTCTACCTGTAAGCTGTTGAGTACATATCGCTTTTATATCTTGTATTGTCACTTCTTCTCGCTCTGTTGTATAGCAGATTAATTTTTCTATTTCATTACAAATTCGCTCCATGTCAAAACCTACAGTTTCTAAAAAATAAGATAGCGTTTCTTCTCTAAGTTTTTTTCCCTCTTTTCGAAATAATGAAATGACAAAAAGACGTAAATTTTTCTCATCTAAACCATTCATTTCACTGATATATCCAGTTTCTTTTACTGCTTTATATAAACGATTTCTTTTATCGATCTCCGATTCTACAAAAATAATATGTGTGGTCTCTGGCAACTGTAAAATAACAGATACAAATTCATTTTGAGTCTTAAACCATCCTGAATCTTCTATGAGAATCAATCTACACTCTGCAAAAAACGGCATTGTCTGTGCCATATGACGTACCTCTTGTAAAGAGATATTTGTTCCTTCAAACACAGATAAATTCATAGTATCTATATCTTTTAAGATGCCCTTTTTTAATTTATCTCGATACAGATGCTTTAAATAAATTTCTGTTCCGTAGATTAGATAAACAGGGGAATATATTCCTTTTTTAATATGTTCTTTAATCGTATTCATACTTTTTCCCTATTCTAATACTTTTTATGTTAAAAAAGTGCTGTTCCAATTCCTTCTCCCATATGAACTTTCGTTTCATATCCATCTTTTGTATTAAAAAACAAATCCTGATCTAGGGCAATCTGATCTCTTTGAAACAATAAAACCACGGTTGAACCACCATATTCAAAACGTCCCTTTTCCTGTCCCTTTTGTACAATAGCTTCTCGATGATAATTACGAATTTTCCCTACAAGAAGTGCTCCTACTTCCATCTGTATTACTTTACCAAAATTTTTTGTCTTTAAAATGCAGTATTCTCTTGTGTTTTCTTTATAAATATCCTCTTTCCCAAGAACGGCTGGATGAACGGTATAAAACTTTCCATGAATTCGATAATTTTTTCCTTTGATAGCATTATCTATATAACAATATCTATGGTAATCTTCTACTGTCAACCTAAAAATTACACAATATCCTCCTACGTATTCCTTAGCAAGTTTTTTATTTCGCAATAAAGAAGCAACCGAATAGCTTGTTCCCTTAATTGAAAAAACAGAATGTAAATTAATTGGATAAACACTACATCTTCCATCACATGGAGCAATTAATCTTGTTGGCTCGTCTGTTATCATACGTTTTCCATTTTTTAACCGTCTAGTAAAAAATTGATTATAAGAACAATATTTCTTTCGTTCAAAGTCCTGCATTGGTATATGATGTTTTTTTACAAATCCATCAATTAAAAATGTCGATACCCAACAATTCATTACCTCCCCTGCTGCTTTTGAAACAATGGGAGTTGCTAATACACGTAAAAACAGTCTTCCTGCTAAATTAGAATATAAAACAGAAAGTAACTGATCTTGAGAATTATTTTCCTTTATGATTCTTCCCTCTCGGTCTTTATAATCCATTATTTCCTTTTCCCCTTTCAAAATTATACAAACAGCACTCCTAATACAATCATAACTCCTGCAGCCGCCATTATTATTGAACCAATTTTTCCCGGCTTTCTCATTTTAAAATCGATAACAAACAACATAGCTGTAAGCAACATAACAACTGCAAAAAAATTCGGATATGCTTTTCCAAGTAAACCTCTGAAAATATAAACGGTTGGTAAAATCATAGAAACAGATGTTACAGGAAGCCCCTGATAATATTTTCTTTTTTCCGCTGTTTCTTTCTGTCGTTCCTGTTCTGTTACATTAAAATATGCCAGACGAATGACAGCTCCAAGTACCAATAATACAGAAGCTATTCCTCCTAATTGTTTATTTCCAGAAATTGAATATCCAAGAGTTGCTGGAAACATTCCAAAGCAGATTAAATCACAAAGAGAATCAATCTGAATTCCAAAAACTTTTTCTTGATCCGTTCGATTTTTCATACTTCTTGCAATATTTCCGTCAAACATATCACAAATTCCGGAAATACAAAGGCATAAAAAAGCAAGTCTGTAATTTTGTGAAAACACTTGAGTCATTCCTACAACTGCGGAAGTAAGCCCTATATATGTTAATATTACGGAGTAATTATAAAATCCTATCATTTATCCATCCCACTCTCTTTTATTTGCTTTTGACCACTAGTTAAATGTGCAATCAGAGTAATTATAGCACTTATCACAATTAACACATAATATGTAATTCCTCTGCTCAATAACATTCCCGGAATAATCAACTGTTCTCCGAAAATTTTATCAAACAAAACCAGAAAGCAACTTTCTGAAAATCCGATACCTCCTGGTACTGGAATTACATCAATGGCAAGTGCTATCATTGTCTGAAGTGCAACAATCTGATATACACTTGTACCATGAAGTCCAAATGATTTATATACTAAAAAAGTGATAAAAAATAAACTCACTCGTTGTATAACTGTGACTAAAATAACATAAAAAAAGACACTTGAATTCTTTTTTATATAATCGGCACAACTTTCATAAGTTTCAAGCAATTTAAGCAGCTTCTTTAAAATCCTATCTGTATTTTTAAGCAAACGATGTTTTCTACACCACAAAATAAAAGAACCTATTATTCGCTTTGAAAATGAGTGTTTAAAAATTATCATTAGCAAAAAACCAATAAATAATAAATTGGCAATCACACCAATTGCTAATAAAATTCTTACTCCTCCCAGATTATCTTTTAGTGTTTTAAATTCCATAATTCCTGCTACAGCTCCTAATAAAAGAAGCACCGCTTTATAAACAGCTGTAATAATAATTAATACTAAAGTTGCTGGAGCTACTCCGATTCCATCTCGGTTCATATAATAGATCTGCATTGGCTGTCCACCACTTGCTGAAGGTGTAACTGCACTGTAAAAAAATCCAATAAAAGAATACTTAATACAATGAAACAATTTTACCCCTTGATCCAACCTTTTCATCAAATAATGTATAATAAAAGACTCACAACACACAAAGAAAATAACCAATCCAATTCCTATCACTAAAGGTAGCTTCTTTGCACGTTCCATTGCTGACATTACTGCACCCAATTCTTGATCTTTTAGTAAAAGGTAAAACGTTCCACCAATAATGAGCAACAACAACAATAGATTGAGAATTCTCTTTTTGTTCTTTTTTGTCAAACCCAATTCCTCCACCTTTATAAGAAACAAAAACATAAGATGAGTATACTATTTTCGACTTGTCTTGTCAATCTCAGTTTACCGGCATTTTCTTAGAATTCGATTAGAAAATGTCGGTAATTTTTTATGGACAAAATGGTACAATCTTAACATTTGATCCATCTGTATATATTGTAATTGCACCGGAATTTGGTGTTTGGTAGATCTGCGAATTTGCCTCTGACAATCGTTTTAAAAGTTCTGGGTGGGGATGATGGTAGGAATTTTTCTTTGCACAGGAAATAACACTAAATTGTGGTTGTATCTGATTTAAAATCTCTTTTGTAGTAGAATATTTCGATCCATGATGTGCAACTTTTAGAATTGATATTTCTGATTTTTCTTGTATTGTTAATTGTTTTTCTAATTGTTTTTCTCCTTCTTTTTCTATATCTGCCATAAACCAGAAGGTAACATTTCCATAGTCTAGTCTAAGTACCATAGAGGAATCATTTTCTGTCGCACTTTTTATTTCTCCTTTCTTTGGAGCAAGACATTGTATTGTCCAAGAAGTTTTCTTTAATTTACTGCCTTCACCAAAAAATAATATAGTACATTCTTTTTTCTCTGCTAAAGAAATCATATCTGCAAAAACTTCTTTTGTATCTTTTGTATCTGGAAGAATTAAACACTTAATCTTTCCCTCATTTAGTAATTCTAAAATTCCATTTGTATGATCTAAATCTGCATGAGATAAAAGAGCATAATCTACCTTTCCTACTCCTTTTGCCTTTAAAAATGGTAAAATTCTATAAGTTCCAACTTGTTTTTCGCTTAAACTTCCTCCGTCTATTAATAATGTTGTTCCGTCTTTATCTTCAATAAAAGTACAATCTCCTTGCCCTACATCTAAAAAAGTTATTGTCAATCCTTCTCTTTTCGTAAAACAGATTGGTATGAATAAAAAAAGTAATAGAGATAGAAACCCTCTTTTCTTTTTTCTATAGCAAAGAAAGACGCTTCCAAATAAAATTATGTAGTAACTTATCATTGTTATAACAGGCATTTTTCCAAGTGTTAAAACAGGAAATGGAAATTTTGTTATAAGATAACATAATCCTTCATATCCTTTTAAAATTGTATAGGAACTTCCTATGATCCATGTTGCAAAAAAAATTGAAACACTTCCGATTAATCCTGCTAATGTTGCTGTAATTGCCAAAAAAGATAAAAGTGGAAGTACAATAAGATTTAATATGATTGAATAAACAGGAAACTCATAGAAAAAATGTAATATAATAGGAAGTGTCATCAGTTGAACTGCTCCACTTATACATATTAGATTCAAAAATTTATTTTTATTTTGTAATAAATTTATTAAAGGGGAAAATAGGACGATTCCTACTACTGCTCCAAAGGAAAGTAAAAAACCTGCTTGAAATAATAACATTGGACGTTTCCATAAAATAATAATGGCAGAAAGAGATAAAGAACTTGGCAGATCATTTGTATATCCTAAGACACTTGCTAAAAGTGAGAGAACAATCATCAAAAAAGCTCGTTTTGTAGATACACCAAAACCTGTTAAATATCCATATAAAAACAAAATTCCTAATGATAGTAAACTTGCAAACTTGATATTACACCTTAGTTTTCTTATTAGATGAAATAGCCCCATCCCAAGCAATGATAGATGAAGTCCCGAAATTGCTAAAATATGAGAAATCCCTCCTATCTGATATAATTGTTTGATTTTATTATCTAAAAATCCCTTCTCTCCCAGTAACATAGCCAAAATAATTCCTGCCTCCTGTTCTGGAAGTAACTTTTGATAGATAGAAGCTAACCTTTCTCTTAGGGCAGCGAGTTCTTGACCAAATTTAGACTTTCCTAAAGATATCATCTGAACTTTCTTTGAAACAAATTTCATACAAAAACCGAATGACTTTCGATATTCTTTCTCATCAAACTGTCCTAGATTCGTTGCATAAGAAAAGTTTTTATATTCTCCAGATAACTCTACTCTGCTTCCAATCCATTTTTTGTCCCAAGAAAATTCATTTGGACATATTACTAAAATATTGCCACAAAATCTTTTTCCATCCGAAGTTATGGCATTTTTTAAAGTCATTTGAACATTTTTAGAATTCTGAATTAAATCCGTTACTGTTCCATATATAATTCCTTTCCCCTCTAAGTTAGTTTCTAGTTCACAGTTTATAGACTGTGTTCGGAATTGTAAAATTCCAATTACAAAAAATATAGGAATAACGAAAAGAAACCTATCTCTTCGATTTAAAAAGATAGGTTCTCGAAGTCGAATACAAAGAATAGTACCTACTATCCAGAAAAAAATTAGAAAAATCCAAAACCAAGCTTTATCTACTTTTGCACCACAAATACCACAAAGATAGGCAGCCGCTACTACCACAAGCGGCCGTTGAATCATACGCATCCTTCCTTTCAAGATTCTGTTTCAATAATTGAAAGATTTCTTTCAAAAAATACACTCAAATCCATTGTTTGATATGTCTTTTTTTGTTCTCCATTAATAAGAAATTGAACTTTATTAATATATCCTAACTCAATTAGAGAATTTACAACGGAATAAATAACAACTTCTTCGGAAATCTCAGAATCTCTTTCTAAAAATTTTTCATTAAAATCTACATAACAAATTCCGTCTTTTACATTTACTTTTAATAATTCTGTTCCTTTTGGAAGTGTTGTTTGTACTTCCTTATCTGCTTCGGCAGGTCCTTGAATTAAAAGTCGTATCACAAGTTGTTCCGCAGATAATGTTCCATCAAATAATACATCTCTATGATATTCTTTTAATGCAGTTCCTTCTGTATTTGAAAAATAAACTGTTAAATTCATTGTTTGATTAAATGCGGCATCCTCTCCAGTATGATTGACAAAATCTTCTGAGCTCATCATTCCAACTGGTGTTTCTTTTGCCAATAAAAGTGGCTGTCCGTTGACATAAAATTCGACATCGTCGATTCCATCAATACTACAAAATGACTTTACAATAGCTGCTCTACACAAAATTTCTGTGATTTTTGCTAGAGAATAATAATTTAAGTCAAACTCTAAAATAAGTTGTCCTGCTTGACCAAATGAATATCCCAAAAGAGAAATATTTTCTGGAAATAACTTTTTATCTTTTCCTAACTTTCTCGGCTGAAATAATTCTTGGCTTACTTTATCTACCAACTCTTCTAAAGACGAACCCTCTATTTGTTTTGTAACACTAAGCAATCCTGTTTCTTCTTTATTTAAAAAATAAAGTTTTAGACCATTTTCAAAAGATTGTTCTTGTTTTGTCTTACAGCCAGTTAAAAGGCATAGTATAAAAAGACATAGTATTCCCCCTAAAAATCGGTTCATTCTTTTCATCTTTCTCCTCCTAAGCTATAAAACTAAGCGGAATTCGCATTGTAAAAGTAGAGCCTTCATTTTCTCTACTATAGACTTTAATAACTCCCTTGTGCATAAGCACCACATTTTTTGTAATAGAAAGTCCTAATCCTGTACCTCCGGTCTGTCTGGAACGTGCCTTATCTACCCGATAAAATCGATCGAAAATTAAACTTTGTGCCGATTCTGGAATTCCAATTCCTGAATCAGCTACCGTAAGATAAAAATACTTATAGTCTGCATTTAAAGAAACCTTTACCCAACCGTCTTCTAAATTATACTTAATGGCATTCTCAATTAAATTCGAAATTGCTAAAGAAATTTTTACCTCGTCAACCTCTGCTAGTACAGGGCGAAAAGTCTCAAAAACTAACTCAATATTTCTTGCCTTTGCAATTGGTTTTAATCTCTTTAAAATAATCTCTAGCAACTCATTGATACTGACCTGTGCAATGTGCATTTCTCCATTTTTTTTATCTAATTTAACAAGAGAAAGCAAATCTGTAATAATTTCATTTTCTCGATCAATTTCGTTATTGATATCCTGTAAAAATTCCCGATATAACTCAGTTGGAGCTTCCTCCTGACTTAAAAGAGAATCTGCTAATACCTTCATGGAAGCAATAGGAGTTTTCAGTTCATGAGATACATTTGATACAAATTCCTGTCTTGTTTCTTCTAACTGTCGCATCTGTTTTAACATTCCATTTATAGAATCTGAAATCTGAGTAATCTCATAACAGCCATGAATAGAAACATCCTCATCCATATACCCTTCTGTAATATGATTGATAGAGTGTACAATCTCTTTTAAAGGTTTTGCTAAATTCTCAGAAAATAATAAACCAACAAAAACTACTATGACAGCAATTACGCCAACAAAGAGAAGTAATTTTTGTTGTAGCATAGATGCCATACTATATTCTTGTTCCAACGAAAAGATAAATAATATTCCCCCTAAGACTTCTTTTGTATCAGAATTAACTAAAGGGATCGTAATCTTTGCACGCTGCATCTCTTTTTCTTTTATCGCCCTGCTCTCCCCTCGCAGACATCTCACTGCATCCTCTGAAATTAAAGTAGTTCCTTCTTGCTGGCGGTACGTATCAAGAATAACACTTAAATTTCCATCTACTACTAAAATTCTTCCATTACTTAATTCAGCAGCTAAAGATAATTCAGCTGAAATCTCAGGTTGGCGATTGTTGGTACTTAAATATCCTGAAAGTACCATTTGATTTGCAATTTGGTTGGTATAACCTACCATATGTGATATTTTTGATGTAATACTTTGATTTTTATAAAAACCTAACACTCCATATCCCACAAGTAATGTAGAACCTACTCCTATAAAAAACACAGCTAAAAAAATTCGAACCCGCATACTATTTAGAGAAAAAAGTCGATTTTTAATTTTGAAAATAATATCCGACCCCCCACTTTGTATGTACAAATTTTGGTTCGCTTGGATTTTCTTCTATCTTCTCACGAAGTCTGCGAATATGAACATCTACTGTTCGTACATCACCCGGATAATCATATCCCCAGACAAGATTTAATAGACTTTCTCTGCTATATACTTTATTTGGATTACGAACTAGAAGTTCTAATACATCAAATTCTTTTGCGGTTAAGTTTGCTTCCTTACCTGCAATATAAATTCTTCTGCTTTCACAATCCATTTTTAAATCACCATAGACTAAAACTTTTGGACCTTCTACCTCTGAATCTTTTCTGTTACGGCGGATAATAGCTTTAATCCTAGCTTTTACTTCTAAAATATTAAATGGTTTTGTAATATAATCATCTGCTCCATACTCCAGTCCCAAAATTTTATTCATATCATCTCCTTTGGCTGTAAGCATAATAATCGGCATGTTAGAAAACTCTCGGATCATCTGACAAACTTCAAAACCATCATGTTTTGGAAGCATAACATCTAATAAAACCACATCATATTCTGTTATTCGTGCCATTGTAAGTGCTTCTTCTCCATCATAGGCACAATCTACTTTCATTCCATCTTGTTCCAGAGAAAAACGAATTCCCTTTACAATTAATTTTTCATCATCTACAACCAAAATCCGTTTACCCACAAAGCTTCACCATGCCTTTCTCTCTTTATTTCTCTCCTACAGTAATAAACTCCTTTATCTTTTCAAACATCGCCTCTCCAATACCCTCAATTTCTGTTAGTTGTTCTGAACTTGTAAATCCTCCCATAGATTCTCGGTAAGAAATAATTGCCTCTGCCCGTTTTTTCCCGATACCTGGAAGCATGGTCAATTCTTCTGCTGTTGCTAAATTTAGATCTATTTTTTTATTGCTTTGATCCTGTTTTTGAGTTTCTGTTCCTATCAACTGTTTTTGTAGAGTTGTTTCCTGTTCTACTTCTAATTGAGTGGGAATATAGATTTTTTGTTCATCTACAAGCTTTGCTGCTAAATTTAATACCTGAGGGGCGGCATCTTCATTTAACCCTCCTGCTGCTATAATTCCATCTGAAATTCGAGAGCCTTCTATAAGTTGATATACGCCCGGATTTTTTACTGCTCCGCAGATATAGATAATAACAGATTCTAAAACAGGATCTAGCTCCTTTATATCTTCTTTTTGTTGTTCTATTAAAACTTCTACATTTTTAGATTCTGATGTAAAAACAACAAAATAATAATAGATACCAGCAAGGATGAAAAAAAGTCCTATTACTGCCTTCCATAAATACTTTTTCATTTTCTGACCACTCTTTCTTTTTTGTGGTCCTTATAATGATGTACCCTCAATACAACCTTACTATTCTATTGTAACGAATCCTTCTCTTATTTACAAGAGGTCATACAATTTTTTTTCTAACACTTTTGCCCTAGGATCTTTCCCATTTAAAAATAATAATTCCTGAAATAATCAATGCTAAACCCAACAACTTTCTCCACATAAACTCTACTTTTTGTGTTCCAAATAACCCAAATAGTTCAATTAGATATGCAGCAATTAATTGTGAAGTAACAATAAGCATAATTGACTTCGCAGGCCCTAATGCTGCAACACTTTGTATAACTGTATAAGTAATAAATGCTCCTATTGCTCCTCCTAAAAGCATATATTTATGATCTACCTGAAAAAGAGCAAGAAAATTACTTTCTCTTCCAGTTACAAACCAAGCAACTAAACATACTAATAGTGCTGTAAACTGGACAAAAGCAGATGCTACCCATACACTTGTCTGTTTTGTAACACCTGTATTAAAAACTCCCTGAATACTCATCAGTACACCGGATATAATTGCTGTAATCATTCCAATCATAAGAAAAACTGCCTCCTTTTCCTTTCACTGCCTGTCAGCTTTTTCTGACAGTGTTTCCGTAAAGAGACAGTTTTATTCTATTCCTATAATTCCTATTATTCTTCTCGTAAACATTCTTCTAAAATTTCTGCCATCTGATCTACATCTGATTTTGAAATAACAAGTGGAGGCAGAAAACGAATTACATTTGTTCCTGCGGAAATTAAAATTAATCCTTTTTCTAATGCTTTTGTTATGATAGATGAAACAGAGGTATCAAACTCCAAACCCTGCATCATTCCTAATCCTCGATGTTCTTTTATACAGGAATTATTTTGCTTTATCTGTTCTAATACATCATATAAATATGCTCCAGTATATTTTACATTTTCTAAAACATCTTGTTTTAAAAACAAATCAAAAACTGCATTGACTGCTGCTGTAGCAAATGGATTTCCTCCATATGTTGTTCCATGATCTCCTGGTTCAAAAGCAGAAGCTACTTTTTGTGCTGCTGCAAATGCACCAACTGGAACTCCACATCCCAATGCCTTTGCACTGGTTATAATATCTGGTATAATTTTATATTGTTCATAGGCAAACATTGTCCCAGTACGTCCCATACCACATTGAATTTCATCTAAAATTAGTAAAATATCTTTCTCTTTACAAATCTTTGCCACACCATTTAAAAACTGTTTGTCAGCTGGATAAATTCCTCCCTCTCCTTGTATGGTTTCTAAAATTATAGCACAAGTACGCTCTGTAATTTTATCTTCTACATCTTCCAAATTATTATATTGTGCAAAAACAGTTCCTCCAATCAATGGTTCAAAAGCTTCTCTATATTTTTTAGTTCCTGTGACAGCTAATGCTCCCATACTTCTTCCATGAAAAGAATGTTCCATTGCAATAATCTGAGAATCCGCTCTATGATATTTTTTATAATAATATTTTCTTGCCAGTTTAATTGCTCCCTCAATCGCTTCTGTTCCACTATTTGTAAAAAACACTCGATCCATCCCAGAAGCTGCTGCTAGTTTTTTAGCGGCGGAAACTGCAGGTACATTATAGTAGTAATTAGAAGTATGTAAAAGACAATCAATCTGATTTTTTAGTGCTTCATTATATGCTTTGTTGCCATATCCAAGAGCAAATACTGCAATTCCTGCACAAAAGTCCAGATATTTCTTTCCATCTATGTCAAATAAAAACACACCTTCTCCATGATCTAAAACAAGAGGATAGCGATTATAAGTGTGCATGAGAACCTTTTCTGCCTGTTCTCTTATCATTTCTGAAGTTTGATCCATATCTTCCCTCCAATTTTCAATCTTATTCCTCGCTGATAATTGCTGTTCCAATGCCACGATCTGTAAAGAATTCCAAGAGTAAACAGTGTTGTTTTCTTCCATCTAAAATATGTACTCTTGCCACTCCATTTTTTACTGCTTCCATACAATTTTTTAACTTTGGAATCATTCCACCGCCAACCCATCCTTCTTGAATTAATTTTTCTGCATGAGTTAAGGATAGTACAGAAATTAAAGAATTCAAATCAGTAGGATCTTTATAAACCCCTTCTGTATCTGTTAAAAATGCAAGTTTTTCTGCTCCTACGGCTTGTGCTACTGCACAGGCGGCATCATCTGCATTAATATTATAAGACAAAAATTTAGTATCCATTCCAATTGGAGCAATAACTGGAATAAAATCATTTTTGATTAGGGTATCGACTAACTTTGTATTAACACAGGTAATTGTTCCAACAAATCCAATATCATTTCCATTTACCAATTTTTTTTCTACTGTCAGCATACCGCCATCTTTTCCACAGATCCCTGCTGCTTTTACACCTAACTTTTCAAACATCTGTACTAAATTTTTATTGACTTTATTTAAAACCATTTCGGCTACTTCCATTGTTAAAGCATCTGTAACACGTAAACCTTCTACAAACTTTGGCTCTTGACCAACTAATTTTACCCACTTGCTGATCTCTTTTCCTCCGCCGTGCACTACAACTGGTCTCATTCCAACTAATTTAAGCAGTGCAATGTCTTTAATGACGTTCATTTGAAGTTCTGGATCTAACATGGCACTTCCACCATATTTTACTACTACAATTTTATTATTAAACTTCTGTATATAAGGCAACGCCTCAATGAGCACTTCTGCCTTTTCTGTAATTGATTCCATTTAATCCCCCCATTAAGAACGATAATCTGCATTAATTTTGATATAGTCATGGGTTAGATCACATCCCCATGCTGTCGCTGTTTCATATCCTATCTTTAAATCTACGATTACATTTACTTGTTCGGCAGATAAGATTTTTGTAGCTAATTTTTCAGAATAATCTGTCGCTGTTCCATCTTTGACTAATTGTAATTGTCCATCTCCTTCACTTTCTATCCATAAGTCTATCTGTTCTGGTATAAAATTAACACCTGCATATCCCATTGCACATAAAATTCTTCCCCAATTTGCGTCATTTCCGTAAACAGCGGTCTTTACTAAATTAGAGGAAATGATAGACTTTGCCAACATCGCTGCTTGGTTCTTATCTTCTGCCCCTAATATACGTACTTCTAACAGTTTGGTTGCTCCTTCTCCATCTGCTGCCATACTCTTTGCTAAAAATTCAGTAACCGTATGCAGTGCTAATTTAAAGCTGTCATATTGTGCATCTTCTTTTGTCAGTTCTTCATTTCCTGCCATTCCGTTAGAAAGTAATAATAGAGTGTCATTTGTAGAGGTATCTCCGTCCACACTGATCATATTAAATGTTTCTTTTACATCTTCCTTTAATGCCTTTTGTAATAATTCTTTGGAAATATTAAAATCCGTTGTAAGAAATGCTAACATTGTACACATATTTGGATGGATCATTCCCGAACCTTTACACATTCCTCCAATTGTTGCAGTCACTCCACAAGCTTCAAATGTAACTGCAATTTCTTTATGTTTTGTATCTGTTGTCATAATTGCTTTTGCCGCCTGTGTCCCTGCGGATAATTCACAAGAAAGCCCTTCTGTTAATTTATCTATTCCTGCTGTAATCCGTTCAATTGGAAGTTGTTTTCCAATAACTCCTGTCGATGCCAAAAGTACACTGTCTTCTGAAATAGAAAGTGTTTTTGCTGCTTTTTGTGCTGTCTTTTTGCAGTAATTCATTCCTTCTTTTCCAGTACAGGCATTTGCAATCCCTGCATTAATTACAACTGCATGAATTTCTTTCCCTGTTTCTACTCTTTCTTTATCCCAAACTACTGGAGCAGCCTTTACTACATTAGAAGTAAACACTCCTGCCACACGACATGGCTGTCTGCTGAAAATCATTGCCATATCTGCTCTATCTTGATATTTGATTCCTGCTGCTGTATGTGCTGCTAAAAAACCCTTGGCGGCTGTAATACCACCTTGTATTTGTTCCATAACTACTACCTCCTGTTATTGATTAAACTTTGTAATATTTTCCTCATTTAAAGTAAAGTCATAATAGTTTAAATCATCTCTAAATGTCCATCCAACACTTTTCCAAAAACGATTTCCGATCTCATTATTTTTAAATGCAATCAGTGATACTTTATTGATTCCCTCTTTTTTTAATGCCTCTATTGCAAAAGAAGCCATCTGTTTTCCAATACCATGTTTACGATACTCCTTTGCTACACATACATGATAAAAGCATCCTCTTCGACCATCATGTCCACATAAAATTGCTCCGATCACCGTGTCTTTATCAACTGCCACTACACTGGTAGTTGGATTTCTTTTTAAAAACTTTTCTACTCCCTGTTTAGAATCATCTAAACTTCGAATCCCAAATCCTTGAATACTCATCCAAAGTGTATAAACTTTTGGATAGTCCTCTGGCTTCATCACTCGAATCTCCACAGCTATCCTCCTTTGTTAAGGAAAAATCGGAGCTATCTCAAGCCCTTTTGTTTCTTTTAATCCAAACATTAAATTCATATTTTGAACAGCTTGTCCAGCCGCCCCCTTAACAAGATTATCCATTGCTCCCATCATAATCACTCGATTTGTTCTCGGATCGATAACTGTATTGACATCTACAAAATTGCTTCCTTCTACCCATCTTGTTTCTGGACATAAATCTGGTTTTAATACTCGTACAAAATACTCTTTTTCATAATATTTTTCATAGACTGCATGAATTTCTTCCTGTGATATTTTCTTTGTTAAAGAGGCATATGCTGTTACTAAAATCCCTCGATTCATCGGTACTAAATGTGGTGTAAAATTTAATGTAACTTCTGTTTTTGCTGCTCTAGTTAACTGTTCCTCAATTTCTGGTGTATGACGATGCGAAGTTACTCCATACGCCTTTATATTTTCATTGACTTCACAAAATAAATTTCCGAGTTTTGCTCCTCTTCCTGCTCCTGATGTTCCAGACTTGGCATCAATAATTAAAGTACTTGGATCAATCAGTCCTTCATTTAATAAAGGATAAATAGAAAGAATAGAACAAGTTGGATAACAACCCGGATTTGCAATTAATCTCGCCTTTTTAATTTCTTCTCTATTTAACTCACATAAACCATAAACTGCCTCTGATAAAAACTGTGGACTTTTATGTTCTATTTTATACCAATCTTCGTATACCTCAACATTTTTTAGACGAAAATCTGCACTTAAATCAATTACTTTGGTATTTGATAGAATTTTCTCATTTAATAGGGAGGCTAAATACCCTTGTGGAGTTGCAGTAAAAATAACATCTGCCTGTTCTGACAGTTTTTCTAAATTATCCTCTAAACAATCAGCATCCACAAGCTCAAACATATTTTGAAATACCTGTGAATAGGGAGTGCCAACGTAACTTTTTGAACCATACCATATGATTTTTGCTTCACTATGCTGTAACAATAACCGAACCAGTTCTTGACCGGCATACCCTGTCGATCCAATAATACCAATCTGAATCATATCCATTCCTCTCATACTTTTATTTTTCATAATTATACATCTGTATTAAATAATATGCAAGCAGATTTTCTCTATTTACACTTCTCTCCTGTGATGAGATTGATCTTATGTCTTTTTAATTCTTGATAGATCTTTGCTATCGGCAATCCGACTACATTATAATAATCCCCTTCAATTCTAGCGATATAGGGAGCAGATCGACCTTGAAGTGCATATGCTCCTGCTTTATCCATAGACTCTCCGGTTGCAATATACGAAAGAATTTCTTCTTTTGTAAGCGGATAAAACTCTACTTTTGTCTGTTCTACAAAAGAAATCTCTTCTTTTATTTTTCCCTGTTCTAAGATTAAAATACAAACTCCTGTATCCACTTCATGTACCTTTCCAGAAAGCATTTCTAACATCTGTTCTGCTTCAGACATAGAGGAAGGTTTTCCAAGAATCTTATTTTCTAATACAACAACTGTATCTGCTCCTAATATAACTGCATTTGTCGCATCTACTCTTTTTGCAACTTCTGTTGCTTTTTCATAGGAGAGTTTTTGAACTAATTCCTTTGGATTTGTCTGTGTCATATGTTCTTCAATATGACTGACTATTGTAATAAATTCTGCTCCGACTTGATTAAGAATTTCTTTACGTCTTGGAGAAGCAGAGGCTAAAATAAGCTGATACATAACTTTCCTTTCTACTTATCATTTACTCACTGTCTATTTTGATTCTTGTCAAGTATACCATTCTATCTTTGGAAACTCAAGCATAATCAAAAAAAATTCTTCTTGCATCTTTGTTCAATATGATGTATATTTATAACATTATATAAAAAGGAGAATGTAGGATATGAAAGAAAAAGTAATTTTAGCATATTCAGGTGGATTAGATACCACTGCAATTATTCCGTGGTTAAAAGAAAACTATGATTATGAAGTAATTTGCTGTTGTATTGATGTAGGACAGGGTAATGAACTAGATGGTTTAGAAGAACGTGCAAAGCTCTCAGGTGCTTCTAAACTTTATATTGAACATCTAACGGATGAATTTGTAGACGATTATGTGATTCCTTGTGTAAAAGCAGGAGCTGTATATGAACATAAATATCTGCTTGGAACTTCTATGGCACGTCCTGTCATTGCAAAAAAGTTAGTAGAAGTTGCAAGAAAAGAAGGGGCATCTGCTATTTGTCATGGTGCTACAGGAAAGGGCAACGATCAGGTTCGCTTTGAACTTGGAATTAAAGCATTAGCCCCTGATTTAAAAATTATTGCACCTTGGAGATGTAATGAAACTTGGAAAATGAACTCTCGTGAAGAAGAAATCGCCTATTGTAAAGCACATAATATTGATCTTCCATTTGATGCTAGCCATAGCTACAGCCGTGACCGCAATTTATGGCACATCAGCCATGAGGGATTAGAGCTAGAAGAACCAGCAAATGCTCCAAATTATGATCATTTACTGGTTCTTGGGGTTACTCCTGAAAAAGCTCCACAGGAAGGTGAAACAATTTCTTTAACCTTTGAAAAAGGAACTCCTGTTGCTTTAAATGGAGAAAAGATGAAAGCGTCTGAGATTATTGCTAAGTTAAATACATTGGGCGGAAAACATGGTATTGGTATTGTTGATATTGTTGAAAATCGTGTTGTGGGTATGAAATCCCGCGGAGTTTATGAAACACCAGGTGGAACGATTTTAATGGAAGCACATGATCAATTAGAAGAACTTATTTTAGATAGGGATACTCTTTCTTATAAAAAGGGAATTGCTAATAAATTTGCAGATATTGTTTATGAAGGAAAATGGTTTACACCGCTTCGTGAAGCTTTACAGGCATTTGTAGAATCCACACAGGAATATGTCACAGGAGAGGTAAAGATAAAACTATATAAAGGAAATATTATAAAACAGGGTACCATTTCACCATATTCTCTATATAACGAAAGTATTGCATCTTTTACAACTGGAGAACTCTATGATCATCATGATGCAGAAGGCTTTATCAACTTATTTGGACTTCCGTTAAAGGTGCGTGCGATGATGTTGGCAAGTCAAAAAGAAAATTCAGAAAAATAGTCAAATACATTAAAACAGAGCACACCATAAAAGGCTAATGAAAGAGTTTGTCTTTGGTTGTGCTCTTTCTCAGTATTCATTTCAGAAAGAGGATATTATGATCACACTTCTTACTTCATTTTATCAAGAGGCAGAAGCTTTGATTGAAAAACAAAATTTAAAAAAAGAGTCTTCCTTTTCACAGTTTCAACTTTTTTCAGGTTCAGATATAAGGTTGCTGATTACTGGAACAGGTAATATTTCATCTGCTGTAGCACTAACATATCTACTTACAAAAATTCCTCCAACAAAAGAAGATCTCTACTTAAATATTGGAGTATGTGGATGTAATGATAAAAAAACAGTATGTGGAACTTGTTTTATCTGTAATCAAATAACGGAACAGAGCACCCATCGTATTTTTTATCCAGATATTTTGTATTCTCATCCTTTTTTAGAAGCTCCTCTTATCACTTCTCCTGTTTTAGTTGAATTTAGCAATACATCATCTTTTCCGCTATTATTTGATATGGAAGCCGCAAGTCTTTATCAGGCTGGTATGACCTTTTTACAACAACATCAGATGTTATTTTTAAAAATTGTTTCGGATCCTTTAACTCCAAAACAGGTTGTAACCTCTGAAGTTTCCAACCTGATGAAACAATGTCTGCCTTCTATTCTTACCTTTTTAGATTCTTTAAAAATACAACAACACAAATTCTTTTCAAACAGACCAATTCATATGCTTTTTTCAGAAGAAGATGAAAAATATATTAAATTCTTTTCTGATACGTTTTCTTTTTCAGTGACAAGAACAGAACAACTCAAACAGCTTTTACGATATGCAAAAACATTAGGAATTTCTATGGATATATGTTATAGACAACTTGAAATTTTTAAGGGAGAATATAATCTGTTACATATTAAACAAAAGGGAGGTGAAATTCTTGAACGATTTCGACAATTTATTTTTCAGTACTTCAAAGAATTTGTTTCATCATATCTATATTGAAGAAAAAGCATTTTCATTTTCAAGAACCAGTCAAATTCTTTCACACTTTCCCAATACTAAACAGATTAAAATTGATCATTATCAGTCTTTATTTCATCGTGGACATCAAAACTTTATTGCTCAAAAACAGTCTCCTGCTCTATTTCTAGCCTGTAAAGAACCTCCTTTTCTCTACTGTGGAGCACCGGTGTGCCAAAGTTTTGGAAACCAACACTTTTATTATACTTCTTGTCTTATGAATTGTATGTTTGATTGTGAATATTGCTATCTTCAAGGAATGTACCCATCTGCCAATCCTGTTGTCTTTGTAAATTTAGAAGATTTTTTCGAAGAAACCAAACGGCTTTTGGCAATTCATCCTGTCTATCTTTGTATTTCTTATGACTCCGATCTTTTAGCAATGGAGAAAATTTTATCTTATTGTGCCCATTGGCTTACTTTTACTGCTGATCAAAAAAATCTCTGTGTTGAACTTAGAACAAAATGTGGATATAATCCAAATCTTCTTTCTGTCCTTTATACTGCAGAAAAACTGCCCGAAAGGATTCTATCCTCTCTAAAACAGAGGTTTATTTTTGCATTTACTCTTTCATTGGATTTTATACAAAAAACTTTAGAACATAATACTGCATCTTTATTGGCAAGATTAAAGGCAGCACAAACCGTTTCTTTGGCAGGCTTTCCTGTTAGGATTTGTTTGGACCCTCTAATTTATATACCAGAATATAAAACTGCATATAAAACATTGGTTGAGCTGATTAAACAAAATCTACTTCCAGAGCAAATTAAAGATATCAGTCTTGGAACTTTTCGTGTTTCCAAAGAATACTTAAAACGGATGAGAAAACAACGTTCTTATAGTTTTGTACTACAATTTCCCTATGAATTAAATCATGGTGTCTTTTCCTATCCTAAAAGTATAGAACAGGAATTAATTCATACTATATTGGATGCGTTTGACGGATATCTTCCAGCTTCTAAATTCTATCTGTGGGAAAATACCTAGTAAAACTATCTATAGAAAGGAGATTTTTATGAATACAGCACTTGTTACTGGAGCTAGTTCTGGAATCGGAGCAGCGATTTGCCGGATGTTATTAGAAGACGGATATCAGATCTGTGGAATTGGTCGTAATTTTAATAAAGTTTCTGATCTTACGAAAAATACAAATTTTTTTCCTTTTTCCTTCGACTTGACAGATTCTAAGCATCTTATTTCTAATCTTTTTGAGCTAAAAAAGAACTATTCTTTCTCTTTATTGATTAATTGTGCAGGAGTTGGATATTTTGGTCCTCACGAAGAATTAAACCCTAGAAAGATTCATGAACTTGTTACTGTAAATCTCGAAGTTCCTATGCTTTTAACTAACCTTTTTTTACGACAGCTTAAACAAAATCAGGGAACGATTGTTATGATCTCTTCTGTTACTGCACAAAAAACGAATACGCATGGCTGTGCTTATGGAGCGACAAAAGCAGGGCTTTCCAACTTTTCTTCTAGTCTTTTTGAAGAAGTTCGTAAATATGGAGTTCGTGTGATTACACTACATCCCGATATAACTAAGTCAGAATTTTATCGAAATTCTAATTTTAAAGAAGGACAATCTTTCGATACCTATTTATTTTCAGAAGAAATTGCACAAGTTCTACATACTGCTCTAACTTTTCGAACAGGTGCACTTCTTCGTGAAATTACAATTCAACCTCAAAAACATCAAATTCAACGAAAATCTACTGATTAACTTGTTTTCGTTCTCTTTGTAACTCTTGAAATAATTCTACAGAAGTCCATGATTTATTGTACTCTGTAACAACTGCCTTTAGGGTAATGGGTTCTAAGCCCTCTTTTTGATACTCGTCTAAAAACTTATCTAAATCATTAGAATCCAACCCTGAAAATACTATCATTTCCTCCTTAAATCCTTCTTTTTCATAACGGATCCCCTGCTTTTTCCATCCGGGAAAAGAAATCAAAAATCCTATCTTTTCTAAATAAAATGCCTTCGCCACTTTTTTCGTTCTAAAATTTAACTTTTTACATATTTGTTCTATCTTATCTAATTTTTCTTTTTCAATTTCATAAAATAATATTAACTTTTGCTGCATACTTTCTCCTTTCTTTCTATTTATTATAGCAAATTTTTTTAGACTGTGCCATCCTATTTTTTCTATAAAAAATTAATATATACATTTCTTTAAAAATGTTGTAGAATAGATTCCGGCAACAGCCAATTAATAATTGAATTAGAGGTTAATTATTATGAAGATTATTATTGCGGGCTGCGGCAAAGTCGGATATACGCTTGCCGAGCAGCTCTTAGAAGAGAAACATGAAATTACATTGATTGATAAACAGAGTGAAAAGTTAAAAAGTATTTCTGAACGAATCGATGTAAATGGAATCTGTGGTAATGCTACCAGTTATCTAATCCAACAAGAAGCCGGAGTTAAAGATGCTGATCTTTTTATCGCAGTGACAAATCAGGATGAAATTAATCTTTTGTGTTGTTTAATTGCAAAAAAAGCCGGAAATTGTCATACGATTGCAAGAGTTCGAAATCCCGAATATTATGCAGAAATTGGGTTTATCAAAGAGGAATTAGGACTTTCTTTAGCAATCAATCCTGAACTTGCAGCAGCTTCTAAAATTTTGCATCTCATTCAAGTTCCTTCTGCTTTGGAATTAGATACTTTTGCAAAGGGTAAAATCAATCTTGTACACTTTACAATTCCTTCTGGTTCTTGTTGGCATAATCTAAAACTTAGTGATGCAGCCAAATATGGTCCTAATCTTTTGATCTGCGTTGTAGAACGTGTCGATCATTCTTTAATTATCCCAAACGGAAATACTGTTCTTTATGAAGGTGACAGTGTTTCTATTATCATTCCCCCCTATCGGATGAATAGTCTCTTTTCTAAACTTGGATTAACAACAAAGGTGATTAAAAATGTTATGATTGCTGGCGGAGGTACAATCGCCTACTATTTGGCACGTCAACTTCTTTCAGCAAAAATTTCAGTCAAAATTATTGAACTCAATCAAGAACGTAGTGAAGAACTTAGCGAACTTCTTCCAAATGCCACTATTATCAGAGGAGATGCGTCAAATGAAACTTTATTACATGAAGAAGGTCTTCATCAAATGGACGCATTTGTTTCTCTTACAAATTATGATGAAGAAAATATTATGCTTTCTCTATATGCCCATAAAGTTTCTTCAGCAAAATTAATTACAAAAATCAATAAGATTTCATTTGAAAATGTTATTAATGAAATTCCAATCGGAAGTATTATCAGTCCAAAATATTTAACAGCTGAATATATTATTCAATATGTCCGTTCTATGCAAAACTCGGTGGGAAGTAATGTAGAAACGGTTTATCGATTGATGGATAACCGAGTAGAAGCTGTGGAATTTATTGTAAAAGAAGAATCTAAAGTAACAGGAATTCCACTTGCTAAATTAAAAACGAAAGAAAATGTTTTACTTTGTAATATTCTTCGTTATGGAAAAATTATTATTCCATCTGGTCAAGATATGATTCAAGTTGGAGATTCTGTTGTTATTGTTACTACAGAAAAAGGAATGGACGACATTTTAGATATTTTAGCATAAAACATAACAAAAGAAAGGAGGGATTTAGATGAACCATAAAAATATTCTATATATTATTGGCTGGATTTTAAAATTAGAGGGTTTTGTTATGCTGTTTCCTTTATTTGTTGCTGTCTGTTATCGAGAATCTTCTGGACTTACTTTTGTTCTATGTTCTTTAATTGGAATTTTTCTAGGACAGATATTAACTAGAAAACGCCCAAATCATAGTGCCTTTTATGCAAGAGATGGATTTCTTACTGTTGCTATAAGTTGGATTGCAATTAGTATACTTGGTTGTCTTCCCTTTTATTTTAGTAGGGAAATCCCCTCTTTTTTAGATGCTTTATTTGAAATTGTTTCTGGTTTTACTACAACAGGAGCAAGTATTTTAACAGATGTAGAACATCTATCAAAATGTATGCTGTTTTGGCGAAGTTTTTCTCACTGGTTTGGTGGTATGGGTGTACTTGTTTTTATGCTTGCTATTTTGCCAATGGGAGGAGGAGGAGAGAATCTCCATTTAATGAGAGCAGAAAGTCCTGGTCCTTCTGTTAGTAAATTAGTTCCAAAACTTCGTACAACGGCTGTTTATCTTTATGGTATTTATATTGCTATTACACTTTTAGAAGTTATTCTTCTCTTATTTGGAAGAATGTCTGTGTTTGATGCACTATGTCTATCTTTCGGAACAACTGGTACAGGGGGCTTTGGTCTTTTAAATAGTAGTATTAGTTCTTATAGTCACTATATTCAATCTGTCATTACAATTTTTATGTTGCTTAGTGGCGTAAACTTTACTCTTTATTTCTTCTTACTTATGCGAAGAACCAAAGAAGCTTTTCAAATGGAAGAAGTTCGTTGGTACTTTATTATTTATACTGTAACTGTTTTATTAATTACTTGTAATGTTGCTGCTTCCCAAGGACATTTTTTTGAAACTTTTCATCATGCTGCCTTTCAAGTAGCATCTGTTATGACAACTACTGGATATTCTACTCTCGATTATAATACATGGCCTGAGTTTTCCAGAAGTCTTATCATATTGATTATGTTTATTGGTGCTTGTGCAGGTAGTACTGGAGGAGGTATGAAGATATCTCGTTTTATTATATACTTTAAATGTGTTGGAAAAGAATTGTCCTATTTAATTCACCCAAGAAGTGTTAAGATCTTAAAAATGGATGGGAAGAAAATAGAACATGAAGTAATTCGTTCTGCTAATGCCTATTTAATGGCATATATTATGATTTTTATTACCTCTTTATTGCTTCTTAGTCTAAATGGGTTCGATTTTACAACAAATTTTACTGCTGTAGCTGCTACTTTAAATAATATTGGACCGGGACTGAATTTAGTAGGTCCTGCAGGAAACTTTTCGATGTTTTCGAATGGAGAAAAATTAGTTCTCATTTTTGATATGTTAGCAGGAAGATTAGAAATTTTTCCTATGTTACTTTTAATTGCACCTAGAACATGGAGAAAATAAAAAAGAGTTGTTGCAAAATAAATTTTTACTTTGCAACAACTTTTCTTTATTTTTTAAAAGAACTTATTTCTTTTGCATTGAGAAAGTAGTAAAAAAATGACGCAAAACAAACACCTACAATAGTTCCTAAAATTGTTCTTTTTAAAACTACATTTCCATAAAAGCCCCCAGCTAATATACCAAGCAATAAAAACATTCCTCGATATGCCTTTAGACCATGTAACTGATATTCCAACTGACAATCACAAGGTTCTTTTTCTACTGCTTCCTTTTTATATTCCCTTGCCTCTATACATCCCATAGCTTTATAAAACGCCTGTGTTTCTGTTGCAGAGTGAGAAGAGATATAGAGACGTTTTGCACCTAACCACTGTGCACTATAACACGCGAGAGAAAATAACTTTTTTCCGATGCCATGTCTTCGATATCCATTTGAAATATGAAGACAACTTAACTCTACATAACCTCTGTCTGTCCCAAATCGTTCTGCTTCAACAGAGGTAAATCCAATACAAACTCCCCTTTCAAATGCTCCCCATACTGCTCCACCAGTATCCAAAGTATTCTTTAGACATTGGACTAGTTCTTTTATTTCCTCTTCTCCCCATTCCTCTACAAAAGAAATCTCTTTTATGACCCATTTCCCTTCTTCTTTTCGATAACAATGTGTTACTTCTTGATGTCTGTCAAAAGAACGAAATAGTTCTGGAGATATATTATTTTTTTTCAATTTTTTATATTTTATCTTCATTTATAATAAATTCCTCATCTTTACTATTTTATGATTAAGCTGTTGATTACTGATTTCTGCCTTATTTCCAATCTCTCCTGCTTTTACATTTGCTTTTATATCTATTAAATTTCAAGAATTCCATGATGCTGTATTATAATAATTTTTTTCTGTTTGTTCTTTATTTGTTTAAATATACTTTTCCCTCCTGTCTATAATAAAATAAACTTATCTTTTTCTTTATTTTCAATAATACTATTTTTTTTCTCCTTTTTCTTTATTCACTTCGTAATGCTTCTACTGCTTCTTTCTTGGAAGCAAGTTTTGCTGGAATATGACCTCCTAAAATTGTAATAATTGTACTAACTAATACAAGAATAACTGCATGAACAAATTGTAGATGAGAAGCACTTGTCAGTCCCGCTTGAGAATTAATTACTGTATTGATTGGAAACGTAAAAAGCCAAGCGATAAATACCCCAAGAACTCCTGAAAATACTCCTAAAATACAAGTTTCTGCATCAAATACTCTTGTAATATCCTTTTTTCTAGCACCTAATGCCCGAAGAATTCCTATTTCCTTTGTTCGCTCTAAAACACTTGTATAAGTAATAATACAAATCATAATCATACTGACAACTAAAGATACAGCGGCAAATGCAATCAATACCAATGTAACACCATCCATAATTCCAGAAGTCATAGAAGACATTGTACCTGCTAAATCAGAATAGACAATAATATCATCTTTATCTTTTTCACGATTAAATTCATCTAAATAATCTAATACTTTATCTTTTGATTCAAAATCTTTTGGAAAGACCATAACCAGATAAGGGGTTGGATCTCCTCCTAAGTAAGCAAGAAAATTTTCTTTTGTCTGTTCGTCCATTGCTTCCATTGACATAATATTATAGTCTACATTACGTTGAGCTTTTACAATCTCTGAATTCTCTGCTGCTGTAATAATCCGTTTTGAAAGAGCATCACTATAGGCAATTCCTGTAGCAAGCATAGACATTTTTGTACCTTTCTTTGCACGTACAATTCCAGAGATCTGAATCTCAAAACCTTCTCCTGATTCATACATCTTAGCATAGTCCATTGAAGGTAAATATGTCCCTAACTCTGTTTTTTGGTAATAGGAATTATTGTCTACTACTTTAAATTTTGTTCCAACTACTTCTTCAAATGGTAAACTATTTTTTCCTTCTATATCAAATCCCAATCCTTCCAGTGTACTTTTTTCAATCGTATTCGTCGTTTCTACTACTAAAACAACATCTGTTTCTGACTGTGGATAGTTTCCAGAAATCAACTCATAATAATTTTCTAAATAATTATCTCCTTCTGCTAAAGAATCTGGATAGCACGAAATTCCCATACTGCTTGTAGAAGTCATATTTCTATTAGAAGAATGATTCATCATAGCATTTCCAATTATGACTGGTGCATATGTTGTATCAGATACTTTTCTTACAATATTCATATTTACAATTCGAGTATAACCAATACTTCCACAAATCTCTGGCGAAATTTTATGAATATAATCTAAAAATCCATCTTCAATTTTATTTTTGTGAACCTCAATCCTTCCAGAACTGTCTTTAATCATCAATTCAGTTGTATCTGCATACTCATTTGTACCATATACACGATTTTGCATTCCCTCTGACATCTCAATCATAGAATTCATATCTACTTCTTGTATTGCCTTTGTAATTAAAATTGGGAATTCTGCCATAGCATCTGACTGAAAGTTATCAATCTCTGACTGAAATCCTGTAGATAAACTTAAAATAACAGCAATTCCAATAATTCCGATACTAGAAGCAAATGCTGTAAGAAATGTTCTTCCCTTTTTGGTTTTTAAATTCTGAAAGGAAAGACGAAGAGCAGTCAAAAAGCTCATATTCGTTTTCTTTAACTTAAATTGTTCTGTCTTTGGACGTTCTTTATGTGGATGAGTATCATCTACAATCTTTCCGTCAGAAAACCGAATGATTCGATCGGCATATTGATCGGCTAATTCTGGATTATGTGTTACCATAATCACCAAACGATCTTGTGCTACCTCTTTAATCAAATCCATAATCTGTACACTTGTTGTACTGTCTAAAGCTCCTGTTGGTTCATCGCAAAGTAAAATTTCTGGATCATTCGCTAGAGCTCTTGCAATTGCTACTCTCTGCATCTGTCCACCAGAAAGCTGATTTGGTCTTTTATGAAGATGTTCTTTTAATCCTACTTTTTCTAAGACTTCTAATGCTTTTCTATGTTTTTCTTCTCTAGAAACCCCACTTAATGTCATTCCTAGTTCCACATTTGCTACAATACTTAAATGAGTAATCAGATTATAACTTTGAAACACAAAACCTATTGAATTATTTCGATAAGCATCCCAGTCATTGGCATTAAAATCTTTTGTGCTTTTTCCTTTAATAACCAAGTCCCCAGAATCATATTGATCAAGACCTCCAATAATATTTAAACAAGTAGTTTTTCCTGAACCACTTGTTCCTAAAATAGCAACAAATTCTCTCTCTCGAAATGCAACACTAATTCCATCTAAGGCCTTTGTTTCAATTTCTCCAATTCGATAAGTCTTTCTTATATCTTTTAATTCTAACAAAATAATCTCCCTCCTTCTCTTTATATTTGAATTAAATATAATTTAATCAAAACATATCGAAAAGTCAAGAGATTATCTGTAAAAACGTCTTAAATAATTATAAACTGTAAGATCCTACTTTGTCACATAATTTTTCTGTAAAATCAGTAAAATGCTGTAATCCCTCTATTGCATAGAATATTTCTTCTTTGGAAAGCTTAGACATAATTTTTTCTAAATGACATAATTCCTTTTGTATTGCTTTCATTACTTCTTGTCCCGTATCTGTCAGTTCTAATCTAACTACCCGTTCATCCTCTTGATCTCTTGTACGGGTTAAAAACCCTAAATATTCTAATTTTTTACACAGAGTTGATAAATTACCCTGATTGATTTTTAAACAGCGATTGATATCACTAATCGTTGATTTACTTTTCATTCCTACAAAAAATAGTACTGTTATTCCAACAGGAGTTAATTTATATGTCTGTATAACAGGAGAAACCACTTTTTCTATAGACACTTTCATTCGGAATAAACAATGTATAATATCAAAAGAAATTAAATTCCAATTTAGTTTTTTCATAATATGCACCGTCCAATTATATTTGATCCAAATATAACTGGAAGCAGATAAAATGTCAAGTCCTATTCATAGAAAAATAGCTGTGTCCAATAAGGAATTCCGGAATCATTTAAAACATATCCTATTCCTATTTGAGTATATTTTTCATTTAAAATATTTGCTCTGTGTCCAGAGGAATTCATCCAATCTTTCATGACTGCCTGTGCTGTTTTCTGACCCCATGCAATATTTTCTCCTGCTCCTGAAAACGAAATATTTGCCTCTTTTAATGCTGTGGAAAAACTTTTTCCATTTGGTCTAGTATGTGAAAAGGATTGTTGTATTTCTTTTGCACGTATTGTTGCTGCATTACAAGCCTTTACATTTAATGTAAGAGAAGGAAGTCCTGCTTTTTTTCTTTCTTGATTTACAAGTTTTGCAACCTCTTTTATTACTTCTGAAATCTCTACATTGGTTTCTGGTTTATTTATCTCTGGTTTGCTTGTTTCTGGTTTGTTTGTTTCTGGACAATTATTTTGTTGATTTCCTAAAAGATTATTTAATTGTTGAAAGAATTTTTCGAAATTTGGGATTTTATTTAAGTTTATCACTTCCCATTTTTTTATATTACAGTTGTCTTGTACTGTTTGTTCACTTTCTTGTTGTGCTATGTAAGTGTGTGAATCTAAATTCCAAGATGGCTGTCCTCCAATGGAAAGTGTTCCAATAGAAAATCCTCCAGTTAATACTGCTGCTATCATAATTGATTTTAAACCCATGACTTTTCCTCCTGTTTTTATTACATATATGTTACAAAATTGTTACAAATATAGAATAACAGGTCTTTTCTTTTTAATCAATGGGAACTACTGGAGAATAAAAGAATGTATTATGCTATTGTCTTTAAAATATGAATTACCGATTTATATTTCTCTTCTAATATCGGAAATAATTTTTGTGCTTCTGTCAAATTGCCTAAACGAAGTGCTTCCATTACTGGGATAACAGAATGATAGACTCCATCTATAGATAAATTGCCTGCAACTCCTTTTAATGTATGAGCAGCTTTAAATGCCTCACTTGTATCTCCTATTTCCATTGATTGCGACATTTCTTTAAATGATGAATCCAACAAAAATTTTCTTAAAAATTTTTCGAATAGTGCTTCATTTCCTAAAAACCGTTCTAATCCTACTGTTAAATTTACACCATTCTCTTTTAAAGTAGTTTTTAACGCTTCTTCCATAACTAACCTCCATATTAACGATATCGTAGAAAGCGGCTGTTACAACAAAGCTGTAACAGCCATCTTTATTTGTCTAATACCGCCATCTACGTTCTGCTTCTTCAAATTTTGTAATCAATTTCTTAGATGCAAGTGCATCTTTATTTAGAAAACGCACATCATTTCCAAAACGAATTTCAATTAATTTAATATCTGTGTTATCAAATACTTCTCCTCTTCCAAAGTATATATGTTGTACAATATCATGTTCTCTTAATTCATCTAATTGTTTTCGAAATGCTTTTTTTTCTTCATTTTCCTTTGAAACAGCATCGATTCTTTCTTGAGGAGTTAATTCTGGTTCTAAATCCTCAAATATCGACTGAGATGGATTTTTTACATAAACTCCCGGAACTCGACTTGTCTTTTTATTCTTTGGTTTTTCTTCCTTTTTCGTAGGACGAATTTCTGGTAGCTTTTCTGTAGACGATTTTTTCTGTTCTTGAGAAGTAATTTGTACATTTTGAAGTTTTTTTACTGCCTCTGTTAATTCATTTTGTTCTGCTTTTGGATGCTTTTTTTGATGTAATAAAATACCACACATGCTGACAAGTAAAACCGCAGCACCAATAGTAATTATAATTATTTGTGTTGTTGATGTTTTATTCTCTCCATTTTCTTTTGGCATGACAGCAGAAACTGTCGGTTCAGGTGTATTTATTGGAGTTGGACTTGGAGTTGGACTTAAGGTCGGTGTTGGTGTTGGCAGTGGTGTTGGTGTTATTGTTTCTTTGGTTTTATTAATATAGCTGCTTGTTGAATATCCCTCTAAAGTATCTGAACCAATCTGAAACCGAATATGATACCAAGGTTTATCTCCTACCATTACCTCATCTAAAATTAATACTTCTGTCCCCGGCTGAAGCTGAACTTTTTGATTGTTATGTTCTATTCTTTCATTGTTTTCTCCCGCTCCCGCTCGTACATTAACCTTTGCTGTTACTTTTCCTTTATAATAAATTTCTGTTTCTTCTTCACTGTTTGAATTTGATTCCCCTTTTACATCAATTAAAGGTAAAAAAAATGTACCTGTCAGTAGGATGGCTATTAATCCAACCTTTACTAACCAACCAAATAACTGTACTCTTCCACTTGATCCCTTGTTACTTTCTGCCATTTTAAACCTGTTCACAATCCTACTTCCTTTCTCAAACTTCTTTGATCTGGTACGAGTTTATTGTAGCAGAAAAGGTGATATTATGTCAAAACAATTATGCGAAAATATAACGTAATAAATTCCCAAATCACATTATTCCTTTTCTTTACCAGCCAAATAGGTAATAAATTGTTGTGCAGTTCTTCCTGATAAACCGCCATGATTTAATTCCCAAACATTTGCCTTTTGTAATAATTCTTCTTGTGTTAATGTAATCTCTGGATATCGTTTTGCTAGCTCTCTTACAATTTCTTGATACTCTTTTTGAGATGGAGAAGAATAATTAATTGTAATGCCAAATCGTGCTACTAAAGATAACTTTTCCTGCATTGTATCAGAGCGGTGCAATTCATCTTTCGATACATCCATTCGATCTGACCAAGTTTCTCGAATTAAATGTCTTCGATTTGAAGTTGCGTAGATCAGAACATTGTCAGGTTTAATTTCTAATCCTCCTTCGATTACTGCCTTTAAATATTTATATTCTGTTTCAAATTCCTCAAAAGAGAGATCATCCATATAAATAATAAATTTATAATTGCGGTTTTTAATCATAGAGATTACTGTACTTAGATCCTGAAACTGATGTTTATAAATTTCAATCATCCGTAATCCCTGTCCATAATATTCATTTAAAATTGCTTTTATGCTTGTAGACTTTCCTGTTCCACTATCTCCAAACAGTAATACATTATTGGCTTTTCTTCCCTCTACAAAAGCAAGTGTATTTTCAATAAGTTTCTTCTTTTGCAGATCATATCCAATTAAATCAGAAAGTTTTACTTCCTCTGTATTCGTAATTGGTTGTAATATTACTTGATCTTGCTCTTTTTTTATTCGAAATGCCTTATTTAATCCTAATGTTCCAACTCCATACTTTTGATAAAAGTCAGTTACAACTTTAAAAATTGTATTTTCATCTTCTGCCTGTGCAAGTTCTTTACTAAAAATACGTACCTTTTCACTTACACTACGATTATAAGATGTTCCATTCTTTTTTACTGCTTTATAATTAGTTATTACAGAAAAGCAGTGAATACCTAACTGCTTTTCTAATGTAGAAAAATCATAGTGAAGTAATTGATAAAAAATGGAATAGTCCTCTTTTGCAAACTCATTTACGCTACCTGTTCTTGCTCCAATCGTTTCACAACTCATACTAAATGGAGTTTCTAATGTTGCCAATAAAAATGCTAAATAATTCTGCCATAGATTTTCGTCAAATCCATAAATAGTAGCAATATCTAACAGCTTATGAATCTGCTCGTAAACTGTCGATATCATTTCTTCTGTGTCGATCTTCTTCTTTTTATACTGTTCAATCGCCTTTGCCAGACAAACTAAGACACTATTTTTGGGTAAATTTCTATAAATAATTAGCTTTGAAAGTAATTGATCCATTATTTTGCCCCTTTACATCCGATCTGGTACTTCAAATCCGAGCAGATCAATACAGACACTTAAAATGCAAAATAGTAACCGTAATTGTGCAATCCATGTCTGCTGCTTTTGCTTATCTTCTTCTGTAATAATTTTATTTTCATGGTAAAAACTATTAAATGCGTTAGCTAAAGCATAGATATATTGACAGATTTTATGAGGTGCATTTTCTTTTATTGCTCCTGTAATCATCTCTGAAAATCCTGCTGCTGTCAACATTAAGTTAATCTCACTTTTACTCCGATTTGTTATTCCTTTCATGGATTTACACAACTCACTCTTTTGTCCAGTCAGTTCTTCATATTTTTTAAGAATGGACTTAATTCGAACCATAGTATAGAGAATATATGGTCCGGTATCCCCTTCTAAAGAAGAAAATCGTTCTACATCAAAAATATAGTCTTTTGCAATTTGATTGGATAGATCTCCATATTTTAAGGCAGCAAGTCCAACCACTTTTGCAATTTGTCTTGCCTCCTCTTCAGGTACTTTTTGTCCAGACTGAATTTTTTGATAGACAGCTTCATTGATCTCTTCTATCAAATATTCCAAACGCATTACTCCGCCTTCTCTTGTTTTAAACGGTTTTCCATCTTTTCCATTCATTGTTCCAAAACCTAAAAACTGCATCTTCCTATCGTCTGGAACAAGACTTGCTTTTTTTGCTGTTCTAAATACTTGAATAAAATGAAGTTCCTGTCTTTTATCCGCAAGATAAATATAATAGTCTGGATGATATAGTCGTTCCCTCTCTATAATTGTAGCCAAATCTGAAGTAGCATATAACGCCGCACCATCAGATTTTTGAATTAAACAAGGCGGAATCTCTTTTGTATCTGTTTCTTCTGCTACATCTACGACTAATGCCCCTCTACTTTCATAGGCAATTTTCTGATTTACCATATTTTCTAGCATTGGTGCAATTTCATTTTGAACGTCGCTCTCCCCTTTCCATAGATCAAATTCGGTATTTAGATTTTCATAATTTTTCTTTAAATCTGTAATTGAAACATTTCGAATATGATTCCAAAGGGCACGGTATGCAGGATCTCCATTTTGTAATTTTAAAGTTGCTATATGTGCACGTTCTAAAAATGTTTGGTCTTGTTTTGACTTTGCACTAGCTTTTGGATAGATTTCTTCTAGTTCAGAAATTGTAAAAGGTGCTTCTTGTGGATATTCCCTTAAAGATTCTTTTTCTTGAAAATAAATCAGATCTGGCTTTTCTTCTCTTAACTGCTCAATAATAAGTCCCATCTGAAGACCCCAATCACCTAAATGAACATCTCCTATCACATGATTTCCTGCAAAGCGATGAATCCTTTTTATACTCTCTCCAATAATTGCAGAACGCAGATGTCCAACATGTAGTGGTTTTGCTATATTTGCTCCACCATAATCTACAATGATTGTCTTCTTTTCTTTCTCTTCCTCATAGCCAAGCTTTGGATACAAAGCCATCTCTTCTAAATAATCTGCTAAAAATTCAGAAGTTATAGTAAGGTTGATAAATCCAGGGGCTGCTGCTTGCACCTCTTGAAATATAGATTTTTTTGATAACTGTTCTACTACCTCTTTTGCAATTATAATTGGTGCTTTCTTATATTGTTTTGCAGCAGCGAGAGCACCATTACATTGATATTGACAAAGATCTGGTCGATTTGAAATAGCTATCTGTCCATACTTTTCTTCATATCCACATATCAAAAAAGCTGCTTTTACTTCTTTAGAAATCTTTTCTATAAACTGTTCCATAAACTCTTTTCCTTTCCCGTTTTCTTTTAATGTCTATTACTCTACCACAAAATTTTTCTATTGTAAATCCAGAAAAGTCGATTTCAATAAAAAGATAATTTGACTTTTTGCACCATTTATGATAAATTTATCTCAGATTATCTATTTGATAGTCTGTATTTGTTTTTCATTTTAGAATTTTGTTGTGCACCTGTAAAAAGGTACAAGAATGGAGAGTTTTATGAAGACAGGAAAAGTAAAATGGTTCAACGCAAAAAAAGGATTCGGTTTTATTTCCGATGAAGAAGGACAAGATGTATTTGTTCATTATTCTGCACTGAATATGGATGGCTTCAAAGTGTTAGAAGAAGGAGATTCTGTACAATTTGAAGTAGTAGAAGGTGAAAAGGGTCCTCAAGCCTCAAATGTAACCAAGTTATAATCAAGTAAATCATAATTTTTATTCATACATAAAAGTTATAAGATTGGGCGGGTTGTAACAAAATAAAACAGGAAGAAGAGCTTTTTGTTCTCCTTCCTGTTTTTATTTTTAAATTGTTTCAATCCACTCGCGGCAGTTAAGAGCAAGACAATTCTGTGGATTGCTTCATGGCAGTAGGTGATACTCGCCCGCTACTACCGTTACAATTGCTGTTAATTATTAAATTCCCTGTGCAATCATTGCAGTTGCTACTTTTTCGAATCCAGCAATATTTGCTCCAACAACATAATTTCCTTCAAATCCATATTTTTTTGCTGCCTGATCTAGATTATGGAAAATGTTTATCATAATATTTTGAAGTTTTTCATCTACTTCTTCAAAGCTCCAGCTTAAACGTTCACTATTCTGGCTCATTTCTAATGCACTTGTCGCTACACCACCTGCATTTGCTGCCTTTCCGGGTGCAAACAATACACCATTTTGTTGTAGATATTCTGTTGCTTCTAATGTTGTTGGCATATTTGCTCCTTCAGCAACAGCAAGACAGCCATTTGCAACTAATGCTTTTGCATCATCTAAAAGGAGTTCATTTTGTGTTGCACAAGGAAGAGCAATATCACACTTGATTGTCCACACACCTCTTCCTTCATGATACTCTGAATTTGGACGATATTTTTTATATTCTGTTAATCTTGCACGATTTACTTCTTTAATTTCTTTTAAAGCTGCTATATCAATTCCTTCTGGATCATAAACCCAACCATTAGAATCGCTTACTGTTACCACTTTTGCTCCAAGTTGTTGTGCCTTTTGAGCTGCATAGATTGCAACATTTCCAGAACCAGAGATACAGACAGTCTTTCCTGTAATATCTATGTTGTTACATTTTAACATCTCCTTAGTCAAATAGAGAAGACCATATCCTGTTGCTTCTGTTCTAACTAAAGATCCACCATAAGTTAAACCTTTGCCGGTTAATACTCCCTCATAAACTCCCTTTATCTTTTTATATTGTCCAAACAAATATCCAATTTCTCTTGCACCCGTTCCGATATCTCCAGCAGGTACATCGGTATCTGCACCTATGTATCTGCTCAATTCTGTCATAAAGCTCTTACAAAATGCCATTACTTCTCTATCTGACTTTCCCTTTGGATCAAAATCAGAACCACCTTTACCACCTCCAATTGGAAGTCCTGTTAAAGAATTCTTAAAAATCTGTTCAAATCCCAAAAATTTAATAATTCCCAGATTAACCGATGGATGAAGTCTAAGTCCACCCTTATATGGTCCAATACTATTATTGAATTGAACACGGTATCCTGTATTAACCTGTACTTGTCCCTTATCATCTACCCACGGTACACGAAACTTAATCTGACGATCTGGTTCTACTAACTGTTCTAATAATGCTTCTTTTCGATATACCTCTTCATTTGCCTCTACAACTGGTCTAAGAGATTCTAATACTTCTTTGACTGCTTGATGAAATTCTGGTTCAGCAGGATTTTTTGCAACTACTTGTTCAATTACTTCATCTACATAACTCATAACTCATTCTCCTTTTCTTCTTAATAACTTTTTTTGTATTATAAGACACAAGTTTACCTTTCGTCAATCATTTTTTTGCTTTAAAGCAAAAAAATTTTAATGTTATACCTAAGCAAAGTGCACAAATAATTCAAAAACACCAGTGATATTCTTGTTGTGGAAGTTATCCCCCTTTTCATATACTTCATAAATTCTTAATTTTTTCCACACATATCTCTTTAATATTTTATGTTAAAATAAAATTTAAAATTTGATTTATTGATTGGTGGGAGGTTTTATTATGTATACTATTTTAGTTTGTGATGATGATAAAGATATTGTAGAAGCTATTTACATTTATCTTACTGCAGAAGGCTATCATGTCTTAAAAGCTTATCATGGCAGACAGGCTATAGAAGTCATTGAAACACAGGAAGTACATTTAATTTTGCTTGATATTATGATGCCTGAAATGGATGGGATTCGTACTACAAGAAAACTAAGAGAAAATAATTATAGTCTTCCTATTCTTTTTTTATCTGCTAAATCCGAAGATAACGATAAAATTCTTGGTCTAAATATTGGTGCAGATGACTATATTACCAAACCATTTAATCCATTAGAACTGATTGCCAGAGTAAAATCTGCTTTACGTCGTTATACCACTCTTGGCAATGCTTCTAACACTACTAATTCTAATCTTTACTCATCTGGCGATCTTATTATTAATGATGATTCAAAAGAAGTAACAGTTGATGGAGAGTTAGTTCGTCTTACTCCTATTGAATATAACCTCTTAAAATTGCTTGTTCGCAATAAAGGGCGTGTGTTTTCTATCTCTGAAATTTACGAACAGATCTGGAAAGAGCCCTCTTTTGGAGTTGATAATATTGTTGCTGTACATATCCGTCATATCCGAGAAAAAATTGAAATTAATCCAAGAGAACCTAAATATTTAAAAGTAGTTTGGGGAATTGGTTATAAGATTGAAAATTTAGATTAAAAGAGGTTTGTTATGAAACTAAAAAATATACAAGAATGTATAACAGTAAAATTTTTTCTTTTGATTTTCACACTAATTTTAGGGGCAGCTTCCATATTTTTTATTTTTCATGCTATTCCCTTTTTAGAAAAGTATTCTCCGTCAGATACTGTCTTTACTCAAACAGATCCATTTTTATCCCTTTATAAACAGTATCTTGATCGTGTAGCTGTTTATACAAAATATCGAGAAGCTGGCTATTTTCCTGATCCCTCTAGTTTTTATTCCAAAGCAGATTTGATTGCTATGTTTAATGGAAAAACAAATGGAAATTTAATTCCGTCTGATGATGTCTATAACATGAGTCAGGAAAGCTTTGAATATTATAATTATATACTTAACCAAAATAATCCCGATTTTTTTTACTATGCACTTAATCAAACAACAAATACTTTCTACTACAATGAAACTATGTCTGATTTTATTAGAAAAACTCAAAATCTTTCTAATAAAACACCGATTACATCTGAAATTTTAGATGATTTTTTTGAATCTTATGTGCAAGTTAATTGTCCTTATCTGATATTAGATACTTCTTATCGTATGTATTACACTAACATTACAGGACAAAACTATTCCATTACAGAAAATACAATATCCTTTGCCCTTCGCTATCTCACCTCAGATAACTCTTCTAATAAAATAAATCTAGAAGAATTATCTGAAAAAACAATTACAGAAATAATTACAAAACCTTCAAACTATCTTCTCTATACAGGATATTTAAAGGCAGAACAACAAACAAATAGTGTCTTTTCAGAATTAGAAAAAGAGTTTGAAGTAAATTATAATTCTTATCAGAAAATGCTTCATTTTCTTCCTTGGATTATTGGAGGATTAATTTTACTTTTATCATTTTCGATTATTGTAATTGGTCATAAAAAAGGAATCAATGGGATCTATTATTCAAAATTTGATAAAGTTTTTTACGAAATACTTTTATTAGGAATGTGTCTTTTGGCTTTTTTAATAATTTATGGTTTCTTTTTCTTAAAAGAGGAAATAAAAGTATACAATATCTTCGTATGGATAGGTCTTTTTTACTTGATTAGTTTTTGGGCTCTTTGTGTTTTTTTTATTACTACTATACGTCGTTTTAAATCACATATATGGTTTGAAAGTTTTCTCTGTTTAAAAATATGTCGTTTTTTATTTCAAACCTTTTACAATACTGGTTTATACATAAAAAATACCATTTCCCAATTCTTTTATAATACCAAAAAACTTTTTAGAAACTTCTTTCTTGAAAGATCCACAGTTGTCTTAGTACTTGTCAGTATTTTTATATTTTGTTGTTATACTATTTTTTCTTTATTCATTACCTTTCAATCTCTTTTTATTGGTTTATCTTTACTTTTTTTAGGTTTTACGGTTTTTGGTATCTATTTACTCCGAGCAGTTGGTGATCTCAATGTACTTCGTCAGGTAACACGTCGTATTACCACTGGCGATCTCAATGCAAAAGCACCTTCCCAAAAAAGTCTTTTATTCCAAGAACTAACAGAAAATATCAATCATATTGGAAATGGTTTAGCTGCTTCAGTAGAGAAAGAATTAAAAAGTGAACGAATGAAAACAGAATTGATTACTAATGTATCTCACGATATAAAAACTCCACTAACCTCTATTATTAATTATGTAGATCTGCTAAAAAAAATAGATTTAAAAGATGAAACTGCCAAATCCTATTTAGCTATTTTAGAGGAAAAATCATGGAGATTAAAAACTTTAATCGAAGATTTAGTCGAAGCTTCTAAAGCTTCTTCTGGAACTCTTTCTATTCAGTTACAGCGGTTGAATTTATGTGAATTAGTCAAACAAGCATGTGGAGAATTTGAGGATAGATTAACAGAAAAAAATTTACAATTAATTTTCTCTCTTCCTAAAGAAAGAGGGGAAGAGCTTCCTGTCATTGCAGATGGCAGAAGTACCTATCGAATTATAGAAAACCTTTTATCTAATGTTAATAAATATGCAATGCCCGAAACAAGAGTTTATGTAGAAGCTTTTTGCAATAGTACAAATGCTTTACTTTCTATTAAAAATATTTCTGCTGCTCCACTTAATATCAGTAGTGAGGAACTAATGGAACGCTTTGTCCGTGGAGATCGATCCAGAAATACAGAGGGAAGTGGACTTGGTCTATCTATTGCCAAAAGTTTAGCGGAACTACAGCATGGTAGTTTTAAACTATATTTAGATGGAGATCTATTTAAAGCAGTTGTTACACTTCCTCTTTATTTAGAAGATACTTAACGCTTTTCTAATAATTCTTGTGCTGAATCTATTTGTGACAGATATGTGTTATGGTATCTTTTATCCATAGACACATCTTCGCCAAACCAGTCTGGTGGTTCAAATGTGTCTGCACTTTCTACACTTGGAAATTCTACTTCTACAAAAATGAGCCCTTTTAAATGTCCAGAAAAAACGTCCAATTCTGCAGTTCTTTCTAAAGGCAACGGAATTAGATATCTCGTTTTTATAATTAGCCTATGATCGATTTTTTCTTTTAAATGTTCATAACTTTCTTTTTGTAACGGTAATTCAATTTCTTTATTCTGGATTGCCGTTGAATTTTTTGCGTTTATATCTTTAGATTTGTAGGTTAAAATATAATCTTCATTGCTTTTGCGAATTCTTACTACTGGTTTTGTACATAAATATCCTTGTTCTATCTGTAAATATGGATACTGTTCTAATGATTCTGGCAATCTACGAATTCGAAATTTTCTTTCTATCTCCATAATACTCCTTTCCGAGATGGTTTTCCATACCATTTCCAATGAACTACTAACCACTTTTCGTATAAGAAAAATCACACTGGAAATACTAAATAAGCAAACAAAATATTATGCTAAACCGACAGAAAGGCAGGGGCTCATGAAAAAATGCTTTGGTACAAATTTCTTACTATGCGGCTTCTGTGGCTGGTGTATGGAATGTCTTTGGACAGGAATTGGCTCTTTAATGGAGCACAAAGATAAGGAACTATCTTGTCGAACCTCTCTTTGGATGTTTCCAATTTATGGCATGGCTGCCTGTTTCAGTCCAATCTGTAAACGATTAAAAGACCGCTCCACCGCACTTCGAGGCAGCATTTATGCCATTTGCATCTATTTTGCTGAATTTACAACTGGTACTTTACTAAAAAAATTTCATGCTTGTCCGTGGGATTACAGTAAAGCAAAATTAAATTATCATGGTGTAATTCGTTTTGACTATGCACCTGCATGGTTTGCCGCTGGACTTTTTTTTGAAAAATTACTCTCTTTGCCTAATTTCTTTAAAGTCTAATCTTTCTAAAAACCCTCTAAGATTCAACGGCATCTAAAAATTACTGCCGTTGAATCCCCAGTGACTATATTCTTGATAGGTCACATAAAGTTTATTCTTTGGAATGTCAAGTACTTCTTCAAAAATATCTGATACTCTTTTTGTCATTTCCTCATAAGATTGTCTATCTGCTTTTCCATAAAGTTTTATCTCTACAAATGCTATCTTTTCTGATTTCTCTCCCTGAAAAAATAGACGACAATTATCTTCCAATCTTATCATAAGCCATGTTTCACTTTTTCCAATAACTGTAATTGCTTGTCCTAATCTTTCCTTGAGTTTTTCTTCCTGTTCTTTTGTTACTGATATGCTTACCTGTGTTTGAATAAATGGCATAAAATTACTCCTTTCTTTTTCTAATTATATTATAACAAACCTCATTAAAAATAACCAGTAAGTGATTGCAAATTTTATATAAAAATGATAAGATAAATTTAGTCAGTTATAGTTAGAAAGTGAGGAAAGATTAATGTTAAAGGCGGTTATATTTGATTTAGATGGTGTTATTATTGATAGCGAACCTTTACATAAGAGAGCTGTAAAAAATGCTCTCTTACAGTTCGGAGTGGAATTAAAGGACGAATATTGTAATCAGTTTATTGGAACTACTGTAGTTCATATGATGGATACGATTTGTAAAGATTACAATCTTACTATTTCTCTTGAAACATTATTTGAAGCCAATAAGCAAGCTAAAGAGAAACTATTAAAAGAGGAGGGTTATTCTATCATTCCGGGTATAAGAACACTCATTTCTGATTTATATAATCACGGAATCTTATTAGCAGTTGCTTCCTCTTCTACAAAAGAAGAAATTGAATCGGCAATCTCTAACTTGTCTTCTGAAAATGTCTTTTCTGTTCTTTTATCAGGAACACAAGTTGCCAATCCAAAACCAGCTCCAGATATTTTTCTAGAAACAGCTAAATTACTTTCTGTTGATCCGTCAGAATGTGTAGTAATTGAAGATTCTCATCTTGGTGTCATAGCAGCAAAGGCAGCGGGAATGACTCGAATTGGTTTTATGAATACTAATTCTGGAAATCAAGATTTAAGTCAAGTGAACTTTGTAGTAGAAAATTTTGAAGAAGTGGACTATAAATTTGTAAACCAAGTCTATCTTCGTTCTAAAGGAAAACCTATTACAATAGCAGAAACTCCTCGTCTTCTTATTCGAGAATTAACAGTAGAAGATATTAAAGTTATGTATACAATCTATCAGCAGCCAAAAGTTCGAGAATTTATTGATGATATTGATAATTATTTGAATGTTGAAATTGAAAAACATAAGGCATATATTAAAAATGTCTACAGTTTTTATGGATATGGATATTGGGGAGTATTTAGCAAAGAAACTGGAAAATTAATTGGTCGCTGTGGTATCCAAAACAACGAAATTGATAATCGAATGGAAATCGAACTAGGATATTTATTAGATGTAAACCATTGGGGCTATGGTTATGCACTTGAATGTGTCAAATGTGTTCTTTCTTACGCATTTTTTGAACTACAAATTCCCCGTATTGTAGCTGTAATTGACAAATTTAATATTCGTTCTCAAAAGGTTGCTGAAAGAGTTGGTATGAAAAAAGAGAAAGAATTTAAGTATAATTTTAGAAACTGTTATCTTTACTCTATTTATCGACCAAATGTTTAAAAATAAGGAGATATCTTACTAAAATTAGTTTTTAATAAGATATCTCCTCATTTCATTTATTATAATTTTAGTTTATCTTGTGTTTGTTCCATTTACAATTCCATTTCCGACATCTTCAATTGCAGTTCCGATTCCAGAAATTACATCATCCGCTGCACCACCTAAAGTTGTTCCTACTCCATTACTTCTTGTTCCTGTTGTTGTAGTTCCATTTGTGGTACTTCTTCCTGTTGTGCCTGTTCCATTTGTACCTGTTCCATTGTTTGTTCCATTATTTGTCCCATTTGTACCTGTTCCATTCATGTTATCATTTGTGCCTGTTCCATTGTTTGTCCCATTTGTCATTCCATTATTTGTTCCATTTGTACCTGTTCCATTCATGTTATCATTCGTACCTGTTCCATTGTTCGTTCCATTTGTCCCATTTGTACCTGTTCCATTCATGTTATCATTCGTGCCTGTTCCATTGTTTGTCCCATCCGTATTGTCATTTGCACCTGAAGTTGCGGAATTGTTTGCATCATCATTTCTTGAGCAAGCAGTTAGCGTAAACAGGCAGAGAAAACTTAACGCAAGGACAACATACAGCTTTTTCATAGAATACTCCTCCTGTCAATGATATTCTGTATTTGAAGAAACACAGCGGTATTATATTTATTTCCGTCTGCTACTCCTTCTTACTCGCTTAGTATTCCACAAATTTTTTCAACTATACGCTATGAAATTTTTTCAACTTTTCTTTTTTATTGGCACTTACTAAGACACCTTCCGATTCTTTTTTACATAATATAATAACAAATAAGAACCGGCAGGTGATCCTATGACACAATGTACCACTCCGTTTCTAATGTTTCATGAAGTTACCTTTTCTTATCCAAACATTGTCATGCCAACACAACCTGTTTCTTTTCATATAGAAGAAGGAGAATGTGTTGGAATCACTGGTTTAGATAATAAAACGCTTTCTTTATTATTATCACTCGCTGCCGGACTTATTCCTCCAGATAGCGGTCAAATTTTACTAAATGAACTACCAGTAACAATATCACCACTGATGATAGGTTGTTTTATTTACCCATATATCTTTCAGATGCCTAAACATTTTGACTATTATGAGAAACAACTGTTTTTGATCAATCATGCTGTATCATCTTTTTGTCGTATCTCTTTTTCTAATGAAAAAAATAAATTAAAACTTGAAACTCTATTTCAAAAACTATTAGATCAAGCAGAACTATTGTTATTTGAAGAACCTACATTTCTATCAGGTTTCACTAATTTTATAAAAAGTAATAAAACAATTTTATTTACATTTTCAAAAGATTCTCAAAAAAATGCGTTTTCTATAGCTGATCAGGTTATAGACTTAGAACAAGTGGAAACAAAGAAAATATAGAAGTTTTATTAATCAGAATTAAACTCAAAATAGAGAAAGGATTCTAACATTTTAATAGAATCCTTTCTTTTTATCTTCCTTTTATCTTCTATTTCCTCGCCATCTTACAAAATCTTCATATGCAGATGACATGGATCTAAGTTTTGATACAATTTCTTTTATTGCATCAATCGTTTTATCTATTTCTTCCTTTGTAGTTTCTCTTCCTAAAGTAAGACGTAAAGAACTACGGGCAATATCGTTAGGTAGTCCAATTGCCAATAAAACATGAGAAGGATCAACTGATCCAGCACTACAGGCAGAGCCAGTGGATGCACAAATCCCTTTTAAATCCAACATAATTAAAAGAGCTTCTCCTTCAATAAATTGAAAACTAAAGTTTGCATTATTGGGAAGTCTAAGTCTACGATGTCCATTAATTCTTGTATAAGGAATTTCCATAAGAACTCGATCCAATAAATAGTCTCTTAACTTCGTTTCTCTATCCATTCTTTCTTCTTGATCTGCCATTGCCAACTCTACTGCTTTTCCAAGCCCTACTATTCCCGGTACATTTTCTGTACCTGCCCTTCGATGACGTTCCTGTCCTCCTCCATGAATAAAAGAGTGAAGTTTTAATCCATTTCGAATATATAAAAAACCAACCCCTTTTGGACCATTAAACTTATGTCCACTTGCACTTAATAAATCAATCTTTAAATCTTCCACATCGATTGGTACTTGACAAAACGCCTGTACGGCATCCGTATGAAATAAAATCTGATGTCTTCTTGCAATTTGACCAATTTCTTTAATTGGTTGAAGTGTTCCAATTTCATTATTTGCAAACATAATAGAAATTAAAATTGTATCTGGGCGAATAGCTGCTTGTAGTTCTTTTAAATTTATAATTCCATTTTCATCTACATTGAGGTATGTTACGAAATAACCTTTTTGTTCTAAATATTTACAGGTATGCAAAATCGCATGATGTTCTATCTTAGATGTAATAATATGCCTTCCTCGATTTGCATAGGATTGTACTGCTTCTTTTAATGCCCAGTTATCTGCTTCTGAACCTCCTCCTGTAAAATAAATTTCTTTGCTATCACAATTTAATGCTTTTGCTACTGTTTGCCTTGCCTGTGCAACTGCTTTTTTACTAATGCCTGCTAGTTCATAAATACTAGAAGGATTTCCATAATATTCTCCCAAATATGGTATCATTGCTTCAATTACTTCTGGTCTTGCTGGTGTTGTTGCTGCATGGTCTAAATAAATGATCTTTTTTTCCATACTAATCTCCAGTTCTGTGCTTTTTGCACATAAGCGAGTTTTTATATGTTTTATTGTTATAGTCAATGTACGCAAAAACAATAGAATCCGTGCCTTTTTCTTTGTTGTCCTATCTTATAAAAATCTATGGAATCATTTTGCATGAACTGTCTGCCTGTTTCATATAATTAGACAAAACATTGCCGTATTAATGAGAGTAAATATGAGTAAAAATAGCATTATTAAAGGAACTTTGATTTTAACTGCTGCTGGTCTACTCACACGGATTATCGGCTTCTTTTATAAAATTTACCTTTCAGGATTAATAGGAGCAAGAAATTTAGGTGTGTATCAACTTATATTTCCAGTATACGGAATTTGTTTTACTCTATATGCCTCTGGAATTCAAACTGCACTTTCCAAGTTAATTGCAGAAGAGTTTGGAAAACAAAGTGAGCCTCGTAGAATAAAGCGGATGCTATTTCATGGAGTTTTACTTTCTTTAAGTATTGCTCTTTTATTGTCCTGTTTTGTTTATTGGTCAAGCGATTATATCGCACTTCATTTTTTAGAGGAAGCGGACTGTGCTGCCCCTCTTCGTATTCTCTGTTTTGCATTCCCATTCTGTGGAATCACTGCATGTATCAATGGATACTATTACGGGTTAAAGAAAGCCTCTGTTCCTGCTTTTTCCCAACTTCTAGAGCAGATTATACGAGTAGGTGCTGTACTTTGTCTTGTCACTTTTCTTCCTGTTGATGGTAAAAAAGAAGGTTGTGAATTAGCAGTGATAGGTATTGTTTCTGGTGAAATTGCCTCTCAATTTTATAATCTTATCTCTTTATTATTTGGGAAAAAATCTTCTAATCATTTGCCCTCTTTATCAAATACCAAAAAAGAATCCCTACGTTCAGATTTTGGAGTTATTTTTTCAACCAGTCTTCCTCTTACACTCAACCGTCTGCTAATTAACCTTCTACATAGTTTTGAAGCAGTATTAATTCCAAAGATGCTTCGGGAAACTGGATTAAGTCAGACAGAAGCTTTAAGTATTTATGGTATTATTACTGGAATGTCTATGCCCTTTTTAATGTTTCCATCTACTATTACAAATTCTTTATCTGTTCTTTTGCTTCCTGCTGTGTCTGAGGCAAAGGCAAAAAATAACCATACTACTATTGCAGAGGTTTCCTCTCTTACTATTAAATATAGCCTGTTACTTGGTATTTTAAGTTTAGGTATCTTTTTAACGTTTGGAGAAGAACTTGGAAGTTTTATTTATGGAGAGTCTATTGCTGGTGTTTACCTCACGATTCTTGCATGGTTGTGTCCATTTCTCTATGTTGCTACTACTTTAGGAAGTATTCTCAATGGACTTGGAAAAATGAATTTAACTTTTTTAAATTCAGTTGCTGGACAGGTGATTCAATTAATTTTAATTGCTAAATTAATTCCCGAATTTGGAATGAAAGGATACTTTGTTAGTCTCTTAGTCAGTCAATTATCTATAACTATGGTAGACTTTATTTTGGTCTATAAAAATACTTCTTTTCCATTTCATGCAGTCAATACCTTATTAAAACCTTCTTTGATTTTATTGGTAGTGTGTATGATTAGTCGAAAGTTATTCGAATATTTATTTTTAAATCTATCTATTCATCGACTACTTTTACTACTTCTTTGTATTATATTTTTATGTGTTTCTTATCTTATATTTTTATTTATTTTTCGCTCTATCCGCTATCAAGAATGGAAAACTCCAAAATAAGAATAAATAATCTCGTTTAATTGAGCTGCAATCTGTTCAAAAGGCTTTCCTAAGTCTAATGTTTTAACATGAATAGAATTGCCGCTCATTTTAAAATTTCCATCAGGAATTATATCTTCTTCTGTTTTTGCATATAAAATCATTCCTGCTACTGTCTTTTTTGTCTGTTCTGCTGCATTTTTTACATAGGTAAAAATTTGATAAAGATTTCCCGAATGTATTGTATAGCTATTATATTCTTTTCGGTACTGCATGATATGTGTATAATACTTTGCATCTAAAATCAACATTTTTTCTTGAAAACACAAAACACAGTCTGTCTGCATAATTGGAAGTTGATCAAAGTTTTCTTCCTCTAACTTCCAAGGTATTTGTAATGCTGCTGCCTTTAATTGTGGAAACTCTTTTCTAAAATATTCTAAAAGAAATTTTTCATAAAGTCTACACATTCTCTGATCATCTAAATATTGTGCTAAACGAAGTTGTGAGCCTCCTTTTGACTGTAAAAGTCCTTGAATGGTTAAATAACAAATACCAAGAAGCATTCGATATGTCTGATTACTTCCATTTAGTCGAAACTTCCAACAAATTTTATTTGGATTTCGGACAGATACCCCTATAAAATAACGCATCAAATTTCTTAATCGTACCTTTCGTTGTTTTGAAATATCTGAACGAATTAATATTTCCATTGTTGTTTTTAAAATCTGATTTAAATAGGAATTAACAGAAAACTCATCATAACAGCAAATCAATTTATGTTTTAAAAATGTTTGTGTTCGAATTGTTTCGGAAAGATCGATCTTTCCTCGAAGTGCTCCTAATTCCTCTTTTATTGGACAATAGACCCTATCAAGCCCTCTCTTAATCTGCATTTCAATTCCCTTTGCTAAAATTTCAGAAAATAATTCTGCTGTCGTTTCAAACTCTTCTGTTATGCAATCCATATATCCTTGTTGTTTTAAACTTTGGAACGCATAGGAAAGCATATAATAAATATTTTGAATTCGTATCATTGAATTGCTCTCCTAAGTATAGATGTCCATTCTCTGCTTTTTTCAGGTTCATCAAACCAGTATTCTTCAAGTAAAGGAACCAATTCAAAATTTACAACAGACTTTAACCAAGCATCATCCACTAAAATCAATGTATAAAAATAGCTATGTCCAATTCGAAATCCTCTACCTAACATTTCATCTGTTTCAATTACTTTATTTAATCGTTTTACTTCTAAAATTAGACGATCAAATTTTGGATTTTGAATTTTATTTTGATAACTTTGAAATCCAGTAGACAAAAACGCAGGATTCAATTCAAAAAATGCAAATCGTCTTCTAAGTGCATAATCTAACATAGCTAAACTTCTATCGGCAGTATTCATCATTCCAATTAGATATACATTTTCTGGTACACAAAAACGTTCATCTGAATATAATAGCTGTAATTCTACTCCTCGTTTATCATTTTCAATCAAAAGAAATAATTCTCCAAAAATTTTACTTAAATTTCCTCGGTTAATTTCATCAATAATAAAAAAATACTCATTTTCGTCATCAATTTGCGCCCTTTTACAAAACTCATAAAAAGGTCCTTTTTTTAATTCAAAACCATTTTCTGATGGGCGAAAACCCATGATAAAATCTTCATAGGAATAACTTTGATGAAACTGAACCATTCGAACTCGTTCTTTTTCTTTTTTACCCATGATAGAATATGCCAATCGCTTAGCTATAAACGTCTTTCCAACTCCGGGTGGTCCTTGTAAAATCAGATTTTTTTTATTTTTTACCAGAGCTACTAATGTATCATAATCTTCCTCTTCTAAAAAAACTTCTTTTAAAAAATCCTCTTTTGTATAGTTTGGATATTCCACCTCTTTTTCTTTAATATCTTCTAAAAGTTCTTCTTCAAATAAGGTATTTAACTTTGCTAAATAGTTTGTATATACTGTAATATCTGTTAGAGTTTTCATTACTGCCCGACCCGGATGTTGCCACTGTCCACTATTGATCCATGCCACTTTTCGGATATTTTGAAATTCTTTTCTTTGTGTATCATAAATATAATCGGAAATAACTACCCCACGTCCAATAACAGTATACTGTCCCTTTTTTGCAAAAACAATATCTCCAATTTTCATTTCATTTGCAAACTGCCATGTGGCATGTACAGCATTTTTATAAGAATATTCTTTTCCATAACATTCTTTCATCTTTTGTTTCATTTCTTCTTTCGAAGAAAACTGTTCTAAATTTCCAATTTCCTTCCAACCAATTGCCATAATTCCTGTCTGATAAAACTCCTCCCATTTTGAAGCATTCTCTCCCGGAGAGTAAAGCCAATAATGAATGGTATCAATATTCTGATCCGATAATGTTGTATCTGTTATTCTTTTTGGTATAATTTCTTCTGGGATAGATTTGTTCAATTCATCTTTATATTCTTCTGAAAGCATCTTTCTTTTATCCTCTCTTTTAAAATTTTTATCTATTTTATGTATTATACTTCCCTTACATAAAATCAGCAACTATTATTAATTTATTATAAAAGTTTTATTTATTAAATTTGTTTTTTTAGTAAATTTAACAAATAAAATTCCTTGAAATTATTATCTTATTGTGATAAATTTATATTATCCCACTAATATAAATATTGTAAGTAGATAGTATTTTTAATCAAAATACTGTCTAAAACTTTCACTACTATTTTTGCTGTTAGACAACAAAATGGAGATAGGAGTTGTTTATATGTAAACATTTTGTTTTATAACATCTTTATGAGTTTGTGTCTTTGCGTTGCTTATCACAAACTTTCTTATATTCAAAATATTACATAACCAAAAAGCAACGCAGAAATGAGGGTTTATGAAGAAAATAAGTATCGGATTTAAAATCAATTTAATGGTGGATGTCTTCGCACTTCTTATTATTCTTGCAATTATTGCGAATTATAAATCAATTGGCACTATGCAGGAATTAAACAGTACTGTTACTGATATTTGTATTGAATTAGAAACTTTACAGGGTAATATCCGCGATAACTTTCAACAAGTACGACTTTATGCTAATTTTACGTATTATAAAAGAGACCTACCAGTAGGTTATGATACTATTATTAAACGTCTTACCTCGTCTCTTTCTTCTTTGGATGAAAATTTTAAAGAAGCAGAAAAACTTTGTAAACAGTCCAATGATGAAAACTTGCTTAAAATTTCTTCTTCACTCTCCAATGTACTAAATTCCTTTCATGATTATATAGGAACAATATCCTCCACTGCACAAGCCGGTCAATTTAATGAACTCCCAACGTTAATTGATGATTTAACGTCTTATACAACACAAGTTGAGAATTTTATGTTAGAACTTCAAGATGCGATTTACAATTTAACTGATAACGCTACAGATCGTAGTACTGTCTATATGAAAAATATTTACCTTTTTAATCGTATTATTATTGGTATTTGTATTGCTTTATGGATAATTATTTTGATATTAGTTAGAAAGACGATTTCAAAACCAGCAAAACTTTCTGGCAAAAGTCTCAGAAATATTGTTGATAATATAGAAGGTGGTAATGGAGACTTAACACAACGTATTCCTGTTAAAACACGTGACGAAATTGGTCAGATGGTAAATGGTATTAACAATTTTATTGAACAGTTACAAAATATTATGAAAAAACTGAAACATCAGTCAGAAATTCTTAAAAGTTCAGCAACATTAATTGGAACACAAGTTGTTGAATCCAATGAAAACGCTAGTAATATTTCTGCTTTTATGGAGGAACTATCTGCCAATATGGAACAAATCTCTGCCACACTCGGTCAAATTGTTTCTGGTAGCAGTACTGTATTAAATAAAATACAAGATATGGATAAATCCGTAAAAGAAAGTGTTGGTATGGTATCTGAGTCCAAAATCCTTGCAGATAAAATGTATCACAATACAATAAATAGTAAAGAAACTGCTAGTAAAATAATTGAAGAAATACGTTCTTCTTTAAGTGAAGCACTAGAAGAAAGTCGTAGTGTTGGAAAGATCAATGATTTAACTCAAGAAATTCTTGATATTTCTGGTCAAACAAATCTTCTTTCTTTGAATGCTTCCATTGAAGCAGCCAGAGCAGGAGATGCTGGTCGTGGTTTTGCTGTTGTTGCAAATGAAATTCGTGCTCTGGCTGACAATAGTACACAAACTGCTGGTAATATTCAAAAGATCAGTAAAATTGTTACCAATGCTGTAAATAAATTTACTAAAAATGCAGAAGATATCCTTCAATTTATTGATGAGAAAATTTTAAAAGATTATGATGATTTTGTTGGTATTGCCAAACAATACGAAAGCGATACTGACACAATTAATCAACTGTTAAATGAGTTTGCCTCTAATACAGAAGATATTAGTTCTACAATTCAATCGATGAATCAAGGACTTAATGATATTTCTACAGCTACTGACGAGAGTACACATGGTGTAACTACATCTGCCGAAAATATTATCAATCTTGTTGGAGCTCTTATGCAGATTCAAAACGAAACTGAAAATAATAAACATATATCACAGGATTTAGAAACGGAAGTAAGTCGCTTTAAAAAATTATAATTTTTATTCTAATATCAAAGGATCATGACAAAAGTTATTTTATAACTTTTGTCATGATCCCCTTTTTCTCTTTTTGTACTATCCCTATTAAAAGTTATGTATTATTGTTCATACAGATATAATTGAATTCTATTTGCGATGGTATCTACACATTCTTCTAAAGTTTTTTGGTCTTTTAAATACTTTATAGCTTCTTCCTGAATAATCTGCCAAACACTTGCATCTACGGTAAATAGTGTATGTACTTCTTTTGCTATTTGAATCATCTGTTGCGATTCTTCCTTTGTAAACCATCGAAAAATAAGTTCTCCATTATCGCCTCCTGAGTTTGTTATATGTGAAAGATCTATCTGTGCAAATTTATCTAGTACTTTGGTATCAATTTGATAACCAGAAAGATCTATTAATCTCTTCTGTATTTCATACGAAATAGCAAATTCAAAAAATAAGTATGCTAGTTCTTTCTTTTTTGATAATGAGTTAATTCCTAATATAGTACTCGGAAAAAATATTCCATTATTTCCAACCATTTCACCATTCTTATATTCTATAAGACTTGGAAGATAACCAAGTTCAACCCCTCCATTCATATTGATCATCAAAAAATTGGCTTTTCCATATATAAGATCATTTCCGTTAGAATATCCTTCTAGATAAGTCAGCAGATGATCTGTTGTTTCTGATATTCCCTCAGACTTACAAAACCGTTTTGTCTGTTCCAAAAAATCTTTTAGATTTTCTTTGTTTATTGTATTATCTTCTAATATAATTTCTGGTCTATAATTATAATATAACATTTCCAAGAGATCGGAATACGAATATCCTCCCTGCATCACTCCATCATTTTCCTCTGAATATTCTACCAAAGCTTCCAATGTAGAATATACTTCTGAATTTTCTCCTGAAAACACAAAAATCGGAACTGAAAAACGTAATGGTAACATATAAATTTTATTTTCTATAGTATAAGATGACAAAATTGTCGGTAATAGCTCTTTCTTTCTCTGTTCAAGTGCTGGTGTCAGATCAGATAGAATCCCCTTTTTTATATACGATTCCATTGGCAATCCATCCAAAACTAGTACGTCTGGTCCATCACCTGCTAAAATCCTTGCGTTTAGAACTCGTATACGATCCGCTATTGTAATACTTCCCTCTGATCCTTCTCCAGTTTCGTAAACAATTTCTGTATCTAGATATTTAGTTTGGAACTCCGAAATCATATCCAAGATTACATCATTATTCTTCAAAGAATAAATGGTTAGAAATTTGTCTGCCTTATCCTCTTGTCCTGCTGGAACATATTTCTTAATTATACCACCATCCTCACCATATACAATATAAAACGTATTATCACGCACGAAAAATTTGAGTAGGATTGCTGTTTTTTTTGCAAAATGATAGGTTTTTGCATCTAGTACTTTTTGAAATTCTTTTCCACTTTCTTTTGTATGGTAAATTCCTTTGAAACAGCAAGTATAAACATCATCTTCTCTGGCAGCAATTCTTATTGATGTATTAAAGCTTGCCTCAATAGCCGTTTTAAATTCTTGCTGTTCTGCATCATAATGTTGTAGATAAGAATTAGTTTGATCTATAATATAAATCTGATTTCCTTTTACACACAAACTCTCATACCAACCACAAGGAAAACTTGTTATCAAACTACCATCCTCTTGACGATAAATAAAACATTCTTTCCCCATATCTGCCGAAACAATATTTCCATTTTTTAGTACAGCGATTTCTCTAAAATCCGTTTGTCGCAAATCAAGTCCTAAAATTTCAGTACAAGAATCTCCATTTCGTTTTACTATATGTGGTTGTTCTTTATCATCAATATATAAGGCATACTCATTTAAATCTTCACCCAAAAATACAGTCACTCTACTATAGCTGATCTTCTTTTTTATCCCATCAAGCCATAAAACTGCTTCACGTTCCCAAATGTCATTACTTCCCTCTCCATTCTCAATTAATGTATATTTCCAGACATAATGACCATCCTCTTCCTTAACAACTGTATAATACTCTATTTCTTTATTTTCGTTTAAAATAACATTACAATATCTTTCTTTTTTATTATTTCCTGTATAGACAGAAGGGATGCTTTTTTCCTTATAATTTTCTAAAACTTCATTGATAACTTCTTCTGTAATAATAGGAGTTTTTGTAATCTCAGAATCTTCTATATCATTTGATTCAATATTATGATTCTCCTCAACCTTTTCTTTTTGCTGTTCCTTATTTCTATCACAGCCAAAAAATAAACAACTACATAAAATAGTACATAATAAGTATAAAATATATTTTTTCGCTTTCATATGCTTCTCTCACTTTCTATTTTATCAAAATCACAATCTGTAAAAATAATCTATCTTTGACAAAGTACCACTCCTTCCCTTTATATTTTGTGATATCCAATAAATATTTAGATTTGGAATTGAAAATATACTCTATTTTATCATCATTTTTTCTCTGAGCAACTCTTTGGATGTAAACGGTTATTTTTTGGCTCCAAATGGTAGAATTCCTTTTTATAATAAATATTTCTTCGTCTTAATCATACTCTATACATATTTAATGCTTATTTTAAAATTTAGGAAATTAAATTAACTATTTTGATAAGGATTTTCTTTTACTTTTACTCTTTATCATTATCCAATTTTATATATTTTGGTGTATATGTTTCTTCTATAAACTTTAATCTCTATAACAAAAACTATAGTAAGAATATGATTAATTCTTATTAAAAACACAAAAAAGCAGTCCATTTTTAAGAACTGCTTTTTTGTGTGGTATAACCGAACTGTTAGCATTTAGGTATTTGAAACCCGTTGTATCAAGGGATTCTGACACATTTTGCAATTCGATATGTGAATTTGATATCATGCGAAATTGCAATATCGTTTATAAAAAAACTTGGCTAAGAAAGAACATATTATAATTCCGATAGCATAGGGAATAATAAATAAAAAGGCTACGCTCGCTGAACCACTATATCCAGCATATCGGATTCCCCATTGTATACTACAATAATTATATGCGACTGTAGCACACATAACATTTGATAGTAAAATGGCAAGAGAAGCAAAAAGATAGAACAAGAATTTATTTTTCATATTAATTACCTCCACGAAACTATTTTTTTTTGAGTATCAGAATAATCCCAATTACCATAAACAGAATAAAAAATAAAATAAGAATTCCTGTGCCATTTAGTGTAATCACCGACGATTCGTTTATTTGTTGTACAGTAGATGGCTGTATAATCATTAAAATACCAAACAGAACTAGACAAATAGCTCCCATTAAACACAAAGCAATTCCAATTCTACTTTCTATTAGTTTGTTTGCTGTGTCATCCTTTTTTTGCTCTGTAGTATCAGAACTATTATTTGAACTTTTGTCATTTGTAAGTTCATCTATTGTGATTTGAAAACATTCGCTTAATGCCTTCAATTTATCTAATTCTGGGGTTGACAATCCTCCTTCCCACTTTGAAATTGCTTGTCTTGATACTCCAATTCTCTCCGCAAGTTGTTCTTGTGATAGTCTGTTCTTTCGTCTGAGTGTATATATTTTTTCGGACAGCATTTACTCTACCTCCTTGCTCAAAGCATATCGTATTCTGCTGTGGCATACTACCAACTACTACTGAAATAGCCGCAACTGGTAGTTGCATTTGAATATTTTTAACTATTTCTAATAATATAATACTTTTTTGTCTATTACAAGACTAATGAAATCGACAAAGGTTTGGAAATGGTACTTTGAACAAATAGGCTTATGTCTATTTATTCAACATGGTTCGTTCTCACTATTTTCACTCAGAAACTGGTGTGACAGTGATGTTTTTTTGAAGTCTTCCAAATAAACATTTTTGCGAACCCAATACAGAAAAAATTTCAAGAGGGTTGAAAAACGGTGGCTTTTATGATAGGTTAAATAAAAAAATAACAAGGAGTACCTATAATGAAAAATACCTATATTAAAAAAATATGGTATGAATTTTTGGAAACACAAAGTCTGGTTGATTGTTCTGATTGTAATTCAGATGTGATTTTTGAATTGAGCGATGGTAGCAAATGGGTAGCTACTTTTTTTACTTATAAGAACATTGAAACTTTACGAAAGAAAAATCAGTTATCTGGTGAATGTTTAAATGGTACCTATTTTTGTGCAACGGATATGATTTTAATTTCTGAAATGTCTGATAAGATTATTAAGGCTGTTTTAGATGAAATGCTTTCACATGATGAAATAGAAATTTACTGTACAAAAATTTAAGAATAGTAAAATTATATACATAACTTATAAGTAGAAGCTCTTTCATTACTCCAAAAATTAGAGAACTCCTGCTTATAAATTTTTGAATTAAAAATATAAATACTCTAAATTCCAAAGTGTATTATATATTTATCATTTTTTATTGCTTCCTCTATTTTATTACTTACTAAAGGGATGATAACATAAATAGTACATATCTATGTCATCATCCCTTTTGAAATCTACCATATAATCTAAAAATACTTTTAACTCCTGACTGACATCTTCTTATTTTCCTTTCGCATTTAGAAACAGTTTTGTTGTTCCATCTTTTAATGTGAGAGTAGTATCTTCTTTGTATAGATTCCTAAAGGTATACTTATGTCTTCCCCTTCCAAATAAATCAAAAGAACAAAGAAAGATAATATAGCTTGGTTTGGTAAAACTCACCTTTCTCTATCATCTGTAAGTCAATCATGCCTTGATAATACCGACTTCTTTTTGGTAATTCTTTTGTATTTGTAGTCTGCATCTCAATATCATATACTGTTTCCTTTTCATCTTTTACATAAACATCTAGTCGTACTCTACATGTTCTATTTTTAATTCTGGTAAAATCCTTTGAAGTAACTCTTTACATAACTCTGGATCTGTCATTACTTTTCCAAAAGCTATTTTCAGACAGCAAGTTTTTTGGGAAAGCTATTCCATCTAACAGGCTGATGTTGTATAATAAAGTCTGTTATAAATTATTTTATTCAAGGAGAAGTAAGTTATGGTCATTGATAGTTGGGAAAACGGTCAATATAAGGAAATCTGGGTTTATTTAAAAGAAACAGATGATGAGCGAGCAATGTGTGGATTGATAAATGGTGATTATGGTTGGCTCAATTATTATAACGAGGAAGGGGATTCAGGATTAAGTTCCAGAAACCCAAACTATACTGGCATAGATAATGATAGTGAGACCATGAACTTTATAATAAATGGTGAACTTAACCCATATCCATTATCTTATGTGTTGCCTGCAGAACAGGTGGTGAAGGCTCTTGAATATTTTGAACAATACCATAAAATACCTCCATTTATAATGTGGCATGATGATAATTACCCTTAATAACTATTTTTTATGGTATCTTCTAAACATGGATATCTTCCTATTTTTTCAAGCCCTCTAAATCCGCATAAATACTAGCTTTTTAATACTTCCTATAACTCATAAGGAGTACTCTGGTACACGTAATAATTAAGCCAATTACTGTACATTGTGTTTGCATGTGCTCTCCAAAGAAGATTGGGTTTTAAATCAGGACAATCTTTTGGATAATAATTTTTTGGAAGGTCAATCTCAAGTCCTTTACCTAAATCCCTTTTGTATTCTTTATCTAGTGTCATACGATCATATTCTGGATGTCCCATAACAAAAAGTTGCTTTCCACCCTCTGCCAGTATAATAAATACTCCTACTTCTTCCGATTCCGCGAGTATAGTAAGCTTTGGATGTTTTCTGATTTCCTCTGTTGAAACTTCAGTATGTCTTGAATGGGGTGCATAAAAAATATCATCAAATCCTCTTACAAAGGGCTCTTTTCTTTTTAGTACACGATGTTCATACACTCCAAATACCTTTTTTTCAAGTATCTGTTTTTGAATTCCATAGTGATAATAAAGTCCTGCCTGTGCTCCCCAACATACATGTAAAGTAGAAGTAATATGTGTTTTTGACCATTCCATAATAGCCTTTAGTTCTTCCCAATAACTTACCTCTTCAAATTCCATCTGTTCTACTGGTGCACCGGTAATCAGCAGTCCATCAAACTTTTTTTCTTTGATATCTTCAAAAGTCAGATAAAATTGCTCTAAATGACTGACTGCTGTATTTTTTCCTATATAAGAAGCAGTTGTAAGAAATATAATATCTACTTGTAATGGTGTATTGGAAAGGCTTCTAAGTAGTTGAAGTTCTGTTTCTTCTTTTAAAGGCATTAAATTTAAAATTACGATTTTTAGAGGTCGAATATCTTGATGTAATGCTCTTGTTTCATCCATAATAAAAATATTTTCTTCCTCTAATATTTTTTTTGCTGGTAAATTACTTTGTACCTTAATGGGCATATCTATTCCTCCCCTTGAACCTCTTGTAATAGTGCTATAAATTCTTCTTCTGTAATAACAGGAATATTTAACTCTCTTGCCTTTTTATTTTTGGAAGAATTCGAGGTATTATCATTATTGATCAAGTAGTTCGTTTTCGAACTAACGGAACCAGATACTTTGCCACCTAATCGTTCAATTTCCTCTTTTAATACATTTCTATTTTCATACTTCGTTAAACTTCCTGTGATAACAAATGTCTTTCCATCTAAAACTTGAGCAGCTTGCTCTTTTTCTGGCTCAAACTGAATTTCTTCTAAGACATCAAGTGCTGTCTTTTTATTATTCTCTTTTTCAAAGAAACTTACAAAAGTATTTGCAATTACTTCTCCTACTCCTTCTATTCCTGTCAGATCCTCTGCTTTTGCCTCTAACACTTTTGTTATATCATTTTTATATTCTTTACAGATTAATTTTGCTGTGGATAATCCAATATTTAAAATACCAAGACTAAAAATAAATTTTGCAGGAGTCGTTGTTCTGGCACGATTAATTGAAGTTATTAAATTAGCAAAAGAACGTTTTCCAAATCCATCCATTTTTGTAATTTCTTCTTCATATTTTTCCAGATGAAACAGATCTGCTAGTTCACTGACAAATCCCTTTGCAATTAACTTTTCAATCGTGGCTTCTGAAAGTCCCTCTATATTCATTGCATCTCTGCCTACAAAATGAGTAAATGCTTTTATTTTTTTTGCTAAACAATCTGGATTTGTACAAATTAATACTTTTACATCATTTTCTTCTTTGATCTGAGTTTTTCCTTTACAAACAGGACATTCTTCTGGTATTGCACAAATTCCGCTTTTAGTTAAATTTTCTGCTACCTGTGGAATGATCATATTGGCTTTATATACTTGAATCATATCTCCAATTCCAAGTTCTAACCCTTCCATAATACTGATATTATGCAGACTTGCCCGGCTGACCGTTGTACCTTCTAGTTCTACTGGTTCAAATATAGCAATTGGATTAATTAAGCCTGTTCTTGAAGCACTCCATTCTATTTCTAGCAGTTTTGTTTCCTTTAATTCATCTTTCCATTTAAAAGCAATGGCATCTCTTGGATATTTTGCAGTTCTTCCCAATGATTGTCCATAGGCAATATCATTATATATTAATACTAATCCATCTGATGGATAGTCATTGTGTTCAATCTGTTCTGCAAACCATTGAACACTTTTTTCTATATTATCTGCACAGACAAGATATTGTTCTACCACTTCAAATCCCTGATTTCTCAACCAGTCAAACTGCTCTTTTCTAGTTGTAAACGAACAGTCTTCTCCTGTTTTTATCAATGCAAATGCTACAAAGTTTACATTTCTTTTAGCTGTAATTTCATTGTTTAACTGTCTTACTGCACCACTACAGAGATTTCTTGGATTTTTATACTTTGCTTCTCCCTCTTCTATTTTAGCATTGATACGTTCAAAATCTGAATAGCGAATCACAGCTTCTCCACGAAGAATTAACTCTCCTAAATAAGAGATTTTTAAAGGGATATTTTGAAATACTTTTGCATTATTCGTAACTACCTCTCCTACTTCTCCATTTCCTCTTGTAACTGCTTTCACTAAATTTCCATCTCGATAGGTAAGCACTATCGTCAGTCCGTCCATCTTCCAAGACAAAACTCCCTCTTTTTGTCCCAACCATTCTTTTAATGCTTCTACTTCTTTTGTCTTATCCAAGGAAAGCATCTGTGACTCATGTTGTTCTTTTGGAAGCTCACTGACTACCTCATATCCTGTTTTTTGAGTAGGACTGCTTGCAAAAATCAGACCAGTTTCTTTTTCCAATGCTAAAAGTTCATCGTAGAGTTTATCATACTCAAAATTACTCATAATTTCTTGATCTTTTTGCTCATACATATAGGCAGCTTTATTTAAAAGTTCAATTAATTCCTGAATACGCTGACGTTTCAATTCCATTTGTTCCATTCTTAGCCTCCTTACTGCAACTGTTTTTTACAAGTAATTAAAAATTTTTATTATGCGGATCTAAATTTTGTGTCAACTCCAACTTTAATTCTTCCAATTCCCAATCTGTTAAATTTCGATAAGTTCCGGGTTTTAATCTTCCTAGATGAATATTCATAATCCGAATTCTTTTTAGTTGTGTTACACGATAATCTAAAGTTTCACACATTCGTCGAATTTGACGATTTAATCCTTGTGTTAAAATAATTCGAAAGGTTGTTTTATCAACCTCTTCTACATGACAAGGCTTTGTTATTGTATCAAGAATCGGTACACCTTCTGACATTTTCTTTAAAAACTGTGCTGTCAGAGGTTTATTGACACTTACAAGATATTCTTTTTCATGTTCATAACTGCTTTTTAATATCTTATCCATTACCATTCCATGGTTTGTCAAAAGAATTAATCCTTCTGAATCTTTATCTAAGCGTCCTATCGGATAAATTCTACTCTCATAGTGAATATAGTCAATAATATTATCTGGTTCATCTTTTGCAGTAGTACAAACAATACCTTTTGGTTTGTAAAATGCCAGTAAAATAAGACGTGTTTCTGGCTTTATTTCTTTTCCCAAAAATGTAACTTTTTGTTGTGGCAGTACTTTACTCCCGGGTACTGCTACTTTCCCATCAATCTCTACATCTCCTGCTTCAATATGACGGTCTGCTTCTCTTCTGGAACAAATTCCCGCATCGCTTAAATATTTATTAATTCGAACGGCTTTTTCCTGATCTTCTCTCTCAAAAAATTTTTTTCTGTGTTTTGCCATGATCAGATTTTCCTTTCTTTCACGGTTACTTCTCTCTAGTATTTAAGTATACCACAAATGAACGCTTGTTTCTATCATTATTTATTTCATTATTTTTATTATTTTTTCAAATAGACTATTTACATTTTATAAAAGATCCGTTATACTAAAAATGATCGTTCATTTTGCACCAGTAGCGCAGTGGATAGAGTAGCAGCTTCCGAAGCTGAAGGTCGTAGGTTCAAATCCTATCTGGTGCAATTCTCCCTAAAGAGAAAATTTATTTTTGTAAGACAAAAGGATTCGAAGCTTCCCTAAGCCATCGAATCCTTTATTTTTAAAGACTAATTCAGGACAAATACATTTTAGAAATGAGGATTATTATGCAATATAAATATAGAAAATTGATTCTTTATAGTGCAATTGGAATCATGGGTCTTGGTATGGCTACATTCACGCTCTCCTCCCTTTCATCTGATTCCGAGCCAAAGACTGTTGAATCTGCCAATTTTAAAGATGAAACTTTAATAAAAGATGAACCCTCTCCAAGCATTGTTGTTACAGAAAAAACTCCTACTATAAATTCTTTGTCTCCCACCCCAACTTCAATACCAACTCCTACCACGATAGAAAATAAATTAGAATATGACGCCTATCCAGAAATCAATGAACTATTGACTTCTTTTCTCAATGCCAAATTAGATTCTACAAATACTTTTGAAGATCTTGTTTTAAATGCTACCCTAATTGATATTGAAAGTTATCAAAAAAAGACAGAATATATTAAAGCTTATCACAATATTCACTGTTATACTAAAAAAGGAATAAATGAAATTGATTTTGTAGTATATCTTGTATATGAGGCAGAACTGCCCACTATACAAACCTATGCCCCATCTATTGAGGAACTTTATATTACGAAAGATCAATCAGAACGTCTATGGATTTATTTTGGAGAAATTGATACTAAAACACAGGAATTTTTAAAACAGATGCGAGAACAGTCTGATGTTTCTGAATTAATTGAATCTGTGAATCAATCATTTCAAGAGGCTTTAGAAGAAGATTCTGCTTTAAACGAATTTTTTCAAAATCTAACCTCTTCTACTATAAAATAACTGTTGTAGTTGTATCTTTATTTTAGAATATAAGTATGCCTGATCAGAAAGTACCTCTTCTTTTGCTACTTGTGTCTGATTAATTTCATTTACCATAGATGACATTTTAAATATATTTATGTCGTTATCTGGAATTATTGGTACTAATATGACTTCATGAATACTTGATGGCAAAATAAAGAAATCATTGTTTATCTTTTTGGAAAAATTATCAAGAAGTTGAGGATATAAGATACAGGAGGCCCCATTAATCCCTTTTTGATTCGTTAGAATATACATTTTAGAATTTAAAGTAGATGTTTCTTTTTCCTGAAATATAGTTGAAAGATCAAAAAATTCTTCTAAAACAGTGGTAAGTGGCTGCAAAACTGCCGGAAATAATTTAGGTGTATTTTCAATAGCAAGTTTTCGGATTTCGTCTAAAGTCACTTCCCACATTGCAAGATGTTCTTTTGAAATACGTACTGTTCCAATTCCATCTTCCCCCTCTTGAATCAAACAGTGATAAGTAACTGCCAAATCTAAAATTTTATCATGTGGTAGTGTTTCTAACAATTTCTTATTTTTTTCTCGATTGATAACCTGACAAATAATCGTATCTTTTCTTCGTTCAAATCCAAAGTCCAATATTTCATTATACTGGATACCTTTTTTCCGATAATCATTTATCAGATCTGCTGCTGTCTTTTTTAGATCCCCATGCTTTTCATACTCTTTATAATATGGAAGTATATAAAAATTTGGAAGAGCAGTTTCCTTTGGGCGAATAATTAAAACAGCATCTAAAACCACTCCATTATTTTTTAATACTTGATGTAATTCCACTCGATATCCTGTACCTAACTCTTTTCGTAGTTGTTCAATCAGTTCAGAAAGAAATTTTGTATATGGTATTCGATTATTTTCTTTCATATTTTTTATTGCTCCTTTTCTTACTTTTTATTGCATTTCCATGGAAATTCATCGAAAAAATGTTATGATATTATACTATAGATTATAGAATTCCTCAGATAAATTGAATTAATTCTTCTTTATTTTACCAAGATTTAAGAAAAGAAACAAGATAAATCAAAGAAAAAGCTTTCACAAAATTATTTTTATCTTTTTGTAGAAATGTCACAGTAAAAGCTTCCGCCACTCATACTAAGTAACACTTGTGCTGGCAGATAAAATAACCACATCGCCACACTTGCAAATGAAACAAATTTAGAAAATGCTTTTGGAATTGTTTGCAAAACGGAGGAAAGATTAAAAATACCTACATGAATATCACACAAATAAAAAAATAACATTCCCCAAAGAAAAAAAGAATAATGAAATAGTCCATTTTTTAAGCTATTTTTAAAATGTACTAATAAAAAAAGATTGTCTGTAAAGCTAATAAAATAGATAACTGCTAAACAGGTTTGAAAATTAATTAGTAGATATTTATTTAAAAGTAATAAAACTCCTATTCCAATCATGAATCTGAGTAAAACTCTTTTTATACATAGTTTCGCTAATTCTTTATTTAAAAATAAAACTCTGCTTTTTTGAATTCGATAGAGATAAATTGTTTGAATTATCAAGAATATTCCAATTCCTAGTGTATATTGTTCTGTAAGTAGTAAACAGATATCTGCTAAAATTGTACATCCTAAAGCTATTGCTTGTAATAAACTATCCTTTCGATAGTTTTCATATAATTCTTTTGTATCTTTTTCTTCTTTTGAAACAGCAGAATTTTTACAAACAAAACATGACATAAGGAAACAAACTACAATTCCAGAAAACTTTAAAGTATTTGATAAAAGTGACTTTTTGATCGGAAAATCATTCCAAATCCACCAAGAGCATAAATCCAGCCATAAAAATAAAAAGTAGAAAAGAAATTCTAAAATTAAAAATCCTATTATTACTTTTCTTTTTCTCATTTTATCCTCCTGCACTACTTTCCTACAAACTCGTGAATGTGGTTAGATACCAATTTTGGTTAATATTCTATCTACTTTATTGCTGTTTCATGAATAAATTTTCTGCTTGTTGTTCTTCTAAAGGTACTTCATATAAATATCCTTGAACAGCATTACATAAATGAGTTTTTAAAAATTCTTCTTGTACAATTTCCTCTACACCTTTTGCTACTACTGTAAGTTGTAACTTTTGTGCTAAAGACAATATGGCTTCTAAAATGATTTGTTCTTTTTCTTGTGTTTCTATTGTTTGAATGATACTCGGTGCAATCTTTAACATTGTAACTGGAAGTTGCTTTAAGTCATTAAAAGAAGAGTTTCCTATTCCAAAATTATCTAATGCAAACGATACTCCAAGCTGTCTTAATTGTTGTATCTGTGTCATAATTTCTGTTAGATAAGATACTACCATCGTTTCTTCTATTTCAAAAATAAAATTCTTTGGATTTGCACCAGTGTTAGTAAAAATTTCCTTGATATTTGCTGTAAAATCTCTATCCCTAAACTCTCTAGATGAAATATTAACTGCCATTTTAATTTCATGAAATCCTGCTCTATCCCATTCTTTCATTTTTATACAGACTTTTTGAAAAAGCTGTCTTCCGATTGAAACAATTAATCCACTTTCTTCTGCAACTAGAAGAAATTCCTCTGGTTTTAGTATACCACGTTTGGGATGATTCCAACGAATCAAAGCTTCAAATCCTAATAATTTCATAGAATTTAGTTCAAAAATCGGTTGATATTGGAAAATAAATTCTTCTTTTGTAAGAGCTGCATGAAGTTCTGCTTGTAATTCTAATCTTCTTTTATCTTGTTCATTCATAGACTCATCAAAATACACATAAGTATTTTTTCCATTTTCTTTTGCCTCGGTTAATGCCATAACAGTATGCTTCATTAATGTAGAAGCTGTTGTTCCCTGTTTTGGTGCTAAAGCAACTCCCATACTGATAGACAAAAAGATTTCTCTTGTCCTTAATAAAAATGGATAGGAAAATATTTTTTGAAGACGTTTTAACATCTCATCATATTCTTGCATATCTATAATATTTTGAGTAAGTACAGCAAATTGGTTTTCTCCAATCCTAGCCAAAAAATCATCTTCCCCTAAAGCATCTCTAAGTCGATACGCAACATCAATTAAAAGTTGATCACCATACATCTTTCCTGTTATATTATTTACTTTTAAATCATTTAACTCTAATACCATTAAAACAACGATTTCATCTTTTCGTAATGTCTGTGTCACATTTTCAAGCATTTCTACTAAAGCTTTTCGGTTTGGCAGTTCTGTTAAATAATCCATATATGCTGCTTTTTCTAATTGTTCTATTGTTTCTTTTAAAGCCTGATACTTTTTTTCTGAATTTTCTTTTACAACCTCTAACTGCTTTTTTTGCTGTTCTGTTTCCTGTATCTGTATTTGTAGCTTTTTTCGTTCATTTGTTTGTGATTTTATTTGTTTTTTATATTGATATATTATAATCCCCAATACTAGAATACAAATTAAACCAATAATACTTCCAATCAGTGCAAAGTAAAAGGAACTTCCTTCCAGTACAAATTTTACATCCCACATTTTAATTCATGCCTTTCCTTAGATCGAAAAAACTGTCGTGGGAATCTTTTTTGGATCGCTGTTTTTGATCCTGAAACTTTTTTCCCAGCAACAGTTTCTTCCATTTCTAATTATTTATTCGATAAATATTCATCAATTCCCTTTGCTGCAGCTTTTCCAGCCCCCATAGCCAAAATAACAGTAGCAGCACCAGTTACTGCATCTCCTCCAGCATAAACACCTTCTTTTGTTGTTTGTCCATTTTCTTCCTGTGCAATAATACACTTATGTCCATTAATTTCAAGTCCCTTTGTTGTTGAAGAAATCAATGGATTTGGACTTGTTCCAAGAGACATAATTACAGTATCTACATCCATAATAAACTCAGAATCTGGAATTTCTACTGGTCTTCTTCTTCCCGAAGCATCTGGTTCCCCTAACTGCATTTTTACACAACGTATTCCCTTAACAGCATCGTTTTCATCTACCAAAATTTCTTTTGGATTGGTCAGTAAATTAAAAATAATCCCCTCTTGTTTTGCATGATGTACTTCTTCCACTCTCGCTGGAAGTTCTGCTTCGCTTCTACGATAAACAATATGCACTTCTGCTCCTAAACGAAGAGCTGTTCTTGCTGCATCCATTGCGACATTTCCGCCACCAACAACAGCGACTTTCTTTCCTGCTACAATCGGTGTATCATAATCTTCGCGAAATGCTTTCATTAAATTACTTCTTGTTAAGTACTCGTTAGCAGAAAATACTCCATTTGCATTTTCTCCTGGAATTCCCATAAATTTTGGAAGTCCTGCACCAGAGCCAATAAAAACAGCATCAAATCCCTCTTCTGTTAAGAGTTCATCTACTGTCATTGACTTTCCAATCACAACGTTTGTTTCGATTTTTACACCAAGTGATTTTACATTTTCAATTTCACTTGCTACGACTGTTTTCTTTGGAAGACGAAACTCTGGAATTCCATAGACTAAAACTCCTCCTGGTTCATGAAGAACTTCAAAGATCGTAACATCATAACCTGCCTTGGCAAGATCTCCAGCACAGGTTAATCCAGCTGGTCCAGAACCTACCACCGCAACTTTTTTTCCTTTTTTTTGTGTTGGAGCTGTTGGACAAATCTCATGTTCTCTCGCCCAATCAGCAACAAATCGCTCCAATTTTCCAATAGAAACAGGATCTCCTTTTATTCCTCGAATACATTTTGCCTCACACTGTGTTTCCTGTGGACATACTCTTCCACAGACAGCCGGAAGTGCTGAATACTTACTAATGACTTGATATGCTTCTTCTATATTTCCTTCTTCTACTTGTCTAATAAATTCTGGAATATCAATGCCTACTGGACATCCCTTCTGGCATTGTGGATTTTTACATTTTAAACAACGGGTTGCCTCCTCCATTGCCTCTTCTTTATTATATCCAAGACAAACCTCTTCAAAATTTTTTGCACGAATTTGCGGATCTTGTTCTCTGACTGGGATTTTCTTTAATACATCACCCATAATTAATCCTCCTTCTATCTACCTTTTACAATATACTTAGCTACAAAGACCGCAGCCGCCATGATGGGTTGTCCCTTCTGTCTGACGTAAAATTGCTCTGCCTTCCTCTGTCTTATACATCTGCTGTCGTTTCATTGATTCATCAAAATCCACCAAATGACCATCAAATTCTGGACCATCTACACAGGCAAATTTTACCTGTCCCCCTACTGTCAATCTACATGCTCCACACATTCCTGTTCCATCTACCATAATTGGGTTCATACTAACAACCGTTTTAATTCCCAATTCTTTTGTTAAAAGACACACAAACTTCATCATAATCACTGGACCAATTGCAATTACTAAATCATACGATTTTCCACGATTATGTATTAATTCTTTAATCATATCATTAACATTGCCTTTAAAGCCATAAGAGCCATCATCTGTAGTGACATAAGTATTCGCAGCGACTTCTTTCATCTCTTCTTCTAAAATAATTAAACTCTTTGTTCTTGCACCAATAATACAATCTACTTCACAACCTTGACTTTTCATCCACTTTACCTGTGGATATACAGGTGCAGTTCCAACGCCTCCTGCTACAAAAAGAATTTTCTTTTTCTTTAATTCTTCTATTGGTTCATCAATTAACTCTGATTTACATCCCAATGGTCCTGTAAAATCACGAAAACTATCTCCTACCTCATATTTTGCCATCATCTTTGTAGAAGCACCAACAATCTGAAATACTATCGTTATTGTTTCTTTCTCCCTATCATAATCACAGATAGTCAATGGAATTCGTTCCCCCTGCTCATCCATTTTTACAATCACAAATTGTCCCGGATAACAATGTTTTGCCACTCTTGGAGCGATAACATCCATTAAAATGATGCTATCCGACAACATTTCCTTTTTTGTAATCTTGTACATATTGCTCTCCTTTTCTGCATATAACTATATTTGACCATATACCATTTGGCATATAGCTATCTTTTCAGTACATTGTTGTGTTATATGATATAACTTGTAGATTTTTATTGACTATTATTTTTATTATACCTCAGCAGATTCCAAAAATCTAGATCTTTTTAAAAGTTTCGTAGTATTAATCTCTGGGAATCTTTTCTTATTTTCCAGATTTTAATACTACGAAATTTCTAACATTTTTAAAAAAATGCTCTTAAAATACCAATTAAAATTAACATTGCACCAGAAATCATACCACTGATTCTACTATTTATTGTAGCAAATTTTTTCCCTTTTCCAACAATATATAACCCAATACATAAAAAAAATAGTTGTAATAGTCCTACAAAAATACCAAGTAAAAACCATGACATTTGTAATGCTCCAACTGCCATCCCAACACTAATTGAATCTGCGGACAGAGCAACTGCTAATAAAATACTTTCTCCACTCTCAATCTTTTTTGAATCATTTATGTCATAATCATTTGCCTCTCCGTTGGTTAATCCATTATGAATAAAGATTGCTCCCATTAAAAATAAAATCAAAAGTCCAAGATAATTTGTACACCACTTTGGAAGAACAGCACTCATTCCCTGACCAATTAGGGCACTTCCCCACATAATAAAAATAGACATTATACCAATAATTATTTTTGCATGAAAAGGAATCGTGACCTTTTTAACGGCATAAGCAGCTCCGATTCCAAGAGCATCTATACTGAGGGTGAATGCTAACAATAATAAAGAAATCCACATACCATCACCTTAAATTTAGGTTCTACTACTATGGTATGTGGATTTTTTATTCCGGTGTCAAAATCATATATTAGAGTTTCACCCGAAAACAAATATAATTTTTTCCTTCGATTTCCTCATTTTCTACAAATAGTTCTCCTCTGTACTGTTCTACAAGTCTTTTTACATTCCAAAGTCCTAGTCCTCTTTTTCCATCTTTTTGTTTTGTAGAGTATCCACGTTCAAAAAATTTAGAAAGTTGTCCAATCGATAATGGTTCATGTTCATTTTTGATTTCAAAGATAAAATGTTCTTCTTCAGAGGTTAAAAACAGGCGAAGTTTTCTTTTATCTTCATTGCAAGCTTCTACTGCATTGTCAAATAGCGAGCCAATCACTTCAATCAGATCTCGTTCTGGTACATTGGTTAAAATTTCATGACTTCCTACAATTAAAACTACAGATATCTTATTTTTAAATTCCATTAACTTACTATATAGAAATCCCGCTAAAACCTTGTCGCTGATCTTTAATAGGCTTAAATAATTATTATCTCTTTCTTGTATGATCTGTCGAATATATTTCGACTGTTCTTTTACTAATTCATCATACGTTTCTATCATAATGTGCATATTTAAAATTGCGTTTAGATGATTATCAAATTCATGCTGCTTTGCTCTAATTTCTTGTATCAATCCCTCTAATGGTTTTACATAGGTTCGATACATTTGGAGTTCTTTTTCTTGCTTTTGATAAATAGCAATATCTCTTTTCCAAAGTAAAATTAAAACGATAATCACCATGAAAATAACACTCAGCAGAATACAGGTTTTCAAATCCAAAAAACCATTCATCTTAGAAAACTCCTCATTCTACTTTTATAGGTAACTCCAATTTCTATTGTCTGTGTTACCTCTTTTAATTTTATGACTCCATTGACCAAATCAATATATTCAATATATCCAATATGAATAACAAACATTCTATGACATTGAATAAATTCTTTGTCAGGAAGCTTTTGTAATATCTGTTTTAAAGTGATATATTTTACAGATATTGTTTCATTTGTAAGTATTAATTCAATTCCTCTTGGAATTGCTTTTATATAAATAATATCTGCTATATAAATACGAAAATTAATTCCATCTTTTTTTATGGTAATTTGCTGTCCTTTTTCCTGTTCTTTTGTACGTAATACTTTTTTTACAATTTCTTCTATCTCTTGTCTACGATATGGTTTTACTAAATATCGATAACAGGAAGCCTCTCTGTAAGAAGGCAGTTCTAATTCTGTAATAGAAGTTACAAATATAATTGGAGTAAATTCATATTCCTCTCTTTTTCGCAATTTTTTTGCAAAATAAAATCCAGAGATATCCTCTTTCCGGTTTTGATTTGAGATTAAATGAATATCTAAAAAAAACAGATCAAATTTAGTATTCTTCAAGAACTCTTCTGCCTGTTCTAAGGTTAATGCACAAAAGACATGAATGTCATTTGAAATGTTGTGAATGATTGATTTAAGTATTTGACTACTCTTTGAACAATCTTCCAATACCATTACATTTAACATCATGTCTTCTCCTCATCTGTCTTATTTATCTGGCTGATCTTTTGCCACTTCTACAATACTTTTTGTCAATCCTGCAATACTTTGAATTTCAGATGGAATAATAATCTTTGTAGCTTTACCATCAGCAGCTTTCATAAATGCTTCTAAGCTCTTTAATTGAAGTACTGCATTTTGTGGAGCTGCTTGATTTAATAATTCAATTCCTTGTGCATTTGCTTTCTGAACAGCAACAATTGCCATTGCCTGACCTTCTGCTTCACGAATCGTAGCTTCCTTTTTTGCCTCCGCACGTAAAATTGCAGCTTCTTTTTCTGCCTCTGCCTCTAAGATTGCTGATTCTTTCTTTCCTTCTGCTACTAAAATTGTAGATTTCTTTTCTCCTTCTGCACGAAGAATAGATTCTCTTCGTTCTCTCTCTGCCTTCATTTGCTTTTCCATCGCATCTCGAATAGCAGCTGGAGGAATAATATTTTTTAATTCCACACGATTGACTTTTATTCCCCATGGATCCGTTGCTACATCTAGGGAAACTCTCATCTTTGTATTAATAATCTCACGAGAAGTTAAAGTTTGATCTAATTCTAAATCTCCAATAATATTTCTCAGTGTTGTTGCGGTTAAATTTTCAATTGCCATAATAGGATGTTCTACTCCATAGGCAAATAACTTTGGATCAGTAATTTGATAAAAGACTACTGTGTCAATTTGCATAGTAACATTATCTTTGGTAATTACTGGCTGTGGAGCAAAATCTACTACCTGTTCTTTTAAAATAATCTTTTTTGCAATCTTATCAATCAAAGGGGTTTTAAAATGAAATCCAACACTCCATGTTCCTTGATATGCCCCTAATCGTTCTACAACATATGCCTGTGCTTGTGGTACAATCTTTACACAAGATGCGATAATAATTAAAATTAAAATCAATAATCCAATTACTAAATAACCTAAAAAATCCATATTCTAAATCTCCTCCCTATATTCTTTTACAATTAACTTTACTCCTACGATGTCAATAATCTGAACTTTTGTGCCGGGTTCAATACAAGTTTTTTCTTCTTTTGTGCGAACAGTCCAAGTCTGCCCGTTTACCACAGCCGCTCCAGTTTGATTGAAATTATCCACTCGCTCTGTTACCCTGACTACTTTTCCGATCAGTCCTTCGTAATTTGTTTTTACCCTCTTTTTGTTCAAATATTTGACTGCCACCGGTCTTGTAAAAAATAACAAAATCAAGGAAACAACAATAAAGAGAATCAACTGTACCCAGATGTTTGCCTTTAGATATGTTGAGATAAATGCAACAAGTGCACCTCCTACAAACCATATCGTAGTCAATCCTAGTGTTATGATCTCTACGAGCAGAAGCACTACAAGTACAATGAGCCAGATAATAGAATCCATATACGTTCCCCTTTCGTGCAGCCACACGTTCCTTTCTTTTTTGTTATCTTAAGAATATATGAAATTTTAAAATCTGGCAATCGTTTTTGCGTGAATTCTGTGATTTTCTGCTTCAATGAAATCTACTTTAAATTCTATCCGATTTTTCTTTTCCCGTCAATACCTTCTACAAAAGTGTAGCATAAACAAAAGCAAACTATTCAAAAATAATAGAAAGATTTTTTTGAATAGTTGCTTTCAAATTTTTATGAAAATTTATTCATGTGTTTATTCTGACAAAAATATTTTTGTATTTCTACAATTGGAATTGGAAGAAACGATAAAATTGCGGTGAATATCCATTGAATTGTGGAAAGTGGTTGTACTTGAAAAATATCCGCGAGTGGTTTATAAGAAATTACTGCAATCTGAAGAAAAGCACATATGAAAAAGGAAATTAACATTTTGGGATTACTCCACAATCCAATCGTTCTTAGAGAATATTCACTTCGCATGTTAAATGCGTGACAAAGTTGAGATAAACTTAAAACAGCAAAACAACAGGTCGTTCCGCCAAGCATATAAGCAATTAAGGCTAAAAATCCAATCATTGCCCCTTCAAAAATAATTTTAAATATTAGTCCATCTGCAAACATTCCTTTCTTTGGAGAAATAGGTTTTCGGTTCATAATATCTGTAGCAGGTGGTTCTACTCCTAAAGCGATTGCTGGCAAAGAATCTGTTACTAAATTGACCCATAAAAGTTGTACTGCTGCCAAAGGAGAAGGAAGTCCAAATAAAATAGCAGTAAAGATTGTAATAATTTCACCGATGTTGCTAGAAAGCAGAAAATGAATGGATTTTTTAATATTGTCATATATTCCTCTTCCTTCTTTTACTGCTGCTACAATCGTTGCAAAATTGTCATCCATTAATATCATATCTGAAGCATTTTTTGCTACATCTGTCCCCGTTTTCCCCATGACACATCCAATATCCGCTGCTTTTAAGGCTGGAGCATCATTGACACCATCTCCTGTCATTGCAACAACTTCCCCTCTCTTTTGTAATGCCTTTACAATACGCACTTTATGTTCTGGCGAAACTCTAGCAAATACACGATATTTATAAATTTGTTCACTGAGATCTGTATCTGTCATTCGATTTAATTCTTCACCCGTAATAACACGTGTATCCAGATAAGAAGATACTGCTAATTCTGCTACAGCTACCTTTCCACTTTCTAAAGGCAAAAGAGGCGGTTTTTTTTCTGATGTTAAAATTCCAAGTTCCTTTGCAATTGCACTTGCTGTGACTGCATGATCTCCAGTAATCATAACAGGTGTAATTCCAGCCGAACGACATAATGCCACTGCATCTTTTACTTCTGGTCTTGGAGGATCGATCATTCCAAAAAGCCCTAAAAAAGTAAGATTTTGTTCTAATTGTGTTGCTGTCATCTGTTCTGGAGAGCGTTCTAACTTTTTTCCGGAAATCGCAATTACTCGAAGTGCTCTACTAGTCAAACGATCGTTTTGGCGCTTTATTTTATTTCTTAAAGTAACGGTTAATGGTTCTTTTTTTCCTTTATTATAACTATTGGTACAAAGCGGAAGAAGTAAATCAAGTGCTCCCTTTGTAATGGAAATATATCCGCCATCTGGCAATCTATGTACTGTAGTCATTCGTTTTCTTATAGAATCAAATGGAAGTTCTCTAACTCTAGGATATGTTGCTTGAATTTTTCCATAGTTGACTCCAGCATATAAAGCAGAAGTAAGTAGAGCACTTTCTGTCGGTTCTCCAGAAACTTCAAATACTTTTTCTTCCAAATCAGAAGTTTTTTTCTTCTTTTTCTTTCCATTTTCTGATTCTAATATAGAATTATTGCATAATATTGCCGCAGTAAATAATGCTATCCCCTCTTTTTTCTCTGCTGCTTCTTTTAAAGATAGTTCTGTTTCTTCAGGTAAATTTATTGCTGTAACTGTCATTTTATTTTGTGTCAAAGTTCCTGTTTTATCTGAGCAGATATATGTTGCACTTCCTAATGTTTCTACGGCTGGCAGTTTTCGAATAACTGCATTTTTCTTTGCCATCCGCTGAACTCCTAATGAAAGCATAATGGTTACTACAGCTGGCAACCCTTCTGGAATTGCTGCTACAGCCAAGCTAACACTTGTCATAAACATTGAAAATAATGCTCTTCCCTGTAATACTCCCAAAACGAAAATGATAATACAAATACATAAGGCAGCAATTCCTAAAACCTTTCCTGTCTTTTCTAATCTTTTTTGTAAAGGAGTATCTGGTGTGCTATCTTCCATAATTAAAGCAGCAATATGACCAACTTCTGTTTTCATTCCAGTTGCTGTAACAACTGCACTACCTCTTCCATATGTTATAATTCCTGTCGAAGGAACCATATTTTTTCTATCTCCTAACATGGCTTCTTCCTTTAATACAACATTAGCATCTTTTCCAACTGGATGAGATTCTCCTGTTAAAGCTGACTCGTCTACTTTTAAATCAATCGAATCAATTAATCTTGCATCAGCTGGTACATAATGTCCTGTCTCTAAAAAAATAATATCTCCTAAAACCAATTCCTGAGATGGAATACTTTTTCTCTTCCCCTCTCTAAGTACAAGTGCATTGGGAGCAGACATTTGTTTTAGTGCCTCTAGAGCTTTTTCTGCCTTCTCTTCTTGAATTAATCCCAAAATAGCATTTAATAAAATAATAGCTAAAATAATCAAAGGATCCACAAAATCAGCTTCGCCTTCTGCTAAAGACACCAAAAACGAAATGATTGCGGCTGCAATCAATACTAAGATCATAAAGTCAGAAAATTGTGCAAAAAATCGAGAAATTAAACTCTTCTTTTTTTTAGCAGCAAGTATATTTAAACCATTTGCCTGCCTGCGGATGCGAACTTCCTTTTCTGAAAGTCCAGTTTTGGGATCGGTATGTAACTGTTTTAATGTCTCTTCTATTGTCAGCGAATGATAATTCATAAAGACCTCCATTCTTGCACATTTCTTTTTCAAAAATAATCATATGGAATCAATCAGGTTAGAATAATATATGCAGCACTGGAAAAGATATGTACCAAGAAAAGGTATTGCGGAGGTGAACTTATGATTTCTTTCATTCCTGTCATTTTAACTTTTATACTTGTGGTTTTTGGAGGATATATTGGTTTAAAACGGGGTTTTCAAAAAAGTATAATTCGTGTCATTACACTGTTAACTGTTCTTATACTTTTTTTAAATCTTCTGCCTTTTTTTACAGAACAGCTTTTATTATCTTTTGCAAAATGGACAAAACTACACACACAGTCCGAGCAATCACTTAATTTTTTAATTCAAAAGCAACTTACTCCTTATTTTTCTTCAGAAAATACTGCCCTGTTAAGTAAGCCTATTTATGCTACATTACTCTCTTGTGCAATTCCATATTTTATTGCTATTTTTTATCTGCCAGTCCACTTTCTTTCTTGGATTATTTATCTTACTATTATTGTTGCTCTACCTCCGTCTAAACGCAGACAGTGGAAAAAAAGTAGTAAAAATGGGATTTCAAAATTTTCTGGAAGTTTGATTAGTATGGTTTGTGCTTTATTTAGCAGTATGTTTTTGCTGTTTCCGTTTATTATAAACAGCAAAATACTTCAACAGATAAAACAACCTTTTTTAGAAGAACAGAGTAATATTCAAGAAGTTGCTGCTTGTTATATGAATAGTCCTATTGCTCCTTTTTACCAAACAATAGGACTAGAACAGTTTGCTTTGGAAGTAAACCGTTTTCATGCCACTGTGACGGTTGATTCTAAAACATATCTTAATGAGAGGGAGCTTCCAATTTGGCTATCAGAACTTTTTACTCTTTCCAATATTTATACAAATCTTACTTCAGACAAAACAGATACTATAGTATTATCAAATCTCCATTCTGCCTTTACACAATTTTATGAATTTCCCTATTTTAAAGATCAAGATAAACTTTCGATTTTAAAGGATATCAAACATTTGATGTTAAGTTTTTTGCATGGAACAGGAATGATTACAGAACAATCCGAAATGATTGTACAATTTTTAAAACAGATGGAATATGAAGATTTTTCTTTATTAAAAGCAGATACCGAAATTTATTTTGAAATTTTAGATTATTTTTTATCTTTTGATGAACCAAATGTTCTTTTATCTGATCAAAATCATGCTCAAATCCTATCCAAACAGATCTGTCGTCTTTCGAATGCTCCTGTTTTACTTCCTGTTTGGATCAATTATCTCGTAGATAAGCTAACTAATAGTAAAATCCCAAAGCTAATCGATGGAGAAACTTTTCGAGCAGAACTTGTTAAACTAGAAACAGACTCTACACCTGTTTTTCAAAATCAAACTTTACAACAATTTAAAAAGACAATGCAGAATTCTTTTACAGAAACTCTTTATGAAATCTATCTTGAGCCGTTATTAAACCTTCTTTATCAAATTCGGTTTCCAGAAACAGATAACTTTTCTGTCTTTCGTAAGAATGTATTTGATTTGCTTGTAAAACTACAGAAAAATCCACTCATAGGCATTTGGAATTATACTACACTTCATAACTATTCCAGAAGTCAGCTTTCTATTATTCCTTAGTATATGTTTTCAACTGAAACTTGTTTTAAAAGATCAAAGCCTACTAAATACTGCATCAAATCATATAGTTTTGGATAATCTTTTTTTAATCGAATTGGTTTATAATCCATTCCCAAAAAACAGTGTTTACTTTCTCCTGTCGTTTTAAGTTCTCTGGTATTTGCATCTAAAATCTGATAGGATACCTTAAATTTTACGCCTGAAAATTCTTCAATTTTGGGAATGATATAAACTTCATCATTAAAATGAACCATGGATAGATATTCACAGTTTATAGACAATACAGGACTTAAAATTCCCTCTTTTTCCATAATCTGATATCCAAATCCTACTTGTTCTAAAAAATCAATTCTTGCTTCTTCAAACCAACGAATATAATTTGAATGATGAATAATTTTCATCTGATCTGTTTCATAATAATAAGCTTTTCTTTTATAAAGATGAAATTGCTGTTTATTTTTCATTATTGTTTCCTTTCATTATATTGAAGATAGGAGCTGTTACAAAATAAAATTTTTCTACCTATATGGTAGTCAAAATCTATTTTGGCAGCTCCTATTGTTTAAAAATATTTCCTACATCCCCAGAGATTACTCCTTTTTAAATCTACATATTCTTCATACGCTCGTTCTAAAATTTGCTTTTCATTTGAAAATTTGAGCAGATGATATGCTTCATGAAACTTATAATATCCGGAATCCATGAAATATTCTTCTCTTTGTGGTTTGCTGTAATAGCTATCCGACATCATCAGGTACCAGTGTACATCCTTCATCACAGTATTCTGCGGGGTATTAAACGTATAGTGACTTTTACCGACATACTTAATAATGGAGGCATTAACTCCTGTTTCTTCCCGCACCTCCCGAACCGCAGTTTCCTTATACTCTTCACCTTCCTCTACCGTTCCCTTCGGAAGTACCCAACCTTCATACTTATTTTTATAATTTTTATAAAGTAATAGGATCTTCCCTCGGAAAATAACTACACCACCACAGCTCGTTGCTTCAATCATCGCAAATCCTCCTGTTTTCTGGTGCATCTTAGCCTGTCTAACAGTATACTACAAACAGGTGGTGATTTCAACTAAATTTACAGATGAATTTTCAGTAAATTTCACCAACAACAGAATTATTTTTCGGGGAAATTCTTCTATTTACCTATGTTTTTTTCCTTTACTTTGTAAGGAATTTTAAAAGATAAGCAAAAATTCGGTGTAAAAATTGCTCTTTTTGATCTTTTGTACAATTTGCTATAAAATATTCGACATCAAATTCTTTTGGTCCTTTTCCAGTTAAAAGATAGGTAGGATCAATTCCATAACTCTGATATAAAATAATTAATTTATTCGCAGAAAGTCCTGTTGATCCAAGTTCATATTTTCGATAATGTTCTTCTGTTACTTTGAGTGTTTCTGCAAAATCTACCTGACGATACCCTAAATTCGTTCTCGCCTCTTTTAATCGTCTCCCAACCTGAATATTATTATCTTTTCCTTCTAACATACCTTTTTCCTCCATTGTGTATTTACGCTCATAATAACAATGGAAGTAAGAAATCAACAGAATAGAAAGAACCCTATTCATAATTATTTTTTGATCTGTTAATATTTTAATACTTTTTTAGTATATAAAAAACTATTTTTGTATAAAACGGGAAGATATAAAAGGACATTCTTCATCACCATCATAAAAATTACCTCTCTGTGCCATAATAATCGCTCTACAACTTGCACATCCATTTACATAATTACATGCTTTGCATGGTAGACCAATAGATGAATTCATCTGTCGAAAGTCTTCTAAGATTTTAGAATGATACCATGTTTCTTTTAAACTCTTACTTTTTTCTTGAAAGAATACATGACTACATGGTTTTAAAAATCCTTGTGCGTCTACTGCTAAAAATCTTCTTCCTGCACCACATCCAGTAAAATTTCCTTGCCTTTTATTGAGATGACATAGTAGAAAAGAAAATGCAGAATCTACTTTTATAGCAATTCCACTTACACCACGAACCATTGCCGCTAATTTCAAAAGTTTCTCTTTTGACAGTCGAACTTTTTTGTACTCTTCTTTTTTGGAAGGCTTATAACGTAATATATTTATATTTTGTGCTTCAACCGCTTTTGCTAAATCAACAAGAGATGGGAAATCATCGATATTATCCATTCGTGCAACCCAATTAATTCCATAGGAAAGTGTTAAATTTCCTTCTTTTTTTTGTTGTTTTAATAGTTGTAATGCTTCTATTCCATAAAAAAAACCATCTCTAGAATAATTGTGGATTTCTTTTCTAGAACCTCCTAAAGAAATTTGAATATGATTTAATCCTAAAGTTTTAAGCTCATTTAACCGTTGTTTAGAAAGTCCATTTCCACTGGTTGTAATAGAACAAGCCATTTTATATTGAACTGTTTTTGCAATAGCCTGTGATAGATAAGGATATAATAAAGGTTCTCCTCCTCCAAATGCAATTTGAAATACCCCAAATTCTGCTGCCTGATACAAAATATCTTCTAATATTTCTTTTGGTAATTCTTTATCGGATACCGATTTATAACATTGTGGACAATTTAATGTACATCTTTCTGTTAATTCTATATGCAGGCTTTCTGGTGCACAAAAAGAATGAAGTGGAGCTGTTTTTTTCTTTGCTAACAAGGCTTGTTCTCTTATTTGTTCTTTTTGATTATCCTCTAAAATTCCAAGTTGTCTTAAACGTTTAGAAAATTCATTTTCTTTTCCATTTGTCCATTGAATCAAAACTTCTAACTCTTCTCCATTTATATATGCGGTTCGTGCTGTGGATCTTTGAAAAAACATCAACGCATTTTGTTCTGCTCTCACATTAATCTTCATGTCTTCTCCGATATGTTTCTGCCTTTATTTCTTCTAACTGTCCTGTTTGCATCAGTTCTAATAAGTTGCAAAAGTACGGCTTAATTTGATAAAAGATTCGAAATTGTGCATAAATCTTTTGGTCATGTTTAGAAAAACAAAAATATCCAAAACAATTCTCTTCTTTATATTCTTTCATATCTTTTTCGATAATAGGAAAAGCCATTTTACAGACTTGATAATTTTTAGGCTCTGGAATCAGAATATGAATAGCTGTCTTTCTAATAATTTCAAAATTATTTATTTCACTGTTTAAAACCTGTTCTACTAACTCTATATACTCAGAAAAAGAATACCCCTTTAATTTGTCACGTCTTTTCTCATCTAAAAAAGATGGACAATCCATACATAGGATAAACTCTTTTATACGCTCATAGAACCATTTATTTTTCTTAAAATAAGAGATTGCTGGACACAAAATATCGTATTCACAAAGGCGTTTTATTGTATTTTTTATACTATAGACAACCGGTAACTCTATTTGTTCAAAGCTATAAAGAGAATCTGAATACGTACAGCCTCCTAGCCATTCTCCTGTGCAGTCTAAACCTCCATAAGTAGCAATAGATGGAAAGTTATCCTTTAAATAATCAACTAAATAAATAGCATATTCATAATAAAAGCCCGGCCCAACATTTAATTCAACATAAGGCATTGCCTGATCATGAAACTGAAACCATTCTATATTTGTCATATAACCATCTACGAATTCTTCATCATAAGTAATTTTGTTATTGCTAATACAAAGGACTACTGTCATCTCTCCACGGGTATAATAATCCTGTTTAAATGGTGGAGTACATGGATGTTCTACCTTCCCATATGCCTCCTCTTTTGGTTCTCTTCTTTTACTAATAGAATAAATTTCATTTCGTAAAGATTCCTCTAATTCTTCTGGATGAAGACAATTTATAGTAATCTCTATAGGTGGATAGTCTCCAGAAAGCACTTTCTCCCTTAACTCTTCTATCGATAAAATGTTTTTTATTCTTCCTTTATAAAATGTAATCTCTGGACTTTTCTTTCTATCAAGTAAAGGATTTTTTAAAAATATATCAACCAGTTCCATTATCTGTACATTCTCTGGCAGTATAATACTAAAATCCGTATCCGATCCATCAATCTCATATCCATCCCAATATATAAACATAAAATTTCCTTTCCCAAATAGTATAGTATTTATAATACATATATTATACTATTTAGGAAAGGAAAAAACAATCCTTTATACGTCTTCTAACCAATCAAAAGCAATCTTACTTCTCTCGACAATTTCTAATTTATCTCCAAAATCTTCTCTGATTTTTTGAGTTACTGCATTACTTTGTCTAATTACAGATATTATCATACAAATTTCTGATAAATCTAAATCTTTAGCTACCTTTTTCCATTCTTCATAAGATAAAATCGGAATTCCTACTTTTTTTCTTCCATGTAAAGTATCATTTTTATCAATCCAATAGAGCAGTTGATCATAACCTTCTTTTTTTAGTAATGTATAAAGCATTAGTCCAACTTCCCCAGCTCCATAAATTACTAATTTCTTCCCTTGTAATTGTTGCACACACTGTTTTACATGCTCTTGTAAACGTTTCTCTACCTGCTTCATTTGAGGATCATCTTTTATAACATTATAAATATCATTGTAATACATATTTCCAATGTCTTTTTTTATACAATCTAATCCTAAATATCTATCTCTTTCTCTATCATATTGTTCTGTATCAAATACTTGATTAAACTCTTTTAGTTTTCCAATAGCATCAAATACTAATATAGTCTTTTTACATTTATCACATTTTCCACAATTAGTTTCTTTTCTAATACAAACATGTAAATATTTCTTTGCAAGTGGAAATGAAGATACCTGTTGTATCTTTTCAAATCGAGTTTTAGTTGCACCTTCGGAATATAATTTTATATTTGGTAAACTAAAACAATCCAAAAGAAGTAAATCGTAATAGGCAGTATCATGTAGATCATTTTCTTTTAAAGAGAAATGGGAAAAATCTGAACCAGAAGAATAATAGTATACTTTCCAAAGTTTTTGTAGACAAAATACCGCAAACATAGAAGTATACGTATTCGTTAGTAAATGATTTTGAGGAAAAACTTCTGCGAAGTTAGAATTTGTACTTAATAATTTTAAATTCAACTCTTCTGCTGCTTTTTGAGCTCTCCATATAACGGCTGTTCTAACACTTTCAGCATCATGTGCACTATTATAAGCTCCAACATTATTCAGGCAAAGATGGGTTAAATTCATACTTTCAAATTTAGAATTCAAATGATTCATGATCGTATGAAAAGAATCAATTCCACAAGAAGCTCCTGTTCCTACTGCACCTGCGGTATCTTTAATATTGTCTATCGTATTTGCATAAATAGTAGGACAATGGAGATTTTTAGCATTTTTTATCACGCTAGGAAGAAGAAATTTTTCAATATTATATAGTAACATTTCTGTTATAGGTGCTTTGCAAATAATATCTTCTCCATTTCTCATCGCCCAAGATAACAAGCCAATTACAAAAGCATCAACTCGATCCGCACATAAATATTGTCCATACTCCTTATCTACTTCAAACCAAATTTCTCGAACCTCTTTACCAACTGTAACATTACAAACCAGCCTAGAAGTTTTTTCATTCTCTATTATTTCTGGAATTCCAAGAATCATATGTTTATTTCCTCCTCTTTCTTTTTAAAAGAAAATGTTGGTTTTCCCCAAAGCCGTAATACTTTCATTAAAACTAAAATAACCAAAAAGGTAATGATACATTGAATTAACATAGAAAAAAATGATAATTGTCCTATACTATATCCCAAGATTGCAGTTGTTACAAAGTAGGAAGGTAACATTGCAATATTCATTGCTCCCATCTCTGTTGCAGCAGTTGTTTGTAGATGAGGATCTACAATACGAATCAGAGCAACTCCTGTTGGACAAGTTCCGGTAAGACATCCCCATAGTCCTAATGTACGTTCAAAATCACATCTTCCCCCCAAACGAGAACCAAAATATAAAGCAAACATTAATGTTACTACTCCTGTAATAATACAAACTCCAAGTATTGGAAGTATCCACCTACTAATAATTGAAATCTGGATGGACATAAATGCTCCACAAACTAAAAAGTCTGTACATAATCCAGTAATTCTAGTCTGTAAAATACTATCATGATATTTTTCAATTCCTAGTTTTCTCATAATCCATTTGACAAAATATGCACATAACATACCATTTAAAAAGGTCATAGAAGAAAAAGTCTCTCCAAAATACCCTGGAATATAAGAAAATATTTTTCCTAAATATTGTGCAAGAATAAAACAAAGACCAATTAGTGCAAAATGAAATGCTAAAACATCAATATTTCCACTATAAGTAGTTATCTTACCACACGATTCCTTTTGTTCTTTTGGAGAATAAATACCCTTTGCTATACTCTCCGTTATGGAACCGGAATATTGAGCTAAACCCTTTTTTATTCCATACTTTGCTATTGGAACTCCTATTAGAAAAGCAAATAAAAATCCAATAGAGGCATATGTGACAGCAACTTGTGTTGCATTAGACCATCCACCTCTTTCAATAATTGTTCCAAATGCTACCGATTGACCTGGACCTTGACAAAATGCAAATGGAATCATAAGTCCATATAATCCATCCATTTCAACCCCTGCACCCAAAACAGTTATTGTATAATATCCAATAACTGGCGTTATCGCATATAAAACTGTCCATATAAATCCCATTCCCATTGAACCTTTAACAATTTCTTTTGAAACTGTATTATCTTTTTTTTCTTCTTTTGAAACACCTGTTAAACCAATAGAAATAAAGGATAGTGTAAAAAGAAAATTAACTAAATCAGAATAGATCTTATAATCTATATCTGAAACTATATTGCTATTTAGTACAAGAAACCCAATAATTCCACCAATAACACTAGCTGGCATTAACATTCCTCTTAAAAATTTCACTTTTGCTCTTAATACCATACCAAATAGCAACATAATTGAAATCCATCCAATTGCCATCATTACTGCCATTTTGTTTGTCCCTTTCTTTTTATTTTAAAATTATCTCTCCTTTCATTTCATTTACAGTAAGTGTAATTTTCAATAAGTTACGTTTAACTGTAAAAATAAAATTTATATAAGAATTAAGTTTTATAAGTATAGAATTACTCAAATTGTAAAACTACAACTCTTATATAAATTTATTTTCAAACGTTTAAATTTTTATATCTTTATAATATCAACAAAAATTTACAACTATTGTATTACTAAATCTTTTAAGGATACTATTTTTTCTTTTAAATAATCTTTACTTAATAGTCGTTCTCTTAATTCATAAAAATCTACAAAAGAACAAATAATAATAAGATCACAAGACTTTGACTTTACTTCTTCTAACTGTTGCTCAAACTCTATTTCATTTTCATCTAGTATAAAACAGATTTCAATATTATTGGGATCTAATTCTAGTTCCTGTTTTAATCGCCTTCCAATATCACCCAGTCCAATTAATCCGACTTTATGAACCTCTTTTTGAAGTAATTTTTCATATAAAAATTGCTTATTTTGTAAATTTTCTACCCACTGTTTTAAAAGATTAAAATATTGTCTTAATCTTCCTTGACCAATATCTTGTCCAACTGCCTTTTTAATTGCTTCTGTGAGAGTTAGTTTTTGATTTTCATATGCGTCAAAAAATATTTCTCTCCTTGCAAATGCAGTAACACTTTTTACTGCATTTTTATTTCCTCTTAATACACTCTCTACAGATACTTCTTTCAACTTGATTTGATCAAGTTGCTTTAAAATCTTTTCTCCTTTTTGGGAATGAACCAAAATTGCAGATACGCCATAAAAATTATAATATTCTGGTAGTTCTTTTCGAATTCCCCAAAAGTCTCCTAAAGTTAAATCACTATTGTGTTTTATCTCTTTAAATTTACATTGATAACAAGCTGGCTGTAGAAAAATTCCGCGAATAAATCCCTGCATATAGCTATCTTCTTTTGAACCTTTACTATACTCTATTCCATTATCAAAGGAAAAGTAAACTCTATAATTTTCCCAGCCTTCCGATTTATTTCGAAAATTGATATGTTCTATTTTTTCTGCACAGGCTTGTTCTTTTCGATATTCCAAATAATCTTTCCATATTTTTGGACTTGGGACTCCTGTACAAAATACATCTATAGTAATTAGATTTTCATATGGCTTTTTGAGAAAATGAAGTAATCCTTCAATCTGGCATGGCGTTCCAGAAAATAATACAAAACGCCCTTCCTCCAAATAAGTTTTTGTCTTTAAAAAAGTATCTCCTATCTGACTTTGTACATATTTCGAACCCTGTAACTTTTTTATTTGTTCTTTCGAGTCTACTTTGATATGCTTTACTTGAAAATTTTCATCAAATGCAGCTCCAAAGACAATTCCTCCTTTTTCAATCACCCAGTTGGCTAGTAAAGTAAAAATTCCTCCAGAAGAACTAGTATATCGTTGTAAAAGGTCTGTATTATATGCTGCATAAGCTTGTGTCACTCTTTCTTCTGTTTCTGGATAGATAGAAGTTTCTTTTTGATTGACAGGACAGATTGTAAGACATTTTTTACACTCTATACAGTTTTGCGAGTTTAGTTTTGGATGATAAAAACCTTCTAAATCTTGTTCTATCTGGATACAGCCTTTTGGACATATTGCTGCACAGGCACTACATCCACAACATTCTTCTCTCTTTATCTGATCAATCATTCAAAGCCTCCTTTAAAAAGTGATATGACTTTTTCCTTTCTTGATTCAATCGGTTGGAAACTTTATTATAATCAATCAGTTTTATAAAGGAAGTTTCTGTCTTAGCATCAATAAAACGTTCTTCTAATTGTAATAGTCTTAAAATAGATTGGATTCTAGAAGCTCCTCCATATTCCGTTGCCATTTGATATCTACGAAAAGCAAAAAATTCTTTTTGATAGTTAATAGAAAATGCAGTGGCATGAAAAGAATCGGTAAAGACAACATCTGCATATTTAATTAAGGAAACAAATTCCTTTGGTCCAATTCCCTTTAATTCTTTTAATTCTTTTGATTGTTTTTGATAGTTTTGAGTATTTCTTGTGTTAATAAAATAAATATTCGATATTCCTCTTTCTTTTGCAATTCTTACTATCGTTTCTTCTTGTTGTGCAATTTCTCCCAAAACATAACAGATCAGATATGGTTTGTGAAGCAATCTCTTTGACGCAACTTTATCCCATTCCGTACATGGTAAAAGAAGGGTTGGATCTAGTACTTGTACTGCATGGAAACCAGATATTTTTTCTATAATCGTAACTCCAATATCTTCTCGAACCGATAGAGCATCCATTCGTTTCAAACAATCTGACATACGACGGTAAATATGTTTTTTCTTTTCAAAATCAATATCGTCATTAATACTTGGTGCATAGGAAATCCTTTTTAAAGATTCTTTTCCTAAATTTAAGAAATATACTGGATCAAAAGAAGCAGGATTCCAAATCTGATCACTTCCACAAACAATCGCATCACAATCTTCAATTTCTCTTTCTGCTTTTTGTTTATCGTAACAAAAGGCAGAAGTCTTAATATATCTTTTTGTAAAAATATTAAATTTAATTTTTTCTTTCCAGAAATCACTTCCAGCTCGATATAATCCCCAAAAAAATTCATAGATAGAGTTGGCATAGGGATTTCCTAGATCATGATTTACAGGTTCTTCCTCAATTCTCTTTCTATATTGAATTAATTTCGCTTGGCAACCCATTTTACACATAATACGATACATGGCAAACGCCTGAAGTGTTTGTCCATAATTCACTCCACGATTACACCAAGTAAAAATACCTATTTTTTTTCGCAATGAAATCACTTCCTTTTCTTTTACTTATATTGAAGTATTTCTAAAATAACATCTTTTAACGAAATAATTTTCCAACTTCCCTTTTTTTGAATCTTTTCTTTGATTTCAGGATAATAAAATTCATCTGTAATTAAAATTAAATCTACATCCTCCCATGTATCTTCAAAATCAACTACTGTTCCAGTTCCATATTTACGATAAGCTTGCTCATCAATCATATAGGAAATTTCCACTTTTTCTGAGTGAACTAATTCTTCCTGAACTCGATTTCCGATATCGTCCATTCCATAGATTGCAATCTTTTTAATCGCATGTTTCTCAAAATAATCTTCTAATTTATGTCCTTTATTATATAACTTTAGCCACTGGTTTTCTAATAAATAATAAAGACGAAATCTCTTTTCCCGTCTTTTGGCATGTTCTATCAGCCGCAAAAAAACTTTACAAAGTCCATAAATACTTCCTGCCCAAGCTGAAAAAATACATGTAGTGGTAAAGCCCTTTTTTAACCAAGATTTCCACTTCATTGTTCTTCTCCATTTCTATTATAATATAGCTAAAAGCTCCTCTATAATTTTTTCTTGTTTTTCTTTACAAAATACAATCTCTGTTATATCGTCGCTCAATCCCATATTAGATAAACTAAAAAAATCAATAAATTCATTGGTACCATAAATGCGATCTGGATAAAAAATAATTTTTTTACATTCTGCTTGTGAAATCAAATCACAAAAACCACTTCGTAATCCAATAAAAGTACCTGCTATTTCTAAAATCTCTTTTGCATATTCTAGAGAAAAATCAAGTGGTTGTGTTCCTAAAACTGCAACCTCTTCTGCTGTTCCAACATTTGTACAAACAGAATATCCCTTTTTCTTTAAAGCATCAGCCAAATGCTCCCAAAATTGCATTTCTATCCTAGCTGCTGTTTTAGCATAAGGGGCTAAAATAACTGTTTTATGTTGTGGAAGTTGATGTTTAATCAGTAATTCTTTTGCGTAAGAAATTTTTTCTTGATTTTTTTCTGTCCTTTTATTTCTAATATCTTCTTTTAATTCATAAAGTCCATATTGAAATAAAGAAGCAAAGTCTAATTTATTATAATTTCCTATTCGACCTAAACCACAGGTATAAGGCTTTTTATGATTTACTGCAAGAATTGGTATGTTTTCTTCACATAATAAGTAAAATCGTTCTAAACAATTCATCTCTTCTTGTGTCATAGATACTACTTCTTTATATCCTAATGCCATTACAGTTTTTTTACTACCTTCTCCAACAACTGCAAAGATTGGATGAAAAATTCCTTGATTTGCACTATACTCTATAGCACAGTATGTTCCTAAAAATACATCTCCAATTGCCTTTACTGGAAATACGAATAAAAAATCCATTTCTGGATACTTTAACTGAATATCTCTATAAATAATTTCTCCTTGTAGAGCACTTTTTTGATATTGCTCAAAGGTTTCTTCTGAAAGGGAATTATTTGCAAATCTACTCATTTCGACTACCTTAATCACGTGAGTATCTTCTTTATATCCCAAATCCTGAAGTTGTTCTAACATTTCATAGTAATGTTTTGAAATAATTAGAATCAAAATATCCTGTCTAAATTTACCTAATGCTTCTTCTGGTTTTTTTATTGGAATTCCTTCAAAAAAGCTTCCTATTTTTTTCTTATTATTATCTAATAAAAATTCTACCTGTATATTTGCTTTTTTCAGAAAAGCTATCATTTGTTCTGCTGGTTCATTACTTCCAAATACAGTAATACAACGATTCTGAAATAGACCCTCTTCCAACATTTGTGTCAACTTTTTCTGCATTTGAGCCTGATAATTATAATCCATTTATAATTCCTCATTTATTTTAAAATTGTACTCACAAAAACAATCCCGTTTTGTGTTAATTGCCAAAGCAGTTTTTAACCCTGAATTTTTTTTATCGTTGATTAAAATTCTTTCGCCATATGGAGCCTCATAAATAATAGTATGATATTGTATTCCTTCTTCTTTTAAAAATTGTTCTGTTATATCTTGATATTTTTTTTCTCTTGAGGTCAAAAAAAGTATCATATCTGTTTTCGGAATATTATTTAAAAATTCTTTTGCTCCCGGTAACCAAGAATCTTTTCCATCTATTAGATATCCGTTATGTTTTACTATTGTTCCATCTAAATCTAAAATCCACGTTTTTCCTAGTGAGGATAATTCTAAAATTTTACTTTCCACCTAATGTTTCTCCTATATAACCCCCTGGATGATTTTTCTTGAAATCATCCAAAACAAGTTCTAACTTTTCTGCAATTGAAATTGCAAGTCCCTGTAAAATAATTAAATTTAAAATAGAAGAATTATTTGGCATGATGTTCCACAGATCTCCTTCATGTTTTAAATCTAAAATTAAGCTTTTTGGAATCCTCTTTGTCAGTGTGCTTTCTTGATTGAAGGATAACAGCCATATATTTGCCTCATGATTTTCTAAATGTTTTGTTAAATAAATAGATTCTGTTGTTTCACCACTTTTTGTAAGTACAATAACCAAATCATCTTTCTTTACCAGTCCTAAATCCCCATGTACAGCTGAATTTGTATGTAAAAAATAAGCAGGTAATCCCATAGAAACCATACTTCCAACAAATTTTTCACAAATTGGAACATTTTTTCCAAGTCCAGATGTAATAATTTTATTTCCTTTTTTAATCGTTTCTACTGCTTCATTAACTAACTGATCAAATACCGAATCTTTCATAGATTCTAATGCTTCTTCTATCATTGTCAATGTATTTTTAAAATATTGCTTCATTTTTTTACATCCCTTCTATAACTCTTTTTCAAAACATTCTTCTAAATAATAAAGTCCATTATAAAATGCAGCACATATAGAATCATAATCTTCCCAAGCATATGTCGTAAGAGAAAGCCATATCACTGCATGAAGCAATTTAATATTATATCGGGTAATTTCATCTTTTAATAAATCGAAAAATTCGCTTTCCATATCTTCCCATTCATTTGATTCTATAGATAATTTAACTTCCTCTTGTATAAATTGAAGATGAAATTGCTTTCGATTAAATTTATCATAGTTACCTACTATAGAATAATAGAGTTTTGCCCAGTCATAGAGTGGATCTCCATAATATTGTGTAAATCCAAAATATCCTCTTGGATCAATAAAGACAGGATTCATTTCATTATCCAAAAGTAAATTTGAAAAAGTACAATCTCCATGAATAAAACAGAAATATCTTGTTGGAATTTTTTCTAGCATTTTTTCTAATTCATTCTCATAAAAATAAATATTTCTACATTCGCGTCCATTAATTTTTATTTTTTCCTGATTTGCCATTGGAACTAGATTTCTTATTTTTTCCAATCTATCAATAGTCTTTGTATAGTAAGCTTCTTTTAAACTAAAATAATCTACTTCTATTTTCTCTTTCTCATGTAGTTTCTTTAAACTAGAAATAATTCTTTTTAAGACTTTACTTTTTTCTTCATGAGATAGTTCATATTCAAAAACATTCTTTCCATTTATTCGCTCTAAAACAAGTGGTTCTAATTCGTAAATTTTTGGTATTTGCGTTACTCCAAGTAAAGAAGCTTTTTTATACCAATCTCGTTCTCTTACTGCGAGTAATTTTCCCTGTTCATCAATTCCTCGTTTTATAATTTTATTTTCTTGAACAATAATCTCATTAAATGGACGGCATTTTTGTGTTGCTATCTTTTCATATTCTTTTAAAATACCATACTCTTTGATTCCATAAAGCGGAAATTCCTGAAACTTCATTTGCTTTGACTGAAGCCATTTTACAAATTCACCAGAAGAATTTATTTCCTTTAATAGATCCTTTTTTTCAAATAAGAATAATCCTGCTACTCCCTGTTTATCAGATGGTTTTTCTTCAAACTGTCCATTTTCATAACTCCATCGACAAGTAAATACCTTTGACAGTCCTACAAAATTACCTGTCTGTTCTGGAAAGTGAAATCCCTGTTCCAAAATTAAATCTGACCAAATTAACATAAAAGGTGTATCCTCTGGTACACACTTTAATGCACTTGTAATTCCTGCACAGGTTCCTTTTTCTTGTCCTGTTTCTACAACTAGATAATTTACATTTGCAAAGGAAGATAAATATCGTTTCAAAACATCTGCTTTATAATCACCTATGATAATAAATCTCTTTTTTGGAAAGAGCCGAAATAGATGAAATAAAATTGGAAGGTTATTTACAGGTACTAACGCTTTTGGTTTATTATCTGTCAAATGTCCTAACCTAGAGCCACGACCACCTGCTTGTACTACAATATATTCAATTTCCATTACTATCCTCCTGCTTTATCTGCCATATCATTTTATTATTTTGTTCTATCCATGCTTTCACTTGTTCTTTCTCTACCTTTGGAGGTTCTTTCTTTTTTATTTCAGTTAATCCATAAACAATTACTGCAAAAATTTCTGCATAGCAAACTTTTCCTGTCTGGATAAGTCCTTTTCCTCTTCTTCCTTTTGGTTGTGTTAAAGAAGCGATAATAAGACGATTTGAAAATTCATAAAGGCAATAAAATTTTAAAAGCGCATCTTTTATCTCTTGATCGATTAAAATTACTTCTTCAATTTTTTTTGAAAAACAAAAGGCAACTTCTTTTATGATAGAATCCGTAGATAAAATAATAATAGACTCTGCATTTTTTTCTTGAATAAAATCGTCTAAAAAAAGCAGTGAAAGGTAGGCATCGACAGTATATGCGTCTGGAATTAATATTACATATTTCCTAGCTGACAAATCATATACATCTATAAATTTAAGCCAATAAGCTCTTCCTTTCTCTGCTTTTTTTAAGTTACTTTCTAAAAGTTCACTCATGTCTAATTCCTTTCTTTTAATACTAATTTTTAGACATTTTATATAAATAATTACTATTTTTTCAAATCACTTTATTAAATACCGATGCTATTGGATTTATTTATAATAAAGGTATTCTTGTAATTTGACATTTTACGATCATTTTCTGTCTAGTATAACATAATAAGATAAAACTTTCAAGTAAAAATATTACACCTTAAAAAGATTCTCAAATTAAATTCCACTTTTTTACTTAAATATCTCTAAATAGATTGTCTAAATAATATAAAATATGATTTTTATATCTTATAATTTAATATTTTACGATTTTTATTTATAAAATATTAAATTATAAGAATATTAAACCATTTTTATAATTAAAGAACAATAAAATCACTAATAAAAACCAGCTTAGTATATACTAGACTGGTTTTTATAAATAACTTTACTTTTACTCTTCTTGTGACTTTTTTAAAAATACTTTATCTCCCAATAAATTTAGACATACTGCTACTGCAAACAGTGCAACTATCGCTACACCAAAACGAATTAAAAGTATTTGAAAACTATGGTCTTTATACCATTCATCATCAAATACATACAAAACTCCTTTTGTAGATGCACCATATTGATTACAAATATCCGAAAGATAACTTTTCGCTGTCTGAGGTAGAGCATCTTTTTTTCCGACTGGAAGTGTAACATTTCCTGTTTTCTTAATTTCTTTTACAAGACTGTGAGGAAGTTGTGCTAAAATATAAGTTCCATCTGGACATTCTAAAAGATAATATTCGTTATAGATATCCATAAAATCCCAATAATTTTTTACAACCTCTGTTCTTTTTCTTCTAATGCCCCTTCTTGATGTTTTTTGATAGGGACTTTCCCATGCTTTTAATCTGAATACTCCTGTGGAAATAACATTCTTAGCAGTTACCGTTATTTCATCTACTGTTATCACTGATTCAAATTCTTCCTTGCCAGATATTCTTTTTATCTGTTGTGCTGCAGGCTCTTCTTTTCTCAACATACTTTCTGGATGAAATTTTAAAAGTACAAATAAAGCTACTCCTACCCCAACAAGTGTAGAAATAACAGTAATAATTTTTGATAGTTTCATTTTTCCCCCCTATTTATACAACTAATTTTTATTCTCTTTCTACCAAATGAGAATGATTTTTACAGAGTTTAATTCTATTTTTTCCTGGCTTTAATTCTTGTAAAGGACCTGAAATTGCTTTTTCTTTGATTTCTTTTCCTAAGAGATCTATACAGATAGTCAAAGGTGAAGTATCTGGATTTTCATAACATGCCTCTACAATTCTAGGAGCACCTAGTCGCTCTGTATTTATTGGTGTATTTAAAAGTTCAAACATCTGTTCTGGAAGCGTGATTTCTAAAAATACTTCCTCTTTTGATGAAATAATTGTCGCTTTGGGATTCCATTCATTACAATAATAATTTTGTTCTCGGCAAAACGCCTTTGCTCCGTTTAAATATACGTTTTCTTCTATATACACAGGTTGTTTTATCTGAGCAAATGTTTCAACATCTCCACCATCTTTTTCAAGATATCTTTCAATAAATTCTTCTATAGAAATCGGTGCACCATCATAAACGGCAGTTCCATATTCTCGATCTTTTTCATTTCCTCCTATCAAAATATTTTGATACCATCGATCATCAAAACCATATACTAATACGGTTCCTAATACTTCTGTAGAATGTGGTAGATGATATGGAGTAGAACGATCCAAAACAGGATACTGATTCATAAAACCAAAACATAAATTATGTACATATGCTCCTCCCTGAGCGGCGTTATCAAAATTATAGGCAGAAGCAAAAATATTATTATCTATTAAATAAGGACCATGTGTTACTTCTATCATAAAATCTCTGTCATTGTGGTGATATACATTACAACTTACTCTTGTCCCTTGTGCCTGCCAGTCAAGCCATGTTCCCAATGTACAATGGTGAATATGATTATTGTGAATTTGCACATCAATCGCAGCATGAAGCTTAATTCCTGCAATTTCATGTCCCCAAAATTCATGTTTGGTTGCAATATGATAAATTTCATTTTCATAAATTTCACTGAAAATACATCCTAAATGTCCTACAATTCCTGTCTGTCCACAGTCATAAATAATATTATTTCTTACAATATGCGATCCTATTCTCTCTTTACTCCAACCAATTGCTTTTGCACGAAAAACTGCTTCCATCTGATATTGATATCCCGGTTTTCTTAAACCTCTTGTAAATTCATTATCTCCTGTAGTCTCTTCTTTTCCTAAACTAATGGCACAACATTTCGAATCATGAAAGATATTATTTTCAATAATCCAGCCCTTACTCCAATTTGGCCCTATCATTGCAATCTGATTTGAAGTCGGCGGAGCCCATTGTGTAGCAGCATGTGCCATTTCAAATCCTCGTACTGTGATATAATTTAATCCTGTTCTTTCTGGATAGAAACAACACTGTCTTACATTAATCTCAACTAACTCTTTATTTGGATCATACTCACCAAAATTTACATATAAAATGGTACTTTTATACGTTACCTCAGAAAACCACTGAAAAACAGTCTGTTCAGGATCTTGAATTTTACACTTCCTATTTCCCCATGTTGGATTAGAACTGATAAAACGCTTCTTAGGATTTTTTAAATCTTCAAAACAAACTGCTTCATAAAGAGAGCTTCCATTTAGATAAATTTCTCCAGTATGTACATCATAATTCTTTGGAGAAACAAGCCAGTCACCTTCTATTTTTGTTTTATATGGATTATAGCTTCCAAACATTTCATTTGGAAGTTCTACTTTCCATACACTTCCTTCTATCTTTTCCCATCCAGTAATAACTTCTGAGCCTTTAATTATTACATGTTCTCCCTTTGCCGCCTCAAAAATAATACGACAAGAATCATTTAATCCTCCATTTTTAGGACGTACCCACTCCCTATATTCTCCTTTGTGTACAATAACTTTATCTCCTGCTACTGCTATTTCTGCCGCTTTCTGAATTGTTGCAAATGGATTTTGTTTTGTTCCGATATTTTGATCAGAACCCTGTTTGGATACGTAATATATTTTTCTCATTATTTCCCCTTTTCGTTTTTATAAATCAATCAAAAATAATATCCTTATTATCTTCTATATAGTTATTCTATCTTAAATCTTTTTCATCTATTTACACCCTCCATCCATTTGAATTTATTATTCCATTATACCATAACTTTGTACACTAATGTGCACATAAAATCAGAAATTGAAACATTGTTTTTCTGTTTCAACATTATACCAAAAATCCGAAAACATGGAAATAGATATTTCTTCAATAACTTTCTTATTCTGAATATATATGTATCTAAAATTCATTATATCTTGTTTAAGATACTCGGTTATGTTAAAATTAAAAATAAATTCTTAATTAGGAGAAAACTATATGACTAATGAAAAAAGAGCAGAAGAACTCATTAAAAAGTATGGATTTTCTTTTCACTCTATTTCAAAAAATGAAATTCGTAATCTGATTGAGCAGGAAATACAAAATTTTCAAGAAGGCAGTTCTGAATATATAAGAGTGCTTTGTGGATATTTATTTTGTATAGGAGATATTACAGACGTGCCACTACTTGAAAAAGCAAAATATAGTATCAATATGGATGTTGGCTGTATGATTGATAAAGAATGGATAGACAGCTTAAAAAATAGCGGAATAGAATCGGAGTTTGTTAATTCAAGAAACTATATTATTGAAAACTTTATATCATACTATAAAAACTTTGAAGCAGACGAGTAACTTTCAAATTGTTGTTTTAGAAAAAGTTTCGAGGCTTTTATCTTCGAAACTTTTTCTATTTTGGCTTTTAAACTTCTCGAATCATCTCATCCCCTATGAATTTACCTCGTTCAACTTGATGTCTTAACTTTCTGTTTTTTACACTATCAAAAATAATAGAAAAATCATAATCTTCTGGATATAGTTCTTCTGCTGCTACATGAAGTTTCACTCTTTTGTGATTAATCCATATCTTTTTATTCTGCATTTGTACTCTTAAAACTCCTTTTTCATTTACTTTTTTACATACAATTCCTATCTTTTTATCTGGATATACAATCACACTATCTCCTAATTGAAATTTTTGTACAAGTTCTTGTTTTTTATTGCTTTCTTTCTTTTTTTGTATATGTGGTATATTCTCTTTTTCTAACCTATTTTCTAAATTCATATTCTTTAATTCTTGAGGAAGTTCTTTACTTTTATACGCTTCCATTACTGCTGTTTTTAACATTTCTTTTGGCATCCCCATTTTTCCTGCTATATAAAATGCACAACTTTCTCCTGCCTCTCCAATTACCAGTTGATATAGGGGTTTTAAACTTTCCTTATCAAATGTCATTCTTGCATTAACAATACTCTCTTTTCTTTCTGCATATTGTTTGATTTCTGGATAATGAGTAGTTACAAGAAACAGTGCTTCGCTTTTACGTAATTCTTCTAATACCGCAATCGCAATGCCCATTCCCTCTGTAGGATCAGTTCCTGAACCAAGCTCATCCATAATTACAAGACTATTTTTATTTACTTTTTTTAAAATCTCTAATATATTTGCAATATGGGCAGAAAAGGTAGAGAGATTTTCAGATAAATTCTGACCATCCCCAATATCACATAAAAAATTACTACTCATACAAATATCTGCTTGTTTACAAGCAACATGCAATCCACATTGTGCCATCATGCAGTTTAAAGCAACCATTTTAATCGCAACTGTTTTTCCGCCTGTATTAGGATCTGTAATAATCACTCCTTTAAATTGATTACCTATCTCGAATTGTAATGGAATACAAATTTCTTTATCTATGAGAGGATGACGAACATCTTTTAATATAATAGATCGATTCGTATTGATCTTTGGCTCTATTCCACTATATTGTAAACTCAATTTCCCTTTGGAAAAAATAAAATCTAACTTTTCTATCATACTGACATCCTGCTCTAAAATCGGTGCATCATCTGAGATCATTGCTGTAAGCGAATATAAAATTCTTCTTTCTTCATTTTCTTCCTCTATATATAAAAGTTGTAAACTTTCATAATATTTTGTTACAGAAGTTGGTTCTATAAAAAACGTATTTCCTGTCGAAGATTGATCAATCACTGTACCCTTTATTTTATATTTATACTCTTTTTTTACTGGAATACAACGGTGTCCGTTTCGAGTAGTACTAAAACTATCTGACATACATTCCTTATTCGCTCTTATTACAGAATCTGCCTTCTCTCTCATTGCATCTTCATTTCTCTCTATCTCACTTCGAATAGATTTTAAAAGTTTAGAAGCATTATCATCTACCTTACCATTTCGAATTTGAAGTTGAATCATTTCTCTGATATATTCCAAACTATCCAAGTTCTCCTCATAGTATGCCAAAGAAATTTCCCATTGTTTCGAATGGTTTAAATAATTTTTCAGTCTCATTATGGCAACAAGGGCATTTTCTATTTCTTCTAACTGCAAAACAGATAAACAATTTCCTGTTTTTGCAATCTGAATGTATTCTCGGATTTTATTTAGAGAAACTAACGGTGGATTCCCACTTTTTTCTATCAACTGTTTTGCCTCTGTTGTTTCTCTTTGTTTTGTCAGCAATTCACTTTCAGACATATATGGTATAGTATCCCTGATTTTTTCTTTTGCCCATTTAGTAAGTGCTAACTCTGTCCACATTTCTTTTATTTTATCAAATTCTAATATCATTTCTGTATCCATTATCTTTATCCCCATTTCTGCATTTTTTTTAACTTTACATATCACTGCTTAATTATAAAGTTTTTCTTTTTTAAAATAAAACTACATAAAAAAAATCATGGTTTCTGCCTATAAAACAGACTGATACCATGAAAAAATAAACTTTTCTAATGAAGGATAAAAAGATACAGAAATATTTGGAAACAAAAAACGAGTAAGACCTCTACAGTCATACTCGTCTATCTATTCTTATCCATGAAAAGTAAGACAACTATTTATCGTGTATGCAGCAATCTGTAAGGCAGAAACAACCAGCATCAAACAATGCCAAAAAAAGGGTAACACAAAAAGATCCCTTTTTTTTAAATCATTTAGTTGTTTTTTATCACTCCAGAAACGACTAACATCCACTTACCTACCTTTTCTTAATTTTCATATAACTTTTTATTTTTCTTTATTTTAAATCAATGTCTACTGATTGTCAAGGGGAAATTTCATTTATGATATTATCTAACTACTCCATTTATCCTATATAATAAAATTTACTACTGTATATATTAAGTGACAAATCATAAATATTCCTGTCGAAATCAATGCAGCTATATTTTTTCTTATATCAGCAAATAAAATAAAAACAATACATGGGGCAATACAAAGATCTAAAATAATAATTTTATTCCTATATAGTATAAAATCCAACCACTAAAATAGAATATACAAAATATTATAATTAGCAGTTTAATTTTCTTGTTTATAGTTTTTTGACTTTCTATATTAATAAAAAAACAAAGTGAAAAAAACATAATTATTTGGAAAATTTGTGATATCTTATCTATAGTTATCGTAATGGAATCAGCTCTTAATATATCATTTGGTGCTGGCACTAAAAACCATATAAAATTAGGACACATAATTATTAAAAATAAAAATAAGCCCCATATATCAAATCCAATCTTATATTTTTTAATATTTTTCCCTCTAATCTTATAAATATCATTTTTAAAATTTATTAATAAAGAGCTGTTAATTTTCTTCATTAAAAAGCTTGTCAAAAATTTTGGTGGTTTCCTCTGACATACGACGGGTACATGTAAGGCTCATAAAGAGAGGATTCCCTTTTTCGTCTAACCGCAGAGCCTTTTCTTTACTTTTTGGATACCCAAAACGTAGAAGGGGAATTACCTCATCAGGCAGAAGGCGGGGTGTAATACTACTACCTTCTTCCCCCCAGACAGCCCACTTAGAACAGCAGTTGAAGGGTTCTTGATGAAGCTGGTGAGGCTTGTCTGTTTTGTGAACTATCTGTATCCCCTCTGGCACAGCTTCGGCACAGTCGTAGCTTTTACAGTCCCATGTGTAATAAAAGGTCTCTGAGACTTCCATAGCAATTCCTTCAGGAATCAGAGAACTATAGTCAGCTCCCAGCTCTCGTATACAGTAGTCAAAAGCACGTTCTCGGTGTGTTACTGGTAGACGAGCCATGACATACAACTTTTTTTTCGTCAGGGTGATTGGAAAGACCACATCTCCCTCCTTAATAGAAGCAATGGTGGGCATTCGAGAATGGATACTGCCATAAACCACCTTAATCGGTCCTGTGTCCCCTGCCTTTTTCAGCTCCTCTACCCGATCTTGGGGCCAATAAACTATATAATATGCCACATTCTTATCCTCCTTAGAACTTCTTATCCACTTGATAAATATAAATTTTTTTCTTCAAAAGGCAAATAAATAATAAATCATTATAAATCTATTCACTCTACGTCATCTGTCTTTATTATTTTCTCAAACCATAATATAGCCTATTATGAAAACATTAATCCTGTTTTATCTAATAAAATTTTTAACCATTTTTTTCTGTTTGCTAATGATATTTTTTCTGTTATTATTTCCTTGTTTTCTTTATTCATAAGTAATAACCAGTCCCATTGGAAAAATTCCTTGATTACACTTCTCTACTCCCTTAATACAATCATACGGAATGTATATATATTCGCTAGAAATTCCTTTAGAAAGAATTACTTGTTTATCTGTAAAAATTACTACTCCTCCTTGTTTCCATACTGCAAATTTTCCAACTAACTTTTCTGCATAATTTATTGAACTTGAGCCAAATAATTCTTCATCTGGTGATAATACCCCTCTATCAACAAGGTTTTTTCTTTGTTGTTCTAATTTTTGTTCTTGCATTTTCTAAATCTCCTTATAAATTTTTTACTTTATGTTTTGCTAAAGCTTGACTGTATAGTATAACTATTGTACTCTAATCAAATTGTTTAATATAATCAGTATAATTCAATTCTTCATATATTTCTATATAATAAGCAACTTTTGTTTACTGCCAATTTTCTTATTATTTTATAAGTTACAGTTTAAGAAAATGACTATTCTTCAAATATTGATAATGACTGCTTATATTGTAATGGTGTCATTTCGTACTTCTTTTTAAATATTTTTCCGAAATAACTGGAATTAGAAAAGCCACATTCTGTAGCGATTTGTGTCATAGACTTATCTGTTCTAATCATCAAGTACACGGCACGAGATAAACGATATTCCATTAAATACACCATGGGGCTTTTATTCGTATATTGCTGAAAATGTCGAAAGCATCCGCTTCGGCTTATATTAGTATATCGTACAATATCTTCAATACGGATATCCTCAGCATAGTATTTATGAATAAATTCAAGAATATCTTTGGCTTTTTGTTCATTTTCGTGGTCAGTATTTAATGACAATAAAGTATTTTTATGCTTTTTTATATAGCATAGTGTTAAACTCCAAATGCGACTAATAAGACTGATGTACAGCATTTCGAAATCATCAAGCTGTTTTGTGTGGATATCATATATTTCAAATAATGATTTTAAAATGTCATCGCCTTCTGTTATCGTTTGTTCTATTAAAAAACTTTTAACAGCAGATTGTAAAATTGGCTGAAAATGCTTGCGATAAATAGTGCCACGTTCACCGCCTACAAATAAAGTCGGCAGGAAGCTTACTGTAAATACCTTAGCATTGCTTTTTCCTGCTTGTGTAGCCATATGCATTGAATTAGCATTGATAAAAATAGCATCTCCCTGCTTTAGTTCAATACATTTACCCTCAACCGTGAAAACTACGACACCGGATAATACAACACAATATTCAAACTCATTATGCCAATGGTATGATAAACTTTGATTAGCAAAAGAGCGGAAATCTCCTATCCAAAAAACAAATGGAATTGACGGATCAGGATATTCAAAAAGTTCCCTCATTTCCTTATCAAAAGAAAAATGTATTTCTGACATTATTCACCCTCATATTGAAACTATATTACTAAAATATTGGACTATATTTATATTTATAACCTTAATTTGATACTATAATCATAAATTAAAGAATTATTTTTGTCAATGCTAAGTACTATGTTGTGTTGAAGATGCAATCTCAACTTGGTTCTTAGCAAATACCACGGAAAGGTAACAATAACTATGGAGAAAATAAATTACAAACGAACCAAACTCACTTGCTATTTTACATATCTTGCAATGTCTTCGGTGTTTAGTTTACCACCACTGTTATTTGCAACATTTAGAGAAATGTATGGAATATCTTATACACTACTCGGAACTTTAGTTCTCATTAATTTCTGTACGCAATTAGGAATTGATTTAATTTTTAGTTTTTTTAGCAAATATTTTAATATTCATAAAACCATTCGTTTGATACCACTTGTAACAGCAACGGGCTTATGTGTATATGCTTTGATTCCTATACTATTTCCACAGTATGCCTATATTGGTCTTGTTGCTGGAACATTTATTTTTTCGTTTGCAGCAGGACTTGGAGAAGTGTTGATAAGTCCAACTGTCGCGCATTACCATCAGATACTCCTGAAAAAGATATGAGTATTCTACACTCTCTATATGGTTATGGCTTTGTTAGTGTCGTTCTTGTTAGCACCTTGTTTCTTCAATTTGTGGGAAAAGAATATTGGATGTACTTGACTTTTTTTGGGCAGTGTTGCCGATAATTGCATCTATTCTTCTGATGACATCACCTCCCTGCCATAATGTCAAGTGAATAGTTCAGATTTCCCTCAAAAATTTCATCCAGAAACGACAAAAGGCCCCTTTCCCCAAAAAGGGAAAGAGGCCGTAAATACAAAATTCAGTTTTCAATCTCACCTACAAAGTTATAAACAATGCGGACTTTCTGCACCTTTTCGCCGTCAATCACTTCGACAGCACTGATAAAGATTTTATCAATCAGACGGTTCAAAATCGCTTCGTCCAGTTCCGTGATGGATGCATACGCCTGAATTTCACCGATGAACCGCCGCACATCGTCCTCCGCGCTGCTGGCAATCCGCAACTCATCTGTTATGTCCTGCATCCGTGCCTTGTTGTCGTGCTGTTCCTGCTCAAGCGTTTCAACCGCTGCTCGGTCAGGATGCCTTTGGTCTTATCCGCATACAGGCTCATGAACATATCGTCAATTTCCTGATTGCGCTTTGTAAGCGCTTCAAGCTCGCGTTTCAGCCCGTTTTCGTCCAGGGTGTACTGTTCCTCCAAACGCCCCGTTAAACGCCTGTAAAAGCCCTCTGCGTCCTTTAGAGCCATTGCTGCGTGTGCCATGATGTCGGACAGTACAAGGTTGTAGAGGTCGCGGGCTTCGATCTTGTGGCTGGTGCAGGCGTTTTTGCCCAGCCGGTTATAGGTCTGGCAGATATAATACGCCTTGTCGATAGGCTCCCGCTTCTTTTTGGTAATGCGGTCAACATCCATGCGTCCGGCTTTTTCATAGCGTACCTGCATGGACTTCCCACAGGTCGCGCAGTAGACCAGCCCGTGAAATAAATTGTAAAACGGGCAGCGGTTGCCCTGCATAATGGGAGGGCGGCGGTCAATCAGCGTCTGCACCCTGTCCCATTGCTCGCGGCTTACAATCGCTTCGTGGCAGTTTTCAACGATTTCCCACTGATCGCGTGGAATGGCATTTATAGTGTTGGAGCGTATCGCTTTCTGGTGCGCTTTACAGACCACATGGTCACCCTTATAGACTGGGTTGCGGAGCATTTTCCCAATAACAGAGCCGCTCCATGAGTAATAGCGAACCTCAGATTCTACGGGTGTCTTGACGCGGGTAATGGGGATTTTGTGTTCCAGCAGGTGCTTGGCAATCTTCATCGTGCCGTACCCATTCAAGGCCAAATCAAACACCAGCCTGACCGTGGGCGCGGTTTCCGGATCGATAACCAGATGCCCGTGGTCTTCGGGGTCACGGCGCAGGCCGTAAGGCGTCGGGCCGCCTAAAAATTTGCCCTGCCGGGAACGCGCCATCCATCCCGCCAGCACTTTCTTGGAAATATCCCGGCTGTATAGGTCATTCAGGATATTTTTGAACGGCGTAATGTCCATTTCCTGCCGGTTCACGCTGTCCACCCCGTCAGTAATTGCGATATAGCGGACGTTGTGGCGGGGGAAAAAGACTTCGATATAGCTGCCGGCTTCGATGTAGTTCCGGCCCAGGCGGGACAGGTCTTTTGTGACGACGCATTTGATTTTTCCGGCTTCAATATCGGCAATCATCCGCTGAAACGAGGGACGGTTGAAATTCCTGCCGGTATAACCGTCGTCAACATAAAATTCGTAATCTAAAAATCCGTTTTTCTCTGCAAAGTCTTTCAGAAGCGACTTTTGATTCTGGATGCTCATGCTCTCGTTTTCCCGCCCATCCTCAATCGACAGCCGGCAGTACAGCGCGGTGACGGAGGGAATGGTTTTGTTTTTCCTGCTCATTTTTGCTCTCCTTAATGAACAGGGACACGATATAATCATTATACCGTGTCCCGCCCATTTTTTCAACCGGCAGATTCGCCGTTTTTCTTTTCCAGCCATGCGGCAAACTGCCCGCAAGCCTGGTTTTCTATCGCCTGCTCAAACGCGGCCTGCATACTTTGCCCGCCGCTGTATTCACGGGTTACAATGAAACGTGGCTTGTCCTTTCGGCGCGTGGGTGTTTCAGCGGATGGAACCGGCTGGCTTTTTGTCATGGATGCTCCTTTCTTTCAGCAGGATGTACGCCCGCCCCCCTGCGCGATAATCTCACGCGCCGCCGTGCGGGTAACGGCGGCATTGCCCTTTCGGAAATTCTTCCCGGCAAAAAGCACAGGGGCGCACCGTTCCAGGATACGGTCATAAATCCGGGCGCGGGCAAGGTCGGGCGGGTTCTTCATTTCCTCAAGTGTCAGGTTGGTCGTAACAATCAGCGGCTTATTACTGCGATATCGGCTGTCGATAATCGTGTAAATCTGTTCCATTGCGTATTCCGTACTGCGCTCCACGCCCAAATCGTCAATAATCAGCAAATCGTAGACATCCAGCCCATCCAGAAATGTCAGCCTGTCCTCCCCGAACGTCCCGCACAGGCGGTTGAGGATGGTGGAGAAATTCGTCATGAGTACCGGTATATCCTGCTCCAGCAGGGCATTTGCGATGCACCCCGCCGCGAATGATTTCCCCGTGCCAACGTCCCCGAACAGCAGCAGACCCACATTGCGCTCCCGTGCTGTTTGCCAGCCCTCCACATAGGCGCGGATTTTGTCCATAGCCGGATTTTCGCCGCTGTCATTTGCAAACGTGTAATCGTACAGATAACGGGCCTGCAGCCCCTGCGATCTGCGCCTTTTGATTCGCTCTAACCGTTCCTGGCGTATCCGTGCTTCTTCCCTGCGCTGTCGCTTTTCCACCTCGCAGGGGCAGGCGCAGCGGGGGAAGATTACCCGGTTCAAAAACGGCGCTTCCACTACAGCCTGGCGCGGATGGCCGCAGGCACGGCAGTGGAGCAGGCCGTCAGCAGGGTCTGTGTATTCATCCTCCCCAACTGTCAGGCTGCTGGCAGCTTTGTCAATCATAGCGCGGATTTCAGCAGTAATCGGTATCATACGGTGTCCTCCTCGCTGGCGGTGTAGTCCCTCTTTCTGGCGGCTGTGGCTTTCCGTTCATCCTTCGATACCCACCGGCGGATTGTAACAGCGTGGCTTCGGTAAGCCTTGCCGGTAGATTCCATATATGCAGACAGCTTCTCAATGTACTCCTGCCAGACAGCGGGGAAGTCTGCCTGCAGCTCTGCCAGTTCCGCATCTGACAAAAATACATTCTGGTATCTGCCATACGGACGCGCACTCGCTCCTTTCAGGTTGCTCTTATTCAGGTGGTTCTTACTCAGGTTGTTAGTGGCTGCTTTCCCGGCTGTCTGAAAGCCGGTTCCTCCACCCTCTAAAGGGGCGTTTTCCGGCTCTTGGACGGATAGTTTTCCAGCCTGCTGAAAGCCGGATTTCTGACCGCTGGGCAGCTTCATGTAAATACGGTTTGGCATGGAAAGCCCGCGCCGTTTCCGCTCAACCAATTCCGCTCTTTCCAGTTCGTTCAGCGCGTCTTTGACAGTGGAAATGCTTTTGCCAATCGTACTGGCAATCCCCGCAATCGGGAATATCAGGTACAGCCTGCCGCTGTGGTCTACCCAGCCGTTTGCCTGGGAAAGCGTGGCACGGTCAAGCAGGACCGCGTAAATTACTTTTGCGGTCTGCGAAAGAGCCGTATCCAGCAGGAAACGGGGATAGGGAAGATAGGGCGGCAGCGTGGTTTGGATGGTCATATAATCGCTCATGGGTATCACTCCTTATCATGGTTTCTTTTTTTGAAAATCAGAACGCGCCGCGCGCGATTTGATTTTGGAATGCTTCATGTGAACGCGCCGCGCTCGCCCACATTGGTTTGAAGCCTGCAATCTTTTTTAGAAGATGGCTTAAAATCACATTCAGGTGCGGGACAGAATTTTATGGGCCGGCTTCTGGATATAGTTTAAAAATTAAAGGGCAAGTCTTTCCTGCCCTTTAGAAAAAAATATTTACGAAAAATCACAGCCAAACTTGTGCAATTTTTTCACCAAAACATAAAAAAACGCCAAGGCAAGCTGCCCTGACGTTTGAATGATACACTGTTCTATTTTATTTTTTACCAGCAGGAGGAACAAATTTATAGCCGACCCCTCTGGTGTTTTGGATATAGGTTTTGCCAACATCCGCCAATTTTTTATAAAGGTTCCCTATATGGGCGCGAACCGTATTTTCCCCGCTAATACCTAAATCATCACCACATACTTGTCGGTAAAGTTGCTGGCGGGTAAAAATCTGATTAGGATGGCTTGCCATATATAGTAACAAATCAAATTCTGTACGTGTTAAATCAAGTAGTTCACCATCTATGATTACTTGACGATATATGGGGTTAATAATCAATTCTGTGCTAAAAATTAATGGATACCGTTCACAATTATCTTCTTTTGCATTCAAGTATAGATGAATCAATGAGCAAGCCTGCGCTGCACAAAGTGTTACGTCTATAGGTTTTTCCAAACAGACATTGGCTCCGGCGTGGAATAGGGCGATTTTTTCCGATAAACTCAAATTTTGTGTGAGTACTATTATAGGGACAGATTTGCTTTCCCGTATCATGCGGAGCATCGACATATCACGACTTATGGTCGGTTGGATAGAGATGATAACAAGACAATATTCATTTTTTGTAAAAATTTCTAATGCTTTTTCGATAAACTGTGTACAGATAACATTAACACAATCATTTTGCATTATATTTTGAATCGCTAAAATAAACGCCAAATTATCGTCCGCAACCAATATTCGTTTTCCGATTTTAAATCACCACCCATTCTGCAAAAGGATCATAGAAATTCATAATCAACATACGACGGGCTGATTTGTACCGTCCTTTAGCCCGCCAATTTTGCCTATGCTTAAATTTGTGTATAAATCTTGGAAACAATCTTCCAGCCATCCTCAGTTTTCATCAGATGGTGAAAATCCACAAAATTCATACCATGCCAGCCCTCCATCACTACACGGGCGCAGGCAATGTCTTTTACAATGTCCAGAATGTCAATGCGTCCTATTGCCTGCGTTTCGCCAGCTTCATCTACCGCATCGAATAGTGTCTGAGCAGGCTGTGCATTAACAATAGCGTTCGGATGAAAAGCGGGTTTCATTGCAGCACTGTTTTTGTTACCACCCTTAAGATAGGTGGTAATGACAGTCATGATCTCCTCGTAGTCTTTAACAGATGCGTTCATAATAGTTACCTCCGATAATTTTTTGATATGGGTGGAAACAACTTTTTTACGTCGTCCTTTCTTGCAGATACTGATGGATAGATTGCAATACTCTGTCTACGTCCAGCCCATACACTTGACAGGCTTCCTCCAGCGACTCATGGATGGAGGATGGGCATCCGACACAGTGCATTCCGACTTTCACCAGAACATCAGCAATCCCCAGGTCATAATCAAGAATCTGGCCCATTGTCGTTGCTTTTGTGATTTCTAATGTATTTTCCTCATTATCGTTCTTCCACGGTTTCACTGAGTGGGCGGAACGTACTGTGCCATTCCTCATAAGGAACCGATTTATCAGATGGATAGCCGATAGGAAGCAGACAGATCGGCTGTACCTGCTCCGGCAGATCAAATGCCTTTGCCATCTGCTGCGAATCAAATCCGCGCACCCAAGCAGAACCGATTCCTAACTCCCATGCTTCTAGCATCATGTGTGTGCAGACAATGCTGGCATCCATTTCACCGATATCATATCCGCGCTCAGATGGACTTCGCCAGACTTTCGTTTTATCTGCACATACCAACAGAACCACCGGCGCGTCATAGGCAAACCGGGTAAGGGAACGAATTTTTCCGATGGCTTCCGGACTTTTCAGTACATAGATTTTCTGCAACTGAAAATTCACTGCTGTGGGCGCAAGCTATCCAGCTTTCAAAATTCGTTCCATTTTTCTCGGCTCAATCGGACGGTCAGAATAGGAGCGGACAGAATAACGGTCTGCTGCCAGTTCTAAAAAGTCCATATCTGCCCTCCTTTACTTTGCAGGGCGAAGTTGAGAATAGCCACTCCATGCAAAGAGCGCTTCCTCTGCTTCGTTGCCGTACACCTGCCCTACCTCGCAGATATACAGATAGTGGTCGCCGGTTTCATGGTATTCTTTCATGTGGCACTGAATTGCCACCCGGCTGTATGCCGGAATCTGAATCTTGCTTCCCTCTACGCTGGCAAGTTCAATGCCGAATTTGGCGACCTTATCAGTATTTCTGCCGGTCGTGCTGCCGCAGCCCATTACAGCGTCCGCTATTTCAGCACCGGGAACCGTTACAATAACATTGCCGGTTTCACGGACACGCTCCCCGCTGTAAGAAGTTTTTGCCATTGCAAAGGCAATCATGTTGGGATTAAAGGACAGGTACGTCCACCATGATACCGTAGCAAGATTGGTGCTGCCATCCGGCTTTTCGGTGCAGACAACAGTAACGGGGTTTGGAGAGGTCAGGTGAGATGCCTGTGCTAATTTGATTTTTTCCATTTTATTTGTTTCCTTTTTGCTCTTTATGATTAAATTGATTTACCCAACGCATAAGCCTGCTCAAGTTCCGGCTTACCCTTAATGTCGCCAATATCACCGTTGCCGCCAGCCAGTACATGACCAAGGTTTTGCCATTTCAAGTGTCCCAACAAATTGTTGTAGTATTGCAGAACATCTTCAAAGCCGTGCCCCTCTGCCGCCATCAGCAGGGCGGACGATCTACCGTGTCCACGCAAGAGATTTCCGTCGCCTTCTTCCAGTGCAAACAGCCGATCAATGGCTGTGCGGATTTGACCGCTCATGTTCCAGTAGTACAGCGGGGTTGCCAGTACGATCACATCGCACTCCCTGACTGCCGGATAAATCTGGTTCATATCGTCCTGCTGGACGCAGGGACATTCTTTGCTGCTGTGACCGCCAAAACACCCTTTACAGCCGTGAATATCCATTCCGGAAAGGAAAAACTCCGTAACCGTATGTCTGGCTTCCTGCGCTCCTTTGGTAAATTCTTTCACCAGCCCCGCCGTGTTGCCGTTCCTGCGGGGACTGCCGTTTAAGATCACTATTTTTTTACTCATAACCATTCTCCATACATGTTAGATTTTTTCTGCAAGTTCCGCCGCCTGACGGCATCCGTCCGTTTTATCAATATCACCAGTATTCAAAACACCGGGAATCAGCACTTCGCCTATCATGCGCCATCTCAGTAAAGCCGCTGTACGCTCCATCGGAACACGAACACCGTCCATAATAGACAAATCTTCTTCCTCACAGCAGGCAATTAGGCCACACTCTTTGCCGGAAATATCTTTGTTCACAACGAAAAAGGAATACAGCTTATCAATGAGATTTTTGATTTGCCCCGGAATGGAGTACCAATACACCGGCATGGAAAAAATAACGGCATCTGCTTCCAGAATCGCCGGAGCAACTGTGTTAAAATCATCATCAAAGGAGCAGGCTTTCCCGGTCTTAAAACAAGTTTCACAAGCATGGCACCCACTTAGATTCATCATGGCGGCGTCAAAGCGCGTGACGCTGTGACCTTTCTGCTCCGCTGCACGAATAAAGGCGTCGGTCATTGCGAAGCTGTTTCCGTTTTTACGGGGACTTCCCGTAATCACGACAATTTTTTTATTCATATGTGATTCTCCTTATGGGTGCCATCTAACTGCTTTTTGATCGGTACGTCAACCTCAGATTATTCCTGAATGGTGTTGGAGTTCTGATTGTATGCTTTCGCCACGCACTTCCACTCACCATTCATTTTCAACAGCAACAGGACATCCGTAAAGTCAATCCGATTACCCCAGCCTTCTTCCAGTACGCGTACTACCGCCAGCGATTCCTCCACCAGCAGAACATCTACGCGAGCCTTAAAATTGTCACCACCGGGAACCGTATCCACATTGTGATAGAACTGCTCAATCGAGCCATGCTCCAGTTTACCGTCCAGATAACCAAACAGGACAGCTTCGTCCGTAAACAGTTCCTTTGCATAGGTGCTATTGCCCTCGGCAACGCTCTTGACAAACTTCATAGCGGCTGCTTCAACAGCCTGATATTCCTTTAATTCTGCTCTCATAATATTAGCCTCCTTGAAAATTTAGTTTTTATTAAATAAAGCGTTTCGCTTTACTGCCATGCTAAATGTTGTTTCCTATCTCGTAGCCATCCCAAACGGCATGGAGGATTGTGCTGACTTGATGACCGTCGCCAATATCATAGACCACTGCGCCGCTGCCTGTAAGTTCCTGTGCCATTGACGGAGCCGGACGGAATCCAACAGCGATTACAACCGAATCTGCTTCTAGTGTCTTTTTCTGGCCGTCATGCTCCAGGATTACCTTGCCATCCTCCACAGCAGAAAGTTTGTGGCCTTCCAGAACATTTACATGGTGATACTCGAATAAATCAGGAATCATCTGCCCATTTGGAATCGGGGATGGGATTCCCGCTGATAAGATTTTGGGCAATGCTTCCACAACTGTGACATTCTTTCCTGCCTGAGCGTAATCCAGAGCCATTTCGCAGCCTACTAGACCACCACCAATAACTACCACATTCTGTCCGACCTTTTCCGGCTGGGCAAAAGCTTCCATGCAGCCAAGGACTTTCGGATCGTCAATCCCCGGCACCCTCGGAATGACAGGAACAGAACCTATTGCAAGGATGATCACATCAGCGTTCATTTCCCGAAGCTGTTCTGCGGTAATGGCTTCGCCCATATGCAATTCTACGGGTAAATGGTTCAACTCATTCTGATACCAGGCGTTCAGTTGCCGTACTTCTTTTTTGAAGTTGTGAGAGCCACCAGGGATCAGGTTGCCGCCCAATTCTCTGTTCTTCTCATAGAGGGAAACCTTATGTCCACGAAGTGCTGCTGTCCGAGCAGCTTCCATGCCGGCAACACCGCCGCCGACCACGATAACTTTTTTCACCTGAACAACTGGACGCATGGCAAAACGCATTTCCCGCATTGCCACCGGATTGACCGCACAGGTGGGCTGCTTACCCTGTTGCAATCTTGTAATACAGCCCTGATTGCAGGCAATACATGGACGGATTTTTTCCGTATGTCCAGTTAGAACCTTGTTCGGATATTCCGGGTCTGCCAAAGCCGCACGGCCCATTACCACGGCGTCAATCTTGCCGTCCTGGATTGCTGCTTCCGCAATCTCCGGGTCATTCATTCTACCGCCCGCCAGAATCGGAATGTTTACCGCTGCTTTTGCCTTCGCTGCCAGCTCCACCAGATAGCCTTTCGGCATATACATGGGCGGACAGGCATAATAGAATGAATCATAAATGCCAGTGTCTACATTCAGACAATCATATCCATAGGATTCCAGCAGCTTTGCAATCTCAACGCCTTCCTCTATGGTGCGTCCGATTTCTTTTTCGCCGGTCAATGTCGCCTGCTCAAATTCTTTTACAAAGGTCTTTAATCCAAGCCGCATACTGACTGGAAAATCGCTGCCACATTCCTGCTTGATACCCTCCAAAATTTCTCTTGCCGCCCGGAGCCGGTTCTCCAAGCTGCCGCCATATTCATCCGTCCGATAGTTCATCATGGACAGTGCGAATTGATCCAGCAGATACCCCCAATGGATGGAGTGTACCTCCACACCGGCAAAGCCGGAATCTTTTGCGATTTTTGCTGACTTAACCACGGATTCAATTTTCGATTTAATCTGATCCCGTGTCAGTTCCGGGGAATTAACGCCAGGATGCCGGAACACATGAACCGAGGACGGAGCCGGAAGTCCCGGATAATTGCGTCCAAGTCCCATTGTAATCTGAGCGAAAATCTTTGTTCCATAAGCGCCAGCCCGTTCATTCAGTTCTGTCGCTGTCATCTTAAATGCTTCCGGGTTTTGCAGAATAGACGGGCCTACCCCGGTATAAGGATCAACGAGATGATCCGCTGCCAGTGCGCCAGTAAAAATCAGACCGAAACCACCTTTTGCCCGTTCAACCAGATATTGAATGGTTTCGTCTTTCAATCCGCCGCTCGGCAGATGGTGCTGCCCTCCGCCAATGGGAGCCATACAAAACCGATTCTTTATCGTCAGTTTCCCAATATGAAGCGGCTTGCCTAAGTACGGATAACTTTGCACAAATATACCTCCTTTGCTGCGGGATTGACTTTTCCCGCTGTCGATATTATAATTATAGCGTGAATGAAACCAAAAACAAGTACGCACATTCAAGTGCGATACTTACAAGAATTTCATATACTTACCCAAAGGAGAGTGTAACATGGATAAGAGATGTATATCGGCAGAAAATCTGAGTGATACTGGGTTTAGCTATACCCTATCCCTGATCAACGGAAAATATAAAATGACAATCCTCTATACGCTGATGGAGTTCGGCGTGGTTCGGTTTAATGAAATGAAAAAATATATCGGTGAGATTTCCTACAAGACATTAAGCACCACACTGAAAGAATTGGAAGCGGATCACTTAGTCCACCGGGAGGAATACCCACAAATTCCTCCAAAAGTGGAGTATAGCCTGACAGAACGTGGTAAATCCTTAATTCCTCTTCTGGATGGAATGTGTGAGTGGGGTGATAAGAACCGAATGTAGCAGGTAAAAGGTTTTGCTAACATAGGCAAGCAATGAGCCGGAATATCCTTTTGGGATATTCCGGCTCGCTTGTTGGG
>CAJUGJ010000007.1:0-23800 GCA_910586015.1 uncultured Lachnospiraceae bacterium
GATGCGGTGCTTTGTATGGAAACTGCCCTCTTTTATTATCAGTACAGCGACCGCAATCCTGCCGAGTGGAATATTACGATTGATAAAAATGTCTCCAGAAGCCGTACAAATATTGACTACCCCTTTGTAAAGGCATATCGGGTTGAGCCTGTTTTAGTACCCCTCGGCGAAACAAAAGGCAGTATCAATTTTGTTGATGTCCGTATCTATGACCGTGACCGTACTATTTGCGATGTACTGCGGAATATGAACAAAATGGATAAAGAGATTTTTAATAAGGCAATACAAGGGTATGTAAAAGATCCGAAAAAAAATATACCGAATCTTATGGAGTATGCCAAAGTGTTGCGTGTGCAAAAACGAGTAAAAGACTTGATTGGAGTGTGGTTGTGATGGCTGATGTTGCGGCATCTGTTTTGGCAAAGCTTAAGAATAAAGCAAAAGCGGCTGGTATCAGCTATCAGCAATGCCTACAGCTTTTTATGCAGGAGGAATTTCTGCGGAAACTCTCAAAATCTGGATATGAGGATACGCTTATTCTCAAGGGCGGATTGTTTATTTATACGCTTACCAATTTTGAAAGCCGAGCAACGATTGATGTGGATTTCTTGCTTCGCAGCGTTTCCAATTCGTTGGACGAGGTAAAAGCCCTTATCCTAAAAATCCTTGCTACGCCTACGGGCAATGATTATATTGAGATGACCGCTAAAGGGTTCGAAGAAATCTCACCGCAAAGGAAGTATCACGGCATCAGCACACAGATTATCGGAAAGATAAGAAATGTCCGTGTTCCCTTTAATGTGGATATTGGCGTTGGAGATGTTATCGTTCCACGAGCCGAGGAACGCAGAATCAATACCCAGCTCCCAGACTTTGAAGCTCCTGTCATTATGACCTACTCTCTCGAAAGTACAATTGCTGAAAAGTTTGATGCTATCCTGCAACGCTTTGAACTGACAGGGCGGATGAAGGACTTTTACGATATTTACTATCTGTCAAGAACGTTTGACTTCAATGGTGCAAAATTGCAGACAGCAATATCCAGAACATTAGAACGGAGAGGGACACCCTATGATAAAGACAGCTTCAAGCGTGTTCTCACACTTGCCGAAGATGTGGATATGCAGAAACGGTGGAAATTCTTTTTGAAAAATATCAAGGATGATACGCTTGAGTTTGCTGTTGTGATTGATGAGATACAGGCATTTCTTGAGCCTGTATTTGAGAATATTGTCACCGAAAAAAATACAATTAAAGTTTGGGATAGCGGAAAAAATGAATGGAGATTTTGTGAAGAAAATGAGTGATTTATTATATAGTACCGATTATGGAAAGTACTACTTGGGAAAATGCGAAGAAACAATTAAGGAATTAGGCTTGAAAAACAAAGTACAATTGATACTTACTTCCCCGCCTTTTCCCCTTAATAACAAAAAACAATACGGAAATCTTAATGGTGAAGAATATTTAAAATGGTTTACAGGTTTAGCAGAGTTGTTTTCAAGTGTATTAGCACCTAATGGCTCTATTGTAATTGAAATGGGTAATGCTTGGGAAAAAAATCGCCCAGTACAGTCACTACTGCATTTAAATAGCCTGTTAAGCTTTGTAAACAATGAAAATGCAGGACTTAGACTATGCCAGGAATTTGTATGCTATAATCCTGCGAGACTACCGTCCCCAGCTCAATGGGTCACCATCAATCGTATTAGAGCCATTGATAGTTTTACTCATGTATGGTGGATGTCAAATTCAGATTACCCCAAGGCGGATAATCGTCGAGTGTTACGACCATATAGCAAGAGCATGAAGAAATTACTTAAATCAGGTAAGTTTAATTCTGGTTTTATTCATTGGGAGACCTTATTATCTTGACTTTGATAAAGCGTATTTATTGATAACCGATGCTTGGAAAGAAAAGGTAGGAGGTATTCCTCAAGGCACATTTTTACTTGCGTTTTACGAAAATGAAAACGATGATGTAGATGAATGTTTATTATTGCGAGCGATAAAGCCTGCAAAGTTGCCTACCGATAATGATGTAATCGCATCTATGGTAGAATACTATAAAGACAATCTCAAAACCTCAGGTAAAAAGAATCAGCTTGATGACTTCACGAAATATACTTTTAGCTTTTCAGGTCTGGAGTGCAGAATTTTAGGCACTTTCTATCGTGATGAAAGTGGAAAAATTCAGTTTGGAGCTGATGTGGAAAATTATTATAGTGCTCATAATTATGTTGCATATAAACCAGTTGGGGATATTCTTGAACAAATTGTTAATTTTAGGGACGGAACCACTTCCATTGGTTGCAGCACAGATTACAGAATAGGAAAAATTCGCTACAGTTCTAGTCGTCGTTTTCAAGATAAGCATCCCAATGTTCCCGTATATGTTAGTCCGAGTGATTTTTTAGGTAAACGGACGGCCTTGTTTGGTATGACAAGAACAGGTAAGTCCAATACGGTGAAAAAGGTAATTGAAGCTACCACAGAGATAAGCAATAAAGCAACTAACACTTGCATTAATGTAGCATCTTCTTCGGCTGTTGATAATGTAAAACAATTTGCAGATGATGGCATTCCAAAGTATAAAGTAGGTCAGATAATATTTGACATGAACGGCGAGTACGCAAATGCAAATCTTCAAGATGAAGGTACTGCGATATTTGAAAAGTACTCACAAATAACAACCAGATATAGTGTTCTTGATAAACCAGACTTTAAGGTTTTAAAAGTAAATTTCTTTAAAGAAATATCGGTAGGTTTTGAATTGATTTGTAGTCTGCTTGCAGAAGAAAATGGAGACTACATAAAAAGTTTCATTGCAGTAGATTTAGAAGAACCTATTGATAAATTCAGTTCTGCACATACGAGATGGGCGAGAAAATCCGCAGTTTACCAATGCTGTTTAAAGGCGGCAGGATTTACTGTTCCCAATAACTATAAAGTGAAATTTACAGGAAACAAAGATATTAACAACTTGATTGTTGATGGGCGAACCATTGACCCTTCTGTCGGAATCAATCTTGATGATGCTACTGCGTTTTGGACATGGGTTGCAGAAAACCAAGACAACCAATTTTTTGTTAATTATCGTAGCAAAAATGGACATGATTGGGTGGATGAAGATTTAAAGGCATTGCTTGTCTTTTTGACGAGAAAACGTAATTTGTCAGGTGCTGCCAGTTTAACAGGATACAGAAAGCTTGTACCCCTCAAGGATTACCACACAATTCAATCTGATTCACCATTTGAAGTTGATATTGTTGAGCAACTTAGAAAAGGGAATATTATTATAATTGATTTGTCACAGGGAGACCCTGTTATTCAGCAAACTTTCGCAGACAAAATTTGTTTGAGTATATTCAGAAACGCCATGAATAATTTTGTAAATAATCATCCTAACAATTTTATTCAATTCTACTTTGAAGAAGCACATAATCTATTTCCAAAAAAGGATGATAAAGATTTAAGTGGTATTTATAATCGAATCGCGAAAGAAGGTGCAAAGCTGAACATAGGCTTAATCTACGCAACACAGGAAGTCAGTTCTATATCCTCAAATATATTGAAAAATACGCAGAACTGGTTTATTGCGCATTTGAACAATGATGATGAATTAAAAGAAATTAAGAAGTTTTATGACTTTGCTGATTTCTGCGACAGTTTGATTCGCTATAGTTCTGGAAGTGATAAGGGCTTTATTAGGATGAAAACATACTCTAATGCCTTTATTGTTCCAGTACAAATCGATAGATTTACTGCACAGGGAGATTGATGATATGAGTTATGGAAATGATTACTCGAACAAACCTTTTGAGCGAGCAAGCAAAACATCGCACACAAACATTATAAACGATACTACTGTTCAATCTTTTTTATCAAAGTGCAAAATCCCCCCTTACCACGAAGAAATAGATGATAAAGATATTGAACTTCATATGCTTGAGGAACTCATTGAGAATCCGATAAAAAACATTATTACTGTTGATGGAGGCTACACAAATGTTTTTGTAAAAGGAGATTTCCCTTCATCTACTATTGCTTTCTTCCAATTTGGAGCATTGTTTTTTAAACACCAAGATTTGCTGAATTTGAAGGAAAAGCCATTTATAGACCCAGAAGATTTTTCTAAACTTCAAAATATTCAAAGAATAAAGCTTGTAGTTCCCACTAAGGGGATTGCTCTCGATGGTGAAATTGATTTTTTATCATCTGTCAGAAGAACCATATATGAGTTTTTTATCTCTCAACCCGAAAAAAATGGGTTTATGGATGCACTAAAATGGCTTATTTTTGAAGAGTACAAAACTACGAATGGTAGAGATGTTTGGCATTTAGCAACTTGTCCTCATTGCAGTGCAGGAGTTGATATACAGAGAAAAGATGTACAGAACTACACTATAACATGCCCTCATTGCAACGAAAAAATATATCTTACAGATATTTTACGACTTCACGAAGCTATCGACAATGAGCTTGGTGCAGGTGGAATCCTGGGCTATCTGACAACTTCGATTGAACAAATCATAATCGTATATCTTATCAAACAGATGCTCAATATAAAACCAAGCTTGTTCAAACAAACATTGTTTGTAAAGGATGGACCTCTTGCTTTTTTTGGTCAGACTGCCAATCTCCATAAACCTATGCGTGAGCTAATGACTTATTTGAATCAGCACCATGCAATTTATTTAGTTGGACTTGAAAAAAGTGGTTCTTTCGTTGAACATGCAGTACAGGCATCTAAAAAAATGCTACCAAAGCAAATGCTGTTACTTGGAAATAGTTATATATATAAATATATTATTCCTGGAAATGGGAGGGACAATGAACCATATGCCAGTTCATCCTATTATGGACATAAGCTTATCTTTAAGTCTGAACACAATAATGTATATGTAGCAACAATTCCAAACACACAGGCAATGGTTGAGCCTCAGATAAGTGACTATATTAATATCAATGAAATTTTATATAATATTACAGCTTTAAAATGCGACTTATATTATAATTCACTTGTACCCGTTGTAATGGCTAATAAATTAGTATCTTTGGCTGACCATCCAAGTTCGGATTTACTAAAAGCATTCGCTCAGGAACAATTAAGTCAATAGGAATTGCGAACTGCGCTATTTCCGTGACCTCAACCTACAAATGTTTCTGAAATGTTCCAAAATTAAGCCCTATACAGTACGATATTTTGTACCAAGAACTATATGCACTTTCAAACTGTATCTATGATCTATATATTCACCTCAAATCATTGAATTTTACTAACTATTCTTATATAATATTTTAATCAAATATAAAGCAAAGGAGTACCTCTATGGAACAGATGACTTAACAGCAAAAGTTTCAGATAATCGCAGTTGATACAGATAAAGTTTTACTTAATGAAACGATGTCCGTTTAGCATGATGCCTTCAATTATGTTTCAGGGTATGTGTTCTGTACATATGATCTTTCGGTCATGAGTAGATGACATTTGCACACTTAATATTGTTCGTTCAAACGGATATATTATATATATATAGTACGCTTTAGGAGATTAGAAATGTTTGAATATATGATAACACAGGAAGTCGACAGGTTTTAGAAAATATATACAATATGGATGCAAAGACTTTGTAAAGAAAACAGGGTTGATAATGCTATGAACATTAACCGTTTATGGTTTATTCTTAAAATAGCTAAGAAGCCTGCTGATAGCAGATATAAGATAAATAAGGAACAGGACAAGACTAATTTATGAAAACTATTTTAATAATTGAGGATGATATATATATTGGAAATATGCTTGAAGAAGCACTTTCAAAAGAGGACTACAGAGTTTCCCGTGCATATTCGGGAACAGAAGCATTATTGGTGTTATCTGGTATTCGCCCCGATCTTATCTTACTTGATTTGATGTTGCCCGGACTAAGTGGTAAAGATGTCCTTCCAAAGTTAAAAGGAATACCTGTCATTGTAGTAAGTGCAAAAGTCGATATTGATAATAAAGTAGATTTATTGCTTAGTGGTGCAGTTGATTATGTGACAAAGCCTTTCAGTACAAAAGAATTGTTAGCCAGAATTGCTGTTCATCTTCGAACTGCATCAAATACTCTTGTCAATCCTGCGTTGACTTTTGATGATATTGTTTTGAATACAGATACTCATACTATAACAATAAACGATACAGAGATAAAACTGACAAGAACGGAATATGCCATCTTGAAACTGCTTATGCAAAATCAGACACAAGTTGTTACAAAATCACTTTTGTTAGAACGAATTAGCGATGACACGCCAGATTGCACGGAAAGTTCGCTAAAAATGCACGTTAGCAATTTACGTAAAAAACTTCGTGATGTAAGTAAAAAAGATTACATTGAAGCTGTTTGGGGTATTGGTTTCAAAATGCGAACTGAATAATATTTACTATTTCTTTACTGTTTTCTTTACCGATTCCTTTACTATTACTCAGTAAAATGTCAGCATCACATAAAGGAGGTTACTTTTTATGGAATATGTTCTCAAAACAAACGCTTTAAGCAAAAGCTATAAAGATTTCAAAGCGTTAAATGGACTATTTATGAATATTCCAAAAGGTGCTATATACGGCTTTATTGGAAAAAACGGTGCTGGCAAAACTACACTCATTCGTCTTATTTGTGGTTTACAAGAACCAACATCTGGCGATTATACACTCTATGGAAGAAAAAACACAGACAGGAATATTGTTAAGTCCAGAAGAAGAATGGGAGCTGTTGTAGAAACTCCGTCTATTTATCTCGGTATGACAGGAGTAGATAATCTAAAACAACAGTATCGTACTTTGGGACTTCCGTCTTTTGACGGTTTAACCGAAATTCTGAAGTTAGTTGGTCTTGATAATACAGGAAAAAAGAAAGCAAAGAATTTTTCTCTTGGTATGCGTCAAAGATTGGGTATTGCAATAGCCCTTGTAGGCGATCCAGATTTCTTGGTTTTGGATGAGCCTGTAAATGGTCTTGATCCACAAGGCATTATTGATATTCGGGAATTGATATTAAAACTCAATCGGGAACAGCAGATTACAGTTTTGATTTCAAGTCATATTCTTGATGAATTGTCTAAGCTAGCAACACATTATGGCTTTATTGACAATGGACACATTGTAAAGGAAATGAGTAAAGACGAATTAGAAGCCGCCTGCAAAAAGTGTATCCGAATGGAAGTTAGCAACATAAAAGCTCTTGCTCATGTACTTGATGAAATGAGGATTGATTATAAAGTTACTACAAGCAAAACTGCTGATGTGTATGCAAAAGTCAACATATCTAAATTGATTGCTGCATTGACGAAAGAAAATTGTGAAGTGATTTCAATTCAGGAGCGTGACGAAAGTCTGGAAAGTTACTATGTCAGTCTTGTAGGAGGTGGAAAGAATGCGTAAATTATTATCTGCTAATTTTTCTCGTCTTTGGAAAGACAAACTCTTTTGGCTCTGTATGGGAGCTATGTTAATTTATTCTGTTGTATATATGTTGAATGGGTGCAGACAAGCAACCATTGGTTTGTCAGAATACAATTACAGCATTGATAAGTATTACTTTCATTTTGCCGTAATAATTGGTGTGTTTTGTGCGTTGTTCAGCAGTATGTTTTTAGGAACTGAGTATAGTGACGGAACAATCCGAAATAAAATTGTTGTCGGTCACACAAAAACAAACATTTATATTACTAATTTGATTACCTCATTTGCTGCAACATTATTGATGATGTTGGTTTGGCTGATTGGAGCATTGGTTGCCATTCCTGCTCTCGGTGTTTGGAAGATGGGAGTTCCTAATCTGCTTGCATATCTGTTAATTGCAGTTATGTTTGAAGCTGCTCTTTCGGCAATCTTTACACTTGTCTGTATGCAAAGTACCAACAAAGCCAGTACTGTCGCTATTTCTATGCTATTATTTTTTGGACTTATGATTATTGCAAGTATGACATATAACACTCTTGGTGAGCCAGAGATGACGAGAGATGTTCAAATAACTACAAACGGAATAGAAATGTCCGATCCGACACCTAATCCAAATTATATTAGTGGAGTTAAACGAACGATTTATGAATTTTTCGTTGACTTTTTGCCTACAGGACAGGGCTTACAAATGTGGCAGTTAAAAATCGGTAATTCTGTTCGTATGCTCTTATCTTCTATTGTAATTACTATTTTGACAACATTAGGGGGAATATTTGTTTTCAAGAGAAAAGATCTGAAGTAAGGAGTTTGTTATGGAGTTATGGTTATGGGCTATTATTGGCATTATGGCTTTGATTATCGTTGCTTTGCTTATAAAAATTTATATCCTACAAAAAGCCGCAAAGGATATTGCAAATGCCTTTGTTGATAGGCTTATAACTGACACCAATACGCTCATTGATATTTCTTGCAACGACAGAAATATGCGTAGGTTAGCGAATACTATAAATGTTGAACTCCGTAAACTCCGCGTGCAGCAGCGTCATTTTCAGCAGGGAGATATGGAACTCAAAAATGCTGTTACGAATATATCTCACGATTTAAGAACACCATTAACAGCTATCTGTGGATATTTAGATTTGCTTGAACAGGAAGAAAAAACTGAAAAAGTGGAACGGTATATTGAAGTAATTCGAAATCGGTCAGAAATGTTAATGCAGTTAACCGAGGAACTGTTTCGATATTCAGTTATTATTTCCAAAGGTAACAATACAATTAGAGAGCCTGTTTCCATAAACAGCATTTTAGAAGAAAGCATAGCAGCTTTCTATACTGCTCTAAATGAGAAAGGTATTACACCGAAAATACAAATGTCAGAATATAATATTATTAGAACGCTTGACCGTTCCTCATTAGCCCGTGTGTTTTCTAATCTTTTGAACAATGCAATTAAATATAGTGACGGAGATTTAGATATTACTTTGTCAGAAACAGGTAATATTACTTTTACAAATACAGCATCTGGATTGGACGGGGTGCAAGTTGGCAAATTATTTGACCGATTTTATACAGTGGAAGCTGCGAGAAAGTCGACAGGTTTAGGTCTGGCAATCGCCAGAACATTGATTGAGCAAATGAACGGAACAATATCAGCTAAGTATTTTGAGAACAAGTTAAGTATTTGCATTTCGTTTCCAGATATAAAAGTCTAAAAAATTTTGAAGTTAAACGAATAGAAGCAGACGCATAAGAGGCAAAGTCGATGAGCTTGTGGGCAATCACAGTTTATCGGCTTTGTTCTTTCTATAACCATAAATAAAACAAGCCTGCTGTGCAAATTATGGAACAGAAATTTTTGTTAATAGGACATCCGAAAAAAGTATATATAGTATAACAATTAATTTATTAAAAATGAGGCGGTTACTGTTGAAACAAAGAGAATTTATTTATGTCGATGAAATTGTTCCAAAAATTACAGAGCAGGAATATAAAGTATTTTTACTACAGTTCCAAAAGTCACTCCTTTTTTCCCTAAAGAAAAAGGAGATTTTGACTGATTCACAATATGAATGTTGTATAGAGGAGCTTGAAAAACAAATTAAAAGAAAGAGAGTTTCTAATGTCAATCAATAAATATGAAATTTTAAGTCCAGAAAAAAAATATGTAGATCACAAGATACGCGTGGCTGTGTATTGCCGTGTTTCTACTGATAGCCAAGATCAGGTTAATTCGTTTGAAAATCAGAAACGTTATTTTAAACAGTATATTGAACATAAACCTAATTGGGAACTTTTTGAGATCTTCACTGATATGAAAATATCTAATTTAATACAAATAATAAATGGACTGGAATAGGGACAAACCTATCACTCATAAGATGTTTAATGGGATAAGTCAATTATATTGTTACAAGGGGGAATAACAGTGAACAGTAAACAATTTGACGCAGAGCTGATGTACTGGATAGCGCTTTCCATAGCAAAATCTATGAGAAAAGAGGAAGTGATTACAATGGAAGAATACAATCAGATTGATACAATTCTATTAGAAAAATATCAACCGACTTTAGGAACATTATTGGCTGGAAAAGTCTTAAATGAAGAGAACCTTTTGAGTGGAAAGTTGGATTTATGCCTAAAATAAAAAAAGTAGAATCTCTTTTTTTACCACTTCAAAAACCCAAAAAAGTAGCTGTTTATGCAAGGGTTTCAAAAGAAACAGGACAACTTATTCATTCTATTTCTGCACAAATAAACTATTATAGTAACATGATTAAAAAAAATCCTAAATGGGAATACGCGGGAGTATATGCTGATTATGGGATAACAGGAACATCCATTTTTAAACGGGAAGAATTTCAGAGAATGATAATGGACTGTGAAAAGGGAAAAATTGATGTTATCCTGACAAAAAGCATATCAAGATTTGCAAGAAATACCGTTGATCTTTTAAATACAGTCCGATATTTAAAATCGCTTGGTATTGAAGTCTGGTTTGAAAAGGAACAGATCCATTCCTGTTCAAAAGATAGTGAGCTTATGCTTTCGTTTCTTGCTTCCTTTGCACAAGAAGAAAGTTATTCTATCAGTGAAAATATAAAGTGGGGAATCCGAAAGAGGTTTGAAGTTGGAGAAAGTAGAGAGATAAATAAACATGTTTTAGGTTATCAATATGATGAAGAACAGAAAAAGTATGTTATTATTCCACAGGAAGCAGAGATTATTCGTTGGATATTTCATTTATATCTTGAGGGGTTTTCTCTTAGAAAAATTGCCAAAACATTAAATGACAAAGAAATGGTTACAATAAACGGTTGCAAGTTTACAGAAGCTTCGTTAAATACTATAATTCATAATGAAATTTATATAGGTGATATTAGACACCAGAAATGTTTTGTAAAAGATCCTATTATAAAAAAGAAAGTTTTAAATCGAGGACAACTTCCCCAATATTATATAAAAGATTGTCATGAGGCAATTTTGGATAGAGAGACTTATAAAAAAGTACAAAAAGAAATAAAAGACAGAGCAAATAAAACGAATTTAAGGTACTGCTTTTCAGGTAGTATCTGCTGTGGCATCTGTGGAAATTATTATATAAGAAAAAAAGACGTAGTAAAAGGGAAAGCATATATATATTGGCTCTGTAGTTCTAAAAAGAAAAGAGGAATCATCTGCAAAAGTATAAATTTTAGGGAAGAAGAATTAGAACAAATTTGTGTACAGGTTCTTGAAATAGATAAATTTGAGAAAACGATTTTTAAAAACAGGATTACAAAGATAACTGTTTTAGAAAATGGAGATTTAAAATTTCATTTTGTAGAAGGTGGAGTAATCATAAAACAAAGATGACACAAAATACTTTTTTATAAAGGGGAGAATAGAGATTGACAAAAAATGTGATTATAATACCAGCAACAAAAGAAAAGTACAACAAAGATTCTGTTCAAAATTTTAAAAGACGTAGAGTTGCCGCCTATGCTCGTGTTAGTACAAGCCATGAAGAGCAGCAGAGTAGTTACGAGGCACAAGTAGAGTATTATACAAATTATATCAAACAACAAAAACAATGGGAATTTGTATCTGTGTATGCTGATGAAGGGATTACAGGTTGTAATACTAAAAATAGAGATGGATTTAATAGTATGATAGCAGATGCTCTAAATAATCGAATTGATCTAATTATCACTAAGTCAGTATCAAGATTTGCAAGAAATACAGTAGATAGTTTAACTACTATTCGTAAGTTGAAGGAGAAGAATGTAGAATGTTATTTCGAGAAAGAAAACATTTGGACATTTGATAGTAAAGGTGAACTACTTCTCACGATTATGTCCTCATTAGCACAAGAAGAAAGTCGTTCTATTTCGGAAAATTGTACATGGGGGCAAAGAAAGCGATTTGCAGATGGAAAGGTGACAGTTCCATTTCAAAGATTTCTTGGTTATGATCGAGGGGAAGATGGTAATTTAGTAATAAATGAAGAACAGGCAAAAACTATCCGAAAAATATATGGACTTTTCTTACAGGGAAGATCCCCTTATTCGATTGCAAAGTTACTTACAAAGGAAAATATTCTCACGCCGGGAAGCAAAAAAGTTTGGTCACAAAGTACAGTAAAAAGTATACTTACTAACGAAAAATATAAAGGTGACGCCCTTTTACAAAAGGTCTATACAGTGGATTTTTTATCTAAAAAAAAGAAGATAAATGAAGGTGAAATTCCACAATATTATGTAGAAGGAAATCATAAAGCGATTATACCGCCTGCTATATTTGATATAGTGCAAAAGAAGATAAAAGTACATTATTCTGGTAAAAACCGCAGAAGCAGTGTTGGCATTTTTTCTGGTAAAATCAAATGTGGTGATTGTGGAAGCTGGTATGGTGCAAAAGTATGGCATTCTACTGATAAATATCGCAGAACAGTATGGCAGTGTAATCACAAATTTGACGGTCAAAAAAAATGTAGTACTCCTCATTTAAACGAAGAAATACTCAAAGAACTGTTTGTGAAAGCAGTCAACCTCCTTTTTACAGAAAAGAAAAAAATGATAGAAGACTATAATACTATTAAAAATACAATTTACGATACCAGTATATTAGAAATAGAACAAAAAAGGTTACAACAGTGTATGGAAAAGCAAAATAGAAAAAAGGCAATGGAAAAATTTTTAAATCAAATAAAAATATTAGACAGAATTTATATGGAATTTGATGAAGATAGTTGGTATAGTCTTATAGAATATATCACTATTTTTGATAAGAAAGATATTCGGTTTACATTTAAGAATGGAGTAGAAATACGAGTATAAAGGTTAGGATTTACACTTATACTATCTAAAGAAAAATTGATAGATGGAGATAATAAACAGATTTATACTGAATAAATCTGTTTGATTGACGAATCATTATATGTTAGTTATGAGTTTGGCATATGGAAATATTACTTCGTTAGAGGCTGCTGATCATTTTAGTATTGAAGCAACCAGTATAACTAGCGATTTAGTTAGTAGAGTGCACAGGGAAGGAAAAGAACTTTATGCGTGGACAGTCAATACGCAAGAAAGTATCAGAAAAATGATAGAATTAAATGTAGATAATATTATTACTGATAATATTTCATTAGCAAAAAAAACAATTTATGAGGGAAAAAATAGTGATCTGATTAACAAATATATAAAGTTATTGGAAAGAATTTTTATGAAAGAAAGTAATTCCTAGCACAGGAGGAGATTATTATGTTCCCTATACCAAACGTTCTGCTGACGAATCGATTATCCGATGTTGTAAAAAATCTTGTTCCATTTGAAAAAGACATATAATTAAACGCAGAAATGTTATTTTTCTAAGAAAGGCTGTTGTACTAAGAATCAAATATACAGGATATAATATAAAATCTTATTATATCTTGTATATATTTTTCTTAGTATAACAGTTTTTTTATATATATTTTGAAAAGATGTTGACAAGCGAATATACATCATATATAATATAAATGAACATGTTCATTTATATTATAGGAAAGGGGAATCAAATGAGAAAGAAAGATGATAAGCTACGGGAAACATTATTGGATATGGCACATAATATTGCAGAAACGGAAGGGATAGATAAAATCAATATTCGTACTATTGCAAAAAAGACAGGTATAGCAAGTGGTACAGTATATAATTATTTTTCAAATAAAGACGACATTCTTCTTGCTCTTACAGAAGAATATTGGAAACAGACTCTTTCAGAAATGAAAGAAATAATTAAATCCAATTCCTTTTGCGATCAAATCCAAGAAGTTTTTATTTTTCTTAAACAGAAAATAGATTGTTCTGGTGGAAAACTTATGAATAGTCTCAATAATGTAGAAATAGCAGGACAAAAGCGTATGGCATCTGTACAATTAGAATTAAAAACTTTCTTAATTCAACTTATTGAAAAGGATCCAAATATAGATAAAGAGATTTGGAATAAAAATTTTATAAAAGAACGATTTATAGAGTTTATTATGCTGAATATGATGGCATTATTAAAAACAAAAGAGCCCGATATTGATTTTTTAATTATAGTTATCAATCGTATGATTTACTAGATAGAAATGGAGGTTACTATGCCACAGGCGATTGCGGAAACTACTTTTGATGTTTTATATCTTAGTGCTGCCCTAATTGTAGGAATTACTATGCTCATAAAGGGAAAAAGTCGTTTGGTAAAAAAGGCAGGGTGTATGGCGACACTACTTGGAGCAGGAGATGCGTTTCATCTTATTCCACGCTGCTATGCTCTTTTTACAACAGGTCTTGAAAAAAATGCAGCAGCATTGGGAATCGGAAAATTTATTACATCTATTACAATGACTATTTTTTATTTGATATTGTATTTTATCTGGCGTGACTATTACCAAATTAAAGAAAGAAAAGATCTTACAAAAATTATGTACAGGTTAACAGTTTTACGAATTATACTTTGTCTGCTTCCACAAAATGAGTGGCTTTCCTATCGCCCGCCACTTTTGTATGGAATTTTGCGAAATATCCCATTTGCTATCATGGGAATTATAATCATTATTATTTTTGCACAGGAAATTAAAAGGACAAATGATAAAGTATTTCGCTTTATCCCAATCGCAGTTGCACTATCTTTTGGTTTCTATCTGCCAGTTGTTCTATTTAGTGGAATAGTTCCGATTGTAGGTATACTTATGATTCCAAAAACACTTGCCTATGTTTGGGTTATATGGATGGGATGGCAGCTTTATAAACAATCACAATAAACGGAAACGAGGATGAAGATGGAAAAACGTTATGCTAATTTAGCTTTGGTCTATGCAGTTATTGCTATGGTATTTGGAGTATTTTATAGAGAGTTTACAAAGATTAAATATTTTACAGGTCAAACAAATCTATCCATTATACATACACATTATTTCTTACTTGGAATGTTCTTTTTTCTTATACTTATGTGCACAGAAAAATTGTTTAAGTTTTCGGATAAGAATACAAAAAAGATTATAATTATTTATCAGACTGGATTAAATATTACTGGACTTGCTTTTTTGATACGTGGGTTAATACAAGTACAAAAAATAGTGGATTTGAGTAAGGCAATAGACGCATCTATTTCTGGAATTGCAGGAATAGGACATATTTTAATGGGAATCAATATTATTCTTATATTGATAAAGATTAAAAAAAGTGCTAGTTAAAGAAAATAATAAGAGCTATTGAAAAATAGGTTTTGATTCCTAGATTTTCAATAGCTCCTTGTGTTTCAATAGAAGTTATTAGTATAAAGTTAAATCACACATAAATTTCCAGTAACTTGTTCTTTTTTGTACTGCTTCTGGATCAAGTGCGTTAAGTCGTTTTATAAATGGTTTATAAAGCGTTTTTTGATGTTTAAAAATATAGTCTTCTTCTATCTTATCTGGATGTTCTTGAAGAAAAGTATGTATCTTTTGAGTAAAGGAAGGATAAAACGCTCTCCAGTAAGCCATAGATAACAAATATTGTTCTAAGCTACTATTGACAAAAATAAACGTATCTTTATAAATACATTGCCAGATAGTTCCTGTTTTTAATTCTACTAAGATCAGGGTACAACTTTCAGATTTCTCCCAAATTTTATTTTCATCTGGCTGTCTATAATTACAAATGATACAGCTTCTACTTAAATTTTTAGATTCTCCAATAATCAGATACTTTTTCTTCGCAATTTGTTTTATAGTAAGACAACTAAGCCAAAATATAATTCCATTTGTGACTTCTTTTTTAAAATCCTCTTCCTCGTCAGGAGAACGCCAATCGATAAATTGATCTGGTAAACCCACCTTTACAAGAAAATTTCTAATATTTTCAGGAATTTCTAAATTTTTTAAACGATACTCTGGATATCTTCCTATAGAGGGCTCAGATAAAAATTTGATATCAGGTTCTAAGTCTATTTCTTCAGTTAAAGATTGTTTATAAAATTGAAACATAGATGGATATTTCATCCAATTCGCCACATTAAAACTTTCTTTCATATTTTATCTTCCCTTTTAAAATATTTTACCTTACAATAGGGACACCAATAACATTTTTGAATCTAATATTCTAATAAAGCAGTAGCATATTCTTTTGGAATAATAGTATATTGTTCATATTCCTTTCTTAAAGATAAAAATTGATTTGGAGTAGCAGTCCATGCGGTTTTTAAGTCTTTTTGAATATGATAAATAATTTGCTGAAATAATGAAGTGAGATGAACTTGTTTCATCGCCTGCATAAAATCTTGGGTTGAATTGGAACGTAGAGAGGTTTTTGTAAGTTCAATACAAGCCTCTTCTAAAAGATGAAGCATTTTATTAATACCATAAAAATCAATTTCGCTAATTTGCTCAAAATCCTCATGTTCCAGATGTGCACCTGTAATAGATATCAACTCCAGTAATAGACCTGAACTCCACTCAAGAGCAACATTTTCATAAGCTTTGGGAGCGATCCCATTAAAATATTTATTGGAAAATTCTTCTGGCTCATCTTCTTTCGTACCGATATTAAAAGCTAAAAAACAGGTGTAAAGATCATTGGCAAAGTCCTGAAAATCGAAAGGAACGATACGATTTTCCAAATAGCCCCATAACAGATCCATCGCTTTTTGTAGACCAAGAGAAAGTTTTTTATCATTAGCTGCCAGTCCTTGACAGAGAGTATTTGTATATCGCTCCATAATAAGCAGGTTACCCAATAGACGAGAACGATTATCACGATTAGCGAACGCATCTTTAACTATATTATGAAATTCTAATATCCATTCACTTGTCTGTGTATCATTAAGGGATGAAAAGTCAGTATCAAGAGTATATTTGCCCATAAAGTTCTTTTTTCCTTTCATACTTTTTAATTTCTGAGATTAGAAGAATGTTTTGCTTGACAAAGCTCAAATTTTTGTACCATTTTATTTAATATTTCAGCCTGTGAAGCCAGCTCTTCTGAAGTTGCAGAAGTTTCCTCTGAAGCTGCTGAATTATCTTGTATTCTATGGGTGATCTCTTCAATTCCTATACTGAGCTGTTTCATATTTTCTGCTTGAACAACTGCATTTTTACTTGTTTGTTGGATCATTTCATTTACGGCATTTACAGCATTTACGGATTCTTTTAGTGAGTCCATAGCACTAATAGTAATGGAATTCCCTTTATTAATTTCTTCCATTGAAATTTCAATCAACTCTTTTGTAGTATTTGCTGCTTTTGAACTTTCTAATGCTAATTTTCCAATTTCATCAGCGACAACTGCAAAGCCTCTTCCTGCTTCACCAGCACGAGCGGCTTCTATTGAGGCATTTAGAGATAAAAGATTGGTCTGTGACGCAATATCTTCGATTGTTTGGATGATGCCAACAACCTGTTGAGAAGTCTGATGAATCTTATTCATAGCATCCATCATTAGTTTCATTTTTTCCTGATTTTGTTCGATCATTTTAGCAGTATATGCAGTTGCTTTAGCAGAAGTTTCAGCCTCTTTACGACTGTTTTCTAGTTGATCTGTAACAGTATTTGTCGTTGCTGAAATTTGTTCAATCGATGCAGCTTGCTCTTCAGCACCTTCTGCTAATACTTGAGAAGCAGTAGCAAGTTCAGTGGCTCCAACAGATACACGTTCAGAACTTGTATGAATTCCTATCATAACCTGATTCATAGAATCAGAAATATTGAGTAAAGCAATTTTTATTTTCTGAAATTCACCTACATAATCATGTTTCAAATTAATGCTTAGTTTTCCATTGGCGATTTGTGTCAATACTTCGGATGTTTCGTTAATATATACAATATACTCTTTCAGTCGATTGACTGTCTTTTGGAAGGATTCTCCTAACTCTCCGATTTCGTCCTCACTTGTTATATTAAGATTTACATCCAGATTTCCAGCAGCAAGTTGTTGTGCAATACGGTTTAGTTCTAAGATTGGTTTTGTTAAATTGATAGCACTTTTCTTGATTTTGAATGCTATCAATATAATACCAACTACAAAAAGAATGAGCAGCGCAATGACCATTACAATTAACATAGAATAGTATTCTGATAAAGGTAGACTGCTGAGTACAATATATCCTGTATTTCCTGCGTGTTGTAATGAGCCATATTTTGTAGAACCATCTATTTTATATCTAAAAAATTCATTATTTGTTGACTTGAGTATATTTATAACATTTTGGGATACATCTACATCTTTAACATTCTTCTGAATAATATCGCTTTGTGGGTGATAAAGGAAAGTACCATTTTCAGATAATAATAACATATATCCATTACGACCAATCTTGTATTCACTCATAATCTCTGTCATATGATCAAGGGAAATATCCATACCTACTGCACCAAGAACAGTGCCTGTATCATCATAAACAGGAGATGCCGCACTTAAAATCATTTTTCCAGTCGAAGAATCAATATATGGTTCTGTTAGGATAGTTTTTTTTGTAGTGATACAACTATACCATCCACGTCCTGTAATATCCCAACCTTCTTCACTTCTAAAGCCGTCAGACTGCGCTAGTACACTTGCATCTAAATCCGAAAGCCACACTGCCATAACATTTTCGGAGTCGGTATTTGCAATCTTAATAAGATTATCCATGATAGTATCCATTTTTTCATTTTGCCAGATATCATCTCCAGCTTTTGTTTCCATCATAACATATTTGATCTCAGGATTGACAGCTAACTGTTCAGCACTTCTTATATACTGTTCCAGAAATCCTGTAAGTTGATTTGCGGCTGCATTGGATTCTTGTATCAGTTCTGTCTTTTTTGATGTAATACTTAACGATCCTACCATATAGATTGCAACAGCAGCTATAAGTACAAGTACTAAAATAGCACTTCCACCAATTTGATGAAGGATTTCATCTACTATCCTTTTTTTTGAACTTGTTCCTTTTTTTGTATGCTTCATTATACGCCTCCTGTATACCTTTATATCTTTATCCCCTTCTTATTGTATCGCTATTTTTCGACTAATACAATAAGAATTTAGAATCTTTCTATCACTAATTTTATAATTTTTTTATCTCTATATAATATTGAATAAAAATTTTATAAAAAAATATTTACTGCTTTTAAAAATGTGATAAAATTTAAGTAACAAGGAGATAGGATATATCAGATATGAATAAGTTGCTCATTTGTTTTGTTTAAAATTGGAAATTTTATATGAACTCATATAAGCGTTTATAGAAAGGAAGATTATAATTTTTATGTAGGAAGGTGAAATAGTTGCCAGAATTTATAATTAAATTATGGAAAGTTTGTTGTGATAATAAAGAGCTTGTTTTAACAACTGTAATTGCTGTTATAGGCGATATATGTTTTCATTGGCACAATATGTTGATAGATACTGTTAAAAGTAAGCTTTTAAAAAAGAAATCTAATAAAAGCAATTATTCATTATATAAAGAATATGTAAAACGTCAAAGACAGAAAATTTTACAAGAATCACTTTACATATGGGAAAATAGTGCCTATGAAAATACAAAACAATTATATAAAAAGATGTATATACGAAAAATACCAATCAAAAGTTTAGGAGGTGAAAAAAAGAGAATTTTTTTTCTAAGAAAAAATAAAGGTATTGCTATATTAGGGAAGGCAGGCGTAGGGAAATCAACATTTTTACGGTATCTTTTTTTAAAACATACCAACGTATTTTTTATGATTATTAATAGAATTAGAAATAGAAGATATTATTTTTATAAGATTAAAGAGTTTATTAAAGATGTTAAGCAATTAGAATATTTAGAAAATAACAGTAACAATGTAAAGGAAAAATTTATTTTGTTGGATGGTTTAGATGAAATAAATGATACCGATTATGTAAAGATGACCAAAATAATTGAAAAAATATATGAATTAAATTATACAGTTTTATTATCATGTAGGAAGGATGTATATGAAATAATAAAGCGTATTGAACCAGAAATTTTTTCGTTAATTAGTTATCATTGTGAAATTAAGGATTGGACTTTAGATCTTAGTAAACAATATGTCGAGAAATATGCAAAGTTACATCCAAATTCTAATATTAAAAATTTAATAATGCTATATTTTCAAAACTCAAATTATAAGGATTTTTTTAAGACTCCTTTAGAATTATCTTTATTAATATATATTTTGGAAAAAAGTGAAAGTTTATCATTAAATGAAAATATCTTAGTAAATAGGGCTGACTTATATAATAAATTTTTACAAAATTGGATAAAAAGGGAAATTATAAGGCAGAATGATAACAAGATAGGACAAGAGTTAGATTTAAACATGGTTGTAACATTATGGAGTATTATAGCTTTTCAATTAATTAAATGCTTAAATAGAAAATCGATAGATATCAATAACTTTGAGATAAAAAGCTATATTCACAAAGATTGTAGATTAAAAAAATATATTGATGGAATAGTAAAAGTAGAATACAAAAATAACAAAAAATGTATATTAGAATTTAGCCATATACGAATTATGGAATACCTAGTTGCTAATTATTTTTGTTGGCAATTAGAAAAATTTGATGAAGAGATTATTGAAATTATAATGTTTGAATATACACATCCAATAACTTCGTTTATTCGGGAGAAATTTTGTTTATTAGATCATGATGAATTGAAGAAAAACTTTTTCAATTTAATAACAGTTTTGCTATACGTTGACCCCTATAGAAAAGAAAATACATTATTACAATACAGACAGACCATAAATAATAATTTAAAAAGGAAGATTCGAAATCTTTCAGAGGAAAAAATACGAACAATAAAAAATCAAATCATTTATTTTATATCTAGAATTCCCAGTATAGATAGTAATTTATTGAGTATCGGTAATGAAGTGATTAAGGTAATTTATGAAAAGGAACAGGATAAATATAATAAAAGAAGTGCTGCTATTGGGGCGACCATATTAGGAAATAGCGAAATTGAAATGCAATATGCTCATGAATTATTGGAAGATACAGAAAGCAATTTGAGGGATCGATCTTTTACGATGGTATATTATCAAGATGTTAAAGACAAAAATCCTTTTGTTTATATTGATGATGGAATAGCACAATGGGATAATTCAAGAAATAGTCGTTTACAAAGGTTAAGTAGTAATAACGAAAAAAGTTTGCGATTAAGAACCTTTGATTTAATTACTATTTATAATTTTACTCAAAGTAGACTTAATTCTTTTATTCCTACACAAGATGAATTAGAGATAGTATATAATTGTAAAACAGATATTGTATCATTTTGTGACAAGAAAAAAGTATTATTAGAAAGGGTCAAGAAAGAGTTAATTCAACTATGGGAAGACTTGATGTAATCTATCATCTATGTGCTGTTTAATATAAAATGACTTCATTTATTTAAAAAAATTTAAGGAATTATAATTTTTATTTATAAATTCTAATTAGATATACAAAAATAGTTTGTCTATACTAATGCTCTTAATAATACTAACATATTTGTTAATACACTTCTTAAAGCTAAATAAAAAAGTATAGCAAAATCAAATTGTATCAAAGACAGCGTTTACATAGATGAAGGCATTTCAGGTACAAATACAAAAAAGCGTAAAGAATTTAATCGTATGATAACATGTGCAAAAAATGGGGAGTTTGATTTTATTATAACAAAGGAGATTTCACGTTTTGCGAGAAATACTCTTGATAGTATATACTATACCCGCGAACTGAAAAAGTATGGTGTTGGTGTTATTTTTATGAATGACAATATTAATACTTTGGATAGTGACGCAGAGCTCCGTTTGACGATTATGTCCTCTATTGCACAAGAAGAGAGCCGAAAGACTTCTGAGCGTGTAAAATGGGGACAAAAGCGTCAGATGGAAAGAGGCGTTGTATTTGGAAGAAGTATGCTAGGCTATGATGTAAAAAATGGTAAAATGTATGTGAATGAAGAGGGAGCAGAAATTGTTCGTCTTATCTTTCATAAGTTTGTGCAGGAAGGAAAAGGAACACATACTATTGCACGTGAACTTAGAGAAGAAAATTTACAATCAATGAAAACAAAAAAATGGAGTAATACAACAATTTTAAGAATTATTCGGAATGAAAAATATTGTGGTGATTTAATACAAAAGAAAACCTATACACCAGATTTTCTTTCTCACAAAAAAAAGACAAATTTTGGTCAAGAGGAATTTGTAATTATCAAGGATCATCATGAGCCAATTATATCTCGTGAACTATTTGATAAGGCAAATCATATTTTAACTGCGAAATCATTTTCGCAGGAAAAAAAAAATAAATATAGCAACCGTTATCCGTTTTCTGGAAAAATTAAATGCGGCAGATGTGAGGTAAGTTATGTCGCAAGATATAAAACTAGAAAGGATGGAAGCAGATATAAAGCATGGCGTTGTCTAGAAGGAACAAAAAATGGTATGACACATATTGATAGAACCGGAAATCAAATAGGATGTACAGGGTTTAGTATTCGCAACGAAGAAGTAGTTCATATTATGAAGCTTATCTGTAAGCAGCTAAAACTTGAGTATAATCAAATAATAGATAATTTGATAACAATAATAGAAAAGGTTGTTTCTACAAATATAACAGAAGTTCATGCTCTTTCTGAAAAGGTAGATGCTGTTAAGAAAAAACATACTAATTTAATTGAGCTTTATACAAATGGAGATATTGACCACAATGAATTTATTTTTTTTAGAGAGAAATATAATACAGAAATTGAAAATTTAAAATGTGAGATAGAAAAGCAGGATACATTCAGAAAAGAAATAAGAAAAAGGATAAATGAAGAAGAGTTCTATGCAAAACTTCTTGATAAAATGATTATAAATGAAGAAAAAATAGATGTATATTTGAATATGTTTCCCTTTTCATGGAGTTATATCATAAAATAAATAGTGAAAGAGTCAGTTTTGGAACATTTTAGAAGCTTCTGTACCTATATCTGTTAGAAGCCCTGCGACTTCTCGATAAGGCATTGTATATCTTTGGGATAGATATCTTTGACTTGCAGCTAATTCACCATCAGGGCCTCCAAACTGGCTGATAATTACTAGGGCAAGATCAGCATTGGTCTGCTTGATATTAACTGGATATTGTAATCTTCTTTCATAAGTCCACATAATTAGCACGCTCCTTCCCAAGGCCAAGGATATACTGTCCATTGCCATTGATTAGATGGATTGACATCATAGTAATTAAGCGGGCCAAACTGACGAATATACTGGTTGACCAGAGCCTGACGTTTGACTGCCTGTTCATTATAAGAAGCGAGAGCCTGTTCATTACATGGGTGAGTATCTAGAAAAAGACGTAATTCATCCAGCCAAAAGCTGACAATATCAATATCATGAAGTAATTGTTGACGTTCTCTTTCTTTCATGTTTAATTACATCTCCTTCCTAAAAATTCATAATTCAACTCTTTAAAAATAGTTCCCTTGTGAAATCCTTCTGCTGCACAATATAAATTTCTATAGGATTGCCAAGGGACATAAGCCATTGCTAATGCCATGCCATTGAGCTGATCAGTAGCAGCAGGATTACTACAATATAATAGTTCAGGAGGCATTGGAGGACAAACAGGTTCTGGACCTACTCCAAAGAATGGGGGACGATTCGGTCTATTGCCTCCGGAAACGCCACATCCACAGTTTTGAGAGTTTCCGGGAATGGAAATGTTACATCCACAAGGATTAGGAGGTGGAGTAATCGGAGTATCACAGCCACATCCACAAGGATTAGGAGGTGGAGTAATTGGAGTATCACAGCCACATCCACAAGAATCAGGAGGAGTAACTGGAGCATCACAGCCACATCCACAAGAGTCAGAAAGAGGGGTAATTGGGGTATCACAGCCA
>CAJUGJ010000007.1:23900-134434 GCA_910586015.1 uncultured Lachnospiraceae bacterium
CATCCACAAGAATCAGAAGGAGGGGTAATTGGAGCATCACAGCCACATCCACAAGGATTAGAAGGTGGAGTAATTGGAGTCTCACAGCCACATCCACAAGAATCAGAAGGAGGGGTAATTGGAGCATCACAGCCACATCCACAAGAATCAGGAGGAGTAACTGGAGCATCACACCCAAAATCAGGATAAACAGGTCTACGTCTTGCAAAACCACGATTGTTCATATTTGTATTCATAGGTTGATTGCGATAATTCATTTTTATGACTCCTTTCTAAATACTACAACAGACTAAATTCGTCTGCCTATTACATCATATGCAGTAAATGAAAGAGAGTTCAGTATAATCATTTAATATCAGAGAACATTTCTTGATAGTGTTTTCGCATTTTATGAGTTTCTATATCTGCTAGTCTGGTTGGAAGTGGAATATGACTTTCTTTTGTGATAAAGTATTGGGTGATCTGAGTGGCATCTTCTAAAGTAATTTTATTTCCAATAGAGACAAAAACAGGTCGAACAGATGGAAGTGTTCTTAGGACACGACCATAAATTTCTTCACCGATTTGAATATCACAATATGAGCCAGCAGTGTTTTTTGGCATATCATATTCGGTATCCCCAATTTTATAATAACTTTTTGCTACTCCAATAGTAGGACAGTTAAAATAAATACCTGCATGTGTAGCAATTCCCATATGTCTTGGATGAAGATAACCATTTCCATCAAATAAATATAGATCAGGTTTAAGTTTTAACTTCTTAGAAGTCTTTAAGATCAATGGTATTTCACGAAAAGAAAGACATCCGGGAATATAAGGAAAGGAAATTTCTCCAAAATCAGAACAAGTTTCTATTATCTGTCTTGTTTTATAATCTAACAAGACAATACTACAAACACCATATTCTTTTGTTCCCTGTTTCCAGTAAGCTAAATCTACACCTGCAATAATAGAAAGATGTTTAAAATCAATACTATTTTCAAAATCAGCCAAAGGAAGTAGTTGGTTTTGTATCTGAATTGCCTGTAGTTTGGTAAGTATCTCTCCGGAAACAGATTGATTTAAAAGTTCTTGATAATTTACTATCATAATTGTTCTCCAAGGTCAGATTTTGTTAGGTACGAAAGCCCCTTCCAATAATTTCACTAGTATTTGTAATCATAACAAATGCCTCTGGCTCGATCTTTTTAATAAAACGAAGCAGATGAATAGCCTGAGCTCTTGTCATTACGGTAAGAATCATTTTCTTGTTTTTATGGGTAAAGGCTCCTTGAGCATCACAAATTGTAGCACTTCGTTTGAGGGTATTTAAAATATACTCACAAATTGGTTCTGGATTTTCACAGATAACAGTAAAGTATTTACATAAGTTCATACTTTCAATCATATTATCAACTACCAGAGATTTTAAAATTAAACCAGTTAAAGATAGAAATCCTGTAGTAGCACCAAACAATGGAAAAGTGGCTAATGTCAATAATACATCTGTACAAAAGAGTGCCTGTCCAATATTGGCATTTGTATATTTTTTTAAAATCATTGCAATGATATCGGTTCCCCCTGTAGAACCACCATAATTAAATAAAATAGCAGAACCAATTGCAGGAAGTGCAACAGCAAAAAATAAATCAACCATAGGTTCTGTAGTGAGGGGTTTTTTCATTGGACAAATAAGCTCTAAAACAGATAATGTTCCAGATAATAAAAAACTTCCATAGGCAGTTTTTAATCCAAAACCTTTTCCAAGAATGAGGTATCCAATAACAAGCAATATAAGATTAATAATAAAAACGATAGATCCAGAACTAATTGTGCCATCTAAAATTCGAGTCAATAAAATAGCAGCACCTGTGACGCCGCCGATAGAAAAATTATTTGGAAACTTAAAGAAATAGACACCCAAAGCTACAAAGAGTACACCAATCGTTAGGATACCATAATTCTTTAATTCTTTTTGAAAGGGAGATTGTTCCGATCCAGAAAGTTCTGTTTGTTTTGCTTCTTTTTTAGAAGTTTGTTCAGAGGTATTCATAAAAATAACCATGCCTTTCTATAACTTGTAAATTTTAATCACAAGTACAATATTTTCTTTTGTCACAAATAGGCTTTCTATAAAACTGTAGTTACAGTCAAGAGTATTATAATATGCCTTCAATAAAAAAACAATATGGTTTTTAATCTTGACAGAAGAATTCAGTAAGGATATACTAACATTATTATACTATATGAAGAAATGAGATCAAAGTATCAAACGGTTTTCTTTATTGTAAAACAGTAAGTTGGTTGTAAATTGTAGTAGAAAGTTTGTCAAGCGAGAAAGGAGGAGGACATTCCTTTCACTATCTAGAGACAGTGGAAGAAGTGTCTGTAAAATTTTGTGAAAATTATAAGAGTAGCAGATTATGAAACATTAAGCAGCAAAACAGCAGATTTAATTGCGGCTCAAGTTTTAGTAAAACCTAACTGTATTCTTGGACTTGCAACAGGGTCTACTCCTATTGGGACATATGAAAAATTAATAGAATGGCATGAAAAAAAGGGATTGGATTTTTCAGAGGTTACTTCTATTAATTTAGATGAATATGTTGGATTAGATAGTAATGATAAGAATAGTTATCGATTTTTTATGAATTATCATCTCTTTGAACATATTAATATTGTACGTTCTAATACTTATGTACCAAATGGTATGACAAAAGATTGGGAAAAAGAATGTGAAACGTATGATCACAGAATTCTTCAATTAGGAGGAATTGATCTACAATTATTGGGAATTGGAAATAATGGACATATCGGTTTTAATGAACCAGGAGAGACATTTGTTAAAAATACTCATTTAGTAGAATTAGGGGAATCTACAATTCAAGCAAATTCACGTTTCTTTGAAACGCTCGAAGAAGTTCCAAAACAGGCGATTACAATGGGAATCGGAGCAATTATGCAGGCAAAAAAGGTACTTCTAATTGCAAATGGAAAAGAAAAAGAAGAAATTGTAGAGAAAGCTTTTCATGGACCAATCACACCACAAGTTCCAGCATCCATTTTACAGCTACATCCAGATGTTACAGTAATATGCAGTTTTTAGTTATAAAAAAAGTTGTTGCAATCAGCAACAACTTTTTTTATTTTTTAGGTGTAACTTTTTAAAATTTAATACGAATAATTGATGTCAGAACAAAACAGGTTATCCTCTAAAGTAGTTATGACCTGCAAAATTAGAAAGAGGGGCAGGGTTCTGATAGAGGAAGAAGAAAAATTTTGTTAAAAAAAAGGAGAGAGTTTATGAGAAAATTGAAAGTAGCAGCTTTAATGTTAGCAACTGCAGTAGTTTTTACTGCATGTGGTAAAAAAGATAATAATGAAAATACACCAAGCCCAACCCCAACAGAAGTGGTAAGTCCAACTGATATGGCAGAGCCAACTCCTGAAGGTTCTGATGGATCAAATGTGGGAGGAAACGAAGAAGGAATGCCAGCTCTTCCAGAAGTAAGTGAAGAGTTAGAAAATCTTCATAATGAGGTTGTAAAATTTGCGACTACAGAAATATATGGCGAAGAATATGGTTATGCTCCAGATATGTCATATGATAAAACCGCAATTTCTGAATTATTTGGAGTTTCAGAAGACTGGTATGATTATGCATTAGCAGAAGGCACTATGATTAGTATGCACGTAGATACTTTTGTAGCAATTCATGCAAAGGAAGGAAATTTAGAAAATGTACAAAATGCACTTAACAATTATCGCGATGTGTTGATTAATGATACTATGCAGTATCCAATGAATCAATTAAAAATTCAGGGTTCTAAGGTATTCACTCATAAAGACTATGTTTTCTTTATTATGCTTGGATTTGTAGATGATTCTATGTTAGATGCTGAAGAGGATACAGCAATTGCAGAATATGAAAAAATGAATCAGAAGGTAATTGATAAAATCACTTCTGTTTTAGGCGAATAAAACACGTATAAAATTTCAAAATCAGGAAATAGTGTTTCACATAAGGATTCCTAAAGGACAATTTCCAATTTTCCTATGGCGCAGGCTCTTTACCTGTGATATACTAGCAGTGCCGGTCGGAGTTTCCGGCCGGTATTTTTATATTATTTGAATTCCTTGCCGTCCGGTTACATAGCCGAACAGGAAAATTGAAAAGTGGCAGGAGGAAGATTCCTGATGAATGGAAAAGAACAAATGACAGAAGAACAAAAGAATCGATCCGAAATTGATAAAAAAGATTATGAATCTTTTTTGATGGGAGATTTAAGTGGATTTGAACGTCTGGTTTTACGCTATAAAAATTCTTTAATCTATTTTATACACCGATATATTAAGGATATTACAATGGCAGAAGATCTGGCACAGGATGCTTTTGTGGAAGTATATGTACACAAAGAAAGATATCGTTTAGATGTAAGTTTTAAAACTTATTTATATACAATTGGAAGAAATAAAGCGGTTGATTATATTCGAAAAAACAGCCGACTTATTTTTGTTGACGAATATCCAGAAGAAGCAGATGAACAAGAATTGGAAAATAAAGTAGTTTATGAAGAAGAAAAGAAAAAACTTCACCAAGCACTAAAGGGACTAAAGAAAGAATATCAAGCTGCCATCACTTTAATTGATTTAGAAGAGATGACATATGCACAAGCTGCTAAAATTTTAAATAAAACAGAAGTTCAAATGAAAGTTTTAATACACCGTGCAAGAAAAAGTCTTGCAAAAAAATTAAGTTGTTAGGAGGCAGGACACAGGTATGAAAAGTGACAGAGAATTCCTAGATGGGATTTATCAAAAAGCCGCACAATATTTAGAACAACCAAGTCAACAATGGAAGAAGTATCGAGTGTTTTCTGGACTGGCAGCATGTCTTTTAATCTGTGTTCTAGGAATAAGCTGGATCTACACAGGAAAAAAAGGAAATGTGGATTCTGAAAATATAGGAGTAAAAAATGCAAAAAATTCTGAGGAAGAGGCAATGGTTCCAAGAGTTTTATCTTTAGATACACAGTCTATAAGTAATAATCCCACTTTAATCGTTGCTGGACAAATTAGTGCTATTCTTGAAGAAAAGGAAAAGATGATTGCTGAATTTTTAGTAGAAGATTGTTTTTATGGAATATGGAAAGAAGAAACTTTAATGATAGAAAATACTACTTTGTTTCAGGTTGATGATCAGCTACTTTTGGTATTAAATAAGATAGATGATAAATTTTTCTTGGCTGGAGAAGAGGGTAGTATCTACCGATATGTTTCTGGAACTGGAGAAGAGGCACTTTATCAGAGCCTAGATGGTTTCTTATCTACACCAAAAGAAATAATAACAGGATGGGTTAAGCCATCGGAGGAAGAACATGGTATTCAGTAGTTTATTGTTTTTATTTCGTTTTTTACCAATTATTCTATTCATTTATTTTATTGTTCCAAAAAGATTCCGCAATGCGATACTATTTTTATTTAGTCTGATTTTTTATGCATGGGGAGAACCAATTTATGTTGTATTAATGCTGTTTTCAACAGTTGTAGATTATACACATGGAATATTGGTAGAGAAGTTTAAAAATGAAGGTCAGATAAAAAAGGCAAAAATGGTAGTAGCTTCTTCGATGACAATTAATTTATTGTTGCTCGGATTTTTTAAATATTCTGATTTTATTATTCAAAATATAAATCAATTATTTAAAATATCTATTCCTTTACTTAATTTGGCACTTCCTATTGGAATTTCATTTTATACTTTTCAAACGATGTCATATACAGTCGATGTTTATAGAGGACAAGCAAAAGTACAAAAAAATATCATTTCTTTTGGTGCTTATGTGGCATTATTCCCACAATTAATTGCAGGACCAATCGTACAATATAAAACGATTGACAATCAGTTAAACAACAGAAAAGAAAATTTTGACCAATTTTCTTATGGGGTTATGCGTTTTCTTTCTGGACTTGGGAAAAAAGTTTTACTTGCAAATAATATCGGGCTGTTATGGGACACAGTTCAAAAGATTCCATCTATGGAACTTCCTGCATTAACAGCATGGTTAGGAATTACAGCATACGCCTTTCAGATCTATTTTGATTTTTCAGGATATTCCGATATGGCAATCGGATTAGGTCATATGTTTGGATTTCGGTTTTTAGAGAATTTTCAATATCCTTATATGTCAAAAAGTATTACCGAATTTTGGAGACGTTGGCATATTTCTCTTGGAAGCTGGTTTCGGGATTATGTCTATATTCCGTTAGGGGGAAATCGTAAAGGACTACCACTTCAAATTCGAAATATTGCTGTTGTATGGTTGCTTACTGGCATTTGGCATGGCGCAAGCTGGAATTTCTTATTTTGGGGTGTCTACTTCGGAATTTTGTTGATTGTAGAAAAACTCTTTTTCCTAAAAATTTTAAATAGACTTCCTAAAATCTTCTCACACCTATACGCACTATTTTTTATTTGGATTGGATGGGTTATATTTGCACTAGAGGATTTTGGAAAGGTAGGAGAATTTCTGAAAGCAATGTTTGGTGGAGGAGCTGGATTTGCTAATACATCAACATGGTATTTACTTAGTAACTATGGATTAATTTTCCTCATTTTAATTGCTGCTTGTACTGATTTTCCAAAGCGTATAACAATACGACTTTTTGGAAATAGTGAATGGAATTTAGCAGAAGAAAAGGAAGAAAAAACAATAATCAAACAAAAACTTCGAATTGCTGCAAGTAGTATTTTTATTGTGACAATCTTTCTTCTTTCCGTTGCATATTTAGTAGATGCTTCTTATAATCCATTTTTATATTTTAGATTTTAATCTTTGGGCAAGCAGAAAGGGAAGATAGGGCTATGGAAGAACAAAAACGAAATAAAAAATCAATAGAAAAACTTCTGCCTACTATGTTATTTTTACTTTTGATCTTTGGATTTACAGCTATTAGTCTGTTTACTCCAATCAAAAAGTTTTCAGAAAATGAAAACAGAGTATTAGCACAACGACCAAAGTTTCAATGGAACTCTTTATGGAAAGGCACTTATACAAAAGACTATGAAACTTTTATTACCGATCAGTTTTTTAAAAGAGATGCTTGGATTGGAATAAAAACATGGACAGAGTTAGCAATGCAAAAAAAAGAAATCAATGGTGTTTTTTTTGCAAGAGATGATTATTTGATCGAAACACAAAAAAAAGAAGAAGTCGATACAAAACAGCTTGAAAAAAATGAGGAATGGCTATTAAAGTTTATTTCAAAATATGAGAAGTTATTTGGGTCAGACAGAGTTCATGCAATGCTTGTTCCAACAGCTTCGGAAGTATTAGCAGATAAACTACCTAAATTTGCACAGACTTATTCACAACAAAAACTTCTAGATGAAATGAAAACAAATTTTCCAAAGGGAACTTTTTTAGATGTAGGAGAAACTTTAAAACAGCATACAGAAGAATATATTTATTATAAAACCGATCATCACTGGACAGCACAAGGTGCTTATTATGCGTATGAACAATGGGCAAAGGCATGTGAGTTTCTTCCTTGGGATAGTTCTAAATTTCAAATTGAGAAGGTAAATGATTCCTTTTATGGAACAATTTATTCCAAGATCAATATAAAAACCACAAAACCAGATGAGATTTATCTATATCAAACCAAAGAGACGTATCAAGTTGAATATGATATGGATCGCAAAAAGAAAGATACTCTATATGAAAAGTCCCATTTAGAAACAAAAGATAAATATAGTGTTTATTTAGATGGAAATCATGGAATTGTACAGGTGGATACAAATATACAAGACAATGCAGATAGAAAGTTATTAATCTTAAAAGACTCTTATGCACATTGTTTTACACCATTTGCAGTTAACCATTTTCCAGTAACTTATATGATAGATCTTCGCTATTTTAATATGCCAATTTCACAGTTTATTAAGAACTATCAAATTACTGATATTTTAGTTTTATATAATGTAAGAAGCTTTATCACTGACAAAAATCTATATAAAATAGTTCGCTAAAGATATAAGGAGCAGTCATACTAAGAATCAAATTTTTTCTTAATACGACTGCTCCTTGTAGCTATATTCGATAAATAGTCTATTTTTCAGAAATTTGACAAAGAGTTTCGTCGATTTTATTTTGTATTTTATTCTGAACAAATTCTGCAAGTTCAGTTGTTTTCATTCCCTTATAATCTTCATAATATAGAGGTTTCATATAGTGAATTTGAACAGTCAGTTTTTTTATAGAATGAGTGTCAAATGCCTTAAAAGAATCGATTAATGCAACAGGAACAATCGGACATTGGGTCTTTGTTGCACTTTTAAAAGTCCCTCCTTTAAACTCTCCAACAACATTTCCGTTTTTACTGCGAGTTCCTTCGGCAAACACAACAAAATTTTCACCATTTTTTACACGACGGCTCATATTTTGTATGACTGTCATAGATTGACGGATATCTTCTCGATCAATAATTTCAGCCTGAAGTAGTGTGATAACATTTCTCAATAAAAAAATATCTTTAACCTCTTTTTTCATTACAGTAACAAATGGTCGCTCGTGCGTTTCTAAAAATGCAAGAGCATCAAATAATCCTTGATGGTTTGGGAAAATAATATATCCTGTTTCTTTGGGCAAATTCTCAATACCATAACATTCTACTTTAATACGACCACGACGATTGACAATTGGTGCAATGTGGTGGAGAAAGGCATATCTTGTGACAGCATCATATTTTTCGATGTTACATAATTGAAATAATCGAAAAAACCAAAACGGCAGGTTAAAAAAACTGCGTAAAAACATCAAAGCAATTCTTTTCATAAATAACTCCCTTTCGTTATTTCGTTTAGTTTAATTCATAACCTTTTAACATTCTTGCACGACTTGGGTGTCTTAATTTTCGAAGTGCTTTGGCTTCGATTTGACGAATTCGTTCTCTTGTAACATTAAATTCTTTTCCTACTTCTTCGAGTGTTCGACTTCTTCCATCTTTTAGACCAAAGCGAAGGATTAAAACTCTTTGTTCACGCTCTGTTAGGGTATCTAAAAGTTTAGAGATTTGATCTTGCAATACAGCATAAGAAGCAGCATCTTCTGGACCCATAATAGTATCATCTTTAATGAAATCTCCTAAATGACTATCATCTTCTTCTCCAATTGGAGTATCAAGAGAAATTGGATCGGCACTGACTTTTAAGATCTCACGAACTTTATCAATTGGTAGATTCATTGCATTTGCCAGTTCTTGTTCTGTTGGTTCACGACCTAATTCTTGTAAGAGATTTCTAGAAACACGGTACGTTTTGTTAATTACTTCCGACATATGTACCGGAATTCTTATAGTTCTAGACTGGTCAGCAATAGAACGTGTAATGGCTTGACGAATCCACCACGTCGCATAAGTACTAAATTTATATCCTTTATTATAGTCGAATTTATCAACTGCTTTGATTAATCCTAAATTTCCCTCTTGAATGAGATCTAAAAAAGAAAGTCCTCTTCCCACATAGCGTTTAGCGATACTGACTACAAGACGTAAATTAGATTCTGCTAAAATTTGTTTTGCTTTATCATCTCCTATTTCAATTTTTCTTGCAAGTTCAATTTCTTCTGCTACGCTTAATAATGGATAGTTTCCAATTTCTTTTAAATACTGTTTTACTGGATCATCTGACATAGTACTTGCTAATACAGACAAATCATCAGTATCTACTAAAAGTTCAGTATCTTCTTCTAATTCTAATAATGTATCATCATCTGGTTCTTCTTCGTCGTTTGGATTTAGAACAACAACATTATTTGTTTCAAGATATTCATAAATTTTGTCTATCTGTCTAACATTTAAATTAAGTTCTTTAAAAAAATCATTAACTTTATCTACTTCGATCACACCTTTATTTTCATTTGCAAATGTGACTAAATCTTTTAAACGTGTTTCAAAGCTGCGTACTTGTTCTTCCATCATGTAGCCTCCTGTAAAGTTGTGGACAAATATGTTTATTTATCTTTAAATATAATAGATATGTTGTAATTTTAAAATGTTTTTCTCTTTTGAAGTAAAATGTCCTTTCCATAATTGTTTTGATTATTTTCAGTTTAATGATTAGCTGTATATGTCTGATTTTGAGCAAAAAAGTCACCAAATATCATTATAGCATAGGTATACCGAGAAAGAAACTAAAATTTTATAGAATATTTTTCTGCTTTTGTTACTCTATTTTTTCCTATTGTATAGCAGTTTTGCCAAAATTTATCATTAAAGAGTGATAATTAAGAAACAAGACTGGAAAATATATACATTATAATGTTATAGTGAAAAAAATAAAAAATAATTTAAAAAAAGTATTGACAAATTCTTAGAAACCATTTATAATAAAGACAACAAATCAAACAAGAGATTGTTAGAGAAGGGAAAGAGGTGATTCCATTGGGAAATATGATAGATGATACAATAGAAAATCAGATAGCTATTCTCACACAGGAGATAGAGAAAAATAATGGAATTACTCTAAACCAATTAAAATAGAGAATAGCAATTAGGAGTCCTCTTCTTCTTAGGTGAAGAAGGACTGACCAAGAATCAACTTAATCACTGTGATAAACAGATAAAAGTGGATGAAAACGATACCTAAGAAAAATTTATATAGAGAGTACATAGGTAAGTACAATACAAAAGAAATTATTGCTGTACATACGACAAATAAAAAGACCTGTGATACACAAGAAAAAGAAAAAAGAATACAAAAGAAAATTAACCGCTGTAAAATAAAATTTTTGCAGCGGTTTTTTTATACTTTAAAAATTAAATCTAAGAAAAGAATAGAGTTACTTGACATATTTGCCAGTTTAATATAGAATTTTTATTGGAAGTCTAAAAGTTTAGAAAGCGAGGCAGCAGTATGGGAAAGTTAGATGGTAAAGTAGTAATTATTACCGGCGGCGGAAGAGGTATTGGTTATGGAATTTCCACTGCCTTTGCAAAAGAAGGAGCAAACTTAGTTATTACAGGAAGAACTCTTTCAACACTTGAAAAGGCAAAGGAACAACTAGAGAAGGAATATGGAGTTGAAGTTCTTCCTGTCACAGCAGACGGTGGGAACGAAGAAGCAGTTGCAAATGTAATTCAAAAGGCAGTTGAAAAGTTTGGAAAGATTGATACAGTAGTAAATAATGCACAAGTATCAAAGTCAGGTGTTATGTTAGCAGATCATACAAAAGAAGATTTTGATCTTGCGATTTATTCTGGATTATATGCTACCTTTTTCTATATGAGAGCAGCATTCCCTTATTTAAAAGAAACAAAAGGTTCTGTAATTAATTTTGCTTCTGGGGCTGGATTATTTGGAAGATTGGGACAATCCTCCTATGCGGCAGCAAAAGAAGGAATTCGTGGAATGTCCAGAGTAGCAGCAGCAGAATGGGGACAATTTGGTATTAATGTCAATGTTGTTTGTCCACTTGCTATGACAGAAAGTCTAGAAAAATGGAAAGAGGCATATCCAGATCTGTATGAAAAGACAATTCAGGGAATACCACTTGGAAGATTTGCAGATCCAGAAAAAGATATCGGAAGAGTTTGTGTTTTTCTCTCTTCGGAAGAAGGAAGTTATATTACTGGAGAAACAATCACTCTTCAAGGCGGCAGTGGTTTAAGACCTTAATGGCTAAAAACAGCTCTGAAATAAAAATTTCAGAGCTATTTCTTTTTCTTGAAAACCTATAAAATATATGGTATTATGTGAAAAAGAAAAGGAGTGATTACAAGTGAAGATTTCAACGAAGGGACGCTATGCTTTGAGGATGCTTTTGGATTTAGCAGAGCATGAAACAAACAATTATATTGCACTTAAAGATATAGCAGGGCGACAGAAAATTTCCAAAAAGTATCTGGAACAAATTGTTACAGTATTAAATAAAGCACAAATTTTACAGACAAGTCGTGGTTATCAAGGAGGATATCGACTGGCAAAATCTCCAAAACAATGTACAGTAGGTGAAATCCTACGTTTGACAGAAGGAGGGTTAGCACCTGTCAGTTGTTTGGAACATCAGCCCAATCAGTGTGAAAGAAGTAATCAATGTGTTATGCTTCCAGTATGGCAAGGATTAGAACATGTGATCAATGAATATTTAGATCATATTACTTTACAAGATCTTTTAGAGCAACAGCAGGAGTACAATATTAAAATTTAAAAATAGAGAGAGTATACAAGTAATGAAAATACTTGCATACTCTTTTTACAATATTTTATGGGTTCTTGCATAATAATATTTCGTATAGTATAATAAAAAATTGATTTTATAGTTTAATAGTAAAAAGAGGGAAGAGAAATGAAGGATAAAATTCTAATTAAACGAAGTATTCGCTTCAAAATAATGACAATAACAACAATAATTGTTATTGCTGTTATGTTAGTATGTACCGCAGTCCTTCGGTATTCTATGAGAAATTTAACTAAGTCTATATTATTAGATGTATTACAGCCTATGGCAAAACAGTCTTCAAAAGCAATAGAAGCAGATATTCATTTGATGGCAGATAGAATAATGATGATAGCTTCTGACAATAGACTCAATCTAAAAAATACTACAACAGAAGAAATAATAGATGTACTCCAAGATGCACGGAATGTGTATGAATTTTATGGAATTGGAATTTATGATAAGTCAGGAAATATAGTTGTTGCAGACGGAGATATTTACAGTAGTTTTTTAGAAGCAGAATGGTTTGAACTTTTACAGGAAACAAATAATTTAACTGTTGCAGATCCATTGGTTACAGATCAATATGTAGGAATTCCTATAGGAATGCCAATAAAGATAGAAGAAGAAACAATAGCATATTTAGTAGGGATTTATAAATATGATATGCTAAGGGAAGTATTAAGTGCAATTCATATTGGTCAAACTGGTATGGCATTGATTATCAATGAAAATGGAAAAATTGTAGGACACCATCAAATAGAAGTAGTACAACAGGAGTTAAATATTTATGATCTCGATAAAGGAGTTTCTGCACATCAAATTTTTGATCGTATGATTACTAGAGAATCTGGTTCAATGGAGGGAGTTGTAAATGGACAGGATTCTTACGTATCCTTTTCTCCAATTCGAGGAACACGTTGGTCATTTGCAGTGGAGGTACCAAAGAAAGACTATATACATTCAACTAATATTGCTCTATTAAGTACTATGATTGGTACATTTGGAGCATTAATTATAGCATTGATTGTTATTTGGGGAATCACAACAGTAATTTCCAATCAACTTAAAAAACTAATTGTACGAATGAGTAGTTTTGCAAAAGGTGATTTAAAATCTGAAATAGAGATTAAACAATCAAAAGACGAGGTAGAAATTCTATCTATTTCCTTAGAAACTACACGAAAAAGCCTTAATGGATATTTAGTAGAAGTACAAAGAGTTTTAGAAAGTATATCAGAAGGGAATTTAAATGTATCTGCAGATGGAGAATATCAGGGGGATTTTATAATTTTAAAAGAGTCTTTAATTCAAATTATTAATTCTTTAAATCAAATGATGAAACAAATTAATAATACTGCAGATCAGTTGACAGAAACCGCTCACAGTGTGGGAAGTCAGTCGGAGGAATTACAACATGTAGTAGTAAGACAGACAGATGCAATGTCTGATTTAAATTCGGAAGTAGAAAGTATTAAAAATAACTTAAATGATGTGACAGAAAATACAAAGGCAACACGTCAGAGGGCATCTGAAATCGCAGTGCAGATTGCTGGTGGAAGTGAGAAAATGAAGGAATTAAAAGCGGCTATGGAGGCAATTGATAAAAACGCAGAAGATATTAATCATATTACTAAAATGATTGAAGAGATCTCAAAGCAGACGAATATTCTCTCTTTAAATGCAGCGATAGAAGCCTCTAGAGCAGGAGAGGCAGGTAAAAGTTTTTCCGTAGTGGCACAAAAAGTAAAAGATTTAGCAGCTCAAAGTGCAGAAGCCGCCAATAATACAATGAGAATGATACAAAGATCCAGTGAGCTCATTAGAAGGGGAGTAAAATTGACAGTAGAAACGTCAGAATCTTTAGAAGAGATTAATAAAAAATCAGATGCTGTTACAGAAATTGCCAGTCGCTTATCTGAAACAGTAGAAATTCAGGAAATTTCTTTACATAAAATAGCAGATAAAATGGAAGATATTTCTGTTATCACAGAACAAAATCTTCAATGTGCAGAAAAAGCATCTGATGTAAGCATAGATTTAAAAAAGGAATCAAATAATTTAAAAGATTTACTTTCAAGATTTCAATTTCATTAAAAAGTCATATAGAAATGAGGAAAAAAATGAAACAGATTAAAACAGTTGGAATTATTTTGCTAACTACAGTATTATTAGTTGGCTGTGGAACAAAGCAACCAAAGATGCATGATGGTTCTTATACAGCACAGATGTTAGAGTATTCTAATGGATGGAGAGAATATGTAACAATTACAGTAGAAAATGGTGAGATTGTTACAACAGAATATAATGCAGAAAATGCCAGTGGATTTATTAAAAGTTGGGATAATGACTATATGAAAAGAATGAAACTTGCAAAAGGAACTTATCCAAATGAATATACTCGTCTTTATGCTGCCCAGCTTACAGGACAAACAAAAGCACCAAAAATTGATGTTATAACTGGTGCTAGTCATTCAGGAGAAAATTTTCAAAGATTATCTTATGCAGTTGTAGAGCAGGCAATAAAGGGAGATTCAGCGATTGTTCTATTAAATCCTTCATCACTAAACTAAGAAAATGTTTGGGAACAGGTAAAACCTGTTCCCAATATAATTGTTTTTAACAGTCTTTTTTCTTTTCAAAGAAAGTATCGATATTTTTCTTAATATCCACAGGTTTTAAGTATTTTAGTAAGTATCCTGTTGGTTTTAAAGACATAATCTTTTTTACACTTTCTTGATCGTTTCTGTCAGTTAGAAAAATGACAGGAATATCTGCAAATGCTTTCTCTGAACGAAGCATTTCTAATGTCCGTTTTCCATCACAAATTGGCATTTCATCTTCCAGTAAAATCAAATCAGGTCTATTTAAAGTAATCGCTCGAATTGCAGATATCGCAGATTCAACCAGTGAAACCTCATAATCTCTATTTAATAATTCTTTCATTTGCTGTTGTATTGTCTTAGAATCCTCTACTACAAGCACTTTTCTTTTCTGATTTTTTTCCTGTTCCTCTCGTTTTATAAGATATTTTTCAACTTCAGTTACAGCATTTTCTGTTTCAATAGGAATTCCAACTCCTTTTTCAAGTAAATGTGGTGCAATAGCACAATAAGAAAAATATCCCTCTCCTGTATTTAGTAATAGGCTAACTTGTAATTTTTCTCGTTCCAATATTTTTTGAAATTGTTCATAAGACAAAAGATTTTCTTCTTTTAACTCATACAATTCTGTATTTGGAAGGTGCTTCATAATACGCCTTACAAATTGTTGTGCTGTATATCTAGTGGCATGGATCAATGTACTATTTAATTTATTTGATGAAACCTTCATAATTTTTCCAACTGTATTAACTAAAAGCTTTTCCTCAAAAACTAAAATAACCTCGTATCTTTTTTTATCCTGTTTTGATCCATAGACTAAACGATAATATACGCCTTGCCCAAATTTTTCTCCGCTATATGTATCACTGATCACCTCAGATTTCAGATGAAACATATTAAATACTAATTGGATGATTAGATTTTTCATAGCTTCAAGTTCTTCACTTGGTAAAAGATGTTCCCACTTTCTTATACTTTTTCCTGTCATAGAAAGATCCTCTGTCACAGTATGTCCAATCAACCATCCAGTACAAACCCCTAAAAAGTGATCCATTGCTTCTGGAGAATAATCACTTTGTTCTAATTCTTGTTCGAGCTTCAAAAGTGTATTTTCACGAAATCCTGTATGTATATATCTATGTTGTTCTAGCCCTTCATAATGAATAGAAGCCATATATTTTTCTTCATCTGCAAAATGTTTTATCGCATGTCCTTTAAAAAATTTTATTCCTTCTTGACATGCCCATTGACTGTTCTTTTCCTCATTTTTTAATGCAAAAAGCTTATTAATAATCTTAAAAAGTCGCTGATGTTCTTTATCGATAATATCTACTCCAATTTTGAACTCATCTTGCCATATAAACTGGGTATCCATATAATAAATTCCTCCTTTGCTACAATCAAACTCATATTTTTAAAAATTCTCAACTTAGTAATAGGATTATTTAATCAGAAAACATAGGAGTGGAAAGATAGCGATCACCTGTATCTGGAAGCAATACCACAATTACTTTTCCTTCATGCTCAGGCTGTTTTGCTATTTTTGCTGCAGCAAAAATAGCGGCACCAGAGGAAATACCAACTAAAATACCTTCTTTTTTTGCAATTTCTCTACCCGTTTCAAAAGCATCTTCATCTGTAACAGGAATAACTGCATCATAAATTTTAGTATTTAGTGTATCTGGTATAAAACCTGCACCAATTCCCTGAATGTTATGAGAACCAGAAAGTCCTTTAGAAAGAACGGGGGAACTTGCAGGCTCAACAGCTATAACCTGAATATTTGGATTACATGATTTTAGATATTCGCCTATACCAGAGATGGTACCTCCTGTTCCGACACCAGCAACGAAAATATCAATAGTTCCATCTGTATCATTCCAAATTTCAGGGCCTGTAGTATCACGGTGTGTTATGGGATTTGCAGGATTTGTAAATTGACTTGGAAGAAAGCTATTTGGCAGTTTAGTCGCCAGTTCTTCTGCCTTTTCTATAGCTCCTTTCATTCCCTTTTTTCCATCAGTCAGAACTAATTGTGCACCATATGCTTTTAATAAATTACGGCGTTCTATACTCATTGTTTCTGGCATAGTAAGGATTATTTTATAGCCTCTTGCAGCAGCAACGCAGGCAAGACCAATACCAGTATTGCCACTGGTCGGTTCAATAATAATAGAATCTGGTTTGAGAAGTCCTTTTGCACTTGCCTCATCAATCATAGTTTTAGCAATTCTGTCTTTTACACTTCCAGCAGGATTTAGATACTCTAATTTGGCATAAATTTTAGCATTAAGATTTTTATCATTACAATAATTGGTAAGATTTAAAAGGGGAGTATTACCAATTAAATCTGTAATTGTTTCATATACCTTCATTTTAACCTCCATTATTATAATTGATATTTATAAGTAAAAAATATACTTTTCTATAAAAATAATACTTAAAAAATATAAATATTTATATAGATATTATAGCATATTGTAATTAGGGTATCAATATAAGCGTGAAAAAATAGGAAAGGTATGATATAATCATATGTAACTTTTATTCAATACATACGAATAAGAGATGAATACATAGTATTTCTATCCAGAGTAGAATTTGTATCAGATGACGTTCTTGAATTTGGTACAAAAAATAGCATTACACAAATAATTACACAGAAATGAGGATAATTATGAGAAAAGAAAAAAAACAAATAGCAAAAACCATTTTTAGTCTAACAGTTGCGGCACTTATACTCACGTCATGCCGTCAAAAAGAACCTGAAAAAGAAGTAGGGGTAAGTCCAGAACCAACCGAGCTAGTCAGTCCAACTCCAAGCCCAACGGAAGAACCGACAAAAGAACCAGTAGAGCCAACTCCAAGCCCAACGGAAGAACCGACAAAAGAACCAGTAGAGCCAACTCCAAGCCCAACGAAAGAACCAACAAAAGAACCAGTAGAGCCAACTCCAAGCCCAACGAAAGAACCAACAAAAGAGCCAGTAGAGCCAACTCCAACGCCAACGAAAAAGCCAGTGAGCCCAACCCCAAGCCCAACGCCAACGAAAAAGCCAGTGAGCCCAACCCCAAGCCCAACGCCAACGAAAAAGCCAGTGAGCCCAACTCCAAGCCCAACAGAAGAACCGACAAAAGAACCAGTAGAGCCAACCCCAAGTCCAACGGAAGAACCGTCAAAAGATCAGGAATTATCTAAAATGAGTTTAGATAATATTTTCGATAATATTTATAAGAATTTATCTGAGGATCTTCCAGCAGTTATCAATCAAGCAATTACAAAGGATAATGCTCAATATTATCTTGGAACTTCAGAGATAGAATTTGAAGAAGCACTTGCCTCAGAAGCTATGATTATGTCTGTTCCATACTCTGTTTGTTTAATTCGTATGCCAGAAGGAAGTAATATAGAAGAAACAAAAAAGAAAATTGTTGAATCTGTAAATCCAAATAAATGGATTTGTGTTGGAGTTGATCCAAAGGATGTTTTAGTTGGAAATGTGGATCGTCATATTTTATTAGTTATGGCAAATTCTATTTCAAACGAAATTATGGATTCATTCCTCTCTTTACAGAAAACAGGGGAAAAAGCAGAAGTATTATCACAAGCAGTAGCACCAGACGAAAATGGACTTCTATTCTATAAGGACTCTTGTGCTAAATCTTTAGGAACGTACCAAGAAAATTCAGTAATTCAACTGGCAAAAAAAATAGAGTCGATTAAAGAGCAGTATCTTAAAAATCAAACTAATATATATTACTCTGTAATTCCAGATAAAAGTTTTTTTATACCAAATACAGCTCTTTCCTCAGGAGATTATTTTAGTTTGTCCTATGTATTACAAGACAATATAAAAGATGTAGTATATATTCCTTTACTTTATGATTTAAAGTTATCAGATTACTATAATTCCGATCATCATTGGAGACAAGAAAAGCTATTTGGTGTTTTAGAAATATTAGGAAAAACAATGGGATTTCAAGTATCAGAAAAAGATTTTACAGAAAATAAATTACATCCTTATCATGGAGTTTACAGTTCTTATATGAAGGATGCAAAAGAAGAAGCACTGATATATTTAACCAGTAAATATACAGAAGAGGCGATAGTACAACGATATGAAAAAGAAGATAGTACAGGAGTGTATTTTTTAGAAGAGTGGAAGAGCAATACTCCTTATAATCTATTTTTAGGAGGCTCTAATCCACTTGTTACAATTACAAATCCATCTGTTGATAATGGAAAAGAGTTAATTATTTTTGGTGATTCCTTTATGAACAGTCTGGCTCCTCTTTTGACAGGAGTATATGAAAAGATTACTTTAGTTGATTTAAGATTTGTAATGAGTTCTTATCTCGAAGAAGTAATGGAATTTCATGGACAAGATGTTTTATTTCTATATAATATGGCAGTTGTAAATAATAGCATGTTATTAAAATAAATAATAGGACTGGTGCAGAATAAATCGAATTTTTGCATCAGTCCTATTAAAATTAACCCCACCTTTTTGGATTTTTGGAGAAAATTAGAGTTTATTGAAAGAAAATGAACTTTTTCCATTAGGTTACTTTCTAATGTATAAATTACTTCTTATAGGAGAAAATATACATGAAGCGATCATTATCTGTGGATAAATAGACGCAGAAATTATACAGAAAGGCAGGGGTGCAAGAGTGAAACTTAAAAATTGGAAGGAAATATTCAAAGGCAAAGCTAGTGCAGGACTGTTAGTAACCGGAGTGATGGCAGTGGCAGTTGTTACAGTTATCACACTTAGTAAAGGAACAAAAACGGAAGAGCCTCCGCAGATTGATTTAAATGAGAGTGGAAGTTTAGATCAGGCAAATAATAATGATAATGACAGATTGTTGGAATTTGATGATTATGCAGGAAAATTGCCTTCAGTGGGAGAAGATTCCATCCATAACGAAGTTAATATTACAGGACCGGGTGCATTAGATGTAGCACAAAATGATAAAGATAATAAATCAGATACCAAACCACAGCCGACACCAGAACTAAAAACAGAAGATATTACAGAAAATAATAATGAAGAAAATCAAGAAGTAGCTTCAACAGAGAATAATCAATCGGAAGAATCGAATGGAAGTCTTGCACAGGAAAATAACACACAAGTAGCAGAAAATAACAGTCCAACACAACCTGATTCTGAGAAAGAAAATATTCAAGAAGTATCTGGAGTTACTGTAGAAAGTCTTTCTTTTCATTTAGAAGATGGAATTGCATGGCCAGTTCATGGAGAAATTATACTTCCATTTAGTATAGATCATGCAGTCTACCACAAAACGTTGAACCAATTTAAAGTAAATCCAGCACTTTTAATAGGTTGTGAACCCGGAACACAGATCTTAGCACCAGTTCGTGGAATTATTACAGATATTACAGAAACACCTCAAACTGGAGTTACAATTACAATGGCAGTAGGAGATGACTATTTTCTGGTCTATGGACAGATGGAAAAAAGTGAGCTTGCTATAGGAAATGTTTTAGAAGTAGGAGATACAATTGGAACAGTAGCAAAGACTACAAAATATTATACACTAGAAGGAAACCATTTATATTTTCAGATGTTACATGAAAAAGAAGCAATTGATCCAACACAGTATCTAAAAACAGAATAGAAGATATAGTCCTACGTAGGAGCGGTATATAAGAACTTTGATATCGCTCCTTCCCTATGGACTGGCACAAGATTGAATTAATTGTGTATGATAGAAAAGAAGGGAGGAAATTGCTTTAATTTTTGGTAAAAAGGTGCATAAAAATGGGAAGAATAACACAGATTACATACTAAAAAAGATAAGGCAGCCGATTTTTTTCTTACAGGCAGTACCCCATTTTTGTGATATACCTTTTTATCGGCAGCTTTTGAATAAAAAATTCCGGGCAGGCAGATTTTTTGCTTTCCCGGAAATAAAAGTTAAAGAGACATTTTTGAAATATAAGAAAACATCAACATATAATGACAGAAGGTTCCGCCAAGACAAAATAGATGAAAAATTTCATGAGATCCAAAATTTTTATGACGACCATTAAATACATTTAATTTTAACGCATAAATAACAGCCCCTATTGTATAAATAATTCCTCCAACTAACAGCCAACTAAAAGCGGCTTTAGAAAGAACACTACGAATATCAGAAAGAGAGAAGATACAAAGCCATCCCATTATAACATAGATCACAGAACTGACCCATTTAGGACAAGTAATCCAAAAAAGAGCCTGTAAGATTCCAAGCAGTGCCAATCCCCAAATAATACTGAATAAAATAATCCCATGTTTATCTGATAGTGCAATTAAACAGACAGGAGAATATGTCCCCGCAATTAACATATAAATCATCATATGATCGATTTTACGAAGCTTGAGATTGATACCCTCTGAGATATTAAGAGAATGATAAATAGTACTTGCACAGTACAGTAAAATCACACCTGCTAAAAATAAAATCATAGAAATTCCATGTTTTGCTGAATTAGAAAATGCTCGAATTAGTAAAGGAGGTGCTGCAACTAAGGCGATAACAACACCGATAAGATGTGTAATGGCACTTCCCGGTTCTTTCATATGAAAACGGGAATGTTTTGACGAAGAAACAGTTAATGAATTCATAAAACCTCCAATCTATCGTAGAAACGATTTTAAAAATTTTCACTTATTATATGCAGATTGAAAATAAAATATCCAGAAATAAGCTTATAAAAAACTTGATACATAGTATTTAATACTACGTAAGATATATTAAAATATTATACCATAAAAAAGAAAAAAGCAAGAGTATATTAAAATCTTTATAAAAATGTAAGAATTGATTTTCTTAACTGCTGTCTTGATTTTTAACAGCCTTTACTATATAATAGGCAAAAAATATAGGGAAGGGGACATTTGATTGGATATTCAGGTAGGTGATATTGTAAAATTAAAAAAGCAACATCCTTGTGGTAACAGTGAATGGGAAGTATTGAGAATAGGAATTGATTTTCGTTTAAAATGTTTAGGATGCGGACATTTAATAATGCTTCCAAGAAAGCAGGTAGAAAAAAATATTCGTCAAATTAATGGTCAAAAAGCATCTCAAATTCATCCTTAAAATATGGAGTAGGAAAATGGAAGATAAAATTGAACGGATCAATACATATAATGATAAAAGATTTGATCCAGAGATACTAAAGCAGCATGGGGCTTTTCTTGTGAATGAAAAATTTGTCTGTCAGTTTCAAATTTTTCAACGAACTTGTGCTGTAGTGACATGGGAAGGAAATATTGACTTAGAGGCTCTGATTAAAGAATTTCGATTTTATGCAGAACATGTCACAAAATTTTATGATAGAAATTATCATTTATTAAGAGAATATCCTGCAATTTCACTATTTCGGATTCCACTTTGGAAAATTCAACCCTCTCAATTTTATGTTGATATGGATAAAACAAAGGCTTTAAAACCAATGATCCGAAAGCCAGAGGATATTATAATTCCAATTAATTCGTTTGGAACAAGATACATCTCGTTAGATGGTCATACAAGATTATATTTAGCAGTACAAAAAGGATTTGAATATGTTTCATGTTTTTTTACAGAAGACAACGAAATCTGTTTGAAGTTTGCAAAAGAGGCTCAAAGACGCAGAGTATTTGCACCTACAGATTTAATTTTATTGCCGCACGAAGAATATTTGATCCGTTGGGTGGGTTTTTGCGATCAATTTTTTCAGAGAAATAACTAAAAATAAACGGAGAATCGTTATGACTAAGGATATGACAAAGGGATCTCCGATAAAGCTTATTTTGAGCTTTTCCATTCCCTTATTATTTGGATTTTTATTTCAGCAGTTTTATAATTTGATGGATACTGTAATTGTTGGAAAATTTCTGGGGGTAGACAGTTTAGCGGCTGTAGGTTCAACAGGATCAATTAATTTTATGATTATTGGTTTTTGTATGGGAGTGTGTAGTGGCTTTTCTATTCCTTTATCCCATAAATTTGGCTCAGGAGATTTTTCTGGTCTGAGAAGATTTGCAGCAAATTGTATGTGGTTAGCGATTGTATTTGCAACAATTATGACTATTACAACTACCTTATTTTGCAGGACAATTTTAGAGTGGATGAAGACACCTGAAGATATTATTAAAGAAGCACATGCTTATATTTGGGTAATCTTTTTAGGAATTCCAGTAACATATTTATATAATATACTTTCTGGAATTATCAGAGCACTTGGAGATAGTAAAACCCCTGTTATTTTTCTTGTAATGTCCTCTTTTTTAAATATTGGACTAGATTTATTATTTATTTTAGTATTTCATAAGGGAGTCAGTGGAGCTGCTTGGGCAACTGTAATTTCTCAGGGAGTCAGTGGAATTTGTTGTCTACTATATGTAAAGAAAAAGTTTGAAATTTTAAGAATAACAAAGGAAGAATGGAAACCAGATACAGAAAAAATGCAGATACTTTGTGGGATGGGAATTCCAATGGGACTGCAATATTCTATTACTGCAATTGGAAGTGTTGTACTTCAGACTGCAACGAATACACTTGGCTCTACAGCAGTTGCCTCTGTAACAGCGGCTGGAAAGATAGGTGGATTTTTAGCGTGTCCTTTTGATGCAATGGGTTCTACAATGGCAACCTATGGAGGACAAAATGTAGGTGCAGGAAAATTAGAGAGAATAGGAAAAGGATTAAAATCCTGTATCTTATTAGGAGCGGGATATGCTATATTGGCGTTTTTATTCAGTTTATTCTTTGGGCGAAGTCTTGCTACATTATTTGTAGAACGTGAAGAAGTTGAAATTTTAGATAATGTAAAGAAATTTCTGATTTTAAATACATTATTTTATTTTCCACTTGGATTAGTAAATATTATTCGCTTTTTAATTCAGGGAATGGGATTTCCAAAATTTGCAATATTAGCTGGAGTATTTGAAATGATTGCAAGAGCAATGGCAGGATTTTTATTAGTCCCAGTGTTTGGATTTACAGCTTCTTGTTTGGGAAGTCCAATTGCATGGATCTTTGCAGATGCGTTTTTAATTCCAGCATATTTTCATGTGAGAAAAAAACTTGAAATGCAGTTTTCTCAATAAAATTTTTATTCCTATGTTTATCTTGAGGTTGAAAGAAAATCACTTGCTTATTTTATCAGAATCCTTTATGATAAAAGTGTCGAAACGAACGGACAGAATTAGTGAATGGAAATAATAGGAAAGGAGAAGGAGAATGACATTTCAAGAAATTTTTAAGAAGGTAAAAGAGTATTTTATTAATACAGATGTCAGTAGAGTCAAAGGGCATATGGCATTTCAGTTTAATATTATTGGAGAGGGTTCCGGTATTTTTTACGCAGAGATTAAGGATGGAAGACTTTATATAGAACCATATGACTATAATGATCGAGATGTAACATTTACAGCCACAGCAGATACCTATTTTAAAATTGCATCAAGACAGTTAAATCCAAGAATAGCATATGCAGACAGAAAGCTTAAAATAGATGGAGATCTCGGAAAGGCAATGGAACTACTGTTATTATTATAAAAAAGAGCTTGCATTTAAGATAAGTACATGCTATAATAACAAATTGTGACGTGTTATACAAATTCCTTGCTTCCTATATATATTAGGAGGCCAGAGACCAAAAGGAGGTGCAAGCAACTATGAATCATTACGAGTTAGCCTTAGTTGTAAATGCAAAAATCGAGGATGAAGCTAGAAATGCAGTTGTAGAAAATGTTAAGAATATTATCACAAAGCATGGTGGTACAATTACTAATTTAGAAGACTGCGGAAAAAAGAGACTAGCTTATGATATCCAGAAGATGAAAGAGGGTAATTATTATTTCATCCAGTTCGATGCTGAGTCCACTACTCCAAATGAAGTAGAGCAAAGAGTTCGTATTTTGGATCATGTACTCAGATTTTTATGCATTAGACAAGACGCATAAGAAGGAGGTAATTCCTTTATGAATAAAGTCATCTTAATTGGCAGATTGACGAGAGATCCTGAATGTCGGTATTCCCAAGGAACAAACCAAATTACAGTAGCCAGATTTTCATTGGCGGTAGACCGCAAATTTAAGCGGGAAGGTGAGCCAGATGCAGATTATTTTAATTGTAGTGCATTTGGAAAACAGGCGGATTTTGTAGAGAAGTATTTGAAAAAGGGAATTAAAATGGTAGTGACAGGAAGAATCCAGAATGATAACTATACCAATAATAATGGAGAGAAAGTATATTCTGTCCGTATTATGGTAGAAGAACTGGAATTTGCTGAGAGTAAGAATGTGACAGGAGGCGGCGAAAGCCATCATTCACAGGATAATGAATATCAGCAAACCTCAAGACCTACTCCGAGTACAGCAGATGGATTTATGAATATTCCAGACGGGATTGACGAAGAGTTGCCATTTAACTAAATTGTATAAAATAGAACCGGAGAAGAAGGAGGATTATCATGGCTTTCAATAAGACGGATAAGGCAGATAAGGGCGATGCTCCAATGAAGAGAAGAGTAACCCGTAGAAGAAAGAAAGTTTGTGTATTTTGTACTGATAAAACTAACGCAGAAATTGATTATAAAGATGTAAATAAGTTAAAACGGTATGTATCTGAACGCGGAAAGATTTTACCAAGAAGAATTACTGGAAACTGTGCAAAGCATCAAAGAGCATTAACAGTTGCAGTAAAACGTGCACGCCATATTGCATTAATGCCATATACAACAGACTAAATTATAACTTTGATAAGAAAGTCATTCCACATTTTTGTGGGATGGCTTTCTTTTTCGTTGTAAGTTCTAATTTGTTGTGATATACTAAAATCAACAGATTGTGACACTAATTTTTTTAATAGTAAAAATTAAATAGAATGTGGAGAAATAATGGGATGAAAGCACAACCACCAAATCAAAATGACAGGGTATGGGAGACTCTGTTTCAACAATATGAAATTTTAGAAAAGATTGAACAGGAAGGAAAATTTATTCTTTCTATAGAACAGATTCGAGAATGTCAAGAGTCAAAAGTGCTTACAAAATTTGACCACAAAAATAATTTGCCGGAAATTTTTAAAAAAAATCAACTTGGTATTCTACCAATTTCCATAAAAGAGTATGTAATTTCTCATATTAATAACTATCAGCCGATAGAAATACCTAAAAAAAAGACACAAAATTTAATTCGTATCACTTATCCTCCTTATGAACTACAAAGTTTTCAGAAGGGAAGTATTTTAAGTGAAACGTTGATATTACAATATGCGTTTGCTTCTGGCATATTAACCGATTTTTTAGAAGAAGAACAGATTTATCCTACTATTTCAAAACAAATACAAATAGGATCATTTTCATTTCAAATCAGAAATGAAAAGTTAGATCAAGAAATAGAGTTAGAAGTCTGTAATACTCCAATTGAATTAGATGCTGCATTTGAGAGTAAGGAAAGTTTGACTCTTATTAAAATAAATAGAGATTTGTCTGAAGATTTTTTAATACAAAACATATACTATCCATATAGAGCTTGGACAGATCAAATAAAAAAACGAATACGCTTAGTTTTTCTTATATATTCTAATGGAGTTTTCCATCTTTATGAATATGAATTTTGCAATCCAAATCAGTATCATTCTTTATCTTTTCTCCGTCAAAAGGCGTATGTGATAGAAGATACCAATATTACACAGATGGATTTAAACGATGTGTGGGTAAATGTCAATCTCTGTGAAGAACCCAAAATTGCTCTTCCACAAGCAGAATATATGGAACGAGTGATCAATTTGTGTGAATTACTTCAATTTAGAACAATGAATCGAGATCAATTAATACAACAATATGATTTTGATATAAAACAGGCAAATGGATATACTACTGCGGCAAGATATCTGGGACTTATACAACTACTTTATCCCGCTGGAAAGAAACCAATTTATATTCTGACAAAGCGGGGAGAAGAAATTATGAAAATGGGATATTGTCAAAGACAGTTAGAACTATGCAGATGTATTTTAAGACATAGAGTATTTCATGAACTCTTTGGACAGACATTAAAATTTGGAAAAGTCCCTAAACAATGGTTAATTATTGCAAGGATGCACAAAGCAAATCTCTATCAGATGGATAATCCAAAAACATATGAGTGGAGGGCTTCTACTATTTCAGGATGGTTGCAATGGATTTTAAATTTATTTAGTAATGAAAAAATATAATAGAAAAGAGGTTAATTTATGATAATTCAAAATGTAAAAATTTTTAGAGAAAATAAAAAATTTATTTTAGGAGCTGTTCAATTAAAGGAAGATAGGATTGAAGAGGTTATATTAAATCAGCCATGGTATTCAAAAGCAGGAGAAGAGAGTTTAGATGGCAAGGGCAGTTACTTGATACCAGGATTAATCGATTTACACTTTCATGGCTGTAAGGGAGATGATTTTTGTGATGGAACATTTGAGGCACTACAAAGGATATCAGAATATGAAGCAGCACAGGGAGTTACAGGAATTGCTCCTGCTACTATGACACTTCCAATAGAAACGTTGGAACATATTTTAATGACAGCAGCAGAATTTAAAAAAGAACAGGAAAAAAAGAAAAATTGTCTAGAGGCAGATCTGTTAGGAATCAATATGGAAGGACCATTTATCAGTCCAGTAAAAAAAGGAGCACAAGATGAAAGATATTGTATTCCATGCAGTGAAGCAGTATATCAAAAATTTCAAACCGCAGCAAAGGGACTTGTAAAACTTATTGGGGTAGCACCAGAAGAGGCAGATGTACTTCCATTTTTAGAAGCAGTGAGAGGAGAAGTATGTGTTTCTCTTGCTCATACGAATGCGAATTATGACACTGCAAAAAGAGCATTGGATCATGGAGCAAGTCACGCCGTACATTTATTTAATGCGATGCCAGCATTTACACACAGAGAGCCGGGAGTAATCGGAGCAGTTGCGGATAGTCCACATGTGACAGCAGAACTTATCTGTGATGGAATTCATTTACACCCAGCAATGGTTCGTGCAACATTTCGGATGCTTGGAGAAGATAGAATCATTTTAATCAGTGATAGTATGAGAGCAACTGGAATGTCAGATGGAAGATATACATTAGGAGGACTTGATGTTGATGTAAAGGGAAACAGAGCTGTTTTAGCATCAGATCAAACTTTAGCAGGATCTGTTACAAATTTGATGAACTGTATGAAAAATTGTGTTTTAACGATGGGGATTCCATTGGCAGTTGCCGTTTTATGTGCCAGTACAAATCCTGCAAAACGCCTTGGAGTTTATGATAGATATGGTTCAATTAATATAGGGAAAAAAGCAAATCTAGTATTATTAAAAGAAGATCTTACAGTAGAAGAAGTTTGGAAAAACGGAGTCAAATTGGGAAAATAAAATCCCTTAAATTTTAAAAGGCAGGTGAAAAACTTGTATATTGCAGATTTGCATATTCATTCCCGTTATTCTAGGGCAACCAGTAGAGATTGTATTCCAGAAATGCTTGAATTTACGGCTGCGAGAAAAGGAATTGGAGTTCTTGGTTCAGGAGATTTTACTCATCCAGCATGGAGAGAAGAATTAAAAGAAAAATTAGAAAAAAATGAAGAAGGACTTTATGTTTTAAAAAAGGAATATCAAAAAGACACAGGTAGAAAAGAACGCCCCAAATTTATAATCTCTGGAGAGATTAGTTCGATTTATAAGAAAAATGGAAAGGTACGAAAAGTTCATAGCCTGATTTTACTACCAGATTTGGAAGCAGCACAAAAATTAGCCTTTAAATTAGAAACGATAGGTAATCTACATTCGGATGGACGTCCAATCTTAGGGTTAGATTGCAGAGATCTTGTGGAAATTACTCTTTCTGTCTGCCCAGATGCTATTTATATTCCTGCCCATATCTGGACACCACACTTTTCTTTATTTGGAGCATTTTCTGGTTTTGATACCATAGAAGAGTGTTATGAAGATATGACACCATATATTCATGCACTCGAAACAGGATTATCTTCTGATCCAGCAATGAACTGGCAGCTTTCCGCTCTAGATCCCTATTTTCTGATTTCAAACTCCGATGCTCATTCTCCTGCAAAACTAGGAAGAGAAGGAAATTTATTAGAGGGTGAATGTTCCTATTTAGCATTAAAAGAAGCTTTAACTACAGGAAAGGGACTTTTAGGAACAATCGAATTTTTTCCAGAAGAGGGAAAATATCACTATGATGGGCATAGAAATTGTGGAGTATGTCTTAGTCCAAAAGAGGCAGAAAAATTTTCAGGGAAATGTCCTGTATGTGGGCGTAAATTGACTATTGGTGTATCTCATCGCATTTGTCAACTGGCAGATAGACCAGAGGGAATTATTCCAAAAAATAATAGACCTTATGAAAGTTTAGTACCTTTACAAGAAGTGATTGCCTCCTGTTTAGATTGTGGTATAGAAAGTACAAAAGCAGAACGAATGTATGAAACCATGTTACAGCAACTTGGTACAGAATTTGAGATTTTAAGACAACTTCCAAAAGAAGAGATCGCCTCTAAAGTAGGAGGAAGGATTGCAGAAGGAATCCGTAGACTTAGAGAAGGAAAAGTCTTTCGAACTCCCGGATATGATGGAGAATATGGTTCAATTGAATTTTTTTCGCCAGAAGAAAAGGCAGAGATGGAAGGACAATTATGTTTATTTTCTGGAATAGAACAGAAAGAACCACCACAGATCTCTTATAAAATACCTTCACAGCCAACAAAAGAAGCTATAGAAAAGGAAAAGATAGATAGACCAATAAAGTCAGAAATGTTAAACGAAAAACAAAAGGAAGCGGCAGAGTTTAGTGGGCGTACTGCGGCAGTCATTGCAGGACCCGGTACAGGAAAGACAAAAACGCTAATAGCACATATCACTTTTTTATTAAAAAACCAAAATGTTTTACCAGAAGAAATTACAGCTGTAACTTTTACGAATCAAGCAGCAAAAGAATTAAAAGAACGGTTAATTCTATCAGTAGGAAAGGAATTAGCAAATCGAATTCAAGCAGGAACATTTCATTCGATTTGCATGAAGCTTTTAAAAGATTCAGGAAAAGAATTTCATTTAGTACAAGAAGCAGAATGTATAGAACTTGCAGAACATATTTTAAATTCTTTTGAACACAAAAAAAGAGTAACAGCAAAACAGATTGTGGAACAGAGCTCAAGAAAAAAGATGTTGTTATCCTATAAAAATTCTTTAGAAGATCCTTTTCTTTTAGCATATGAAAAGGCACTTAATGCAGAAAATGCACTGGATTTTGATGATCTTTTACTTGAGACTTTAAAATGCTATGAAACAGAAGAATTTCCAAGAGATTGTTTTTCCTATCTGTTAGTAGATGAAGTTCAGGATATCAATCTAATTCAGTATCGTCTGTTAAAGACATGGAATAAAAATGGAAAAGAATTATTTGTCATAGGAGATCCCGATCAGGCGATTTATGGATTTAGAGGTGCACTTTCGGACTGTTTTAAACGTATTCAACAGGAAATGCCAGAAACAAAAACAATTCGCCTAACAGAAAATTATCGTTCCACTCCGCAGATTTTATCTTTAGCAGAATGTATTATTTCAGAAAAAGATAAACAGAAACGAGGATTACATGCAGTGAATCAAAAAGGAGTTTCTGTACGTATAGTTGAAAACCAAACTAGCTTATCTGAGGGAATCTTTCTTGCCAAAGAAATCAACCGTTTGGTAGGTGGAATTGATATGTTAGACTTTCAGACAGCTTCTACTCCAAATGCAGACTCTACTTCTGTCGGTTTTTCGGATATTTGCATTTTATATCGTACAAAAAGACAGGCAAAACAATTAGAATATTGTCTGCAAAAAGAGGGAATTCCATATGTAGTTTCAGGAAGAGAAGAATTTTTAATGGAATTGGAAGTAAGAGCGACCATAGACTTTTTTTTCAGTTTATTTCATCCAGATGATACTTTGCTTTCTAAAAATTGCAGAGAATTTTTATGGGGAAGCAGTGGAGAAGAATTGTATAAAAAAGCCTTAGAGGAATGGAGCAATAGGATAGAAGAAGAAACTCCAAAACAGATTTTAGATCTTTGGATAAAAGAAAGAGAATGGGATAAAAAAGAATCAATACAAAAACTTATTGCAATGGCAGGCTGCTATAAAACGATGCAGGAATTTTTAACTGCTTTGATTTTTGGAGTAGAAAGTGATCTAAAACGAAGCGGAAATAGTGTTTATATTCCCGATGCCGTTCATTTAATGACTTTACATGGTTCAAAAGGCTTAGAGTTTCCAGTGGTCTTTTTATGTGGTGTCAATCAGGGATTGATTCCACTTCAAATAGGAACAGATATTGATTTAGAAGAAGAGCGTAGACTATTTTATGTTGGAATTACTAGAGCAAAAGAAACATTAATTTTAAGCTCTCATGCAGAACTATCTGAATTTTTAGATCCTGCGTTTTCTGACCTTTCACAATCACAAATCACAACAGAGGAAAAAGAGAACACAGCTTCTTTAAATTTTATAGAAAAGGAGGAAAATCACAAAAAAAAGAAACGAGATAAAAAGCAGGAACAGTCTTTTGGAACACAGATGAATCTATTTGATTTTTTAGACACCGGAGGACAGGATGCAAAGAAAATTTGACGACTTTAAAAAGATACAGGAGGTATTACAGCAAGCCCAGACAGGACTATGGGCGATGGAATTAGAAGATGGAAAAGAACCAAGAATGTATGCAGATCAAACAATGCTTGAACTGCTTGGACTAACTGGAACACCTAGTCCAGAGGAATGTTTTCAAACATGGTACAATAATATTTATGAGGACTATTATCCAGCAGTTGACGCATGTATTGATAAAATGAAATTGGAAAATCGCGCAGAAGTGGAATATCCTTGGAAACATACAGTCCTTGGAAAAATTTTTGTCCGTTGTGGTGGAGTTAGAGATTGTTCCTATCCCTATGGTATCTGTTTACGAGGATATCATCAAAATATTACCGATACTATTCGACTAAGACAGGAAAAACAGGTATTAGAAGAATTAAATTATGAAATATTAGATACGCTTCAGGGACTATTTTTTGCAGTCTACCGAATCGATCTATCAAGGGGAACAATTAAAGAACTTCATCTCCCTAAAAACGAACTTCCAAGTACACAAGAAGAGATAGAGTATTCTTATTTTATTCAACAAAAGGTTAAAAACTTATATCATCCAGATGATTTTTTAAGGTTAGAAAAAGAATTTTCACTAGAAACTTTAGAAAAGTTATGTTATCAAAAACATCAAAAATTTGCAGGAGAGTATCGAAGGATATTTGGGACACAATATAGATGGGTTTCTTTAACAATTTCCTTTTGGGAAGGAGATGGAAAAGGAAAATGGGGTATTTTGGCATTACAGGATATTCATTTACAAAAGCAGCGAGAAGAAACAAATCAACTTGCATTAGAAGATGCCTATCAGGCAGCTAAAAAAGCAAATAGTGCAAAGAGTGATTTTCTCTCAAAAATGTCCCATGATATTCGAACTCCACTCAATGCCATTTTAGGAATGACAACCATTGCAGAAACGAACTTAAACGATCCAATAAAAGTACAGGATTGTATTGAAAAAATTAAGATATCCGGAAAACTGCTTAGAAATCTTGTCAATGAAATCTTAGATATGAGCAGAATTGAGAGTGGAAATTATCATCTGAATTTATCTGAATTTACAATGAGAGAACTTATTGATTCTGTACTTTCTATGGTAGAACCGATGTTTCAGGAAAAACAGCAAATATTTAAATTAAATGATAGAAGATTTCAAGAGGAAGTTTTATTTGGTGATATAATGAGAATACAACAGATCTTTATGAATCTTCTTACCAATGCTAATAAATATACACCAATGGGAGGAATCATATGTTTTTCCATTGAAGAACAGTTAAATCAGGAAAATATCTATCGTGGTTTTCAATTTACGATAGAAGATACAGGAATTGGAATGTCACAGGAGTTTCTTGATGAAATCTTTGAACCATTTACTAGAGCAGAAGATTCTAGGATCAGCAAAGTGACAGGAACAGGACTTGGAATGGCAATTACATATAGTATTATACAGCTCATGGGAGGAACCATAGAAGTAGAAAGTGAACTTGGAAAGGGAAGTAAGTTTATTGTATGTTTAAACTTTAAGAAAAAAGAAGTTCAAAAGAAGAACGAATTAAAAATAGATAAACAAAAAGAAGTAATAGATATCTCTACATTAAATTTAGAAGGAGTGCATTTACTATTAGCAGAGGATAATGAATTAAATATGGAGATTGCAAAAGAATTTTTAGAACTATCTGGTGCAAAAGTGAAGGCAGTTTCGAATGGGAAAGAGGCACTAGAAGAGTTTAAACAATCTTCCGTTGGTTACTACTCTATCATTTTTTTGGACATCCAAATGCCTGTGATGGATGGATATCAAGCAGCAAGAACAATCAGAGCTCTATCTCGTTCTGACGCAGCAGATATTCCGATTATGGCAATGACAGCAAATACATTTTCAGAAGATATTATAATGGCAAAACAAGCTGGCATGAATGAACATATAGCGAAACCACTTACCTTATCTAAACTTTCAGAAATACTTCAAAAATATTTAGTTCATAACACTTTAAAAAAGAAATAAAATGTATTTTATGGTTGTTAAATTCTATAAATTGTGATAGGATATGTTGGAAAATAGGTTTTAGACTTAATATAACAATAATTTAAAAACTTTTCTAACAAAATTCTATCCTTTTTAGAAAGGAAAGGAAAAGCTATGAATTATCTTAGAGTAAAGAGAGGAATTGATTTTCTTTTATCTTTGCTTGGATCTATTGTTTTGCTTCCTATATTTCTAATTATTGCAATTATGATTAAACTTGATTCACCTGGACCGATTTTTTTTAAACAAAAACGAATTGGTATCCATAAAACCTATTTTTATATTTTAAAATTTCGGACTATGCGAATAGACACACCAAAGGACTGTCCAACACATCTTTTAGAAGATCCAAAACGTTATATTACAAAGGTCGGAAAGTTTTTAAGAAAAACGAGTTTAGATGAACTTCCGCAAATTATAAATATTGTGAAAGGAGAGATGAGCATTATAGGTCCTCGCCCTGCTCTTTGGAATCAGGAAGATCTCATTGCAGAGCGCGATAAATATGGAGCAAATGATATTCCTCCCGGCTTGACTGGATGGGCACAGATCAATGGAAGAGATGAATTAGAAATTCCCGTAAAAGCAGCATATGACGGAGAATATGTTAAAAAAATCAGCTTTCGATTTGATTTGCATTGCTTTTTTGGAACAATTCGTTGTGTATTAAAACATGATGGTTGGAAAGAGGGCAAGTAATTGTTGGAGGGATATAAGTGAATACAAAAGAAGAATTTGAAAAAATTTATCACGAGATGTACCAACAGCTACGGGATTACGCGTGGAATTATCTGACAAGAAAAGAAAGACTAGAAGAGGTATTACAAGATACTTTTTGGAGTATTTATGTTAATATGGAAATAGTAATGAAAGAAGAAAATTACTATAGTTGGATTTTCGAATGTTTCAAAAATAATCTCAAAGAGGCAATTCAAAAAGAGATTGTAAGCCGTAGGACAGAAGTTTCATATGAAGCTATTTTAGACGAGAACATATCAGATGGTTTTGATTTTACAAAACAAGTTGAAGATAGAGAACTTTTAAACCAAATTGCCAAGAAAGAAGAACTACAAAGTTTATATTTACAATATGTTGAAGGTTATTCTATTGCAGAAATGACAAAAATTTTAAATATGACAGAAGGTCAATATAAGATGAGGATTTGTCGTCTAAAAAAGAAGTTAGCAAAAAATTTAGAAGAGATAGGTTATGAATCACCCAAAAAGAAGAAAAAATAGCTCATTACTTTTATAAATTCCGCTTTTTGATATGCAGTTAGAAAGGATAAATAAATGACAGAACAGAAAGATATTCTGATACCACCAGATAAAGTGCAAGAATCGATAAAAACTCAGAATGTTGAAATTTCGAAATCGGAAAAGACGCTGCTTCAACTGGCAAAAGAAGAGTTAAATCAAATTACTTATAGTGAATCAGATCAACTTGTCGATCCAGAGCGGATTTCTTCTTTAATTGAGATTATTAAGAAATATGAAAAGCCAATACTTCCAGAAGGCTTTGGTGAGGATGAATTTTTTAAACGTTTTCAGGATAAGATGCAATCAGAATCTAAACAAAAGCAAAAAAGTGTCATTCAACTTCAGGAATCAAAAAATGGAAGAACAGAAAAAAGAGAACAACATTTCAAATGTAGATTTATAATAACAGCAGCATCTGTTCTAATCTTATTTTCCATTATTATAGTAGGAAAAGTGGCATCCGTTGATGCTAATACAAAATTATTTAAATTAGTAACACAAGAGGATGATTTACTTTATTATAAAAATAGTACATTATTAGGTTCACCTATTCAAAGATTAGAGGAAGAAGAAAATTTTAGACCTTATAAAGATAAAAAAGTAACCATAGATGAATTTTTAGACGCCTATGCAGAAGATATATATTTACCTTTAGAACTGTTGAAAAATTTAAATAATTGCGAGTTTTCCTATGTAGAAGAATTAAGAACTTCTTTTCGGTATAGTTATACAAATCCTGAAACAGATGAATTTTTTATTATGAATATAACAAAAAGTCAGAGTATTTCTCAACAGATATACTATACTCTTTCAAAAAATAGAAAACTTTTAGATGTTGACTGTGGATGGGAGGGTGCAAAGCTCTATTATAATGAAGAAAAAGGCGATTTATTGGCAATACTAGAAATTGGAATAGGTCTTTATGATATTGAGAGTAATATGCCATTGGATACTTTTTTGGAAGTTGTTAAAAATTTAGAAGTCTACAAATAAAAAATTTGGAGAGGTACAAATGAAAAAGATAAATAAAATAATGTTATTAACCGTGTTATTAAGTATAGGATTATTTGTTACAAGTCCTAAAACTGTAAAAGCAGAGGACTTATTAGAGGAAGAAGTATTGCAAGAAATTGAGTTGGATATTGAAAACATGACACAAAAAGAGGCAGAACAATTTTTAAAAGATACCATCGGATTACCAGAAAATTTTTCTATCAGTGAACTAGAGGGAAGAATTAGTGTTATACCAACTTCATCTTCGATTATAATTACATATAGTACTACTTCTCAGATAGGAACTGCAAGTGAAATAGGGGTAAAACAAGTTTATATCCAAAATAGAGATCCCGGTGGATATACTTATGCAAGCTCATTGATACTTCCAATAAAATCCTATAATACAGATGATACTTATTTTTCAGGTGGTGTAAGTGTTAAAGATCCGACAGTAGGAAAGGAATATCGTGTGAAATTAACATACTATATGATAGTAGATGGAGTAGAATATAAATTCATTTCTACAACGGATCCTATCTTATTTACTGGAAATTGAGTATCGCTAATTGGAGATAAAATTTCGTTAAAATTTCAGGAAAATAATGCTTGCCTTTTTTAATTCCTTATGTTAGAATAACAAATGGACTTTTTTTGAAAGGAGTGAATTGAGGATGAAGGTTAGATCTTCAGTAAAACCAATTTGCGAAAAATGTAAGATTATTAAAAGAAAGGGTGCTATCAGAGTAATCTGTGAGAACCCAAAGCATAAGCAAAGACAGGGCTAATTTCCAGTAAAAGCAGGTTTTTTCGGCTTTTATTGTTTCGATATAGTGAGCGTTATCTGGAATTTCTATTTCTGATACGGGCACTTGTATAGAAACAGTTCTTGCTTTCTGCGTTACAATCGTCTGTGGGAAACGGGATAGACTTTTTGGTTTAGACCGACAGACGGCATTGTGATATTGTGGGCTGTATTGTATTGCAGTTTTAGATCGGTATTTGATCTTTCAGCTAAATTTTTGCTGTCACAATTTAAAGCGGCTGACGTGATTTACAGTATTGTAATCATGGTACTAATTTTTTACTTTATATTTTATATGGAGGTGCTATACGCATGGCTCGTATCAGTGGTGTGGATTTACCAAGAGAGAAACGCGTGGAAATTGGACTTACGTATATTTACGGAATTGGTAGAGTAAGTTCCAATCGTATTCTTGAAAAAGCAAATGTCAATCCAGATACTCGTGTTAGAGATTTAACGGATGAAGAAGTAGCAAGAATTCGTGACGTAATTGATGAAACAATGGTAGTAGAAGGTGACTTGAGAAGAGAAGTTGCCATGAACATTAAAAGATTGCAGGAAATTGGATGCTACAGGGGAATCCGTCACAGGAAAGGGCTCCCGGTTCGAGGCCAAAAGACCAAAACGAACGCGAGGACCAGAAAGGGCCCGAAGCGTACAGTTGCTAATAAGAAGAAATAGTAATACAAAATCCAACAGGAGGGTTTGAAATGGCTAAGAAAGCAGTAGCTGCAAAAAAATTGACGAAGAAGCGTGTAAAAAAGAATGTAGATCGCGGACAGGCACACATTCAGTCGTCATTTAATAATACAATTGTTACTTTAACAGATTCCGAAGGAAATGCCCTTTCTTGGGCAAGTGCCGGTGGATTAGGATTTCGTGGTTCTCGAAAATCCACTCCTTATGCAGCACAGATGGCAGCAGAAACCGCAGCAAAGGCGGCTTTGGTTCATGGTCTTCGTTCCGTAGAAGTTATGGTAAAAGGACCGGGATCAGGAAGAGAAGCAGCAATTCGTGCATTACAAGCGTGTGGTATTGAGGTTACAAGTATTCGTGACGTAACTCCTGTTCCTCATAATGGATGTAGACCACCAAAACGCAGAAGAGTGTAATAAGGAGGTAATCATAAAATGGCTAGAGATATGGGTCCAGTATTAAAGAGATGTCGTTCCCTCGGAATTGAACCTGCATATTTAGGAATAGATAAAAAGTCTAACCGAAATTTTTCTAGAGCTGGAAAGAAAGTAAGTGAGTATGGCTTACAGTTAAGAGAAAAGCAAAAAGCAAAGTTTATCTATGGTATGTTAGAAAAGCCGTTCCGCAACGATTTTGAAAAAGCAAAGAAATTAAAATATGGTACAACTGGTGAGAATTTAATGATTTTGTTAGAGCTTAGACTGGATAATGTATTATTCCGTATGGGTTACGGAAGAACCAGAACAGAAGCAAGACAGATTATTGATCACAAACACATTTTAGTCAATGGGAAGTGTGTAAATATTCCTTCTTATCGGGTAAAAGCGGGCGATGTTATCGCAGTTAGAGAAAAAGCGAAGTCTGCACAAAGATATAAAGATATTTTGGAAGTCACCGACGGAAGAGCAGTTCCGGCTTGGTTAGAGGCAGATCATGAAAACCTAACCGGTACAGTAAAGGAAATCCCAACCAGAGATCAGATTGAAGTTCCGGTAAATGAAGTGCTTATTGTCGAGTTGTACTCCAAATAATAGGACTGCCATTTTACTATTTGGAATACCCCTCACAAAACCTAAAAGGAGGGTTCACTGTGTTTGATTTTAAACCACCAAAAATTGATATAGCTGAAATAAGTGAAGATAAGAAATACGGCCGTTTCGTTGTCGAACCTCTGGAACGAGGCTATGGCACAACGCTAGGGAATTCCCTTCGCAGAATTATGCTTTCCTCTTTGCCCGGAGCAGCGGTCAGTCAGGTGAAAATTGATGGTGTTGTTCACGAGTTTTCCGGACTTCCGGGTGTAAAAGAAGACGTGACAGAGATTATCATGAACATAAAGAACCTGGCAATTAAGAACACAAGTGAAACAAGTGAGCCAAAGACTGCTTATATCGAATTTGAGGGTGAAGGTGTAGTAACGGCTGGAGATATTCAGGCAGAGCCAGATATTGAAATCCTCAATCCAGATTTGGTAATTGCAACATTAAATGGCGGCACGGACAGTAAGCTTTATATGGAACTGACCATTACAAAAGGCAGAGGTTATGTCAGTGCAGATAAAAATAAAAATGAAGATCTTCCAATTGGTGTAATTGCAGTCGATTCTATTTATACACCGATAAAACGTGTAAATTTGACTGTAGAAAATACCCGTGTAGGACAGATTACAGATTATGATAAATTAACACTTGATGTATATACGAATGGTACATTAGGACCAGACGAATCTGTTAGTCTTGCAGCAAAGGTATTGAGTGAGCACTTAAATTCCTTTATCGATCTATCTGAAAATGCTAAAACAGCAGAAGTTATGGTAGAAACTGTAAACAATGAAAAGGAAAAGGTTCTCGAAATGAATATCGATGAGTTGGAATTATCAGTACGTTCCTATAACTGTTTAAAGAGAGCTGGAATTAATACAGTAGAGGAATTGTGCAGCAGAACCTCAGAAGATATGATGAAGGTCAGAAATTTAGGTCGTAAGTCTTTGGAAGAAGTACTTGCAAAGTTAAAGGAACTGGGACTATCCTTGAATTTAAGCGATGACTGATAAGGAGGAAATACAATGGCAGGTTATAGAAAACTCGGCAGAACCTCGAATCAGAGAAAGGCTCTACTGAGGAATCAAGTTACCAATCTGCTCTATCATGGCAAGATTGTTACTACCGAAGCAAAGGCGAAAGAAATCCGCCGCATTGCAGAAAAGATGATTGCACTTGCAGTTAAAGAGAGAGATAATTTCGAAGAAGTTACAATTTCTGCAAAAGTAGTGCGTAAGGATAAAGATGGAAAAAGAGTAAAAGAAGTAAAAGACGGTAAAAAGGTAGAAGTATTTGATACCGTAGAAAAGACAATTAAGAAGGATAAGCCATCCAGACTTCATGCAAGAAGAAAGATGAATGCTTATTTATATGAAATTAAAGAAGTGCCTAAGGAAAATGCAGGTAAGAAAAAGAATACAAAAACAGTCAATGTTGCAGATAAACTTTTTACTGAGATTGCTCCAAAATATGTAGACCGTAACGGCGGTTATACTAGAATTGTAAAGATTGGTCAACGTAAAGGTGATGCAGCAATGGAAGTTTTAATTGAATTAGTGTAATAGATAGGAGATTGTAGGTTTGTCTAGAATTTTTTCTGGGCATGGCGCAACCTAAAATCGCCCTATTACGAACTAAAAAACCGGAAAGGTCAAAAGGACAATGTCTATTTGACTTTTTCGGTTTTTTGTGATTTTCCGTAAAAGAATTTTAAGAAGATTCTAATCAATATACTATTGCAGAATTTTCAAGAAACAGTTATTATAATATAGAAAGCTTTAACGAATTTTTAGCTGTGATCGATCCGTGGAGGAAGAAATGACTGATAGGGAAAATAATAATTTAGGAGAAGAAATTCAGGATATTGTCCAAACAGCAGTCAACACAATGGACTTTAAAGAGTTAAATAACGAAATAACCACTACTATAAATACTGCTCTGTCTGAGGTGCGTCAGGCACTTGGAATTGTACCTGTAAACAGAAATGAACCGAATCGTCCTGAACCCGGAACTTGGCGTCCTGTTGGACCACAAAGAGGCGATAAACAAAATAAACAACTGCCGAATGTTTCAAGTTTTGGGGCATCCATAGGCAGTCAGGTCAATTCAAATTTACCTCAGAGAAGGATCAGTCATCATACGAATGGAAATAGAACAGATAACCGATTTTTAAGAGAGCAAACAAATGATACCTCAACACAAAGAACAGAAACGCCATCAAATCAAACATTTAGAGGCACAGGACAATCCGGACAAAGAATGTCTGGTGCAACACAGGGAGCATTTGTAGGCGCAAATGGACAGAAAGCCTTTGAACAACCAATAAGACAATCTGGACAAAGAATGAATCCAATACAAGGACAAAAGGGACAACAATCCAGAGAAGCAACAAGAAATACAGCTAGAGGACAGACAGGATGGCATAATTGGCATCAAACAGGTAATGTTGTTCACCAAGGTCGAAGACAGGGTACCGTCTGGACAGAACAAAATCAGGGCAGAAGAGGTGTACCAATTCCCTATATACCAGTAGGCAATATTTCAGGAACGTTATGTAGTGTATTAGGAGGAGTAGGAGTAGGTACTTTTGGTCTTGCCTTTTTAGTCATGCTTATTATGGGACTGGGAACAGGAGAAGACATTTTTGGTGTAATTATGACAGGAATGTTTATTCCTTTAGTGATTAGTTGCTTTTTTGTAAATAGAGGGAAAAAAATTCGTGGAAGACTTCGTCGAATGAAAGGTTATATGAAAGTATTACAGGTTCGTGGATTTAGTTCCATAAAAGAACTTGCAAATGCAACAGGATCCAATGAGAAGTTTGTAAAAAAAGATCTTCGACAAATGTTGTCTTTAGGAATGTTTCCAGAAGGACAATTAGACGATACCAATACCTGCTTTATGGCAACAAGATCTAGCTGTGAACAGTATCGAATTGCACAGACAAGTTTCGAACAAAGACAAGCAGAAGAAAAAGCGAGATTAGCGGAAGAAAAACGCAGAAAAGTAAGAATGGCAAGGTATCAAGAGCAGGAAGAGGCAATGGAACAAAAGAGAGAAAAAGAGAAAGCAGAAAACTCTTTTGAAGCGAAAGAATTATCTCCAGAAGTAAGGGAAGCAGTTGAACATGGAAGAGAATGTATGCGTCAGATTAGAGAAACGAATGATGCAATTCCAGCAGAAGATGTTTCTGAAAAATTAGATCGTCTGGAATTAGTCATTGATCGAATTTTCTATCATGTAGAAAAACATCCCGATCAACTTCCAGAGATTCGAAAATTTATGGACTATTATCTTCCGACAACGCTTAAACTATTAAAGGCATATCAGGAGTTTGATTCTCAACCAGTACAGGGTGAAAATATAAAAACAGCAAAACAAGAAATCCGAAACACATTGGATACAATTAATATAGCATTTGAAAATTTGTTGGACAGTTTATTTGAAGATGCAGCAATGGATGTTTCTACTGATATATCTGTTTTACAGACTATGCTCAAACAGGAAGGACTTACGGGAAGTGAATTTGAACAAATGAGCAATGAAAGTATGAAATAAAGAAGAATAGGAGGATTTATGAGAGAAGATTTAAAAAACTTAGAAGAGATAGTAGCTCCGACTTTAACATTTGAACCATTTAAAGAGGAAGCACCTTTAGCCGAGCAAAAAAAGGAAGAAGCCATAAAACAACAGGCAGAACCTGTTTTGGATGAAAGTATGTTAAGTCCAGAAGAAAAGAAAATGGTAGAGGATTTTTCTAATCAAATCGAATTGAATAATTCGAATTTAGTATTACAATATGGTGCAGGTGCACAAAAAAAGATTGCGGATTTTTCAGAAACAGCACTTGGAAATGTACGTACAAAGGATCTCGGAGAGATTGGAGAGATGCTTTCAGGTGTAGTAAGTGAATTAAAAAGCTTTGATGTAGATGAAGAAGAAAAGGGTGGATTTTTAGGAATTTTTAAAAAGAGCTCTAATAAAGTAACCTCAATGAAAGCAAAGTATGCTCGTGCCGAAACAAATGTAAATCGTATTTGTCAGGTATTAGAAGGACACCAAGTTCAATTATTAAAGGACGTTGCCATGCTAGATAAGATGTACGAACTAAATAAGACCTATTTTAAGGAATTATCTATGTACATATTAGCAGGTAAAAAGAAATTAAACAAAGTACAGACAGAGGAATTACCTAAATTGGTAGAGCAATCCAGAAAAACTGGGTTGCCAGAAGATGCACAAGCTGCCAATGATCTTTCGGCACTCTGTAATCGATTTGAGAAAAAGCTTCACGATTTAGAATTAACCAGAATGATCTCCATTCAAATGGCTCCACAAATTCGCTTGGTACAAAGTAATGATACTTTAATGGCAGAAAAAATTCAGTCTACGTTAGTAAATACAATTCCATTGTGGAAAAGTCAGATGGTGCTTGCACTTGGAGTAGTTCATTCTGGTCAAGCAGCAGCGGCACAGCGCGAAGTTACAGATATGACCAATGAACTGCTCAAGAAAAACGCTGCTACATTAAAGATGGCAACTATTGAAACAGCAAAAGAATCTGAACGCGGAATTGTAGATATAGATACACTAAAGATGACAAATGAGTCACTGATCAATACATTAGATGAAGTTATACGAATTCAAACAGAAGGTCGCCAAAAACGTCAGGAGGCAGAAGTAGAACTTCGCAGAATCGAAAATGAATTAAAAGAAAAATTGTTGACAATACGTAATTAAAAACAAAAAAGAGCTGTTGAAAATAAGATTTTTATACCATATATCTGGTAGTTAAAATCTATTCTTCAACAGCTCTTTTTCATAAAATAGGTATAACAAATATAGGAATAGATAAAAGGATTGCATTTTTGGACAGAATAAATTAGAATGATACGTAAAAAGTGCTAAATAGTGAGGATTGAGATGAAAGAAACAATGATAGATGCCAAACAGGTAGTCTTTGAATATATCCGCAGAGATGAGGAGGGCAATGTAGAATCTGTCAACCGTGCATTGGATCAAGTGACGCTTGAAGTAAAAAAGGGAGATTTTGTTGCAATTCTTGGAGCAAATGGCTCTGGTAAATCTACAATTGCCAAACATATTAATGCAATTTTAGTTCCAACAGAAGGAACTGTTTGGGTAGATGGAATGGATATTGCAAGAGAGGATAAAATTTGGGAGATTCGACAGAGTGCTGGAATGGTGTTTCAAAACCCAGACAATCAAATTATTGCAACGGTTGTAGAGGAAGATGTTGGATTTGGACCAGAGAATTTAGGAGTTCCAACAGAAGAGATTTGGAAACGTGTTGAACAGAGTTTAAAAGCAGTTGGAATGTATGAATATCGCAGTCATTCTCCAAACAAGCTTTCAGGAGGACAAAAACAAAGAGTTGCAATCGCTGGAATTATGGCAATGAAACCGAAGTGTATTGTATTAGATGAACCTACAGCTATGTTAGATCCCAATGGCAGAAGAGAAGTAATTCAAACAATACGGGAATTAAATAAAAAAGAGCATGTCACTGTTCTTTTGATTACACATTATATGGACGAAGTTACGTATGCAGATCATGTTATTGTTATGGATAAGGGAAAAGTTGTGCTGACAGGAACACCAAAAGAAGTTTTTTCGCAGGTAGAAATCATGAAACAGCATAAACTAGATGTTCCACAAGTGACAGAACTTGCCTATGAGTTAAAAAAACGTGGAATCATGCTTCCAGATGGGATTATAACAAAAGAAGAATTTATTACAGCATTGTTGGATTGTGTGAAACAGAAAGGCAGAGAATATGGCAATTATCTTAGATAAAGTCAATTATATTTATAATGAAGGACTTGCTTATGAAAGAGCTGCATTAAAAGAAATAAGTTTAGTGATTCCCGATGGGCAGTTTATTGGACTGATCGGTCATACTGGTTCTGGAAAGTCAACTTTAATTCAACATCTAAATGGACTGTTAAAAGCAACAAGTGGTACAATCTATTATAATGGAGCAGATATTTATGATCCTGACTATTCTATGAAAGAGTTACGGACAAAAGTAGGACTTGTATTTCAATATCCAGAACATCAATTATTTGAAACGACTGTATTAAAAGATGTTCAGTTTGGTCCTAAAAATTTAGGACTGCCACCGTTAGAAATTGATCTTCGCTCTTATGAAGCTTTAAAGTTAGTTGGACTTGGAGAAGAATTATTAGACGCGTCTCCCTTTGAACTTTCAGGGGGACAAAAACGTAGAGTAGCAATTGCGGGAGTTTTGGCAATGAAGCCAGAGGTACTAATTTTAGATGAACCAACAGCTGGACTAGATCCCTCTGGCAGAGATGAAATTTTAAATCAGATCTCAAAAATTCATGAAGAACAGAAGATTACAGTTATTTTGGTATCTCACAGTATGGAAGATGTTGCAAAATATGTAGAACGTCTGATTGTAATGAATGATAGTAAAGTAGCATTTGACGCAGCACCACAAGAAGTTTTCCAGCATTATCAGGAATTAGAAAAAATAGGACTTGCAGCGCCACAAGTGACATATATAATGAATGGACTTGCTGACGCAGGACTTTCCATAAATCGAAATGTTACTACAATACAAGAAGCAGTGGAAGAACTTGCTACTTGGTGGAATTCTGGAAAATAAATACTTATTTATAGAAATAGGAAAGGTATGATAGAAACATGATTCGGGATATTACAATTGGACAATATTATCCAACTAACTCAGTAATTCATCGTTTAGATCCAAGAGTTAAACTAATCGGAACATTACTCTATATTATTTCTCTTTTTTTATTCGGACCGTCCTATTTTGTCCGAAGCATACTTGGATACGCTTTAGCTGCTACTGCGCTGTTTACTATTATAAAGGTATCAAAGGTGCCATTTCGATTTATATTACGAGGACTAAAACCAGTCCTTTTTCTATTGATGTTTACTGTAGTATTTAATATTTTTCTTACACCGGGAGAAAGGGAATTGTTTCGATGGAAGTTTATTCGAATAACGGATACAGGATTAAAAACTGCCTTTTTGATGGGACTACGGTTAGTACTATTAATTTTAGGATCTTCACTTATGACATTTACAACTACTCCTAATCAGTTGACAGATGGATTAGAACGTCTGTTAAATCCATTAAAAAAAATAAAAGTACCAGTACATGAAGTGGCGATGATGATGTCAATAGCACTTCGTTTTATTCCTATTTTATTAGAAGAAACAGATAAAATCATGAAAGCTCAACAGGCAAGAGGCGCAGATTTTGAAACAGGGAATTTATTTCAACGTGCAAAGGCGATGATTCCCATTTTAGTTCCCCTTTTTGTTTCTGCATTTCGTCGTGCTGGAGATTTAGCTATGGCAATGGAAGCAAGATGTTATCGGGGTGGAGAAGGAAGAACAAAAATGAAACCATTAATATATCAAAAAAAGGACTATACTGCTTTTATATATTTTATCATTTACCTTGTACTTGTTCTTCTATTAAGAAAGTTGGTGACTGTATAATAAAAAGAATGGAGAAAAAGAATTATGAAGCGGATTATGTTGCTTACTGCATATGATGGAACACAGTATCATGGATTTCAAGTTCAGCCTAATCTAAGAACCGTAGAAGGAGTTTTAAATCAAACTTTATCTGAACTTTTAAAAGAGGAAATTATCGTAATTGGAGCAAGTAGAACAGATACGGGTGTTCATGCGGAAGGAAATGTTGCCGTTTTTGATACAGAAACAAAGATTCCGCCAGAAAAAATTGCACTTGCATTAAATCAACGACTTCCAGAGGATTTAGTGATTCAAAAGTCTATAGAAGTACCAATAAATTTTCATCCCCGTCATACAAATTGTCGTAAAACCTATGAATACCGAATTTATAATCATGTTGTTCCAAATCCTCTTTTGCGAAGGGATACTTACTTTTATTATCGACCTTTGGATGTATCAGCTATGCAGGAAGCTGCATCTTTTTTAGTAGGAACAAAAGATTTTAGTAGTTTTTGTGCAGCAGGAACACAGGTTGTGGATAAAGTGAGAACGATTGATTGTTTAGAGGTAAAACGAAAGGGTGACTTAATCACTATACAGATTACTGGAAATGGTTTTTTATATAATATGGTACGAATTATTACAGGAACATTAATTTTAGTAGGAATTCATACCATTATACCAGAAGATATGAAAAAAATTATACAAGCTGAGGATAGAAAGATGGCTGGACCAACTGCACCAGCCAAAGGACTCGTTTTAAAAAAGATTCAATATGAAGAAGCAGAACTTAGTTTGGAAAAAAGTCATTTATAAAATGATTTTTTAGAAGATCAATTAGAACAATTTTAAAAAAATTTAGAAAATATAAAAAGATACGCTTGACACTTGAAAAAGCTTTCGATATAATGTTCCAAGTGACATGAAACCACAAAATCATTGAGGTTTCAGAGAAAATGAAAATCCATAAAAAGGATTGTTCTATTATATAAAAAGTTAAGGAGGTAAACCAATGAAAAGCTTTATGGCAAGTCCTGCAACAATTGAAAGAAAATGGTATGTAGTGGATGCGACAGGACATACATTGGGCAGACTCTCTTCGGAGATTGCTAAGGTTTTAAGAGGTAAGAACAAACCAATTTACACCCCTCATATCGATACAGGGGATTATGTTATTGTTGTAAATGCAGATAAGATTAAAGTAACAGGAAAAAAATTAGATCAAAAAATTTATTATAGTCACTCCGATTATGTTGGAAGTATGAAGGAAACTACACTTCGTGAATTGATGAAGAAAAAACCAGAGAACGTAATTACACTTGCAGTTAAGGGAATGCTTCCAAAAGGACCATTGGGAAGAAGCATGTTAAATAAACTGCACGTTTATGCAGGAGCAGAACATAATAATGCAGCACAAAAACCAGAACCTTTAGAGATTAAATATTAATTGGGAAGGAGGAACTAAAATTGGCTAAAGCAAGATATTATGGAACTGGAAGAAGAAAAAGCAGTGTAGCTAGAGTTTATTTAGTACCGGGAACGGGAAAGATTACAATAAATAAAAGAGATATTGACAATTATTTTGGACTTGAAACCTTAAAATTAATTGTACGTCAGCCATTATCCTTAACAGAAACTGTAGATAAATTTGATGTTCTTGTAAATGTATGTGGTGGAGGTTTTACTGGTCAGGCAGGAGCAATTCGTCATGGAATTTCAAGAGCATTACTTCAGGCAGACGCAGATTATCGTCCAGCTTTAAAGAAGGCTGGATTCTTAACCAGAGATCCAAGAATGAAGGAAAGAAAGAAATACGGCTTAAAAGCAGCACGTCGTGCTCCGCAGTTCAGCAAGAGATAATCTTTCTAGTATTAACAAGATTTTCATAAGAATGTTTTTTAGATTTGGGCTGATGCGGTATGGCGTTTTATATGCTATACCGCATTTTCTTTATAACCAATTTAATACCTTATTTTTAATCTTTGTATACCATTCATTTTCATCGTTTGCTATTTTTGCTTGTCTTAATGAATATTCAAAAATTTCCCTTAATTGTTTTGAATTAGGAATATAGCTTGCTCTATATGCTTGTTCTATCATATTAATAAATACATCTAATTCTAAGGGTACAATAATTGATTGTCCACCATAAAATACAATATTTGTTTTATGTAATGTATAAAAGTATGCAATACAGAATTCATTAATCTTTGGAGCAATAAATAGACAATATGCCTCTTTTCCAGTTTCCTTTTTCAACTTAGCAAGATGCCTTGAGACAGATTCTCCCTCCATCTCATATTGTTTTTGTCCAGACTGCATTGTAACTTCTACGGTCAATCCAAAATCAGTATAATAACAGATAATATCTGCTATATTTCCTTGTGCAGTTGACATTGGTTGACCTTTATCGTCCAATTTTAAATTTGCTTTTATATTACCACCATCAAGCATAGTCATAGCTCGCCATGTATTCCATTCTAACATCAAAGGTGCATCATATAATAAATTTGACTTAATGTCATTAAATGTTGTTATTATATCATTATAATTTTTGTATTCCTTTAAGTCTTTTATTTGTTGTCAGTTGTCTTTTCTACTAAATCTTTTGATAATCCTATAATCTCTGAAACTTGTTTAAGTAATCGTGTTCTATCATCAGAGTATAATATTGGTAGTGATATATCAAATAAATATTCTTTATATCTTTTTTCATCATCTATAAATATCGGTTTTCTATCTACATTATTTAAAAAAAATTCAACTTCTTTTTTCTTTTCAGGCATTATAGAAAGTGAATGTCCCTTTTGAGATATTTCGACCATGCCAGTTGCACGTAAATATCTAAAACATGCGTCTGTATAATCCCGTAAATTACTCACCTTAGTTCTAACAAACTTGTCTAATGACTTGTCTTTAGATTCTCTTGTTTTTGTATTCCCCTTATTAATAGTATCTTCAAATATGTTTTCTATTTCTTTACGAAAATATTCACCTCTAAATACTTTATAACTTGCTTTTGAATAGGCTTTCATTCTTCTAAATTGCTTGATTTTATCTACAATTTCATTAAATTTTGAATAATGTGTTAGTTGCATACCAAATATCATTAATTCATCAAAACTTACTGTTCCCAATTTATAAATTAATCGAAATATCTCTAAATATGGTTTTACTTCAAATATTCCTTCAAATTGTTCAGATTCTTTATGATATGGAGAAGGTAATTGAAATTTTAATAATTGTCTTAATAAAACTTCTTCTGTTCTTTTTCCACTAATAAATCTTTTGCCTGGCTGTGTCAAACTGATTGTCGGTTTTAAATCAACAAATCCTAAAGCCTTTGGAGCACGATTAATACGATCTCTTGCACTAAATGCCATTTCTTTTGCAGAACCTTGCCCTTGAAAATCTTTTCCTTTGACTAAATTTTTCATAAACTCTATTTGCGAGTCTGTATTCCATATTTTTCCTTAGAAATATTTTCCAAGAAACTCTATTTCAGGAATCATTTTTAATGGTGTTCTAGGCGATGTTGTAAAAAATAAGGTTTTACTTTTTAGATATGCCATATAATTCTCCAATCTAATAGTTTGTTACAATAATATGTTTTGCATCTGCTTTAAATCTATTCCTTATATTTACAGAATAAAATTTATCATATTCTTCAACAATAAATTTATTATACAATTCCTCTGTTAAGGGAGTTTTTCCAATTACTAATAATGCTTTACTAGAAAGATTTTTAAAATCATTAGCTAATCTTCTATGTTCATCTTCTCCAAATCCTTCTTTATAATTTTCATTTCCATAATCACTAAACACACAATCATATGGTGGATCTAAAAAAATAAAATCTCCATCTTTTGTCATATCAAATATTTTTGAATAATCATAATTATAAATTTCTGTTCTCTGTAAAAGCTTAAAATGTTCATCTGTTATAAGTTTAGTATTAAAATTTTTATATCTACCAAAAGGAACATTATATTTTCCCTCTGCATTATATCTTATCATTCCTGAATATGCTGTTTTATTTATAAAAAAGTATATTACAGAATCAAGATATTGTGTATTTATTTTATGATTAAAAGCATCTCTCATTAAATAATATAATGCCTCATTTTTGTTTTCAATACGTTTATCAGGATTTTTTACTTTTAATTTCTCATATGCTTTTTGATTTTCTTCATACTCTTTTTATAATTTATCTAATTGTATTCTTGCTTCTGGATATTTCTGCTGCATTTCTTTATAAAAACTATATAACTTATAATTAATATCATTTATAATGGATTTTTTTGGTTGAAGATAGAAATATAATGCACCTCCACCTAAAAAAGGTTCTATATATCTCATATATTCTTTTGGCATATTATTTATAAAATGAACTATTTCTTTTGATTTTCCACCTCTGTATTTAAGCATTGGATTCATAAATATTCCTCCTTTAAATGTAAAAAATACATCCAATTATATTATACTATAAACCACAAATTCTTTCTATCCGAAATATAAATATTTTAGTTAAATTAGATAAAATATAATACCTTATAATTCGCTTTTAGAATGTTTTGAAATAACTTAAAATCGTATGATATCAGTTATTGTTAAGTTATTGTTCTATTTATAAAAATATAAAGAAAAGCCCTTGAAATTTCAATATTTCAAGGGTTTTTCTAATTTTATTATTATTTCTTTGAGAACTGAAGCGCACGATATGCTGCTTTTAAGTCATATTAGTAAGATGCTTCTTTCTCGCTTATGATAAAATAGTATTTTGAAAAACTGTGTTCGAGTGTATTCCTATCCATTGAGATATTTGTTCGAAGTCAATATGATCTTACAGTGCATTTATCATGTTCTGGATGGAAACACATACTTCATCTAAATCAACTTGGTCAGATACTACATGAATGTTATGCGTTTTATTATCGAAACATCCGTGTTTTCTTTCCAGCATAACTGCTACAGGGACAGGAAGATTACCCCTCATTCGTTTAGCAAATCTTTCCTTAATTATATCCAAATCCGCTGTGACAAGAACCCTAAAAGCTTTTTCCGGCAACAGTGGCAAATGCTCTTTTTCAGAAATTACATAGATAATGTGTTCACCAGAAACAGCCTCATCCAGTTTCTTCTGAAAGAGTTTTTTTGCGATAGCTTCATTTTTTGCAAGACGCAAGTAATCTTTGCCTGTGTAAACTTCTGCATTAAGCAAACATTTCAGCTTATCCGCAAGGGTGGACTTACCCGTGCAGCTTTCACCAATCACTCCAATAACCATTTCATTTCTCCTAACATTCTGACTTAACACGCCAATATCCTTTTGTATCACGTTCCAAAAGCCGTTCGCCGATCATATCTCTACGAATTGTGCAGAAATCATCATGAAAATCTGCAATAATAATATTTACCTCCCGTTCGGAGTAGATACGGTCAAATTCAAATGCTTGGGCAATGACCTCTAGAACAATACGCTCCTTTTTTTTCTGGGAAGGGATAGTCTTCAGTTTACCATATTCAAAGAATGTGTTAATCACTTTTTGATAGTATTCTGCATCCCTTCGGGCTTGAACTTCTGCTTCGTCAGACTTCTCTTGTAGAATTTCTAATATGCTTGTTTCAAAAATTTCCTTTTTGAGAGAGTACATCATGTAATACTGACTTTTATAAGAAGTAACTGCTCCAGCATCTGCCAACTTTTTAAGATGAAAAGACACTGTAGATGCTGTAATACTCAACCGTTCAGCCAGTCGTTCTACATACATATCCTCGATTGCAAGTGACTTTAAAATCTGTAACCGAGACTTATCAGACAAGCACTTAAACAGGTGTATTGCCTCTGCCTCTGTCATTCTTCTTCCTCCCAAATCGTTATAAACATTTGCTTTATCTCGCTAACAGTGTCAAGTTTGATTTGCTCAATCTGCATTTTGACCGTATTGTCATGTTGTTTGGCTGTATTGTAAGCGATTACCCAATTTGAAGGAATCTGTTCGATTTTAAGTATGAAAAAGCGTTTTATTGCTTCAAAGTCACCCTTGCTGTTCTTAACCGCAACAGAAAATATTGTACGGAAAATATCATAAACGTTTGCTTTTACCTTTTCAAAGTTAGCCTCATCCATACGCTCATCGGTTAGCAAGTTTTTATTACACTGTTTACATAATGAAATTTGTTTATCAAAATAACTGTTTAGATTCAATATTTTTTGCTCAATCATACAATAACCTCAATATCTTTATATCAAATAAAATCAATATGATCCAGTTGCTTTTACAATTTTATATATTGTCTTTTTGCCCATGATTGATCCTCCAACTTAGCACTATATTGATTTTACTATTTTCTATTCAAAAAATCAATATCTATTTTGATATTTATAAAAATAAATTGACTTTTTTATCTGCGACATATATTGTTTGTTTGCAAGATCGGAAACAATAAAAAAGGATACCTTTTTGTGAAAAAGGTATCCTTAGTCTGTAAGCAATATTCAATTTTGGATGGTTATATTATCTGTTGCTGTCCACAAAGTCTTGATTTTACTTAGTTTCATCAACCATTCTTATCAAAGCCTTGTATTTAAGGAGATTTTCTATGCGTCTAATCTAAATCTTCCCACTAATTCTTTTAAATCCTGTGCTAGTTTCGATAATTCTTCACTGGAAGATGCACTTGTTTCTGCCATATTAGAGTTTTGTTGTACAATATCTGATATTTGATCGATTGCAGTGGAAATTTGAAGCATAGATTCTTTTTGACTTGCGGAAGCCTCATATATATTTTCTACAATATCTGCTGCCACTTTAGCTTTATCTACGGATGTTTCTAGCATCTGTGCTGTTTTATTCGCAACATTCATTCCTCTTTCTACTGCTTCCAAAGATTTTTCTATCAAATTTTTTGAACTTTGTGAGGCTTTCGCACTTTCCCCTGCCAAATTTCCAACTTGACTTGCTACAACAGCAAATCCCTTTCCTGCTTCTCCTGCTCTCGCAGCTTCTATAGAGGCATTTAAAGAAAGGAGATTTGTTTGAGCAGCAATATCTTCAATCGTATCAATAATCTTTCTGATTTCATCTGAACTATGACTGATATCATTCATAGCCTGAACCATTAGTTTCATTTGTTTATTACTCAATTCAATATCTTTTCCGACTTCTGTTGTCTTTTCATTTGCCTGTTTTGCATAGTTTGTATTATTTTCGATCTGTTCATTTACATCACTAACAGTTGCCACTAATTCTTCTACAGCAGCAGACTGTTCAACTGCACCCTGTAATAGATTTTGTGCGCCGTCAGAAACTTGTTTTGAACTAGTTGCCACATGTTCTGCATTATTTCCAATTTTTCTCATGCTGTTTGCTAAAGATTCAATAATCTTTTTCATAGAATCTTCTAATGTTTTAAAATCACCTATATAATTCTGTGTCACCTTAATATTTATGTTACCCTCTGCCAATTCCTGCAAATGATAAGAAATATCACTTATATTCATATTTAAATTCTCAATCATAGCCGACATAGCATCTCTTAATATTGCAGTTTCATCTTGTGTGTTTAACTCTGGGATACTTGTATGTAAATCTCCCTGTGAAAGAAGAACAAGTCGATCTGCACATTTTTTAATTGCCTGTGCAATTTGACTAGACATAGGAATAGTAACTAGAACAATAATAATAGCGATTACAATAGAAATTAGAATATTAAATATAATAGCCTGTATCATATTTCCAGTAAATTCGGACTGCAAAACAGAAATTCCTATACTCCATCCACTACTATTTGGAATTGAGGTATATGCCATATATTTTTTTGTTCCTTCATAAATATATTTTTTCACACCCTCGTTTCCAGCTACCATATCTGCTTCTATTTTTGCTAATTCTGTTAATTCTTTATTTGTTTTAGCTTCTTCTTGAATATTATATTTATTTAAAACAAATTGGTAATCTGGATATGCGATAGCATCACCATTTTTATTTAAAATAGTTGCTGTTCCATGCTCTCCTACTTTAATTTCTGCTACTACATTACTTAAAGATGAAGCATCTTTACAGAAAAAAACTACACCTTCAAATGAACCATCTACTATAATAGGAGCTGCTAATATAATAATTGCGCTGTCTTTTCCTGTAATAATAGGATCAGAAACATAACTTTTCTTGTTCGTCTTACAGAATTGAAAATAGGCTGACTTAGAAAGATCGGTTCCATTTTCGCTAGTAAAACCATCTTTATCTGTCATACCATACTGTATAAATCCCTGAATTTCTGCTTCATCTTTTAATTCTGCGAATCTCTGTTCTATTGGTATTGAAATATCGGAAATAATAGGATTTTGAGAGAGCATATAAATAAGACGTTTATCTCCATCAATTTCTGCTTGTATTCTACCAGAGGCAATTTTTACTACTTCTGCCATAGTATCTTTTAATGTACTAATTGTTGTTTTATAGTTGAGAAAAGAAGATACGATTAATGTTACAGTAGTAATTATAAAAATCACAAATATTATTATCATAATCAGTTTTGTTTTAATACTATTTTTCCAGTTTTTCATAAAATTTCTCCTTTTTACTTACAATAAAATATTCAAAGCAATTTTAAATATTTTATTACTAAAGTGATAAGATTGTTAAAAATAGACTCTGCCTTTTAGTAGAATTCTTATATATATATGATTTCTATTACGATCACCTCACCTATTATTCGGTGTTTTAATATGTATTTTCACCGACTAAAAAAAATTAGTTATAAATAAAACCTATTTTTTCGTTGTTTTATTGTTTATATTATAACATAAAAGCTATAACTTTACAACTTCTATAAAGAGATAGACTTTTTGATAACTTTTATATCAGCATAGTATTCTTTTAAACGAATAGATAATAATTGATCTAGTTTAAGTATAATGTTATACTATATTTATTAGTGATGGAGGAATAAAATGATGGTAAATTTCTATGAAAACATAGAGGATTCTTTATTAAAATTTGCTGTTATAATAGCTAAAACAGATAACAAATATATCTTTTGTAAGCATAAAGATAGAAATACATTGGAAATTCCAGGTGGTCATAGAGAATTTGGTGAGAATATTTTAGATACAGCAAAAAGAGAATTATACGAAGAAACAGGAGCAATCCAGTTTGAAATTACTCCTGTTTGTGTATATTCTGTTATAGCAAAAGAAAACTTTAATGGACAAGAAACATTTGGAATGTTATATTATGCAGATATTAAGTCATTTGAAGAAAAACTACATAATGAGATAGAAAAGATTATAATTACAGATGAACTACCAACAGATTGGACATATCCGAAAATACAGCCAAGACTAATACAAGAAGCAGAAAAAAGAGGAGGAGACAGAAACAAAAACGCTGTTTCTGTAAATATTTACTAATAAAAATAGAGAGGAAAAAGATAAATGGAATCTAAAATACCCAAATCAAAGTATTGTCTGCGACATATCCCTCACGATCATGGATATGATACAGAACAATTACTTAAGTTTTTACCTACAGAAAAAGAATTTGCAGAGGCAGCAGATATTTTCAGCCAGCTTTGTGACAGTACAAGGCTTAGAATTTTGTGGTTGCTATGTCATAGTGAAGAGTGTGTAGGAGATATTGCAGCAGCAGTAGAGATGAGTGCGCCCGCAGTTTCCCATCATTTAAGAGTATTAAAACAGGCAGGATTGATTACAAGCCGAAGAGAGGGCAAGGAAGTATTATATACTCTTAGCGATACAAAAGAGGCCAAGTTAGTACATCAGATGATTGACGGCGTATTTGCAATGAAGTGTCCGGGAAAAAAACATAACAAAAGTGAGATACAAGAATAAAATGATTTATGATTTCTTTAAAAATTCTATTGACAAAGACAGAAGAAAGGATTATAATTTTGTCAAAATCAATTAAACGATTGTTTAATTGATTAAATATAAAATGGATGGAAAGGATGAAATAAGATGAAAAAAGTTTACAAATTACAGGATTTAGATTGTGCAAATTGTGCTGCAAAGATTGAGGATGCGATTGGAAAGATTGCAGGGGTTGAAAAGGCAAGTGTCAGTTTTTTATCCCAAAAGATGACCATTGAGGCACAGGATTTTGACCATGAAAGAATTTTAGAGGAAGCAAAAAAGATTATTAAAAAATTAGAACCAGAAGTGGTTGTACTTACAAAATAAAAATAGATGATTTTTAAAAACTGCGTAGGAAAGGGGAGGAATATATGACAAAGCAAAAAAAGATGTTAATTCGAATTTTAGCTGCATTTGCAGTATTTGTGTTAGGATATGTGCTTCCCTTTGAGGGAGTTTTAAAGTTAAGTGTATTTTTAGTATCATATGCTGTGATAGGATATGATATTTTATGGAAAGCGGTTCGAGGAATTTTCAAAGGTCAAGTATTTGATGAAAATTTTCTTATGGCACTTGCTACAGTAGGAGCCTTTTTTGTAGGAGAATATCCAGAAGGTGTTGCAGTTATGTTGTTTTATCAAGTAGGAGAATTGTTTCAATCCTATGCAGTAAATCAGTCAAGAAAGTCGATTGCTTCTTTAATGGATATTTGCCCAGAGTATGCCAATGTTTTAAGACAAGGAAAGATAGAAATAGTGGATCCAGAAGAAGTTTCAGTTGATGAATGGATCTTAATTAAACCGGGTGAAAAAATTCCGTTAGATGGAATTGTGACAGATGGTACTTCCACACTTGACACTTCTGCTCTGACAGGAGAGTCAATACCTAGAACAGTTTTGACAGGAGATTCTGTTATCAGTGGTTGTATTAATTTAAATGGGACACTAACTGTACAGGTAACGAAGGAATATGATGATTGTACTGTGACAAAAATTTTAGAACTTGTAGAAAATGCCAGTTCAAGAAAGGCAAATGCCGAAAATTTTATCACGAAATTTGCAAGATATTATACTCCTGCGGTTGTGATTGCGGCTCTATTATTAGCATTTTTACCACCGATTTTTATACAAGGAGAAAGTCTTTCTGCATGGATTTATAGGGCTTTGATTTTCTTAGTAGTATCGTGTCCATGTGCATTAGTAATCTCGATTCCACTTGGTTTTTTTGGAGGAATCGGAGCAGCTTCTAAGCAAGGAGTTTTAATTAAAGGAAGTAACTATCTGGAATTATTGGCAGAAACACAACTGGTGGTTTTTGATAAAACGGGTACTTTGACAAAGGGCAATTTTGCAGTAACTAAAATTGAACCAGTTTCAATGAGTACAGAAGAATTATTAGAACTAACTGCAAAGGTAGAAAGTTATTCCAATCATCCCATTTCAAATTCGATTTGTGCTGCATATGAAAAGCAAACTGGAACAAAAATAAATGCAGAAAAAATTTCAATAGAAGAAATTGCCGGACATGGAATTCATGCTATAATAGATGGAAAACAAGTTTATGTAGGAAATGAAAAGTTGATGAAGGAATTTAAAATTCCATATCAGAAAACAGATGAAGTTGGAACCGTTGTTTATACAGCAGTAGATAAAACATTTGCAGGAAGTATTGTAATTTCAGATCAGATCAAGCCAGATTCTGCAATGGCTATTAGCGGTCTAAAGACTGCCGGAGTGAAAAAGACCGTCATGCTTACAGGCGATGCAGATGTAGTTGGTCAGAAGGTCGCAAAAGAGTTATCTTTAGATGAAGTTTATACAGAACTACTTCCAGCAGATAAAGTGGAAAAGATGGAAGAGTTGCTAAAAGAGAAATCCGAGAAAGGAAAATTAGCATTCGTTGGAGATGGAATCAATGATGCACCAGTACTTGCCAGAGCAGATATTGGAATTGCAATGGGAGGTTTAGGTTCAGACGCAGCGATTGAGGCAGCAGATGTAGTAATTATGACAGATGAACCATCTAAAATTGTAACCGCAATGGAAATTGCAAAACGGACTTTACGGATTGTTAAACAAAATATTGTTTTTGCACTTTTAGTAAAAGCAGTTGTATTAATTTTAGGAGCTATAGGACTTTCAAATATGTGGGAAGCAGTATTTGCAGATGTAGGTGTTTCTGTCATTGCAATTATTAATTCCATTCGTGTGTTAAGAACAAAACCAACTATCAAAAAGAAATAAAGTCATATAAACAGTTAAACTGCCCTTTTGGAACAGTACATGACATGAAACGAACTATATATAACATGGTTGTAATAGAAAGCTTCTTTATTGCCGAAATGATTTTAAAAGCTACTTCTATTAATTTTATTTTGGTGATAAGGAGGTTTTGTATGAAAGCTGGAAGTATGGAAGGATTGATTGGAGCAAATGTAAATATAAGGTTATCAAATACACCGATGCGAGTGTATAGGGATGCAGAGCACAGAGGAGATACCAAAGTGATGAAACGTGCTATGCAGTATGTCACGGATTTTCAAGAGAAAGCACAGAAATACAGTGATAAAGCACAGGAAGAACTCAAGAAAGAACTAAAAGAAGAACGTAAGGAACAAAAACTAAAGCATGAACAAGCTCTTGAACGTAAAGAAGAAGTAAAAGAATATGTAGAAAAGATACAGGAGAATAATAAGTTAGACATTTCTAAAACAGACAGTATAGAAATCAGTGAAGAAGGAAAGATAATTCTTAAAAACAATTCACAGACAGAAGAATCCACTTTAGAAAATACTAATATAAAAATATATACAAGTAAAGGAAAATCAATATCAACCGAACCGACTATTAAATCTGTTGATAAAAAAATTGATATAATAGTTTAAACGTTTTTTATACTTCAAAAAAATATGATTTCATATTGTATTCATTGTTATGGTCAATTTGGGCGATATAAGCAATATTCTAATCTTACATATGAATACTTAAAATCTATAAAAAAAGATATAGATTTATTACATACTAGATCGATTGCCTTAACTGGTGGAGAAGTATTGACACATAAAGAGTTTGAAAAGATAGCTATGTTCTTTTTAAAAAATGGTTTTAATGTAGTTATTTTTTCGAATGGATATAATTATAAAAGAATGAAAAACTTTTTGGAACTTTCAAAAGATTATCATATGACAATAAAGATTAGTATTGACGGATTAAATGATACTCATAATTTAATACCAAGAAGAAAAAATTCCTATGAAAATGCTATAAAAATGTTAGATATATTAAAAAATTACGATAATGTTGATACTAATGTTAGCACTGTAATTATGCGTGAAAATTTAAAAGAGGTTGATGAATTAATTGACATCATAAAAAATAGATATCCTAAATTTACTCATCAATTAGATATTATATCACCTATATTAAATGCAAGAAAAAATCAATCGCTTTTTACACTTTCAGAAATACAAAAATATATAATCGTTATTCAAATGTAACTTAAAAAAGAAGTGTAATACTGTAAATTGTAGATTATTAGCACAAGGATATAGGAATGATAGTAGTAAGCCTAATCCACTTACATGTATGGTAGAAAGGATAAAACAAATTGAAAATAATTTTTGATATGATTAAATTACTAATATCAAGGAGTAAAAAAACTTTTTTAAAAAGTGCCTGTTTTGTTATTTTGCTTTCTGGTATGCAGATTATACTTCCAATATCCATGCGTTGGATGATATCTTTTACAGAAGAAAAACAATCTTATATCGTACTAACTATTTGCATTTTTGGCTATGCCATTTTACTTTTGATAAATAATTTTGTTCATATTGGATGGACTTATTCTCTTGATTGGTTAGGCGGAGAAATTTTGGAAGGAATACGAATGGATTTATATGATGCAATTTTGAAGGCAGATTACAAAGAACTTTTAAAAATTGGAAAGGAAAAACTGAAAAATATCCTCTACATGGACACTCTTAATATTTTTCAATCAGTAAGTGTTCAGGGTATGCAAATTATTAGCAATATCTTTTTAATCTTTATTTTTTTATTAGTTTCTTTTTTTATTAATCAATGGCTATCATTAGTACTTTTATTATCTTCTATTCTTGGTTTTTTTCTCTCTATGGCTTCACGAAAACCGATTGCAGCGGCATCGATGAAAGTTAATTTAAAGATGAAAGAGGATAACAAAGTAACAAATGAATATATTGATGCAATGGAATTATTAAAAACAAATGAGTTGGAATATTATTTTAGAGAAAAGGGGAAATCCAGTTTATGGGATTTTATTCACACTGCATTAAGAGCAGATAAAATATTAGTTTTTTTAAAACAAATGATAACTGACTTTCATCAACTTGTTTCAGTTGGAATTTCTGCATTTTTGGCTATGAGTATGCGAGATACCGTCACTGCAGGAGACTTAGTATACTATATCTTTGTAACCGATATGATTTTAAATACCAGTCAGGCTATTGAAACAGGATTGTATTCTTTAATACGTATGCTTCCAGCATTTGAAAATATAACTAAGATTCTTCATTTAAAAGAAACAAAAGGTACAGAAATATTGAGTAGTATTGATACGATTTCATTTAAAAATGTTAGCTTTTATTATGAAAATAATCAAAAATCTATTATAAATAATCTTTCTGCTGAATTTAAGACGGGTGATATTATTCGAATAGCTGGCGAAAACGGAAGTGGAAAATCTACATTTATAAAGTTATTGGTAGGACTACTACATCCAGAAACAGGAGAAATTTGTTTTAACGGGATACCCATTCATGAATTATCGTCAAGCTGTTTAAAAAAACAAATTATTTATATTAATCAGGATGAGATTATTTTAAATGATACTGTAAATAATTATTTAAAAGCAATATCTGATTTGGAATTAGAGGATGAAACAATAGAAGCATTAAAAAACAAAGTAAAGTTTGATAAAGAAATTGTAACAGTCCGCGAAAATGGAAATTCTCTATCAGGGGGTCAACGAAAAAAGATGCTTTTAATGAAGCTATTGTTACGATATCAAGGAGCATCAGTAATTATATTAGATGAAATTGAAGCTGGATTAGATTTAGAAAGTAAAGAATTTGTGATAGAGTTAGAAAAAGAAATTTTAAGTAATCGGAAGAATTGTATTATATTTAAAATTACACATGAGGAGAAAATAGGATTTTATAATAAGGTCATACAAATGAGTTAATACTAGAAGATTAGTATTAATCCTAAAAAAAGAAACATTAGAAAGTAGATATACCAAAATATTTCCAGTAAGGAGGCTATTATATTGCAAATACACAAGATAGTACAAAGAGATCTTAGTGAAATAGAAGAAAAAACAATAAATCATTTTAGATATTATTATAATAACAAGAAATGTTTTGCATTAATTGGTGATTATGTAGTTGTTGCATTATCAGATGATAATTCTTCCAATCTAGAAAAGTTAAAACAAGAAACATTAGAGAAGATTTCTCAAGTATTAAATACTCCACCCGATTTTAGTACATATGTGATGGATGATAGATTTGGATTGGTGGTAATGAATTATGGAATACATGCAGTAAGTCCAGAGCAATTATCGGACGGAGAAATTGAGACAGAGAAAGTAAAAATTGCTACAGCACTAATAATAAGAAGTTTATGTCTCGAGGCATGTGAAGCTGGTAATATCATTGCGATAAATGATGAAGAACTTAAGTAAGTTTTATATATTAAGTAATAGCAAAAAAACCTCTACTTTAAAACTACAATAAAGTAGAGGTTTTTTGACAAATACTATTTCGCTTCTTTGCATTGTCTATTTTCAGAGTGCCCTGAAATTGCTGAAATATTTTTTCTTTTGTCTTACTGTTGGAATTTCATCCTATCCCATGTGTTTACTCTGTTTATAAAACTAAAATACATTGACACTACTATATGGGAAGTATATAATAATTTCTAATAAATAAAATCCAAACTCAGAAAGGTGATGCCTGTGAATTATATTGAATTAGGAGATAGATTAAACAATATTGGAATTAAATTTATGTATAAGCTTCCATGTCATGTTTTATATACAGATGATAAACAAACAATTATTTCTGCAAAATTATACCATAATGAAGAGATTAAAAAAATTAGTTGTGCCACATTATGTAGTCATAATTATTATAAAAAAATCAAGAAAATGAAGTATGTGTTATTTTCATCTAAGGTAGATTACTGTTGTTATGATACAGGAATTGATATTTTAAAGATAGTTGATGTAAATGCAGGTGATGAAGAACAAGTCTCTTACTTATTAAGTATTTTAGATAGAAATTATAATAAAATCGAATACGAAGTTAAAATTAAATATATTACATTTATGTTGGGGTATTTTTACTCTATTAATATTGATAATTATGAAGATATATTATCTCAGCTACTTTACTCTAATGATATAAAAGAACCATGTGATATTATAAATCAGATTAAATATTATACAGATTATGCGACTGAAACAAATAACATTATATTATATAGTAATTATATAGATAACATATTTAATCATATTGAAAATTTAGATTGTATTAACGATTATAAATTAAAGTATAAAAAGTGGCTACGTGATAATCTTTCTTCTTATGACACAGTGACTAAAATATTAAGTGAATTTAATATGAATATGTTCGTTGCATTTGGTCAGGATGATATTCACTTTTTTACGAATGACAATAACATATTTGGCGTCATGATTGTAAAGTTTGATAGAGTTATTTCTATTAGTGCAGGTGCTTATATTAGAGGTGATTCCCAAGAAATTGAACACTTAGTAGAGGAATGTAACTCAAATGTCACTGTATTAAACTGTGAAGATTTAGAGTATAAGATAATTAAGATAGAAAATCTCACAAGTAAGTTTTATATGTTATCTGATTTAATGTGGATGACAGAAGATAATAACATGAGAGCTTCCGATGAGATCTTATTTAAGATGTTGACATTTGCTTCTTACGGGACAGACGAGAGAAAGAAAAATCAGTTAGATAGCCAAGTAGATCTAATAAAAATGTCTAGTAGTAGTTATTTTTTAGATATTTTAAAAGGGGATATAGAGAGAATTATGTTTAAGGCATATGGAAAAGAATCGGTACCTCCTCTTATAGAAGAATTGACTACCAAAAGCTGAAGAAATCTCTCAGAAATGGATAAAGAATAGAGGGATTAGATATGGATTTCATGTTTAAGTATCCAAGAACCCGTCATATCGAGGGATCGAAAAAACAGGTTGGAGATGAAGATTTAGATTATATCAGTTTCAAAGAGATTAAAGGATTTTATGTTGTTTTAGAAGAAAAAGTAGATGGTGCAAACTCAGGAATTAGTTTTAATGAAAAAGGGGATCTACTTTTGCAAAGCCGTGGGCATTTTTTAAATGGAGGATATGGGGAACGTCAATTTGATTTATTTAAAGTTTGGGCAAACTGTCATAAAGCAGAGTTATATGAAATTTTAGGAAATCGTTTTATTATGTATGGAGAGTGGCTCTATGCAAAACATACAGAATTTTACGATGCGTTGCCTAATTATTTTATGGAGTTTGATATTTTGAACAAACAGACAAAAGAATTTTTAAGTACAAAAAAAAGAAAAGAATTGATAGGAAATTACTCTTTTCTTACCCAGGTGAAAGTATTATTTGAGGGAAGATTAAATTCTCTCGATGAACTGACCTCTTTTCTTGGACGTTCCTATTTTAAAACCGATCATTTTTTAGAAACATTAGAAAATCAGTGTAAAGAACAGGGACTTGATCCAGAACTTATTAAGTCACAGACAGATTGTTCTGATCAGATGGAAGGAATTTATATTAAGGTGGAAGGTTCAAAAGAGGCAGGCGATACAGTAATTGGACGCTGTAAATATGTACGTAGTTCTTTTTTAAATACAATTTTAGACTCTGGAACACATTGGATGAAACGACCTTTAATTCCAAATGTTCTTTGTGAAGGAATAGATCTATTTTCTTCTGATAATGCAGATTCAGAAAGGAAAGAAATATAATGGAGAACTTTTTTTGGTCTTTAGCAAAACAACTTCCTATGCTAGAGAAATTAAAAAGTATACCACAAGATCCAGAATATCATGGCGAGGGAGATGTATTTACTCATACCAGTTTAGTCTGTAACGAATTGATTCAGACAGAGGAGTGGAACAAGATAGCAGATAAAGAAAGGAATACACTTTTATTTGCAGCAGCGCTTCACGATATTGGAAAACTGACTTGTACAAAACGTCTTGATGGAAGAATTACTTCTCCAAACCACGCAGTAAAGGGATCACAACAGTTTCGAAGACTTTGGTTAAGATACTATGGAAGTGGAATTTTTCCGGAGGATTTAACACAACGAGATGAGATTGCATGGCTGATTCGCTGGCATGGACTACCACAGTTATTTTTAGAAAAAGAAAATACAGAAGTAGCTTTGCGCAGAGCAGCAAAAACAGTTTCTCTTCGCCATTTGGCTCTTTTATCAGAAGCGGATTTTAAAGGACGTAAAAGCAGCGAACGTTCAAAACATCTGGAAACAATTCAGTATTTTAGAGAATATGCGAAAGAGTTAGGATGTTACGAAACTTCTTCTGAATTTCCAAATTGTTATACAGAATTAAAATATTTACGGGGAGAATTAGCTTGGTATGGTGATTGTTTATATGAACCAGAAAGCTTTTCAGTAATTTTAATGATGGGACTTCCACTTTCTGGAAAGGATACTTATATAAAACAACATTTTTCTGATATGCCAATAATTTCTTTAGATGACATTAGACAAGAGTTTTCTATCAGTCCAACACAAGATAACAGCAAAGTGATAACAGAAGGGTTAAATCGTGCAAAGGAATTTTTAAGAAAAAAAGAAAGCTTTGTTTGGAATGCTACGAATCTGACCAGAAGAATTCGGGAAAAATTATATCGACTTTTTGAAGCATATGGAGCAAAAGTTACCGTTTTAAATATAGAAGCACCTTTTTTGGAACTTCTGATACGAAATCAGAAACGAGATCGGAAGCTGCCAGAGGCAGTATTAGAAAAGATGCTTGGAATTTTAGAGTATCCAGATCCTTGGGTAACTAAACAGTTGCAATAAATTTACAAAAATTTATAAAAAATATAAAAATTTATTGAAACGAATACCCTTTGTATCGTGAGAACGGTGCAAACTCAACGTTAAATGCTTTTAATCCCTAAAGCTCACAACCGAAACAGTAACCGGAAACGGTAAGCTGAGTAGAGATACTGCGGTGAGAAATCAGAAAAAACAGTGAGATGACCTAAGCTGAAACAAAAGCTAATTCGTGCTGATGAAAGGCAGAGCGTGACACATCAGAAACGTTAGTGCTAAGGGTTGGAACAATGGGTGTTTAGCAGGGAAAGTCCTAAGTCATGAAAATGATAAGGAAGACCCCCAACGACTATCTCCTTGAGGGAGAGTAAAACCGCAAGCGAAGGGCGGAAGAAAAATGTTGCCCTGTTTTTAAAGAAAAACAGGTGAAGATATAGTCTACGCTGGCATGAAAGTGTCAGAGGTCTGTTGGTGACGATAAGACTGCATCAGAGGTTGCGTTCTGATGTGAATAAGATAAATATATATAAATCTAAAAAATCTAAAAAAATCTATTAACAAAATTCCATAACTATGTTATCCATGTACAGTTATCAGATATAAAGGAGCAAGTTTTATGGAATGGAGAAGCATAGGTAAATTTGCTAAAAAGGTTGGTTTAAGACCAACTACACTCAGACGAAAGCATGACACAGGAGAACAGATACCTTGTCATATCAGTAAAGGCGGAACACATTATGATTCTACAGAACAGCTTGATCAATTTTTAAACATCGGGCAGAAAAGAAAGTCATTGGATATTGTAGAGTTTCTACTCTGGCACAGAAAGAGGATTTAAAAACATTAATAATCATGAAATTTCAAAAATAGTGATTCTTTACAAAGACAGGCTTGTCCGATTTGGCTATGAGATGATAGAATACTTATACCAGATGAACGGTGTTGAAATTGAAGTTATTGACAATACCAAGTATAGTAAAGAACCAGAACTGACAGATGATTTCATTCCAATCATTACTGTATTTGCAAACGGGCTGTACGGTCACAGGTCAAAGAAAACGAAAAAATTGATGGATAAGGTGAAAGCAAATGCTACTGACAAGGAAAATACGACTGAAACCGACATCGGAACAGGAAATACTATTCCGAAAAAGTGCAGGAGTTGCAAGATGGGCATACAATTATTTTCTTTCGGAAAAGGAACGTGTTTGGCAGGAATATCTTGCAAACGATAAAACAGGTGTAAAAACAGTCCGTGAAGGAGAAGTCAGAAAGTATATTAACAATGTTCTGAAAAAGACTACGCACACATGGCTAAAAGAAGTAGGCAGTAATGTTATGAAACAGGCAGTAAAAGATGCAAATACTGCGTTTCAAGCCTATTTCAAGGGAATTTCGAATAAACCTTGTTATAAGTCAAAACACAAATCAAAACTATCTTTTTATGTGAACTATGAAAGTCTTTCCAGAAAAAACGGCGGTTTTCATGGTGAGAAGATAGGTTTTGTAAAGACTTCAGAAGCGTTGCCAAAATTACCGAAAGGACAGAACTACTCAAATCCGCATATCTCTTTTGACGGAAAGTATTGGTATTTGACAGTCGGCTATGAAGTTCCTGAGATAACATGTGACCTGACAGACAGAAGTATTGGTATTGATTTAGGTATCAAGGATTTGGCAATCTGCTCAAATGGAAAGACCTATAAAAATATCAACAAATCACACAAAGTCAGACGGCTGGAAAGAGTTTTGAAAAGAGAACAGCGAATATTGTCTCGTATGCTCCAACAGAAGATTTCAGGTTACAGAACAGTCAATGATCAAAGATTTCCTGTCTTTATCAAGCCGCTTTATGAATGCAGGAATGTTCAGAAACAGAAGAAAACCATAAAATTACTGTACAGAAGACTTGCGAATATCAGAAATAACTATTTGCATCAGACCACAACAGAGATCGTGAAAACCAAGCCGTCTCGTATTGTTATGGAAACTCTGAATGGAAAGGATATGATGAAAAACAGGCATCTTGCAAAGTCAATTCAAAAACAGAAATTTTATGAGTTCAAGCGACAGATAGCTTATAAGTGTCAGAAATATGGTATTACATTCATTGAAGTACCAACATTTTATCCAAGTTCAAAGACCTGTTCGTGCTGTGGCTGTATCAGAAAAGACCTGAAACTTTCTGACCGTATTTATAAATGTAAGGAGTGTGGACTTGTAATAGATAGGGATTTCAATGCAAGTTTGAATTTAGCAACTTATCCATCTGCATAGTTTCACATACAAGAATATGCAGATAGGTACCTATCGCTACTGGGGAATGAAAGCCTGTGGAGTGTTAGATCAAACGAAAGTAGCTCCGGCAAAATCGGACACTTGGAAACAGGAAGGCATTTCGTGAGGAATGTCATAGTATAGATATATAAGATTTTTATAAATTTATATATATTTATCGTAGCGGAAGCTTATCATACAGTAACAATATGGAATTTTCAGCAAGAGAAGTAAAACTACACTCTTACTTGTAAATTGGTATATTGTCTGCTATAATAGCCAATAGCTGTATATCCTGCCCTTATCAGGAACATACTTCTGATAAGGGCAGTTTGTTTAACAATAATTAGCAATCCACATAATTATCTTGCTCTTAACTGCTGTGAGTGGATTGAAACAAAGAATGGAAAAAAGAAAGGGAGGATAAGAATGGAACTTATTTCAGTACGTGAATTATACCACAATAAAGAAACTTATTTAGGAACTAAAATCACTGTTGGAGGTTGGGTAAAAAGTATTCGCGATTCAAAAACATTTGGATTTTTAGTATTAAACGATGGGACATTTTTTGAACCTCTTCAAGTAGTTTATAGTGATAAATTAAGTAATTTTACAGATATTTGCAAATTAAATGTGGGTTCTGCTGTTATTATTACAGGTGAATTAGTAGCAACTCCACAGGCAAAACAACCATTTGAAATTCAAGCGGAACAAGTTGAGGTAGAAGGGGTTTCTTCACCAGAATATCCTCTCCAAAAAAAGCGCCATACATTAGAATATTTAAGGACAATGACACATCTGCGTTCAAGGACAAATACTTTTCAGGCAGTATTTCGTGTACGTTCTTTGATTGCTTATGCCATTCACAAATTCTTTCAAGAGAGAGATTTCGTCTATGTGCATACTCCTCTCATTACTGGAAGTGACTGTGAAGGAGCAGGGGAGATGTTTCAAGTGACAACGCTTGATCTAAATCAGATACCGAAAAAGGAAGATGGAACGATTGATTTTTCAGAGGACTTTTTTGGAAAGCCTACGAATTTAACGGTAAGTGGTCAGTTAAATGGCGAAAGCTTTGCAATGGCATTTCGAAATATCTATACATTTGGACCAACATTTCGTGCAGAAAATTCCAACACTACTAGACATGCGGCAGAATTTTGGATGATTGAGCCGGAAATTGCCTTTGCAGATCTTAAAGATGATATGGCATTAGCAGAGAGTATGATTAAATATATTATTCGATATGTCCTAGAAAATGCACTAGAAGAGATGCAGTTTTTTAATTCTTTTGTAGATAAGGGATTATTGGAACGGTTAAATCATGTTTTAAGTTCTGATTTTGGTCATGTCACATATACACAGGCAATTGAACTTTTAGAAAAACACAATGATAAATTCGACTATAAAGTATCGTGGGGATGTGATTTGCAGACAGAACATGAAAGATATTTAACAGAAGAAATCTTTAAAAAGCCAGTATTTGTAACAGACTATCCAAAAGAGATTAAAGCATTTTATATGAAACTAAATGAAGATGGAAAGACAGTTGCCGCGATGGATTGTCTAGTTCCGGGTATTGGAGAAATTATTGGTGGAAGTCAAAGAGAAGATGATTATAATAAACTTCTTACTAGAATGGAAGAACTTGGATTAAAGAAAGAAGATTATGACTTCTATTTGGATTTAAGAAAATATGGTTCTGCTAGACATGCAGGTTTTGGACTTGGATTTGAACGTTGTGTTATGTATTTAACTGGAATGGGTAATATCAGAGATGTGATTCCTTTTCCACGTACAGTAAATAACTGTGATTTATAAGAGAGAAGTGTAGAACATGATAGCGGTACTTTCTGATATTCACGGAAATTATCTCGCACTAAAGGCAGTAATTGACAGTCTGCCTTTAGTGTCAGAAATTTGGATTCTTGGAGATACTTTGGGGGAACTTCCATTTCCTTTCGAAACGATTTCATGTCTGGAACAACTGAAAGAACATACTACACTTCGTATGATTGCAGGAAATAGAGAATATTCTTTGTTAGAGGCACATAAAGGAGAACATCCTGATTGGTGGAAGGGTACACGTATGAGAGCTCTAGCATGGACAGTCGATCAGCTAAGAGATGTACATTGGAGAGAAATGGAACAGCTTTCAAATGTACTCTATACAGATGTATTGTCAGGAGGAGCAGTCTTATGTCATGGAACACCAAAACAGGTAAGGGGAATGATACGAACGAGAAAACAGGCAGAAAAGGAGATAAAGCATTGTTCTAAGACATGGATTATCTGTGGACACACGCATAATTCTAAGTTTTTTCGCATAGATCACAAAAATATAGTCAATGCAGGTTCAGTAGGAATTTCCCTAGATGGAGTTGGAGGAGTGGCATGTTATGCTCTGATAGAACCATCTAAAAAAAGGGAAGAGTCAGGATGTGTAGAACTAAGATATGTATCTTATGATGTAGAAAAGACAGTTGAATTATTAAAAAAAAGCGAGGTTTGGGAGCTTGCACCGGGTATAGCAAGAACAGAGATGTTAGAACTTCAGACAGGAAGGCATTATATGATAAGGCTGGTTTCGTTTTGTCATAAATATGCAGAACAGTATTTAGGATATCCAGTAGAGGACATTCCAACAGAACTTTGGGTGGAAGCAGAAAAGAAATGGATAACAAATAAGTTTTGCTGATTAGACATAAGGATGGAGTTGATGAAAAATGACAGCGAAAAGCAGTACAGGACAAGGAAAGCATAATAAGAAAAAACGGGGAATTTTTAAAAAGGCTGCGGGTGGGGCAGGCAAAATTGTATTATTACTTGTTTTATTTGTGTTATTAGTAGTTGCCGCCGCTGGAAGTTGGTTTTATTTTCGCTATGGAAAAACGATTTTAAAACTACAAAATACAGCAAAGCGATATGCAGCATCCTCTAACATCGAAACATTTCGTCAAAGCCAAACCAGTCTTGTCTATGCAGCAGACGGTACACTGATCTCGAAGTTAAAAGGAGAAAAAGACGTCTATTATTTAAGTTACAATACCATTCCAAAAACTGCTCTTCAGGCAATGTTAGCAACGGAAGACAGAAAATTTTTTGAGCATGATGGAATTGATTTGTTAGCAAACATTCGTGCTTCTATTGTCTTAATTAAAAATAAGGGAGAGATTCACCAAGGAGCAAGTACGATTACGCAACAGTTAGCAAGAAATATTTTTCTGTCCAATGAAGTGACTTGGGAGAGAAAGATTACAGAGATCTTTTTGGCAGCAGAATTAGAAAAACGATATAGTAAAACACAGATTCTTGAATTTTATATGAACAATATCTATTTTGCCAATGGCTACTATGGACTTCAAGCGGCGTCCAACGGCTATTTTAGTCGTAGTGCCCAAGAATTAAGTCTGTCAGAAATTGCGTTTTTATGTGCAATACCGAATAATCCCACAAAGTATAATCCCCTAACAAATTTTGAAAATGTGATGGAACGCAGGGATAAAGTTTTAATGCAGATGAAAGATGAGGGCTTTATTACTTTATCTGAATATAAGAAAGCACTGAGAAAAGAAATTACACTAAATGTTAATTTTACAGATAGAAAAAATTATGTAGAGAGCTATACTTACTATTGTGCCATTCGGGCATTGATGGAACAAGAAGGTTTTGTATTTCAAAATCGGTTTTTAGATGATACAGTAAAACAAGAATATGAAGAACGATATTATGAAGCATATTATCGAATCCAAAAAACATTATTTACAGGGGGATATCGAATTTATACTTCCATTGATTTAAACAAGCAAGAACTTTTACAACAAGCAGTCGATCAAGAATTGGCTGGATTTACAGAAATTGGAGAAAACGGAGCTTATCAATTACAAGGAGCGGCTGTCTGTATTGATAATGATAGTGGACTTGTTACAGCAGTCGTTGGAGGAAGAGAACAAAAAGATCAAAAAGGATATACACTAAACCGCGCCTATCAGAGTTTCCGTCAGCCGGGAAGTGCGATAAAACCCTTAGTAGTTTATACACCGATGTTTGAACGTGAAATGACTCCAGAAGATATAGTAATAGATGAAAAATTTGAAGATGGTCCTAGAAATGCAGAAGGTACATATGAAGGTGAAATTACAGTAAGAAGGGCAGTTGAAGTATCTAAAAATACCATTGCATGGAAATTGTTTGAGGAATTAACGCCACAGGTAGGATTGTCCTATTTATATCATATGAATTTTTCTAAGCTTTGTTCCAAAGATAATGTATCAGCCGCATCCATTGGGGGTCTGACTTATGGAGCAAGTCCCGTAGAGATGGCATCTGCCTATGCTACTCTTGCAAATGAAGGGATCTACCGAAATCCAACCTGCATTATAAAAATTATGGATGCAAAAGGAAATGAAGTGGTAGGAGAATCGAAAGCAGAAAGTAGAATTTATGAAAAAGAAGCGGTAAAGATTATGACCGATGTTTTACAGGGAGTTATGATACGTGGAACAGGAAGAAAAATGGCATTAAAAGGAATGAGTAGTGCGGGAAAGACTGGAACTACAGTCAACCGAAAAGATGGCTGGTTCTGCGGCTACACAAAGTATTATACAACTGCTGTTTGGGTAGGGGCTGATATGCCAAAGAAAATAAGCGGACTTTCAGGAAATAGTTATCCGGGACGTATCTGGAAACAATTTATGCAGGAAATTCATAAGGATCTTCCAGATCGCGAATTTGAAGCTTATGAAGAAAAAGTAAAACAGGAAGAAGAAATTATATGGGATAGAGATACTATTTCTCCTCCAGAAGAATAGTTATTGTATCAGATAAACTTTAGAATTTAGAATGCCGATATAATAAAAAATAGATAACATCAGATAACTTGCAAAAGGCGATACGTATAAAATAATACGTAAAACGCAGAAATGAGGTTAATATGGGGGTTAAAATCGGCACAGATAATTCAAGAGTGATAGAACTAAAAGATCGAAACGGAACTGTCGTAGGAAGTATAAGAATTTCAAGTCCAGCAAAGAAAAAACGAAAACATGCACAATATAGTTTTAGAGAACTTTCGGATCTGATCATAAGATCGAGAACATCAAGTGGGGCATATCATGTTGTAACGATGGCTCGTACAAAAATTGCAATGCTTCAAAAAAAATTAAAAACAGGTGAATATAACGACAAAGAATTAGAAAGTGCAATTATTCATGCAAAAAAGATGGAACGGATAGCTCGAAAAAAAGCAAAACATTTAAAAGAAGAAGAAAGAGCAAAAAATCAGGGTTTTTGTCTAACAGAATCTGAGGAGATGGAAGCTTCCGATTTAGAAGAGGAAAAAGAAGAAGTAGTTGAATTAAGTAAAGATGAGCTAGAAAAATTGATGCAGGAATTTCAAGAACTCATGAAAGAATCTATGAAAGAAGAGATGGGACTTAGTGATCTGGCAGATGAATTTATGGGAATAGAGATACAAAAAGATATGACACCACAGGATCTAGAACGTTTAAAGAAAAAACATAGATCGGATGAGATGAAAGAGATTACAGAAGCGAATATGAAGTATTTAAAAGCTTTGTTTCAGGAAATGGAAAAAGAAAAACAAGGCAACTCAAGCGGTGTTTCTTTAGAACTTTCAGGAACAGAAATGCCTGTACAAGTGACAGAAACGCCTGTTATTATTGAGGGTGGAAATTTTGATGTTTCTCTATAATAATTGTAAATCTTATTGGATTGTACATTAAAATATATGATTATCCATTTCCTATCAAAGAAATAAGTAATATAATGGATATCATATAACAAAACGATAAGAAAAGAGGATGAAAGTGTGAATGATATAATAAGACCTGATTTAAAAAAGATCCAAATAACAGACGAGTTTTGGAAAAAGGAAATAGAATTAATAAGAAATACTGTTATTCCCTATCAATGGGAAGCTTTAAATGACAATGTACCAGACGCAGAGCCAAGTTATTGTATGCACAATTTTAAAGTGGCAGGGAAATTAAATGAGAAAATCAGACAAAATGCAGATTTTGTACAGCCAGTTTATACGACAAATGGCTTTTGTGTATGGCCAGATGATCCTAAAAAGCCAGAAGATCGTTTCTATGGTTTTGTTTTTCAAGACAGTGATTTTGCAAAGTGGATTGAAGCGGTTGCCTATTCTCTGCAACAATATTCTGATCCAGAGCTAGAAAAGACAGCAGATGAAGCAATCGATATTGTATGCAGTGCACAGCGATCCGATGGATATTTGGATACATTTTATATTATTAATGATATTACAAAACGCTTTACTAATTTAAGAGATCATCATGAACTATATTGTTTTGGTCATTTGGTAGAAGGGGCAGTTGCCTACTATGAAGCCACTGGAAAAAATAAATTATTACAAGCGGTATGTCGCTATGCAGATTGTATTGCAGAACATATAGGTGCAGAAGAAGAAAAGTTACAGGGGTATCCGGGACACGAAATTGCTGAAATGGCATTAGCTCGGTTATATGAAGTTACAAAAGAAGAAAAATATTTAAAACTGGGTCTGTATTTTGTGAATGAAAGAGGAAAACGACCATACTATTTTGATAAAGAGCACCCACCAAAAGAAAAAGAGAAAGAAAAATTACGATATCAATATCAACAGGCACATCTGCCAGTACGTGAACAGACAGAAGCAGTAGGCCACGCAGTAAGAGCAGTTTATCTCTATTCGGGAATGGCTGATTTTGCAAGACTTACAGGGGATAAAACATTAAGGGAAACATGTCAAAATATCTGGGATGATATTGTAAATCGAAAGATGTATATTACAGGAGGTATCGGTGCAACTCATATAGGAGAGGCGTTTTCATTTGCCTATGATCTTCCAAATGATACAGTTTATGCAGAAACTTGTGCTTCTGTTGGAATGGTATTTTTCGCAAGAAGAATGTTAGAAATAGAGCAGAACTCAAAATATGCCGATATTATGGAGAGAGAATTATACAATGTTATTTTATCTGGTATGGGATTAGAAGGCACCAGCTTTTTCTACGTAAATCCTTTAGAGATACTTCCAGAGGCATGTCATAAAGATGAGAGAAAAGCACATGTAGAACCAATCCGTCAGAAATGGTTTGGATGTGCCTGCTGTCCTCCAAATTTGGCGAGGTTAATTAGTTCAATTGGATCTTATATTTTTACAGAAATAGATAATTGTATATTTGTTCATCTGTATATTGGATGTCGTTTTGAGAAAAAACTTAAATCTGGAACAGCGATCATTTCTATCCAATCGGAATTTCCATGGGATGGAAAAGTGAAAATTTCTGTAGATTGTAATACTGACGAACCATTTACAATAGCACTGCGAATTCCTGATTGGTGTAAAGATTTTCAAATAGCAGGTGTAGAACAGATAGAGTCTGAAATGAAACTGGGATATCTTTATATTACAAAGACATGGAGTTCGAAAGATTTCATAAATTTAGTATTTCCAATGGAGGTTCAGATATTAGACGCAGATACCAGAGTACGTGAAGATATTGGAAAGGCAGCAGTCAGAAGAGGACCAATTATTTATTGTCTGGAAGAAGCGGATAACGGAAAAGATCTGCATTTATTGAAAATAGATGAAAGTTCGGAATTTCAAATAGAAAAACAAAAGATAGCAACAGAATCTATTATAGCAGTAAAAGCACAGGGATGGCGACAGAAAAAATCCGAAAAAACAGCTTTATACACTCCTCATATAAAGCCTGAATTTGAAAACACTACCCTGACATGGATTCCATATTATACTTGGTCTAATAGAGGAGAAGGAGAAATGCAGGTCTGGACAAGGATTTAAAAACGAGAATTTCTTAAAAACTTCTTGACAATATGTATAGAATTGTACTAAGATAGAAAAATAAGAAAAAGGCGTTGATGAAGAGAGTAGGAACTGTAGAAATTTACAGCGAGTCGTGAATTGGTGTAAGCACGGCAAAAGTAGACAGTTTTCTGAAGATCACTTCATAGCTGCAAGCTGAAATGGAAGCAAAGTAGGTGATGCCGGGATTTCCCGTTATAGAAATAATGTATCATGCAGCAGGATCTGTAGATTCTGACACTGCGGCGTATGTGAAACCAGATGGTATCAAAAAGATTATCACAGCTCTCATCCGGTTTTGGATGGGAGCTTTTTACATTGACGCAGAAAGACAATACAGCTCTTCTGTAAATTTAAAAAGTAAAAAGGCTATATGCGGAAATGAGGTTAAAAATGTATCAAAAAGTATCTTCGGATCTAAATTTTGTAGACAGAGAAAAAGAGATTTTAGAGTTTTGGAAGGAAAATAAAATCTTTGAAAAAAGTATGGATTCCAGTGAACAAAAAGAAACGTATATGTTTTATGATGGACCTCCGACTGCAAATGGAAAACCACATATTGGTCATGTTTTAACCAGAGTAATCAAAGACATGATTCCTAGATATCGCACAATGAAAGGATATATTGTTCCAAGAAAAGCAGGGTGGGATACACATGGACTTCCAGTAGAAATTGAGGTAGAAAAGAAGTTAGGACTAGATGGCAAAGAACAGATTGAACAATATGGAATGGAGCCATTTATTAAGCAATGTAAAGAAAGTGTGTGGAAATACAAAGGAATGTGGGAGGATTTTTCTAGTCAGGTTGGCTTTTGGGCAGACATGGAACATCCTTATGTCACATATGACAATAATTTTATTGAGTCCGAATGGTGGGCATTAAAAAAGATTTGGGAGAAAGGACTTTTATATAAAGGCTTTAAAATTGTTCCATATTGTCCACGTTGTGGAACTCCGCTTTCTGCTCAAGAAGTAGCTCAAGGATATAAAGACGTAAAAGAAAAGTCTGCAATCGCAAAATTTCGATTGACCAAAACAGAAAATGAATATATTTTAGCTTGGACAACAACCCCTTGGACGCTGCCGTCTAATGTAGCCTTGGCAGTTAATCCAAAAGAAACTTATGTAAAAGTAAAGGTTTTAACAGACGAAAAAGGAACAATAGAGTATTATATTCTCGCAGAGGCATTACTTTCTGTTTTAGATGGAGAATATGAAGTAGTAAACACATATCAAGGTAAAGATTTAGAATATTGGGAATACGAGCCTTTATTTGACTATGCTTTTTTCCTTCCTGATGGTACAAAAAATCCAAATGCAGACAGAGATCATGTTTTGGGAAAGAAGGCATTTTATGTAGTTTGTGCGGATTATGTTACACTTACAGATGGTACTGGAGTAGTGCATATTGCTCCAGCTTTTGGTGCAGATGATGCAGAAGTGGGAAGAAACTATGATCTGCCATTTTTACAGCTAGTAGATGAAAAGGGTTGTATGAAGCCAGAAACAAAAGAATTATCAGGATTGTTTTGTAAAAAAGCAGATGAAATCGTTATGAAAACACTGGCTTTAAAAGGATTGTTATTTAAAGTTTTGAAGTTTGAACACAGTTATCCTTTCTGTTGGAGATGTGATACTCCATTGATTTATTATGCAAGAGAATCATGGTTTATTAAAATGACTGCGGTAAAAGAAGAATTGATTCGCAATAACAATACAATTCACTGGATTCCAGAAAGTATTGGAAAAGGCAGATTTGGTGATTGGCTTGAAAATGTTCAGGATTGGTCTATTAGTCGAAATCGTTATTGGGGAACTCCACTCAATATCTGGCAGTGTGAGTGTGGGGAACTTCATTCGGTTGGAAGCATTGCAGAGTTAAAAGAGCTTTCAGAAAACTGTCCAGAAGAAATAGAACTACATCGACCTTATATTGATCATGTGACAATTCGATGCCCTAAGTGTCAAAAACAGATGAAGCGAGTGTCAGAGGTTATTGACTGTTGGTTTGACTCTGGAGCAATGCCATTTGCACAACATCATTATCCATTTGAAAATAAGGAATTATTTGAAAAACAGTTTCCAGCAGATTTTATCTCAGAGGCTGTCGATCAGACAAGAGGATGGTTTTATTCTCTTCTTGCAGAATCAACATTACTTTTTGACTGTGCACCTTATAAAAATGTTATTGTGCTTGGTCATGTACAGGATAAAAATGGTCAGAAGATGTCTAAAACAAAGGGAAATGCTGTCGATCCATTTGAAGCATTAGAACGTTTTGGAGCAGATGCCATCAGATGGTATTTTTATAGTAATTCAGCTCCTTGGCTTCCAAATCGATTTCATGATAAGGCAGTGCAAGAAGGACAGAGAAAATTTTTAGGAACACTTTGGAACACATATGCCTTTTTTGTACTTTATGCTAACATTGATGAATTTGATGCAAGTAAGTATTCTTTAGAATATGAAAAATTATCTGTTATGGATCGGTGGCTACTTTCCCGTCTTAATTCTGTTGTCAAAGAAGTAGATGATCATTTAGAAAATTACCGGATTCCGGGAGCTGCTACAGCACTATTAAACTTTGTAGATGAGATGAGTAACTGGTATGTACGCCGTGGCAGAGAACGTTTTTGGGCAAAAGGAATGGAACAGGATAAAATCAATGCCTATATGACTCTTTATACTACATTAGTCACAATAAGTAAAGTAGCAGCACCAATGATTCCTTTTATGGCAGAACAGATCTATCGCAATCTGGTTTGTAGTATTGATAAAAGTGCACCAGAAAGTGTACATTTATGTACTTTCCCAGCCTACAAAGAGGAATGGATCGATACTAAACTGGAAGAAAAAATGGATCAGGTACTACAAATTGTTGTTCTTGGTCGTGCCTGCCGCAATACTGCAAATATGAAACAGCGTCAGCCATTAGGAAAGATGTATGTAAAGTCGGAAACAAAAGAAGAATTATCTGAATTTTACCGTGAAATCATCGAAGAAGAATTGAATGTAAAACAGGTAATATTTACACAGGAGGTAAACGATTTTACTTCTTATACCTTCAAGCCACAACTAAAGACACTTGGAAAGAGATTTGGAAGTCGCATAAATGCACTCAAAGAAACGCTTTCTAACTTAAATGGCAGTGCTGCAATGGAACAGTTAAATGAAAAAGGAACTTTAACTGTAATGGTAGATGGTGTATCAGAGGTGTTAGAAAAATCAGATCTGCTGATTGAAACATCTCAGATGGAAGGCTATATCACAAATTCAGATCGTGGAATTACAGTAGTTTTAGATACCAATTTGACCGAAGAATTGATCGAAGAAGGATATGTAAGAGAAGTAATCAGTAAAATTCAGACTATGCGTAAAGATGCCGGTTTCGAGGTCATGGATCATATTCGTGTATATGAAGTCGGAAATGAAAATATTCGTGCTATTATGGAAAGAAATCAGGAAGAAATTAAACGGATTGTTTTAGCAGAAGAATTACTTTTCGAAGTGAAAACACAAATCATGAAAGAATGGAATCTCAACGGGCAAGAGGTAGAACTTGGAGTAGAAAAACTATAAAAATGAAATAGGGATAGTAACATTAGAAGAGGGAGTCTATTATAGACTTCCTCTTTTTAATAACAGGATAAACGATGGAATCCATTTTAATTTTGAGAGGATGATATTTTTTAAAATTGAAAAATTATATATTTTTTAGTATCTTCATTCTGATAACTACAGTCTGAGCATATCTGGCTGCTGGCATAGAAGGTATCTATTTTGATATATTTCCTGCCGTTCCCTTATACGCTAACTCAGTATTTAGCCTGAACTATCATCTGATACTTGTGGTGAAATATAGAAGAAGAGTGATAGATGATATTATTTCAGACAGAGCAAAAAGAATATTTGAGTATATATGTCCTAAATATAATATTACTATGTCACATAAAACAGTTGTATTTGATAAAAACATATATTATTATTTAAGATAAATGATATAAGGAGAAGATTATGGATAAAATTGCAAGTTTTACAGTAAATCATCTAAATTTATTGACTGGATTATATGTTTCAAGAACAGATAAGTTAGGAGAAGAAAACATTACTACCTTTGATTTACGATTTACCAGACCGAATACAGAGCCTGTTATGGATACGGCTGCTATTCATGCGATAGAGCATTTAGCTGCAACTTTTTTACGAAATCATAAGGAATGGAAAGAACGTATTATTTATTTTGGACCAATGGGGTGTCGCACTGGATTTTATTTAATCTTAGCAGGAAATTTAAAGCCAGAAGATATTTTAGAATTACTGAAAGAGATGTGTCATTTTATTTTAGAGTTTGAGGGAGAAATTCCGGGAGCAAGTGCTAAAGACTGCGGAAACTATTTGGACATGAATCTTTCTATGGCAAAGTATTATACTTCTAAATATTATGAAGAAGTATTAAAAGATCCAAAGCCAACGCGAATGAACTATCCGTTATAAAGTCATATAGAAATGAGGAGAAAGATGCCAAAAATAGAAACAGTAAAATTAAAAGAGGTAGTACTTGGTGAGGGAAGACCAAAGATCTGTATTCCACTGACAGCAAAAACAAAAGAAGAATTAATTGTACAGGCAAGAATAGCCTCAAATAGTTGTGCAGATCTCATAGAATGGAGGGCAGATCTGTTTTTGGAGAATTTAGATAGGGATCATCTGCTTTTTGTACTGGATATAGTAAAGAAGTCTTTAGGTTCCATTCCTCTGTTATTTACCTGTAGAACAAAAAAAGAAGGAGGAGGAAAAAATTTTTCCGAAACGGAATATGCTAACTTAAATCAGTTTGCTGCTGAAAGCGGACTGGTGGATTTAGTGGATATTGAGGCTTTTTTTGGACAGGATCAATCTTTTGTAAAGAAAATGATTGAAACGATACACTCATTTTCAACTCCAGTAATTGCTTCTAATCACGAATTTCATAAGACGCCATCTAGTAAAGAGATGGTAGAACGAATGTGTTTTATGCAGGAAATAGGAGCAGATATTGTGAAACTAGCAGTTATGCCAGTTTGTGCGAAAGATGTACTTTCCCTGCTCTGTGCTACAGAAGAAATGGTGCGATGTTTTGCAGTAAAGCCCATTGTTACAATGTCAATGGGGAAAGAAGGCATTCTCAGCCGCATTTGCGGAGAAATTTTTGGAAGTGCACTCACATTTGGAGCAATAGGAGAATGTTCTGCACCCGGACAGCTTCCCGCAGATAAACTAAAAGAAATATTGATGATTTTACACGAAGGCAATTAGACAGTTTATATTAAGATTTTACCTGTGTACGTTGATCCTTATAGTAATCGTATACAATTTGACCATCAATAATGGTATATAAGCAGTTAGTAAATACCTCCATTGGGTTTCCATCAAAAATGGCAATGTCAGCATCTTTGCCTTCTTTTAAAGAACCAACTCGATTATCAACTCGACAGATTTGGGCTGGATTAATAGTGATAGCACGCATAGCTTCTTTTTTCCCAAGTCCAGATTTAGCAGCAAGACCAGCACAAAGAGGAAGAGACTGAATTAAAGAAACGGGATGATCTGTAGTAATTGCTACTTGAACTCCTGCCTTTGAAAGAACTCCTGCGGTTTTAAATGCCATGTTTTGAACTTCAATTTTATTTCTGGAAGCTAAGTCAGGCCCTACAATAGCAGGAAATTTACTAGCTGCGATCTCAGATGCAATCAAATGACCTTCACTACAGTGATCTAAAGTAAGATCTAAATGGAATTCTTTTGCAATCCGAATTGCAGTTAAAATGTCATCTGTTCGATGGACATGAGCTTTGATTGGAATTTTTCTTTCAAAGACAGGAATCCAAGCCTCTTTTTTAAAATCAGGTGTCCAGTCTTTAAAGTTCCTTTCTTTCTTCCATTTTAAATAATACTGTTGTGCCTCAAAAAGTTCTTCCCGTAACATAGAAGCAGTTGCCATTCGAGTTGCGGGCATTTTATTTTGTGTACCATAATTGACTTTAGGGTTCTCGCCAAAAGCTACTTTCATGGCAGCGGGTTCTAAAATACAAAGCCTATCAATTTCTCTACCCTTTGTTTTCATAAACAAAAATTGTCCGCCTACTACATTGGAGCTGCCGGGGCCTGCCATTACAGAAGTAATACCTGCACGTACTGCGTCGTCAAATGCGGCATCCATTGGATTAATAGCATCGAGAGCTCGAAGATACGGAGTGATTGGATTTGTAACTTCATTACAGTCATCGCCCTCCTTTGCCATTTTTGATTCGGTAATTCCAATATGACAATGTGCTTCAATCAGTCCGGGATAGACAAAACAGCCACGAGCATCTAGGATAGTCAGTGGTTGTTTTGTCTGAGGAATATCATTTTGAGAAATAGAAGGGGAAATCGCTTTAATTTTGCCATCTTCAATGAAAAGATCCCTGACTATTGGCATATCATCTTCCATTGTAACTAATGTTCCATTTTGGATTAACAACATACAGCAACCTCCTATAAATTTTATAGGAATTTAGTATTTCCGAAAATACATTGTTTATTCTTTTACAAAGAAAAGTGCTGCTGAACGTGCTTTTAAAGTATAATTTAACTCCAAAATAGGCTGTTCTTTCGTAAAACAGGAATCGGAAGTATCTGCATATAAAAACCATTGTAGAGAGGAAGATAGATTGGGAAGAGAAAATTGTTGATCTTCCCAATAGACATTTAAAGCAAGATAGACAAGATCTTCTCTATCTTTATCTTCATCATGTCCTGCATATAAAATTCCAATCCATTTCGTTTCATGAGTTAGTTGATTGTCTGGCGGATTAGACGTATAAATATTAATAGAAGAAAAACCACAAACAGACGCAGACAGATCTTTTCGAATGATAGTATGTTCTTTACGAAATCGAATCATTTGCTTAAAAAATTCAAAAAAATCTTTGTTTTTTTCTAATAAACTCCAATCCAGCCATGAAATCGGATTGTCTTGACAATACGCATTATTATTTCCATACTGTGTGTTACAAAATTCATCTCCAGCAAAAAACATAGGAATTCCTCGACTGCACATCAATACCATACAAGCATTTCTCATTAGACGAAAACGTAGAATAAGTACTTCTTTTTCTTCTGTTTCTCCTTCTATTCCACAGTTCCAACTTCTATTATCGTTACTACCATCTGTATTATTCCAACCATTTGGCTCATTATGTTTTTCATTATAGGAATACAGATCATATAATGTGAAACCATCATGACAAGTCAAAAAGTTGACAGAGGAATTTGAACCAATATATGCTCCCTGATATAAATCTGGAGAACCGATAATTCGTTTTACAGCTTCAGGTGCTCTCCAATATTCTCCCTTTAAATAGCTACGGAGTTCATCTCGATACTTTCCATTCCATTCTGCCCAACGCTTCCAAGCGGGAAAAGAGCCGACTTGATATAAGCCTCCCGCATCCCACGCTTCCGCAATGAGTTTAGCATTTCCTAAGATAGGATCTAGAGCAAGACGCTCCAATAGTGGAGGATTTTTCATTGGAGATCCATCTTCATTTCGCCCCAAAATACTTGCTAAATCAAATCGAAATCCATCTATTCGATAATCTGTCACCCAATAATGTAGACAATCGACAATCATTTGCTGAACAATTGGATGATTACAGTTTAAAGTATTACCACAACCACTGAAATTATAGTAGTGTCCTTCTGGAGTTAACATATAGTAAATATTGTTGTCAAATCCCTTGAAAGAAATAAAAGGTCCATTTTCATTGCCCTCTGCTGTATGATTAAATACAACATCAAGAAATACCTCTATACCATTTTCATTTAAACTACGAATGAGTGTTTTTAATTCCTGACCTTCACGATTATATTCATTTGCAGATGTATAACTGGTATTAGGTGCAAAAAAATTGACAGGATTATATCCCCAATAATCTAAGAGCAAGTTTCCATCTATTTCTCGTTTTCCTAAAGTTTCATCAAACTCGAAAATTGGCATTAATTCAACAGCATTGATCCCAAGTTCTTTTAGATAAGAGATTTTTTCCATAAGACCAGCAAATGTACCGGGATGGGATACGTTAGAAGAAGGATGCTTTGTAAATCCACGAACATGTAATTCATAAATAATTAAGTCGCTCATTGGAAGTAGGGGCTGTCCAAAATCACCCCAATCGAAATTATTTCTTACGACACGTGCTCGGTAGAGACCATCTTTTTGTTGTTGCACTCCCCAGACACTTTGACCTGTAACAGCCTTTGCATAAGGATCAAGCAATGGCTTTTTAGGATCAAATAATAACCCTCGTTTAAAATCCTTTGGGCCATCTAGTCGAAAGGCATATTCAAATTCTTCAATATTTAATCCAAATACAATCATAGAATATACTTTTCCAATTCGGTAGCGTTCTGGAAATTTTAAAATAGCATATGGTTCTTCTTCTTTTCTATGGAATAATAAAAGCTCACAAGAAGTAGCTCCATTTGAGTGGACTGTAAAATTTACTGCACCAGGAAGTGCAGTAGCCCCATTCACATCATAAAATCCAGGGCGAACCAAAAAGCCAGAGATTTCATCTAATGGCATCATAGAATCTGAATTATCTTTTTTTAAATTCATAAATTAACCCTCATTTCTGAACAGGATTGACATGTACCATACAATGCTTGACTAATGGAAAATGTTCTTCCATTGCAGAGTGTACAGATTCTGCAATAGAATGAGCAGCGTTTAATGTAAGTGTACCATCAGCAGCGATTTCGATATCGACATAGATCATAGCTCCAAACATTCTTGTTCGGATTTCATCTATATGATCTACTCCAGAAACTTGAAGAACAATCTGTTTCATCTGTTCCACTAAAGTATCATCACAGGATTTATCAACCATTTTATCAATGGAATCACGAAAGATAGAAATGGCTGCTTTTAAAATAAATAAGCAGATAATTACACTGGCAACTGGATCGAAAACAGGAAATCCAAGTCTTGCCGCTAAAATACCAAGAAAGGAGCCAATAGAAGAAAGAGAGTCGGAACGGTGATGCCAAGCATCTGCCATGAGAGCATCGGAATGAATTCGTTTAGCAGCAGATCTAGTATACCAATACATCCACTCCTTTGTTATAATTGAGCCAATAGCAGTAAAAAGAGCTAATCTTCCCGGAATAGAAAGAGAAGTATAGTCTTTACTAGCTATTTTTTCTATTCCATTAAATCCAATTCCAAGACCTGTTGCAAATAAAATGACAGATAAAACAATAGAAGCCACACATTCTAGCCTGTCATGTCCATAGGGATGTTCTTTATCAGACTTTTTACCAGATAAAGATATACCAATCATAACGATAAAGGTACTAAAAACATCAGAAGCAGAGTGAACAGCATCCGAAAGCATTGCACCTGATTGTGCGACAATTCCGGCGACAAATTTTGATAAAGATAAGATAATATTTACAATAATACTTAAAACAGAAACCCGCATGGCAATACGCCGATTATTTGCGGCATAGCTTGATTGCTCCATACCCATAAGTTACCTCCTTACCTCTTTTGGGCACATGTCAAAAATCGTTCGAATTGTCATATACAGAAATAAAAAAACATCTGTAGGACAATACGAGTAAACTACTGTCCCACAGATGAAAAAAACAATCTGTTGTCACAAAGACGTGACCCGGCTCCAAAAATATATGGCCTGCTCAGTTTGTACTGTAGATTAATATGCAGTGCAAAGAGAATTAGTTATATTATATGAAATAAACCTTAATTTGTCAATTAATATATTACCATTTAGGTAAAAAAATATTCTATTTTTTTAATATAATATCGGAACAGATAGGATAATGATCCGATAAAAAAACTCCATTTTTTGTATCTTCCCAAAGTGTGGCATTTTGTACCATAAAGTCAGAGCTTACAAGTAGGTAATCAATTTTAACCGCATTTTTTAAGTTGCCATATTCATGATATGTAATTCCTAAATCTTTTGAAGTGTCTGTAAGAGAAAGAGTGGAGTCTGTAAGGATAGAAAGTTCCTTGTCGGCTGGCTCTGCATTAAAATCACCCATCAAAATATAAGGATAAGGATACAAAGTTAAATCTTCTTTAATGCGAGAAAAAATCTGGGAAAGTCCTTTTTCTCTGGCATAGACACTTTCATGATCTAAATGAGTATTATAAACAAGAATAGGAGTGTTAAAAAAGGCTGGTTTTAAAATAGCAGCGGTACAAGTGCGGGGACAGATACTTTGTGGTTCATAACGAGAAGCAGGAATTCTAGGAGTAGGAGAAAGCCAAAAAACATCTAAGCCAAATAGTTCTATACTTTCTTTTCTAAATGCAATAGAAGTATATTCATCTCCCAAATGGCTATCTCTACCGCCTCCTACAACATAATAATCGGATAAATTATCTCTTAACCACTTTTGGACATGGGGCAAAACTTCCTGAAATCCAATAATATCTGGCTTTTCCTGTGCGATCTTTTGAAAAATCATATCCTTTCGATAGCAAAAGCAGTTCTCTTTATCTTGATTAAAATCGCATCTTATATTAAAAGTAACTACCCTCATAAAATATTCTCCTTTTTAATTTATTTAATAATAATATAACATAAGATATAAAAGATACAAGCATAATCTATTAATTTCTTATGACAAAGGCAGAAATATATTTTTATGAAAGAGATACAAGCAAATATTAGGAAAAATACAAAGCTATGGTATAATGTTGAAACAAAGAAGCAATGTTTCAACTTTTGATTTTATGTGCACCAAGTTATGATATAATGTTAGTTAAAAAAAGCAGAAAGGTAGAGAAGGAATGGATTGGGTAGCAAAATGGATTTGTCCAAATACAGAGTTAGGAGAGATTTGTCCAGTTTTTGAAAAGGAGTTTCAATTAAATGGAGATATCTGCAAAGCAAATTTATTTCTTACAGCATTAGGAGTTTATGAAGCAGTTTTAAATAGAGAAAGAGTTGGTGAATTTGTTTTAGCACCTGGCTGGACAGCATATCGAAAAAGACTTCAATATCAACAGTATGATGTAACAAATTTATTACAGACAAAGAATCATATCAGCATAACAGTCGGAAAAGGATGGTATCATGGAAGGATGCCAGGTTGGGGAGGTTCTCCTGTCCAAAAAGAACTTCAGGAAAATCCTGTAGGAATATTAATGCAGCTTGAAATACTTTACTGTGATGGTAGAAAAGAAATCATCTCTTCTGACGAAACATGGACAGTATCAGAAAGTAATATTCGATTTTCAGAGATCTACGATGGGGAGATCTGTGATGCACTATTTCAAGACTTAGATAAAAAACCTGTAACAGTATTTCATGGACCATTTCATACATTAATTGCACAGCAGGGAGAAGAAGTAAGAGAGCAAGAACGACTTACACCAGTTCAAATTATTATGACACCAAAGAAAGAAACAGTTATTGATTTTGGTCAAAATCTAACGGGATATGTAGAAATATCAATAGATGCGAAAGTAGGAGAGGAAATTGTAATATCTCATGCAGAAGTATTAGATTCTGAAGGAAATTTTTATACAGAAAATTATCGGGGAGCAAAAGCTATCTATCGGTATTTTTGTAAAGAGGGAAAACAGACTTGTCATGCAAAATTAACTTTTTATGGATTTCGCTATATCAGGTTGGATCATTTTCCAAAAAATCCAAAGCCGGAACAATTTCAAGCAGTTGTACTTCATTCCAATTTAAAAAGAACAGGACAGTTTAGATGTTCGAATTCTTTGTTAAATCGACTGTTTGAAAATATTATATGGGGACAAAAAGGAAACTTTGTCGATGTGCCAACAGATTGTCCACAAAGAGATGAACGTCTTGGCTGGACAGGAGATGCTCAAGTTTTTATTCGGACAGCCTGTTATAATTTTGATACAGAAAAATTTTTTACAAAGTGGTTAAAGGATATGGCAGCAGATCAGGGGGAGAATGGAAGGATAGGTCATGTTGTGCCAGATATTTTGCAAAATCCAAAAGCAAGTGCAGCTTGGGGAGATGCTGCTACAATTTGTCCGTGGGAATTATATTTAGCATATGGTAATTCAGAAATTTTAAATACACAATTTGATTGTATGAAGAGATGGATAGAATATATTGGTTCAACTACAACAGATCCCTATCTTTGGATAGGAGGAGAACATTATGGTGACTGGTTGGGATTAGATGCAGCTTCTGGAAGCTGTAAAGGTTCTAGCAGAGAGGATTTTATTGCTTCCGCTTTTTATGCACATTCCGTTTCTCTTGTTATAAAAGCAGGAAAAGTTCTAAAAAAGGATATTTCAAACTATGAACTGTTATATCAAAATATTGTAAGAAAATTTAGAGAAACATTCCCAGAGTATAAGACACAGACAGAATGTGTACTGGCAATCTATTTTGGATTAGCAGACGATTGTATGACTACAGCAAAACAACTCGCAGAAATGATACATGCTGCCAAAGATCAACTTCAGACTGGATTTGTTGGAACACCATATCTACTACACGTTTTAAGTGACTATGGATATGAAGAACTTGCCTATACCCTTTTACTTCGAACAAAGTATCCATCATGGCTTTATCCAGTAACAAAAGGGGCAACCACCATTTGGGAACATTGGGATGGAATTATGGAAAACGGTGAATTTTGGAGTAAGGATATGAATTCGTTTAATCATTATGCCTATGGAGCAGTGGGAGACTGGATTTATGGGGTTGCAGCAGGAATTTGTCCAGTAGAAGAACATCCGGGATATCAATATGCTGTGATTGCACCAAAGCCAGATGTACGATTAGATTGGCTGGAAGCGTCCTTAGAAACTAGACATGGAAAGATTTATTCTGGATGGAGAAAACAAGATAATATTTGGAGATATGAGGTAGAAACACCAGTGAAAACAAAAGTTATAATAGCAGGAAAAACACATGAAGTTACAAAGGGAAGTTATGTTTTTTATAGTGAGATAAAATAAAAGTGTATTTTATTATGAGGAAATCCTTTAGACAAGGATTTCCTCATATTTAGAAAAGCTATGAAAGTCTTCTTATTTTACGTTCTCTAAAATCTTCGATTATTTTAATATCATATCCATAAGTGTCGGCAAAATCTACTACTGTATCTATAGACGTTTTAACTAAAAACAGCAATTCATCTCCCACTTCTTTAAGTGGGAGATGAATTGCGTTTCTTGATACTGTCTAAATATTGACGTAGAGCCAACTCTATAATCTTAGTTATTGGTATCATACTTGTATTAGAGTATTCCCTTAATTCACTTAGTAGGTTTAGTGGTAGTGTAGTTGATATTCTTTTTCTATTTTTTAACGCCATAATTATTTCTCCTTTTATTTATTATATATTGTAGTATAACATGATATAATTATTGACGCAAGTTATATAACGTAATATAATATTATATATGAAAAGAGAGGTGATAATTATGTTAAAAGTTTATAAGTATAGACTTTATCCAAATAAAGAACAAAGAGAATTTATCAATAAAACTATTGGCTGTGCTAGATTTATCTACAACAAAATGTTAGGTGATAAGATAGAGCATTACAAAGAAACTAAAAAAATGTTAAAGAATACACCCAGCCAATACAAAAAGGAATATGAATGGTTAAAAGAAGTGGATAGCCTTGCACTTGCAAATGCTCAAATGAATTTAGATAAAGCTTATAAAAACTTTTTTAGAGATACAAAAGCAGGATTTCCAAAATTCAAATCTAAGAAGAAAAGCAGCAATAGCTATACTACTAATAACCAAAAAGGTACAGTATATATTGAAAACGGGTATATCAAAGTACCTAAGTTAAAAACTAAGATAAGGATAAAACAGCATAGAAATTTTGTAGGAGAAATTAAAAGCTGTACTATATCTAAAACAAAAACCAATAAGTATTATATTTCGATACTAGTAGATATTGATATAAAACCATTATCTAAAAGAGATAATAAAGTTGGGATTGACTTAGGTCTAAAAGAATTTGCTATATGTAGTGATGGATATAGAGTACCTAATCCTAAATTTCTAAGAAGAACAGAGAAATGCATAAAGTTCTTACAAAGAAGTCTATCAAGAAAGCAAAAAGGTAGTAGTAATAGAGATAAAGCAAGATTAAAGTTAGCTAAGGCATATGAGAAATTAACTAATCAAAGAAAAGATTTCTTACATAAGTTGTCTACAAAACTAATAAACGAAAACCAAGTAATAGTTATAGAGGACTTAAAAGTAAGCAATATGGTTAAAAATCATAAACTAGCTAAAGCAATATCAGAAGTATCATGGTATGAGTTTAGAACATTATTGACTTATAAAGCACAATGGTATGGCAGAGAATTGATTATAGCACATGGTAATTATGCTAGCAGCCAGCTATGCCATGTATGTGGATATAAGAACGCAGATGTTAAAAATTTAGGTCTTAGAGCATGGAAATGTCCATGTTGCAATACAGAGCATGATAGAGATATGAACGCAAGTTATAACTTGCTAAAACTAGCTATGTAGAAGTGGTATTACTTAGAGGTGATAGCCTAGGTAAACTTGCACCAGTAGGTGTATTGACTAGGAAGCCCACACTTCTATTAAGTGGGGGTAGTTCACAAGGACTGGATAAAACAACATCTACTGACTTATCTGATAAATACTTAGTAACTAATTTTCTGTCTGTCATACCTTTTAAAGATAATTCACGTAGTTTATCATTATGATTATTATAATTTGGTTCTGCATGACGAATAAAATATATATGTGTCATAATAGTCCTCGTTTCTGTAGTATATGTAAAAAATTTCTATTATTAAGTTAAGTTTATTTTATCATATTAGAATAAATTTTTAAATTGTGCAATTTGCATAATTTTCAGTGTCGAAATTTGGCGTATATTATTTAAAAAATGAAAGAAAATAGGTTGACATTCAAATATATTCATGATAATATACAAATAAAGAAATTGATAAAACGTTTTACCAAAAAGTTCTTCACTGAACTTAATTTTTTGCCCAGATGATAAAACGTTTTACCAAAAATATTTACATTAGGGAGATTATAGAAAGGGAGAAGAGATGGCTCAATATCAAAGAGTGAAAAATGGTCTTACTCCGGAAATCTATGAGATGCTTAGAGAAAAAGTAGCATTACAACATTATGATCAAGAAGATGTAGTACAGGCATTAAAACATACCTTATTTTCGATTGTAATTAAAGAAGATTGTGTTCCGGTGGGAATTGGAAGAGTAATTGGAGATGGTCGGATTGCTTTCTTTATTAAGGATGTTGTAGTAGAACCTTCAAAACAACATTGTGGAATTGGACGGATGGTAATGGAAGAACTGATGTGTTATATCAAAGAAAACGGATGTCCAAATGCGTATGTTGGATTGATGGCATTAACTGGAAAAGAAGGATTTTATGAAAAGTTTGGTTTTCATATTCGACCTTATAAAGAACAAGGAAGCGGAATGACTCAACTTGTCAATCAAACTTTATAATGATTAATTATAGATAGGAGGGTAAGCATGAAAAGTGTAATTGTGTTTGGAAGTTTGAATATGGATTTAACCATTCAGTGTGAGCGGATACCACAACAGGGAGAAACAGTAGAAGGAAGTAATTTTTTATCCAATCCCGGCGGAAAAGGCGGTAATCAGGCAGTAGCGGCGGCAAAGTTTGGGGCATCCACAAAGATGATTGCCTGTGTAGGTCAAGATGTATTTGGACAAAAACTACTGAATGTGTTAGAAGAGTATAAAGTGGATTGTCAGTCGGTAAAGATAAGCAAGAGTGGACAGACGGGAGTAGCTGTGATCACCTGTCATGAAGGAGATAACAGAATTATTTTAAGCTCAGGTACAAATCATGAATTAAAGGCAGAAGATGTAAAGGAGGTGCTTTATAAGGTAGCAAAGCCGGGAGATCTGTTTGTAACGCAATATGAATGTGAACAAAATACGGTATTAGAATCTTTACAGATTGCAAAGGAGATGGGAATGTATACGATTTTTAATCCAGCTCCTGCAAAAATAATCCCAACACAGTACTATACATATATTGATCTTTTAGTAGTAAATCAGACAGAAGCGGAGTTTCAGACAAAAATTTTTCCACAGGAAGAAGAAAGCTGTAAAGAGGCTATACAAAGTATGCGTCAAATGGGAGCACAACAGGTAATTATAACATTAGGAAGCAGTGGAAGTATTTTTAATTTGGGAGAGGAACTTTATCAAGTACCTGCCTGTCAAATAGAAGCTGTAGATACAACAGCCGCGGGGGATACTTTTATTGGAGTATTGGCAGCTTGTTTGGCAGAAGAAAAAGATTTAAAAGAGAGTGTACAATATGCAACAAAGGCAGCCGCTTTAACGATTACTCGATATGGGGCACAACAGGCAATTCCTTATCGAAAAGAAATTGAAATTTAATATTTAGGAGGGTTTATATTATGAGTAAAAGACCAATTATTATTGATACTGATCCGGGAATTGATGATGCACTGGCAATCGCAGTTGCTCTATTTTCAGAAGAATTAGAAGTAAAGTTAATTACTACAGTAGCAGGAAATGTTTCGTTAGAAAAGGTAACAAATAATGCGCTACGATTGCTTGCTTTTTTTGAAAAGGATATACCAGTAGCTGCAGGTGCATCTGCACCATTAATTGAAGAGCTGATAGATGCGTCTAATGTACATGGAGTAAGTGGGATGGAAGGATTTGATTTTCCAGAACCAAAGAAGTCATTATTATTAAAAGAAAATGCAGTGAATGCGATGTATCGTACGATTATGGAAAGTGAAGAAAAAGTTACTCTAGTTCCAATTGCACCACTTACTAATATCGCTTTATTGTTTGCAATGTATCCAGAAGTAAAAGAACGAATTCAAGAGATTGTTATGATGGGTGGATCTGCTTCGAGAGGAAATAAAGGAGTTATGTCAGAATTTAATGTGGCAACTGATCCAGAAGCAGCAAAAATGGTATTTGCCTCTGGTGTACCATTAGTTATGGCAGGGTTGGATGTAGGTTGGAAAGCTTTAGTTTTACCAGAAGATACCGCAAAACTTTTGGAACTTGGAGAAGTAGGAAAGATGGCACATTGTCTGTTCAAAAAGTATCGGGGCGGAAGCTTTAACACAGGATTAAAAATGTATGATAGTTGTGCTATAGCATATCTTTTATGTCCACAGATGTTTGAGGTAGTAGACACCTATATCGATGTAGAACTTTGTGGTTCTATGACAAAGGGCTGTACTTTAGTAGATCTGAAAGGATATCTAAAAAAAGCACCAAATGCGAAAGTTTGTATGGATATTAATCAAGAATTATTCCGTAAATGGTTTTTAGAATTCATAGGACAATGTAAATAGTTTTGTATAAAAAGGGGGAAAGGATATGACAACAGCGATTATGTATCTTTCTGCGATTGTAGCAGTAGCAGTCGTTATCTTTATGTTAATTAAAAAAATGGATATCAAAATTACTTTGTTTGTAATTGGTATTCTATTGATGTATATTGGTATGGCTTGTGGAAACAGTATTGGAGGAACACAATTTGCATCTACAGGCATGGCATGGCTCGATCCGTTAAAGGCGATTGCAGATCAGTTTAAATCTACTATCAGTTCTGCAGGTTTTATTATTTTGATTTTAGGCGGTTATTCCACCTATATGAATTCGATTAAGGCAAATAATGTGACAGTTAATGCTTTAACAAAGCCAATCGGCAAAATCAAATCAGTATATATTTTAGTTCCAGCTGTATTTTTAATTGGAAACTTATTATCTTTAGTTGTACCAAGTGCTTCAAACTTAGCAATTATTTTACTCGCAACACTATATCCAATTATGATTCAGGCGGGTATGAGTACATTGACAGCAGCAGGAATTATTGCAACAACGGCAACCGTAATGCCAACACCACTTGGAAGCGACAATGTGGCAATGGCAGCAGAATTAGCTAACACAGCAGAATTTGCAGGACTTACTGCAAGTGAATACGTATTTCGCTATCATGCTTTAGTTTCTGTTCCTACTTTGTTTGTTATGGCAGCTGCTCATTATTTCTGGCAGAAATTTATGGATAAGAAAGAAAAGGGAAAAGAAAACGAGAAGTTAAATAACCAAGTTGAAGTAGAAGTGATAAAGGGCGGAAAGTTATTCCAAACAGTATATGCTATTTTACCGTTACTTCCAATTTTAATGCTGATTTTAGTTTTTATCGTACAAAAAATCACAGGTGTCAATATTAATTTAAGTGTAGAAGTTGCAACATTATTCTCATTTGTTATTGCAATTATATGTGAGATGGTTCGCAATCACGATGTTAGAAAGACTTTAGATGCAACAGAATCTTTCTTTAAAGGAATGGGTGGTGCAATGCCGATTGTTGCACTATTAGTAGCAGGTACAATCTTTGTAACTGGATTAAAAACAATAGGTTTAATTGCAGCACTTCAAGAAGCAATGACAGGTTTACAAGGTTCTGGATTGGGATTTGTACTTCCATTAATTTTAGTAGCACTGACCGCATTAATCGTATTATTAAGTGGAAGTGGAACAGCTCTTTTCTTTGCTATGGTTCCATTAATGGTTCCATTGGCAGCAGCCGCCGGAATTAATGTATTAGCTGTAGCTATTCCAATGGGGCTTGCAGGAAATCTACTTCGTGCAGTATCTCCAGTATCAGCAGTAGTTATGATTGTAGCAGGTTCAGTAAAGAAAGAACCATTACAAATTGTAAAAAGAACTTCTGTTCCAATGATTGTTGGTGTAGCATTTATGTTTATTCTGTCTATGATTTTATTCTTATAAAATAACAAGTAGATTTTTGAGTATAGTTGCCTCTTTTCTTACATTATTTCAGCCTATTTAGGTTAATTTGTAAGGAAAGAGGCAAAAAAATGGTTTAAAACCTTTAGATTCTCGATCTCTTATTCTTAATGTCATATATTCTTCCCTCTATTAAATTTCTACGAATGAATTAAATATATTTCTTATTCCATTTATTAGAAATATTTATAAAATGTGTAACAAATTAAAAAATATTGACACTTATTTTATATTGATATATAATAAATATATAGTAGTAAATAAAAAAGATTGTTACTACAAGTATGATACATAAGAACGGAGAATTCGATGGAAGACAACAAGAGGAGAAAGGTAACAATTAAAGATATTGCAAAAGAAGTAGGAATTTCTCCTACAGCAGTTTCTCTTATTTTAAATAATAAACCTTGTAGAATTGCACAAGAAAAAAAAAGTTTGGTTCGAGAGGTGGCAAAACAAAGAAATTATATAGTCAATCAGGCAGCAAAGAGTTTAGCCACTAAAAAATCATATATGTTGGCATTGATTTTGCCAGATATTGAAAATACTTTTTTTTCATCATTAGCAAAACAAATTGAAAATCGTTGCCGACGAGAAGGATATTCTTTAATTATTGCAAGTTCAGACGAACAAGAAAGTAATGATCGTCAACTGCTACGGGTTTTAGAATCTAGGGGAGTAGATGGAATCTTTTTAATTATGAGCAGTGAGTCGTTCGAGAATTCAAAGATGTTAATGAAAGAGTTAGATTTATTGACTATGCCATATGTAATGGTAGATCGAACTTTTCCAGATTTCGATTGCAGCAGAGTACGTTTTGATCATGAACAGGGAGGATATTTGGCAACAAAGTATTTACTGGAACAAGGTCATACAAAGATTGGCTGTGTATTTAAAGAAATAGGAAGTGGAAGAAGTCGGTTAGATGGATACTTGAGAGCATTAAAGGAATTTCATATACCTGTAAAAAAAGAATATCTTCAAGCGGGAGATTATCGAATGGAAAGCGGATACCGGGCAGCAGGGTATCTACTTTTAACAGATGTTACAGCTATATTTCTCTGTAACGATATGATGACATTAGGATTTTTAAAAAAATTATATGAAGAAAAGCTGCAAGTTCCAAAAGACTATTCTATTGTCAGTTATGATGATTCACTGCAAAATTATTTATTAGAGATTGAGTTGACTACAGTAGTTCAAGATATTACAATGATTGCAGAACAAGCATGTCAGATGATGTTTCAGAAGTTTACGAAAGAAGAAATCGAAAAAAAAGAAATTATTTTAATGCCAAAACTGCAGGTTCGCACTAGTGTAAAAAATATTATAAAGAAGTAATAATATTTAGAATTTCTGATGTCATATCATTTATTTCTTTTGCAAAGGGATAATCTAATAATAAATATTTACAGTTTCCATCTTTACCTATCTAAAGAATATCATTTTTAAGTGGTGATAGATCCCAAACATTAAAAACTATGAAATGGGGATAAAATAATATGAATATTCAAATATTTGGTACAAAGAAGTGTTTTGACACAAAGAAGGCTCAAAGATATTTTAAGGAAAGAGGTATCAAGTTTCAGTTTATTGATTTAACAGAAAAGGGACTAAGTAAAGGTGAGTTTCGCAGTATAAAACAGGCAGTCGGCAGTTTAGAAGTTTTATTAAATCCAAATTGTAAAGATCAGGATACTTATAATCTGATTAAATATATGACAGAAACTGATAAAGAGGAAAAGATATTAGAAAATCAGCAGGTACTCATAACACCAATTATAAGAAATGAAAAAAAGGCAACAGTAGGCTATCAGCCTGATATTTGGAAAGAGTGGACTTGATAGAAATATTATAGGTATAATTTTCCTGCTTATTAGATCGAATGGATACAAATAAGCAGGTTGTATTCTATTAGTAAAATAATTCTTGAATGATTTTTTCTGCACATTTTTCTGAACTATATATACTTGTATCAACTTTAGTACTATATTTAATATTTTTAGCCATTAAAGTATATTGCTCTTGAGATTGCATTTCATACCTATCTCCACGGATTATATTACGTTGTCTGCAAATATCTAATGGACAATATACTTCTACAATATCCAATGGATTATCTTTTAATATTTCTAATAGCTGAGAGTAGTGAGGTCTAAGTTCTTCCCTTTCCACTAATATTCCATCAATGAGCACATTTTTTCCCATATCAGAAAATAGTTTTGCCGTGTAATACATCATAATAATTACTTCACTAAGATATCTCCAATAATTTTCATGTAAATAATGCTCTCCAATCATTTCCTGAAATAAGTCATTAGCCACAACATAAAAAAATATATCCTTTTGATCTTGAAGAGCTTCAACAATAGATGTTTTACCTGAACTGGTTACACCATTCAAAAAAATTATTCTTCCCTTCTCCATTTCTACTACACTCCTCGTATTATAAAGTAGTAGTATTTATAGTCCCTCTCCAAGGACTGTGTGCTATACTGTTGGAGATACTGTGGATTGTTTTTTCACTCCTACCACTTGATGGTTTAAGAAAGGCTACAACCACAGTCTCTTTGTATATTTGTTAATCAGTTAGATACCGCATGACGGTTTATTTAGAACGAGGTTACAATCGCAAGGAGTACCAGTGGTTCTAAACAGTATCAAATATTTATTCAAAGGAGATTGTTATGATTTACGTTGGAATTGACGTTGCTAAAGACAAGCACGACTACTTTATCACTAATTCAGATGGCGAAGTATTATTTAAGTCCTTTACCATCTCTAACAATCGTGAAGGTTTTGAAACCTTGTTTCAAAGAATCGAATCCGTATCAGACGATTTTACTCAACCCGTTGCATACCAATCTTTACAGAAAAAGTCTAAGCCTTAGAAAGACGAAAACGGATAAAGTTGATTCCTGCACCATTGCTACTATGATAATGTCTGATATGAACTTAAAGTCCTACTCATACACATCTTACCACAATGAGGAATTAAAGTCACTAACCCGTTACCGTTTTGATAAAGTAAACGAACGCGCAAAGCTAAAAACTTCTGTTTCCAGACTTGTATGCATCCTGTTCCCTGAACTGGAAAAGCTCATTCCTACGCTTCATATAACATCCATTTATGCTTTGCTTTCCGAATTTCCAAGTGCATCTGCCGTTGCATCCGCAAATCTTACAAGGCTTACAAATCTGATTTCTAAAAGTTCCAAAGGCAGATATGGCAAAGATACCGCTGTCATCTTTCGTGAGGCTGCAAGAAGCTCTATCGGCTCTCATATGCCTGCAAAATCTTTGGAGCTAAAGCATAACATAAAACTCATTCACGAATTGGATACAGAGATTGAAGAAATTGAAAATGAAATCAGAACCATTATGGATGAAATCCATTCTCCAATCCTTACCATCCCCGGTATCAGTTATCGTATAAATACAATGATTTTAGCCGAAATCGGTGATTTCAGCCGTTTTGATTCACCTGATAAGATACTTGCATATGCAGGAATGTCGCCTTCCACTTACCAGTCAGGTCAGCTTGATAACTGTTATTCCCACATGGAAAAACGTGGTTCTCGTTACCTGCGGTATGCACTTTACAATGCAACAAAATACGTCTGCCACTGGGATGAATCTTTTGGGACATATCTTGCTAAAAAACGAGCCAAAGGCAAGCATTATAATGTTGCTTTATCCCATGCGGTCAAGAAACTTGTAAGAACTATCTACGCAATGGAAAAATCAGGGCAGCCATATACAAGTGCATCTTAATCTTTTCTGTAAATAACTCCTTTTTTTGAGTGCCAGAAATGACACTCTGTTTGTCATGTAGTTTTCAAAGTACAAATAACTGAATTACAGTTCTTTTATATCTGAAATGCATATCTGCAATTCATTCAAAAAAATTTCATTTTAGACTTGACTTTTAATAGTTAGTCTTTCTATCTCAAGTTTACTATAAATAAAGTTACTTGTCATTCTCATCTGACACTCCAACGGCTAAAGCACGTTGGGTTCTTATATACATTCACTTTCCAATATACTCGAAAGCATATAAGACTAATGAATTTCTATAAGACTTTCACTACCAAAAATACCCTTGTATCCATTAGCGATAGCATAAGGCTCGTGTCAAAACCTATTTATATTTTATATTGCTATACTACTTAAATTTTTCTTACCTGTTAATCTATCAACTTCAATATTATGAAGTCTATAAAAGTTTTCAAACCTTTCATTACACTTATCAATATTAAAATTCTTTAAATCGTCACTTATGTTCATTATCAGAAATGCGGAGTATAAATCTCTTTGTATTCTAATTCCATTAAAATCATCCCATCTTTGCGATAATGTTTTCTTCGTATATGTTCTGTCAAAATGATTAAACTGACTCGCCTTTGCTTCAAATGTGTTAATCTCAATCAATTTCTCACCATAATACCCTAATTTTCTATCTATGATAGTTAATAGCATGGATGGTGCTTTATTAGCTAATGATTTACCAAAACGTTTCTTTTTCTTAAACTTTCCTTTGTCATTCTTTTCCGTATTCTTAGCACGTTTTTGAAGTCCTGCAAAATTCATTTTTTCAACATATATTTTATTGCCAAGAGATATAATATCATTTGCTAAACATTCATGCTGATATTTTCTAATATCCGCTTGCTTTCTATATAATTCTTTTAATTCATTTTGATATTTAATATAGTGATTTGATTTCATCCATGCAACTTTTTTATTTCCTTGTTTCTTAATAGTTCTATCTTCATTATAATTGTTTGGATTTGTTACTCGCCTTGACCTATCCATCTTTCTAAGAAGTTTTTGTTTCTGATTCTCAATATTCTGAACTCTATCAGCAAGTTCTAATATTTTTACATCAGATTTACTTGAAATAGCAACGGTGCGAGTTCCTATATCAATTCCAATATCACCTTTGCCAATATAATGTTTAATTTCACCTGTATCAGTATCTACTTTTACAGGTAGATTACCTTTAAATACAATCTGTACATAATATTTATATTTATTTCTCACGTATTTCCGTACCATTCTGTTGTAGCAGATTTTAGACTGCATTGCTTGATATTCATAATAGTTATCATAATCTATAACAACAGGTATTTTTAATCCGTTCCAAGTAATCATGTCGTCTTTAAAACGAATACCAGTTGTATTAGATTTCCCTTCAAGTGAATTAAATTCACCATATTTTTTATAATAAACTTTCTTTCCATTTCCGTAAAATAATTTATCATAAGATTTCCATAATTCTGTTGCAATCTTCTGTGCAGTAAAAGAATCAATATTGCTTTTGAAATACTTTTGCATTTGTTTTACATCTTCATGAAATGAATATTCTGACATACCATATTGTTTACGAATATCATTTATTTGCTTCCAAATTTCTTTATCAGATTTCTTATTTCCAGTTAATGAAGATAGAAGAGTACGATACTTCTTTGTTTTAACCATTTCTTTATAACGTTTTTGTGTTACATTAACCAAAGAATTATAAATATGTCTTCCAATTTCAAAACGTTTATTTAAAATATCTTCTTGATACTTTTCTGTCTTTAACGGAAATTCGACAATAAAGTTTGCCATAATATTCACCTCACTTTCTAATATAATATTCACTTTTTAATATCTTTTCTTTTGGTTTTCTACATACTTTTTGATTGTTTCGCTACATACATTTCCTGCTGTTGAAACAAAATAACTTCTTGTCCATAAGCTAGGCATTTTTGATAATTCGTAAAATTCTTCTCTAAGAATTTTACTTGTATATCCTTTTATTTGTTGCATAATATCGGATGGACTTAATATAGGTAGACAATTTAAAAACATATGAGAGTAGTCTTTGTCACATTCAATTGCAATAATTTTAATTTCTAACTCCTTACATTTAATTTTGACCAGTTCTTTAAATCGTTCCTCTATATTTGGTATCAGAAAAATTTTACGTCTGTATCTTGGACAAAATACGAAATGATAGTTTATCAAAGATATTGTTGTATTTGTATGTCTATATTTATTTTCCATATATATACTATATCATAATTTGTGTATATTTTCAATATATACATATACACTATTTCATATTTTTTGTGCTATCCATTCCACACCTAAAGGAGTGGGCTTTTCGCACAATTTCTTGTAATGATCAAAAAAAGAACGAGAGAAATCTATATAAGTAGTTTCTTTCGCTCTATACTATTATATTATTTTTTTTTCATCTTACTATATTTTTAATTAAATTTAAGCTCTAAGTAAGAATATCGATAGCGCTTTTGAGTTGATAAATCCCTTTATAATATGATATAATTTTATATGAAAAAGTTTATAGAAAACAGGATAGAATGAAGAATTTTAAAAACATATTAATGTAAGGGGTTGGGAATATAGAGTATATAAAAGAAGTATTTGCACAATATGATAGGCAATGTATTCGAGTTTATCAAGCATATAATCCTATTATTGCGAAAGAAGCGATTGCACTACAAACATTTGGAGAAAATTTTAACATAAATCGTATGACATGGATAAAACCATCATTTCTTTGGATGATGTATCGTTCTAATTGGGGGACAAAGAAAAATCAAGAATGTATCTTAGCTTTAGATATATATCAGACGAAGTTTCATGAGTTATTAGAAAAGGCAGTTTTAACTTCTCCAGATTCTCCAGACTATACTGGATTGGAATGGGAAAAAGCTTTTGATGAAACTACCGTATATTGTCAGTGGGATCCCGATAGAAATGTAAACGGAAATGTTATCAATCGTGCAGCAATTCAAATTGGACTGAAAGGAAACACATTGAGAGATTTTTTAGACAAGGGTATTTATCGGATAGAAGATTTGACCCCTCTTGTGAGAAAATGGAATGATCAAAGAAAAAACGGAAAACTAAATTCTAAAACTTTACCAGTAGAGAAGATATATTCTATCAAAGACAGAGCAATTAGAAAACGATTGAATATGAATTAATTTTAATAGAAACCTGTTGCAAAAGGACAAGGGATATGGAGAAATGGAAAAACTCATAATTGAGAAAAGAGCTTGCAGGAAATGGATATTTTCTATTTTGGCGGTACTTCTGCTAATTGGCGTACTTATAATTTGGCAATATAAAAAGCAAGAAACAGAGTATTCCATTATACAAGCTATCATTGAGGAACTTCCGAATTATCAGAATGAGATTCAAAGTTGGGGATACCAAGTATCCGTACTGCCGAAAATGATCGAAAAGCCAGATAACGCAGGACTTATGCGATACTATTGGAAATCTGTCGATCCGGTTTTGATATTGGAAAATCAAGATGGTGGAATGTACTGCTTTTATTATGGTTTTGACCAATATATCAGTGAGAGAACTTACAAAGAAAATATGATGCTGATTTCAGTTAGTCAATACACTGAAAAAGAGTACGAGGATGTTTTAAAAACAGTCCGCTTGCAAATCTGCAAGATAAATATAAAACAAGAACCTCTTTTTGAAAATACGGCACATACAGAATCCAAAAACCGCTATGATGTATCTGTCTGTATTGAAATAACAGCAGAGTCTTTGGAGGACGGTAACGAGTTATCTGTCGTTGGTGGCGGTTTCTTTGAAACAAATTATTGTAGTAATAATTTTGAAGAATGTCGCTTGTGGAATGGAATAGACCCCACAAGCGCAAACATTTATTTCGACCATAATATTAAGCAGGAATACAACGCAGTACAACTACTGGAATATTACAGACAAGGGCTGGAACTACAGAGCCGACTGGTTGAATTGTACTATAAAAGGCAGGGTAAAGATGGCAGGTAAAAGAAAAGCAAGAGTTTATTCAAAGGGCGAAAGATAATTAAAGTTAGGAGTGTGGAGCTATGGCAAAATTTCAACTAAATCCCAGCGAAACACTGATCGGCAGCGGGATGATGTCCCTCTATCTCAAACAGGGCTTGTATAAAAAGCCATTTCATGGTAACATCTACATCACCGACCAGCGAGTGTGTTTCAAAATCAGTATGATGCCCGGTGCTTTGGATATGGATTTGCCTTTGGAAAACATCAAGGGCTTTTCGGTGAGCGGCGTGGCGATATTCACCTATGTAACGATCCATAGCTGGAAGGGGGAAACCTATTCCTTTACGGGATTTCCAGCAAAGAAACTGCAAGGCTGGTTGACGCAGTTGGGCGTTCAAAAATTATAAAGCTGACATCCTTATAAAGCATAATTTTATGAAATAGAATTACACAGAAAGAAGAAAAAGAATGATAAATGTAAGCATGAAAGAGATTGAAACTGAGAAAGAATTAAAAGATGTTTTAGAATTTTGTTATAATATTTTGGGTGAGGTTAATTCAGAATTATATGGGTATGAGGCATGGTATAAACGTTTTTTAGATAGATCACAGCCATTAGTATATGCGTGGAAAGATGAAAAAATTGTTTCAGCCATTTTAGGACGTACAGAGAATCAAGATAGTCTTATAATTGGATTGGTTGCATGTCATAAAGACTATAGAAGACAAGGAATTACAAAGAATTTATTAGAATATTTTGAGAAGTTGGCAAGAGAAAAAGGGTATAAATATATTACTTTAGGTTCTAAAGAAGATATATTTTATCAAAAGTGCGGATACAATATAATATTTGAAATTCATGGACAAAATATATATCAAAAGATATTATAGTTAAAAGTCTAGGAAGAATTTTGACAAGAGGAAATAAGAATATGACTACAAGAGAAGAGATTTTAGAATATGGCTTATCTTTTGAAAATGTTTATCAGGATATGCCCTTTCATGATACAAATTGGGTTTTAGTACGATTTAAAAAAAATAAAAGAGCATTTCTTTGGATTTATAGTTATAAAGGACAGATGCAGATTAATGTAAAGGTAGATCCACAATGGCGAGACTTTTGGAGAAGTACCTATCAATCGGTTATTCCGGGATATCACCAAAATAAAGAACATTGGAATACAATTATTTTAGATAGAAGTATACCAGATGAAGTGATAAAACGAATGATTGCAGAATCATATGATTTGATCTGTAGAGCAAAATAATTTATAGCAAAGGAGCTATTACAATTTTGTAATAGCTCCTATTTTGTCAGCAGGTTGCACCACCTGTCAAATGAAGTTTTGCATTGAGAATATCCTGTTTTCTTGCAAGAATATCATTAGAAAGAAGTTGCGATTCCACATTTTCAAATCCCAATCGCTCTATAGTTTGAGCAAAGCGCTCTCCCGTTTTTCCTTGTTCACGGAATAAAAGAATTGCTTTTTCAATTGTATCTAAAGCTTCATTTTTATCAGTAAATATCTTTTTTAAAGGTTTTCCGTGAGCTGTCCACTTTCCCCAACGCCCTCCAATATAAATTTTATAACTATATGGTCCTTCGCTTAAGGCGTCAAAATGACAGTGACCAATACAACGTCCACAGTTGTTGCATAAATCATTATTAATTTCTAAGACACCTTCTACTAATTTAGTAGCACCCATTGGACATATTTTCTCTACTCCACATATTTTGCATCCATTACATTCATCCGGATCAAAATTAGGAATTCTCTGACCAATAATACCTAAATCATTTAAGTCTGGTTTGACACAATTATTTGGACATCCACCTACAGCAATTTTAAATTTATGAGGTAACTTTACTGTATGATAACCTTCATAAAATCTATGATGAATTTCTTCAGAAAGACCAAAGGAATCTAAAAGACCATATTGACATGTAGTTCCTTTACAGGCTACAACTGGGCGTACTAAAGAACCAGTTCCTCCGGTTTCAAGACCTTCTTTTGCAATATATTTTTGAAATTCTTCGATCTTATCATAAGGAATACCCGGAACTTCAATAGTAAGACGTGTTGTAAAAGTAATTGTTCCATTTCCAAACTTTTCTGCTGCTTCTAAAATACATCTTTGCTGTGCTGCTGTAACCTTCCCATTTACAGTAATAATACGTCCAGAAAAAAGATCTGTTCCCTTGTTGCTTAAAAACCCCATTGCCTTAACACGTTTTTCATCTTCTACACTAATTGTTAATGCTGACATCTTATCACCTTCCCCTTTCTTAAAATATGGATAGACAAATTATAACATGAAATTTATATTATAGCAACCATTCGATTCGTTTAGTCATGACAAACACAAGAATAAACTGCACTCTTGCGTTTCCCTTTGATATTTGTTATACTTACCTTATATAAAAACAGCAGCAAAAAAGTTTAATAAAAGCAACAACATGCAGAAATGGGGATTATTATGACAATCCGTCATTTAAGAATTTTTGTCCAAGTGGCAGAAACAGGAAAAATGTCTGATGCAGCTAAGAAGTGTTTTATTACTCAACCTACTGTAAGTCAGGCAATCCATGAATTAGAAAATCACTATCAAGTTCAGCTTTTTGAACGTCTTTCGAAAAAGTTATATATTACCGAGGCGGGAAAACAACTTCTTTTATATGCCCATAGTATTTTAAGTCAATTTGATGTAATGGAAACAAATATGAGAGAACTTCTAGCTGACAATTTTTTAAGAATTGGAGCAACCATAACAGTTGGAACATGTTTATTATCCTTCGTTTTAAATGATTTAAAAAAGATATATCCACATTTAAACACATATTCATGTGTAGCAAATACAAGTGTAATTCAAAATAAACTTCTCAACTCAGAACTAGATGTGGCTCTTGTAGAAGGTATTATTACAAGTCCAGATCTAATTTCTATTCCAGTTGTAGATGATTTTTTAGTTCTTGCTATGGCAAAAAATCATCCACTTACTTTGCAGGAACAAATTCATGTTCAAGAACTATCTTATTATAATTTGGTTTTCCGTGAAAAGGGAAGTGGTACAAGAAAATTGTTTGAGGACTATCTTATAAAACATCATGTGTCTTATCATATTGCTTGGGAAGCTACTTGCTTGGATGCTATAAAAAGTTCAATTCTTTATAATCAGTGTATTTCTGCTCTATCAGTGAGAATTATGGAAAAAGAAATTTTAAACGGTGAAATTTATGTAGTACGCAATCTGGAATCCGACTGGAACCGAAATTTTTATCTAGTATATCATAAAGATAAGTTTTTTTCTGAACCTATGCGTTCTTTAAAGGGAATTATGAATCACTATCAATGCCCTGAATTTTTAGAAAAAATAAAGACAGGATATCTTACTTGTACATAAAAATTTTTGCTGTTTGTCTGAGTAAATATATAATTTTTTTATTCAGACAAACAGCTACTTTTTACTTTACTGCACCAGCTATTTCTCCATAGCTGAAAAATTCAGAGTCATCCAACTCTCTATCCACATAGTATTCTAACCAGTCAAGAAAACGCATTGTATTGTTGGTAGCTGGATTAATTAAAGGAAATAGTCCTACATCATTTGCAAAATCATAGTACCAAACAGTTCCATAAGTATCTTTATCCTCTGCATTTACAATTAATACACTGTACATACCACAGCCTTCATGGCACAAAAACACATATCCTACCGCTACCTTTTCAACCGTATCTTCAAATTCCTCGTCAGAAAGTTCTTCGTATTGTAAAAGATCAAAAGGTTTCCTAACTGTAAGAGGGAATTTTTTATTTACATTAACACTTTCAGGCTGTTTTGGTTCTCCAATCAGACGATATAATCCATAAAATGGCTGTTCACCACTGCCAGCAACAGTAGTGATAAATCTCTTATAGTCTTCTGGAAGTACTATCCCATTCTCTTTTTCATATTTTTCTACTCTTTCCTTTTTTAATGGCTTATCCCACTCTGGTTCAAGCTCTTCCATCTTTTTCATGATTGCACGAATCCGCTCATCAATACTCATAATTTGACCTCATTTCTGTATTTTATATAGTAGTTAAAAATTATAACTTTATTAAATTTTTAGGGTACATCTATATTTATGTAATATAAATAGTTTTATAGAAATATCAAATTTTTTACATTTAAAAAAAATTCTCTTTTTCATATTGTATCACAAAAAATAAGGAAATTAAAACTAAAATTATTATTTAAGATATAATTTTAGTTTTAGTAGCAAAACTTCCTATTTTCACATTCTCGAAAGTGTGGTATAATGTTGAAACAAAAGAACATTGTTTCAACTTCTGATTCCATGTGCACATTTGTGCACTAAAATGTGGTATAATGTTGAAACAAAAGAACATTGTTTCAACTTCTGATTCCATGTGCACATTTGTGTATTAAATTAATATATAAAAACAATAGAAAGGAGGTAAAATTTGTGAGTCAATATCCACATTTATTTTCACCGATTCAGGTTGGCAAGACAACAGTAAAAAATCGAATTTTCATGCCACCAATTTCTACAAATTTAGCGAAGAAAGGATATGTAACAGACGAGTTAATAGCACATTATGCTGCTAGAGCAAAAGGCGGAGTGGGGTTGATTGTTACAGAGGTAACAACTGTAGAACCTACATATATTTATCTGCCGGGGGATATGTCAATTTGTGACGACTCCTATATTGAGGGATGGAAAAAACTTACCGAAGCAGTTCACCAATATGGCACAAAGATTTTACCACAGCTTTTTCATCCGGCTTATATGGCATTTCCAATACCAGGTACCCCACAATTAATTGCTCCTTCTAATATTGGTCCTTATTATGCAAAGGAAGCTCCAAGAGCTGTTACAAAAGAAGAACTAAAAATTATTATCCGCCAGTTTGGAGAGGCAGCAGATAGGGTAAAAAGAGCAGGAGGTGATGGAGTAGAGATTCATGCGGCTCATGCACATGGATTATTAGGAGGTTTTTTGTCACCGTTATATAATAAAAGAACAGATGAATATGGTGGAGATATCTGCCATCGTCTAAGGTTGACATTAGAAGTAATTGCACAGATACGCAAAGTTTGTAGAGAAGATTTTATTATAGATGTTAGGATCTCTGGAGATGAGTATACAGATGGAGGTCTAAATCTAAATGATGGAATTTATATTGCAAAACAACTAGAGAAAGCAGGAGTAGATTTTATTCATATATCAGGTGGAACAACGATTATGAGAGGAAGTTCCATTCCTGCACCCGGAACCCCTATGGGCTCTCATATAAAACTAGCAGAAGAAATTAAAAAATATATCTCCATTCCTGTGGCAACCGTAGGAAGAATTACAGAGCCTTGGATTGCACAAGAACTGATCGAAAATGGGAAGGCAGATATTTGTATGATCGGGCGTGCAAATTTATGTGATCCAGAGTTTGCATTTAAAACACAAAATGGAAGAGAAGAAGAAATTCGTCCTTGTATTGGATGTTTGCGTTGCCTAAATGGAATTATGTTTGGAAAACGAATAGCTTGTTCCATTAATCCATCTTTGGAGTTAGAAAATGAAGATACCATTTCTGAAACAGAAGAAAAGAAAAAGATTTTGATTATCGGTGGTGGACCTGCGGGAATGGAGGCTGCTTATATAGCGAAAAAGAGAGGACATCACGTGGTTCTCTGTGAAAAGGAGGATACACTTGGAGGACTTATAAAACTTGCCGCTGTACCAGTTGCAAAGCAGGATTTAACAAAAGTAATTCAGTATATGTCCAAAAGGTTAGAAAAAATCGGAGTAGAAATCCGTCTTAATGATACGATAACAAAAGAGAGCCTAAAACAGGAATTTACGGATTATGAGGTGATTGCCTCAACAGGTGCAACGCCTATTGTCATTCAGGCATTTACTGGATTTAAACAATGGATGACAGCAGATGATATTTTAGCAGGAAAAGCATTTCCGGGAAGAAAAATAGTCATTATAGGAGGAGGTTCTGTTGGCTGTGAAACAGCAGATTATCTTGCACCATTAATCCATGACCTGTTCCCAAGAAATCGTGAGATTACGATTTTAGAAATGGAAAAAGGTGTTATGTTAAATGAATCTGGAAGAAGCCTTTTGGTTCAAAGAATGTTAAAAAAAGGTGTAGAGATCATTTGTAATGCAAAGGTAGAAAAAGTAGATACAGAAAACATTTATTATATAAAAGATGGAAAAGAATTTTGTATTTCAGATGCGGACACTTTAGTATTTGCAGTAGGATATCGAAATGACTTTGCTATAGAAGAAATGCTAAAGGATTGCAATATGAATTATCATATAATTGGAGATGCCAAAAAGACAGGTAATATAAAGGATGCTATTACACAGGGGTATCAAACAGCAAAAGATATTTAAAAAGAAAGGATAAAGGATATGAATAACTCTCTTTTATTGCAGCCGTTAAAAGTCGGCAGCCAGACTTTGAAAAACCGTATTATGTTTCCGCCATTAACTACTGGATATGAAGAAAGAGATGGTTCTATTGGAGAACGTAGTTTTCACTTTTATGAACGTTTAGCGAAAGGAGGAGTTTCCTATATTGTAATTGGAGATGTAGCACCAGTAAATACAGCTTCTCCAACTCCTAAACTCTGTGATGACAGACAGATTCCATCATTTAAAAGACTTGCAGATGCAGTTCATACATATGATTGTAAATTGGCTTTACAAATTTTTCATCCAGAATATGATGTGCCGGGAGTGGGAAGGATGATTATGGGAGCTATGGCAGCCGCAAAAGAGGCTGAAGCCGCAAAAGCCGCTGGTGATATGACACTTTTTGAAGAAAAGATGGCACAATCCAATCAAGTTCGTACACAGGCATATCAAAAACTACACCACGATATGCTGCATTTTGTAACTGAAGCAACAATCGAACAGCTTATGGAAATAAAGTCTGCGATAGCAGCCTGTGCAAAGCGTGCAAAGGCTGCAGGAGTAGATGCAATCGAAGTTCATGGAGATCGTCTATTAGGTTCTTTATGTTCTTCTCTATTAAATCATCGAGAAGATTCTTATGGTGGAAGTTTGGAAAATCGTGTTCGCTATGCTTTAGAAGTAGTAACAGCAATTAAAGAAGCTGTACCAGATTTGATTTTAGAATATAAGCTGCCAATTATTACAACAAATACAGATGGATCTATGCGTGGAAAAGGTGGACTCTTTCCAGAAGAGGCAAAGAAATTTGCTGTTTTGTTAGAAGAGGCAGGTGTAGATATGATTCAAGTTGCACAGGCAAATCATACAGGAAATATGGGAGATACCATTCCTCCGATGGGAACGGTGCCTTATAATTGGACTTTGCCGATTGCACAGGAAATAAAATCGCTGGTTTCTGTTCCAATTGTAACAGTAGGTCGTGTCATTACAGTAGAAGCAGGCGAAAAGATTTTACAAGAAGGTCAGGCAGATATGATTGGATATGGTCGTTCTCTTCTGACAGATCCAGATATCGCAAAAAAAGTAGAAGCAGGCGAACCAATTCGTACTTGTCTTAATTGTAATAAAGGATGTGTAGATGCAATTCAAGATCGCCGTTATATTTCCTGTGTTTTGAATGCAGAAAATGGAGATGAAGCTACGATTTCTATTCATCAAGGAGAAGGAGAGAAAAAAGTAGTTGTGATAGGGGCTGGAATTGCCGGATTGGAAGCTGCTAGAGTAGCTGCAAAACGTGGATATCAGGTACAAATTTATGATACCGCAGAAAAAATAGGAGGTCAGATTTTATTAGCTGCTGTTCCCCCTAGAAAATCTGAAATTCTACGTGCAGTGGAATATTATGAAAAAATTCTTCCTACATTAGGTATTACAATAAAATTGGGACAGACCTGTGATTTAGATACAATGAATCAAGCAGACACAGTAATTGTAGCAGTAGGAGCTGAAAATGTGATTTTACCAGTAACAGGTTCAGATGCCAAAAATGTAGTTTCTGCATGGGATATTCTTGCAGGAAAGAAAACAGTATCAGGAAGCTGTGCGGTTATTGGAGGCGGCTTGGTAGGAACAGAAACAGCAGAATATTTATTGCAACAGGGATGTAAAGTTTCTATTGTCGAAATGTTAGATAAGATTGCAAATGGAGAGTCCTCTACGATTCTTCCAATTATTACAAAAGATTTTGAAGAACATCAAGTACAACAATATACCAATACAAAGGTAACAACAATCCTACCATCAGGTGTGGAAGCAATTAATACAAAGACACAGGAAACAATCACAATCCCATGTGACTATGTTGTAATGGCAGTTGGTTCAAAGAAACTCCCATTTTCTACAGATGGAATTACTGTTCCAGTAAAATTCGTTGGAGATTGTTCTGGAGAGAAAACGGCAAGTATTACAGAAGCAATTAGAAGCGGATATCACGCAGCAAATGAAATTTAGGGTTAAAAAAATTATATAGTAAAACAAAGGACATTTTCAAAAAGGAAGTGTCCTTTTTGATGTAATACTTTCAAAAAATAAACCTCACAAAACGTGCCAAACATAAGCAATTTAGGAGGAATTTTTATTATGATTAAGATACTTTTTGTCTACTATGGCAGTATCTTGAAAAGTCCTGAACAAGCCAATAAAATTAATGGATTTTTAAAACGAAACGGCACTTACTACACCACTGCTAAACCATTTCTGAAAGAGCCTTGATGTGACAAGAAATTAAAACTTAATGCTCCAGAATATTCAGAAAATCAATCGTAAAAAAATACGATTGATTTTTTGCGTGTTTCTGAGTATAATATAAGCAGTAAAATTGGAAAGGGAGAACAGTGTATGCGTGAAACAAGAACAATAGAGTTCAAAGAAATGATTACAAATACATTTTTAAAAACAGTAAGCGCTTTTTCGAATTACGATGGTGGAGAAATATTTTTTGGCATTGATGACAATGGTAATA
>CAJUGJ010000008.1:0-130073 GCA_910586015.1 uncultured Lachnospiraceae bacterium
GCCTTTCCAACTCCATTTCCTGTTGCTGTGATTTTACCATTCTCAGCAACTTCAACTAAATCACTACCACTCTTTACATTGTAAGAAACATCATAACCCTTTGTATTTTCGGATGGTGTCCAGCACCAGTCATCATACTTGCCACTGGCATCTCCATCGACATAGAGGATCTTGCTAGAATACTTTAATCCTGGTGTAGCCGCTGCACTTGCAGTATTTACTGGCACTAAACCGATTACCATAGCAAGAGTCAATACGAGGGCGATTTTTTTGAAGAAACTCTTCATTTTCTTTCTTCCTCCTTAACTTTTTAATAAGTTTTCATTATATTCTCATGTTTTCTGAAGCAAAAAAATTTCAATGGCGCATTAAGATTTCTGTTTTTCAATATATGGAAAATGTTATTTTTGTATATTTTTTAATAAAATGAATGTCTAATTTGTATGAAAACTTGGAAAATGGTGTAAATTAGTAATAGAAAGAAAGGAGTTACTATATGAAACAGGAAGAGAAAAAAAAATTAGGAAATAAGATTAGTAAAAAAAGAAAATTATTAGTATATTCACAGGAAAATCCTGTTACAGATACAGAGAAGTTAAAGATACTCCAAAAAAAAGAGCATTTAACTTTAGAAGAATGGTATCATTTATGGATGGAGGAATATAAATCTGTAACAGTAAAGAAAGGAACATTAGAAAGTTATGAATGTATGTTTCAATATTATATAGGTCCTAGATTTGGAAATCGACTTCTTACAGAAATTTGTGGCGAAGAGATTCAATATTTTTATAATGAAATGTCTCGTTCTGGATATTCTGACGCTACGCTTGCTTTAATTCATGTTTTAGTGGGTTCTATGTTTAAACAAGCCTATCGAATGGGAAAGATTGAAAAGAATCCGGCAGAATTTATTATAGTACCACGTGGGACTGCGGGAAAAGAACCAAGAGCACTCTCAATTGATCAACAGGAATTATTACAACAATATGCTCATAGACATGAAATTGAGGGAATTATTGTAATAGCTTTGACCACAGGAATGAGAATTGGTGAAATTACAGGGTTAGAATGGAAAAATATTGATTTAAAGAAGAAAGAAATTTATGTAAGTGGAACATTAAAGTATACAAGAACAGGTGTATTTTTTAAAGATTCTCCCAAAACAAGATCCAGCCGAAGAATTATACCTATGCTACCAAAGGCTAGACAAATGTTTGAACGAATTCGGGATGTACAATATTATGAAAAGACTGCTGAAAAAGATACATGGAAACCCATAAAAGGATTGGAAAATCTAATTTTTCTACGTAGAAACGGAATTCCATTTACAGGACAACATATAAGACAACAATTAAATCATATTACAGATCAAATTAATGAAGAACATCCAGAAGCAAAGATAGGACATATTTCGCCACATATACTGAGACATACCTTTGCAACTCGTGCATTAGAACAGGGTATGACTCCAAAGGTCGTTCAGGAAATTTTGGGTCATAGTAGTATTACAATGACAATGGATCTCTATACACATGTTTTACCGCAGATGCGAGTGGAAGAAATCAGAAAATTAGAACAATGCTTTTAAAAAGGAGCTGTTGCAAATGCAACAGCTCCAAGAGAATGGTCTTTTAAAATTAATTATTGTGTCACATTCATTGTAATAGTTCTCATAATAGGAACAATTAATTCATAAAAATGACCATCTAATTCAACTAAATATCTTACCTGTCTAACTGTCAACTTCGATCCTCTTAAATCCCAATCATCTGAGTAAGCGATCTTACCAGTATAATTGCCGTCTTTATCTTTTTCTACATAACCAGTATAGATAGAACTATTGACGATTTCTAACGTTCCATCTCCATTGGCATCATACTTAAAGGTAAAGCACTTATCGATTGCACCACCTGTTGTAGTTTCTACTGTAGAAACTTTATCCCAATTCCATACAACAGAAGGTTGACTGTCTTTCACAACAATCGGTGTACTTGCACGGAATACAGCTTTGTTTTCTTTATTTCCAATAAATAGGTTTGCAACATAAGTTCCAAGTTCTACTTTTTGTATAGAATCACTTAATGTCGCAATACTTCCACCACTAACTACTTGGATTTCGGAAAGAGTTACTGTAGTAAAGATAATATCTTTGCCATCAAGTGAAACATTATCTTTGATAATATCATTGCCTTTCTTTAAAGTAACTTGAGCCTGAGAATCAGCAAGTGTTTTTGGTTCTTCTTCAGTAGTAGCAAGCTGTAAATGTTCTACTTTAAATCCATCTTTATCATAACTAAAAGCAGAAATTCTAACTTTTTTAGCATCTACTTTATTTCCGGAATTATTAGGATTATTATCAATAATCATATCCATAATACCATCTGCAGCATTTGAAACAAGAGAATAGCTTCTAACTTCAGAATCTTTGGTATTCTTTGCAGTAAGAGTAACAGAATACTTCATAACTCTTTCATTCTTTCCACCCTTATCATAAGTAGCGGTACATACAATACGAATTGTAGTAACAGAGGTTGGAAGAGAATCTAATCCGCTAATATCAAAGTGTGTTCCGTTGTGATCAGCTCTTTGATTATCAATTGTAATATAATTCTTTGCAGTGTCTCCATAAGGTTCAGCTTCAAAAAGCATGTTATTATTAAATATAGCGCCTAATTGATCACTTGCTTTTAAAGTAAGAACTAATGTATCATTTACATCCTTAGTTGGATTATAAGATAACTTGGAAGAGTTTAAGGAAGCAGAGAAGGTTGTTAAAGTTCTCTTTGCATAAACTCGAACAGGACAAACACCAACATACTGATCATCATAATATACATAAACTGGTACGATGCCATCTGCTGCATCTTTTGGAGGATATAATGCACCTGTTTCTTTATTTACTGCTAATTTATCATCGTTAGATGAAACAAAAGTAAATTTATCACTAGAAGTACCATCATTACGTTTAATGGAAGTAGCACCATATTCTGTAACTTGAATCTTTACTGCAAGACCATACTCGTCGTCGGAAACTGCAAAACTCTTTACTGCATAAGCATCATCAACACCATAATTTCCACGGGTATTAATAACTCCCCAATCAAGCAGAGAACCAATTTTTACACTAGTATCTCCAGGAGTAATGATAACTTCATCACTAAGTGAATTTGCTTTTCCATCTACCACATTAAACCAGTCATCAAAAATAGCTTTTAATCTTACTCCATAATTTGCTTGTGCGGTATAGAACCAGATAGCAGGAGTGGATTGATCAAAGGTGTATTCAGCATGATATTCAGCAGTATTCATATCTTCAATAGTAACACCTGCTTTCCATCCTTCATATCCTTTGCATCCAGAAATATCTACTTTCTGACCTTGTGTTCCAGTTGTATAAATTCTATAATCTAAAGTAGATTTACTAGAACTTTCAGTAAGTTTTTCTGTACCACTAACATAAACTTCTAACTCATTAGCAACATATTTTGTTGTTTTAATTCTAGTTTCTTTTTCTTGATAACGAATTACATATTCGGTATCTTCTTCTAATTCATCAAACATTGTTACAGCTGCAACGTTAGAGTCTACAGCAACATTTAAACTTCCGATAAATACAGAAACTTCTTGATTATCTGTATTCTTTAATACTTTATAAACTTTGATAATATTTTTTGCTTCTGTAACAGCAGCACCTGCATTATTTAAAGAAGGTTTTGTAGCTTCTACTGCATTGTTTGCTGTTTCATGATCTTTAAATGTAACTAAAATTTGATTCCATGCAGACTGTTGTGCAGAAAAGTTTTCTTCTACAACTATTTGATATTCTTGTTCAGCAGTAACAAGATTTCCTTCTGTCTGATAAGATTGTACCGTTAAAGTAGCTGTTCCAGCCGCAACTGCAGTTAATTTGAATCCTTCTACCTTTACAATAGATTCATCACTAGAAAGTACTCTCATCTTGTCAGTGATTACTTTTGTATAATTATCTAAACCATAATTACCTGTTTTGTAATCAGAAGCAGTTTTAGCAGTTTTTAAAGTAACTTCATCACCAACAGAAAGTGCTTGGCTTAAACGCTTTTGAACTGCGTTTGTTAATTTTACTTTTGATGCGTTTTTCTTTACATAAACTGAAAAATTTGCTGTTTTGGAACTTCCGCTGTTTTGGCTTGTATACGTTACTTCTACAACTGCCTTTCCAACTCCGTTTCCCGTTGCTGTGATTTTACCATTCTTTGCAACTTCAATTAAATTACTTCCACTTTTTACATTGTAAGAAACATCATAACCCTTTGTATTTTGGGATGGTGTCCAGCACCAATCATCATATTTACCGCTGGCATCTCCATCGATGTAAAGAATCTTACTAGTATACTTTAATCCCGGTGTAGCCGCTGCACTTGCAGTATTTACTGGTACTAAACCGATTACCATAGCAAGAGTCAATACGAGGGCGATTTTTTTGAAGAAACTCTTCATTTTCTTTCTTCCTCCTTAACTTTTTAATAAGTTTTCATTATATTCTCATGTTTTCTGAAGCAAAAAAATTTCAATGGCGCATTAAGATTTCTGTTTTTCAATATATGGAAAATGTTATTTTTATATAAAAATAAAAACATAGATTGACAATGCTGGTCTATTGTGATAAACTAAATATAGACTATCATGATAGACTAAAGAGCTAATAAGGAGGAAAAGTTGAAAATGGAGAAGATTTTTGAAAGTGAATATCGTTTTTTAAGTATTTTATGGGAACATGAACCAATAAATAGTCCAGATTTAGTAAAACTTTGTAATAACCAATTAGGTTGGAAAAAGTCTACTACTTATACAGTAATTAAAAAATTGATAGATAAAAAGATTGTGAAGAGTGAAAATACAATTGTATCAGCATTAGTTACAAAAGAAGAAGTGGATCGGTGGGAAGGTGAAGAATTGTTACAACGTACCAGTAAAGGAAATATTCCTAACTTTTTAGCATCCTTTTTAAAAGATCGAAAATTATCAAAATCAGAGGTAGAGCGTATTCGGCAGATTATTGATGGAGTGGAGGGAGAAAAGTGACAGCAATCGTTAGTAGGCTTTGGGTTATGAGTTTGCAAGCCTGTGTATTAATTGTAATTATTTTAATAGTACGCTCTTTTTTAAAAAGGTATCCCAAAATCTATAGCTATTGTCTTTGGATATTGGTTGGAATCAGACTATTATGTCCCATTTTTGTTGAAACTTCATTTAGTTTACAACTAGAGGTAGAAGTATTAAATTCCTCTATAACAAGACCACAACAGGTTATTTCTAATAATATCCAGAAAGAAACAATACCATCTCAAGAGCTACTAAAAAAGCCTCAAGAAACAATAGTGCCAGTTGTACAAAAAAATACTCAATTAGCTCCTCTTAAAAATATAGAATCACCAAATATGACAGGAATTCAATTACTTGCAATGATTTATTTGATAGGTACAGGAATTGTTTTTTGTATTTATTTAGTACAGTATTTATTGATAAAACGTCGAATTTTTACTGCAGTCCGTGAAAAAGGGAAGGTTTGGTTATGTGAAAATATTCATTCTCCATTTGTATTAGGGGTTTTCTTTCCAAGAATTTTTCTGCCTTATGGTTTAAGCGAACAAGAAAAAACTCATATACTAAAACATGAAAAAACACATATTAAGCACCACGATCCATTTATCCGTTTTCTAGGAATTTTATGTATTTGTTTACACTGGTGGAATCCGTTTGTATGGTTAGCAGTTCATAAAATGAACCAAGATATGGAAATGTTTTGTGATGAAAGCACTTTACTTTATACAACAGTGGAAGAGCGAAAATCTTATGCCAAGACTTTACTTTCCTTTGCGGAAAAACAGAGTGGGTTTACAGTAGGCTTAGCGTTTGGAGAATCAAATACAGAAAGGCGGGTGAAGAATATTATGTATAAGAGAAAAAGTAGTGTTATTATTTTATGTTTCATTATAATATTAGTAGCATTTTGTACACTTGCTTTTATGACAGTACCAAAGGATTCTAAGGAAAGTAGTACGAAAGGATTACTTGAGAATAATCAAAAAGATAATATAGAAAATGATAATAAAACAGATAATAAGCAGATTGTATTAACAGAAGAAGATATTGAGTATTTAAAGATAATTTCTCTAGGAATACCAAATTTTTCAAATGAACAGGAAATGAATATTCACTTTTGGGAAGAGTATCTGTTTTATAGTTATACAAATAGTACAGATAAAGAGGTTATTTCTCAGTATAGCAAGCAGTATAATGAAGATATTCCTTATATTAAGGTTAGTTATGATGAGGTGAACCAAAGAGTTAAACAAATTTTTGGAAAAACATTAGACGAATATCTTATAAATCCAGAAGATTTAGGAAGGGATAAAGATTTTGTTCAATATAAAGATGGATATTGTTATATCAGTATTTCCGATTCTCCTGATTATTACTTTGAATCAGTAACAACGGACTTTGTAAATGGGAAAACAGAGGTAGATATGCAAAAAAACTGCGAAGATTTTCCTGTAGGACGAATAAAATTAACTTTACTTCCAGCAGAGAATGAAAGAGGTTTTATTCTTACACAAAAGGAAGAAGTTTGGTTTGAAAGTGGAAGTATTTATAGAGTAAATAATTTCATTTATGGAAATTGGACTATAACAAGATATATGACATCTGGAATCTATGCTTTATCACAAGAAGAAATCCAAAATTTGATTGGAACAACAATAGAATATGCTAATAACTATATGAACTCAGGGGTAGATCAGAAAAAATATTCTGTTAAGCAATATCATAAAGAACTGGTTACTGCAAGAGAATTTGATGAATCATTTAAGTTAAGCACAGGTGATGATCTAGGAATTGCGGCAATAGGATTTGATTATTATGAGTTAGAAATAGAAGAGGATATTTCATATAACCCATTCGGAAAATTTTTTTATCAAATAGACGCAGAAAATGCTTTAATTTATTATGAAGGAGTTTTCTTTTGGGCAGAAAAAAATGAGATTCCAAAACAGGATACACAATCAATAAAAAAAATATATAGTTCAGCACTAGAAGATATATATTTTAATAATGTCTATCCAGATGGAACAAGTTGCAATTTTGTTGAAGGTTATGATAAAACACAAAATCGTTTTGCAATCTATGATATTGATTTTGATGGAAAAGATGAATTAATAATTGAATATACTTCTAGTTATAGTGCTGGAATGGAAACAATAATATATGATTTTGATCCACAAACCAATACATTTCGGCAAGAATTGGTGGAGTATCCAGCACTTAGTTTTTATGATAATGGAATGGTAGAAGCAGCAGCATCACATAATCATGGAATGGCAGCAACTTATGATGATTTTTGGCCCTATCATTTATATCAATATAAGCCAGAGTTAGATAGATACGTTTTAATTGCAATGGTAGATGCTTGGGATAGAGAATATGCCGAAAAAGATTCTGATGGAAATTTGTTTCCACAAGAAGTTGATGTGGACGGAGATGGAATTGTATATTATGTTATGACAGATGGTGAGTATAAATTAGAAGATCCAATGGATACAAAGGAGTACAATCAGTGGAGAAATTCTTATATAGGCTCGACAAACAAAATCAATATTCCATATAAATATTTAACAGAAGAAAATATTTATAGTATTCCATAATTATATACGATCAAAAGAGGGTACTTTATAGAGTATCCCTTTTTTGATGTTTAATTCATTGAAAAAAGCTTGCGATGTTAAAATTATTTGGGTATAATAAGAGCAGTTCGTTTTCAGCATCCAATTAGGAATTTGTAGATACAATAAAAGGAGAAAAGATAATATGTCATCAAATGTAAAAAAGAAAGGTTCTGCTCAACAGACAACAGGTTCACCAGAGGCAAGATACCTACTTTTACTTCCAGTGCTTTTTGTAGTAGCAGTACTTCCGTTGATTGTAAGATATCATGAATACCCTACTAAATTGGAAAATTATACTTGGTTTGCAGCTCAGGAAAAGGCAGATGATTACTTTTTATACTGGAAGCAACAATGGTTTATTATTATGTTAATTTTAATGGTTTGTATTGTTGCCGTTCGTTCTATTTTAATGAAAAAACAGCTATCCTTTCATAAAATATTTATTCCGATTTTTGTTTATGCAGCATTAGCATTTTTATCAACCATTTTTTCAAAATATCGTAGTTATGGATTTATAGGAATTTTTCAGCAGTTTGAAAGTGTTTGGGTATTACTTGGATATGCAGTAATTGTCTATTATATTTATCTTATGGTAGAAACAGAAAAAGATGTTTCTCTCATTTTAAATGCTTTATTATGTAGTGCCATTTTTTTGGGATTGTTAGGAGTTTCTCAAGCTTTTGGAAAAGATTTTTGGCTTACTTCAGCAGGACTTAGTTTAATTTATCCTGCTAATATGAAAGGAGCAGGAATTCAGGCAGTATTTGGAGAAAAAAGAGTGTATATGAGTTTATATAATCCAAATTATGTAGGAGTTTATACTGCATTAGTTGTTCCTGTTTTTATTACTTTGTTAAGCTTTTGTAGAAATTGGAAGAAAATAGTGCTCTATTTAGTCGCTATTTCAGGAATATTAGTTGGAATGTTTGGATCTCAGTCGAAAGCAGGATTGGTTGGAATTGCAGCAGCAGCATGTTTTCTTATTATTATGCTTCGAAAATATCTGTTTCGACGTTGGTATATTCCAGTAGGAGGAGCTATCATTATTATCTGTGGTTTCTTAATAATCAATGCGGTAAATCATAATGCCTATTTGGAATCTATTTTAAGTCTATTTCGAGACACAAAAACAGAAGAACCTGCGTTATCAGAAATTCAAACTTTAGATGATTGTGTGGAAATTACATACAAGGGAAATAAAATGAGGGTTTCTGCCAATTTAGATGAAGATAGTTTTGAATTTTTGATAAAAGATCAAGAAGATAAGATCATAGAATGTGATTTTAATACAGAAACATTAACTTGGTCAGTAATAGATGAAAGATTTTCAGGAATTATAATTACTCCAGTTAACTTAAATGGTGTACTAGGCTTTTCTGTAGTTATAGATGGAAAGAGCTGGTATTTTGCAAATCAACTTTATGAAAATGATGATTCTTATTATTATTGGAATATATATGGCAAATTTGATAAGATTGTTATGGACGAACCAGCATTTCGAGGAATAGAAAACTTTGCTACAAATCGAGGTTTTATTTGGGCACATACGATTCCATTATTAAAAAAGTATATTTTTCTTGGAGCTGGTGCGGAAAGTTTTGTATTTGTATATCCTCAAAGAGATTATGTCAATCTATATAATTATGGATATGGACAACAACTACTAACAAAACCACACAATCTTTATTTACAGATTGCAGTACAGACAGGAGTAGTTTCTCTAATTGCATTTTTAGTATTTTATTTAATTTATTTTATTTCTGGAATTCGATTATATTTTAAATGTAATTTTGATACTCCTCTATCACAGGCAGGAGTTGGAATTATGGCAGGAACATTTGGCTATATGATAATGGGTTTGACAAATGATTCTTGTATTACAGTAGCACCTGTATACTGGGTATTATTAGGTTTAGGTGTAACTATTAATTTTTTAGTTAAGAAACAAAAGACAATATAAAATTGATTTTAAAAATAAAGCAGAGTTAATTCTGCTTTATTTTTTTGACTTTTTTTGATACTGTTTTCTAATATTCTATTTTTTACTTGTATCTTATTCAAAAAACTTATAAAATTTGAATGGTATTACGTTAAAAAATGCTAGGTGAAGGAAGTAATAAGTTATTTACTTCTAAAAATAATCGTAGTATGGAGGATGCAAATGATAAAACAAGTACAAAAGATGAAAGAAACAACACAGGAACAAAACAGAGGAAAACGAATCAGCAAAAAGAAAGAAAAACCGATTTATTTAGGTTTGGATGTTCCTACGGAGAAAAAAATTCAGGAAAAAATTTCAAATCAATGTACAGTAGAAGAATGGTTTTGGTTTTGGCTTTATCAATATAAATCTGTTACTGTAAAGCAGGGAACTTTGGAAAGTTATGTGTGTATGTATCAATATTATGTACAATCAGAATTTGGGAATCAACCTATTACAAAAATAGATGGAGAAAAAATTCAGTTGTTTTATAATCGGATGGCAAGAGATGGTTATGCAGGAGCTACCATTTCTCTACTTCGAGCACTACTTAATTCTATGTTTGGACAGGCTTATAAGAATGGATATTTAGAAAAAAACCCAGTAGAACAAGCAATTTTACCAAAGATAATTACAAAAAAAGAACGAAGAGTATTAACGGTACAGGAACAAAATTTGCTACTTCGTTATGGAAAGGGAAATGAAATTGAAGGAATTATCTTTACTGCACTTTCTACAGGAATGAGAATTGGAGAAATATGTGGATTAGAATGGAAAAATATAAATTTTAAGGATCAGGAAATTATAATAGATGGTACATTAAAAAATACAAGAGATGGTAAGTTTTTTAAAGATAATCCTAAAACACAAAGTAGTTATAGAGTAATTCCAATGATTTCACGACTCTCAAAACTATTTCAACAAATAAAACAAATCCAATTTTATGATAAGACCGTTAAAAAAGAAAACTGGAATCCAATTTCGGGGTTAGAGCATCTAGTTTTTACCAGACAAGATGGAAAGCCTTTTACTGGACAGCATATCCGTCAACAGTTAGATAGAATTGTAGTATCTATTAATAAAGAAGAGCCAAAGTTAGGTTTTGGACATATTACTCCACATACTCTACGTCATACATTTGCTACTCGTGCACTAGAAAATGGGATACCTCCTAAAATTGTACAGGAAATTTTAGGACATAGTAGTATCCGAATGACATTAGATTTTTATACTCATGTTCTTCCTGAAACGAAAGCAGGAGAGATGAAAAAGATAGAGTCTTTATTTTTAGAAAAAGAAATAAGAAAATTCTTTTGAATATGGATTCTTCTGCCATTGAGTTTCTCCTTTGAAAATTCGATAATAAGACGTATCTGAAGCGATTAGTGCTTACAAAGGAGGAAATTATGAAAACAAATTTTAAAAAATTGGAAGAAAGTAAAGAGTATACATTTGAAGAAGCAGCTAAAAATTGGTTACAAAATATGATGGTAATAACAAAAGAATCGACTTATTCCAAGTATAGTATTTTAGTAAAAATCCATTTACTACCTGATTTAAGACAATATAAACTAAAAGATCTAAATTCAGTTATGTTAGAACAATATTTGTATAAAAAATGGAAAGAAGGTAGATTAGATGGAAAAGGCTCACTTGCTCCAAGTACAGTTCGACTACTTGCATGTATTCTTCAGTCAATTTTACGGTTTGCAAAACAGATAGGATATATAGATACGACTTATGGAACGATTTCGAAGCCAAAACTTATTTTAAATGAAATGGAACTTTTTACATCAGAAGAACAAAAATGTTTAGAGGAATATATTTTTTGTAAGCAAGATCTTGGGGCATATGGAATCTATATTTGTCTGTATACAGGACTGCGACTAGGAGAAATCTGTGCACTGACATGGGGAGATATTTATTTAGAAAACAGCTATTTGAAAGTTCGTCGAACGTTACAACGAATTCAAGTAGCAGATCCATCAAAAGATCCATATGGGGCAAAGACAAAAATTTTAATTGATATTCCTAAAAGTAAATCTTCTCTAAGAGATATTCCATTGACATTGTCTATGCAACGGTTGCTCTATACAATTCGTTTATCCAATCCTGCTTGTTATGTACTTACAGGAGAAGCAGAACATTATATGGATCCTAGAACCTATCAAAAGCGATTTCATCGATATTTAAAGGAGTGTGGATTAAAGCCCAGAAATTTTCATACTCTTAGACATCAGTTTGCCTCTAATTGTATTGCAATAGGAGTAGATGTGAAATCTTTGAGTGAAATTTTGGGACATTCTAATGTAAATATTACATTAAATCGGTATGTTCATTCTAATATGGAATTAAAACGGATTCAGTTAAATAAACTAGATCCTGCAGCCATTCAAATGACTGCAGGAAAAAATTTTTTTTAAAGTGTCTTATGGTGTCAGTCTATGGATATCTCTTGGAAATAGACAACCATAGCGAACATTTGGAAGTTGTGCAAGACAAGTTAAAAAGCGTTCTAGACCAAGACCGAATCCACCATGTGGTGCAATTCCATAACGATGGATCATAAGATAGCTTTTTAAAACAGCTTCATCCATACCAAGTCGCCTAATTTTTGCAAGCTGTTCTTCATAAGAATGAATTCTCTGCCCACCTGTAGTTATTTCCATCCCACGAAATAGTAAATCAAAGCTGAGTGTTTCTTCTCTATTTTCCGGATTTTCCATAGCATAAAAAGGACGTTTTTTCGTTGGATAATGTGTAACAAATATAAACTCACTTCCAGTTTCTTGATAAACTTTTTCACAAAGCAATCGTTCTTCTTCTGGAGAAAGATCTTCTTTTTCAGATGAGAGAAAATTTAAGTATGACTTTGCTTGAGAAAATCGAATTACTGGAATTTGGTTTATCTTAGGAAGATGTATAGAGAGTAACTCCAATTCAGCCTTATAATTTTCTGAAAGAAAGGAAAAGATACTAGAAAGCATTGCTGTTTCTAACTGCATAAGTTGAGCAAAGTCTTTTAGATATCCTAATTCTACATCGACACTGGTATATTCGTTTAGGTGGCGAGAAGTATCATGTTTCTCTGCACGAAATACAGGTGCAATCTCATAAACTCGTTCATATACACCTGTAAGAATCTGCTTATAAAACTGTGGACTTTGGGCAAGACAAGCTTCCTTTCCAAAATAGGGAAGAGTGAAAAGTGTTGCACCTCCTTCTGCTCCAGACGCCCCTAATTTTGGAGTGTGGATTTCTGTAAATTCATGGTTATCCAAAAAGTGGCGTATTCCAGAACAAATTCCTGCCTGTAACTGAAAAATTGCTCGATTTTTTTCATTGCGTAAAGAGATAGGACGATAATCCAAACACGTTTCTAAAGAGATAGGAAGTTCTTTGTTATGGATAACAATAGGACATTGTTCAACGGGAGAGGACAATATCTGCAATGTTTTTAAACGAAGTTCAAATCCTTGTTTCGCACGTGGCTCAGGATGAACAATAGCAGTAATTTTTACACAGGATTCTTCAGAGATTGATTTTAAATTAAACTCTGAAAATTCTCCATAGATACATGAGATGATTTGCCTTGGAGTTCTTAATAAAACAAAAGCAAATCCACTCATTTTACGGATTTTATAAATACTTCCATGAAGTGTTACGAATTCGCCGAGGTGATTGGACAATTCTTTTGGGGATATACTTTCTTGAAAAAATTCTGTAGAAAGCTGTCCTGAAATAAATTGTATTTTCATAAATTTTATACTCCTTTTTTAAAATGGATAAATCGATTAAAATTCTTCTTCAATCCATACAGACAGCGTCTTTCTGTCCCATAAGATCACCTCCTTTCCAAGAAAAAAAGCCGCATCGGAAACACTTTGTTCCCAATGCGACTTTTTCTTTATCTATCACATGGGTACAGCACAAAAAGCGTCTGCACCCATAAGTTATTACTCAAGGTCGCAGACGCTGCCGATCATCGTCTTTCTGGATAAAGAGAAAAACAAATTCATTCATAACAGCACCCTCCGATAAAGTTTAGAAAGGATTATATTTCATTTTTAGGATATTGTCAAGAAAAATATTTTTAATTAGAGCCAACCACCGTCAAAACGTATGACTTGTCCTGTCATATAACTGTTAGTCTGCATTGCAATTTCATAAATGAATTTGGCAGCTTCTTGTGGCTTTGCTAGTCTGCCAGCAGGAATTTCGTCAATCAATGCGTTTCTTTCTTCAGTAGAAAGAAATGCGTTCATTTCTGTATCAACTGCTCCAAGGGCAACTGCATTGACACTGATACCACTTGGGGCAAGTTCTTTAGCAAGTGCCATTGTAAAAGCATTGATTCCACCTTTCGTAGCAGAATAGGCAACTTCACAAGAAGCACCACAAATTCCCCATACCGAAGAAATATTTAAAATTCGACCAGATTTTTTTTGAATCATGGAGGGAATCACTTCCTGACAGCAATAAAAGACAGAGGATAGATTGGTATGTAGTATTTTGTTCCAGTCATCAGATGTCATATCAGTAAGTAGTCCAATATGGGAAATACCAGCATTATTAATTAAAATATCAATTTCACCAAAAGTTTTTTTCGCATTAGAAATAAAGTCATGTGCCCCATTAAGGGTACTTACATCCGAAAAAATTGCTGCACATTGACCACCCAAAGCAAGTATCTGCGCCTTTGTGTTTTCAAGTGCTTCTTTATTGTGTGCACCATTAATCACAACTAAACAGCCCAATCGGGCAAACTCTATTGCACAAGCACGTCCCACTCCACGGGAAGAACCTGTAATTAAGACAACGGGAGGTCGTTTCATATTTGAATTCTCCTTTTATATCAGATTAAATATAACTTTTGCCTCTATAAGTGACAGATAGTGTATTCATATCAGTGGCACTATAGTTCTAGTATACCTTGTTATAGCCTAGATTTCTACTAAAAAATCTCTTAATATTATAATAAACGTAAGAATAAAAATTTTATAAAGGAAAAATCTATTCATATGTTTGTCCTGTTTCTTATCAGAAAACGCCTTGCGCAACATTTGGAGCTGATGTATAATAAAATCTCAGAAAAAGAAAACAGAGTAGAGAGTTAGTAGTATGGAGGAATAGTATGGCAAGAGGATCTGTTAGACACAGTTTTATGATATTAGTCTTTATAGGAATTTTTACTTTTACAATACTTTTTGGATTTCCATTTCTCAAAAAAAAGTATGGAGTACCAGAAGATGTTTTAGAACGGATAAAGCAGGCATCAATAGAGATTAAACAAAAACAAAATGAACAATTAACAATAGGAAGTACAGCTAATATTCCAGATCATGTAATAAAACTTTGGATGAAGCGAGGAGAAGAGGGAAGACTAGAAAAATTTATATTAGAAATATTTCAAATAAAAGATCAACGTCTTTTATTACTTACAATTCCAGAAACAACAAGAGTGACAATGTCTAACGAATTATATCAACAGATGCAGGCAGAAGAATCATTTTTACCTCAAATGCTGACATTTCAGACAATTTCAGATCATTTTCCTCCGGGAAAGGCAGAAAAATTTGCGGCAACTTTAACAGAAGAATTTTTAGATATCCATTTAGATAGTTATGCAGCAGTAACAGATTCTTGGATAGATTCTTTTTTAACTCCAATTCAAGATGGAGCAGAAGAGTTCTATCAGCTTTCAGATTTTATGAAGGAGAAGATGAAAGAACCTGTTACGATACGGAAAACAAAACAACACATGGAACAGATGTATGCAGATTTGGGCTGTTTTTTTTCTCAGGAAATCGAGTCCGTTATACCATATTTGGAAGCTTATGAAGCGTTAAAACCGACGGATATTTCTGCACAACTACTTCCGGGAGAACATACCAATTCTGCTTACCTTCCTGAGATAATTAAGGCGAAACAAAAGATCTATGAATATCAGATATCAGAGAAAGTAGGGCAGAAATGAGGATTCGTATAAGAAAAATTGGAATTGTGGGATTATTTATAACTGCACTTTTTATATTTGGAATAATTTTATTTCAGGCAGGTTTAAAAGCAGGAGCAGCTTCTTCCCAACCAGGTTCCTCGGGTGATCCATTAATTACAAAAAGTTATTTAGATCAGAGACTTTCTGAACTTGGGGCAGAGAAAAATTCTTATGGAAAAGTTACAGTGGCAAAGGGAAAGACAATAACTGCTGTTGCAGGAGCAGAAATGATTGTATATAGCGGAAATGGAACAGTAATTGGAACAGCAGGACTACTTAATTTGAGTAGTGGACAGGTATTTCAAAAAGGAACTTCGATTGTACTTTACAATCTTTATTTTTCCCCTGCTTCCTCTTCTGGAATTACAGCAGCATCAGAACTAACTGTATTTGTTCGTGGAGATTATCAAATTAAATAGATAGGAGGAATAGAATGTATGAATTTTATCAAATAAAGAAAAAAGATATTATATTGATTTTAGTTGGAACATTCTTTATGGCGGCTTCTATTAATTTTGCCTATGATCCGATGAATATGGTGACAGGAGGAGTAACTGGTCTTGGAATTGCAGTTGAAGATCTAACAAAAAGATTTTTTAATTTTGGTCCTCCAGTCTGGATGACTAACTTGATATGTAATATTCCTCTATTTTTATTTGCCTATCGGATATTAGGAAAAAATGCTCTTGGCAAAACACTGTTTGCAGCGATTGCTCTTACAATATTTTTATATCTTTTGCCAATAAAGAGTATGGTTGGAGAAGACTATCTATTAGCCTCTGTTTTTGGTGGTGTGATTGGAGGAGCAGGAATTGGATTTGTACTTTCTGCTATGGCAACGACTGGAGGGACAGATTTATTATGTATGTTAATTCATGAAAAGAAAAAATATTATTCTGTTCCTCGATTGCTCAGTATTGTAGATGGGATTGTTGTTTTGATGGGAGTTTTTGTTTTTGGAATCAATAGAGCTTTATATGCAGTTATTGCTGTATATATTACCTCCAAAGTTTCTGATGGAATGTTAGAGGGAATGAAGTTTGCAAAGATGACATATATTATTTCCGATTATGCTAAGGAGATTGCAGATGAAATTTTACAAAAAATAGGGCGAGGGGTAACTGGATTAAATGCAGAAGGAATGTATTCAAACTCTGAAAAAAAGATGTTACTTTGTGTTGTTGGCAAAAAGGAAATTGTAGAAGTGATTCAAATAATAAATCAGATAGATCCAAAAGCATTTGTGATTGTCAGCGATATCAGGGAAGTAATGGGAGAAGGTTTTATTGAAATTAAACAGTAGAAAACTCAAATTTGGTCGTTTTTATGAGAAAAAGTTCTTATAATTTTGTCGGATATACAAAGTATACAAAATGTGAAAGCCATATTTAGTAAAATAAGATATGGCTTTTAAACAGTAAATAGTGTATGATAGGGGTATGGACAAAATAGACGACTCCCGAAGAGGAGTACAGTTTGTTTATTTAGGAAGAATATTTGGGAGGAAGCAGACATGGCAAGTTTATCATTAAAAAACATCAACAAAGTTTATCCAAATGGATTTGTCGCTGTAAAAGATTTTAATCTTGAGGTAAAAGATAAAGAGTTTATCATTTTCGTAGGTCCATCTGGTTGTGGAAAATCTACAACTCTTCGTATGGTTGCAGGATTGGAAGAGATTTCAAGCGGTGAATTATGGATCGGAGACAAGTTAATGAACGACGTTGAACCAAAAGATAGAGATATCGCAATGGTTTTCCAGAACTATGCTCTTTATCCTCATATGTCCGTATATGATAATATGGCATTTGGTTTGAAACTTAGAAAAACTCCAAAGGATCAGATTGACAAACTGGTACATGAAGCTGCAAAGATTTTAGGAATTGAACAACTTCTAGATCGTAAACCAAAGGCATTATCTGGTGGTCAAAGACAGCGTGTTGCTATGGGACGTGCAATTGTACGTAATCCAAAGGTATTCTTAATGGATGAGCCATTATCCAACTTGGATGCAAAACTTCGTGTACAGATGAGAATTGAGATCTCTAAGCTTCATCAGAGATTGGAAACTACCATCATCTATGTAACCCATGACCAGACAGAGGCTATGACTCTTGGTACTAGAATCGTTGTTATGAAGGATGGTTTAGTCCAGCAAGTAGATACTCCTCAAAATCTTTATGATCGTCCAGTGAACCTTTTTGTTGCAGGTTTCATGGGATCTCCGCAGATGAATTTTATTGATTGTAAAGTAGCACAACAAGGAAAAGACATTTTGTTAATGTTTGGTTCTAATTCCATTAAAGTTCCAGAAGCAAGAGCAAAGAAATTAGTTGAAGGAAAGTATGTTGATAAGACAGTTGTACTTGGAATTCGCCCAGAGGATGTAAAAGATGAAGAGCTGTTCTTAAATTCTTCTCCTGAGAGCGTAATTGAGGCTACTGTAAGAGTATATGAGCTTCTTGGTGCAGAAGTATTCTTATACTTTGATGTAGATGGATTTAATATTACAGCACGAGTTAATCCGCGTACTACTGCAAGACCGGGTGATACAATTAAGATTGCAATGGATCTATCAAAGATTCACATTTTTGATAAAGAAACTGAGAAGGTTATTGTTCACTAATTTTTCGCAGAGATGATAACAATGCAGTTTGTTTCTTAACCGAAGCAAACTGCATTTTTTCACAAAAAATATAAGATAATTTAATGATTAAACTAAATATAGATTATAGAATTTTTTATGATATAACCAAATTTTTATTTAATTTTTTCTAAAATTTATTTACTTTTCACTAAATTAGTGCTAAAATAAAACCATGTCAGGAATGAAAAGAAAGGTTGTGGTGAAATATGATTTCAAATCAGGTTCTTCAGAATACAATCGAAGGATTAAAGCAGATTACACGAATAGATATCTGTGTGATGGATACCGAAGGGAAATCCCTGGCTTCTACGATTAGTAATGCAGACGAGTATGAAAATGCAGTTCTTGCATTTGTAGACTCTCCAGCAGATAGTCAGGTGTTGCAAGGCTATCAGTTTTTTAAAGTATTTGATGATCATCAACTAGAATATGTGGTTTTGGTAAGAGGCGACAGTGATGATGTGTATATGGTAGGAAAGATTGCAGCGTTTCAGATTCAAAATCTGTTAATTGCATATAAAGAACGATATGATAAGGATAACTTTATAAAAAATCTTTTATTGGATAATCTTCTTTTAGTTGATATTTATAATCGTGCAAAGAAACTTCATATTGAAACAGAGGTCAGACGAGTTGTATTTATTATTGAAACAAAAAACGAGAAAGATACCAATGCACTAGAAACAGTACGTAGTCTTTTTTCTGGTAAAAAGAATGATTTTATTACAGCAGTAGATGAAAAAAATATTATTCTTGTAAAAGAGCTAAAACCTTCGGAAGGATACGAAGACTTAGATAAGACCGCACGTGTTATTTTAGATATGCTTAATACAGAGGCAATGGCAAAAGTACATGTAGCTTATGGTACTATTGTTCATGAGATAAAGGATGTATCTCGCTCCTATAAAGAAGCGAAGATGGCACTGGATGTCGGAAAGATTTTTTACAGTGGAAGAAATGTAGTTGCCTATAATAACCTTGGAATTGGACGTTTAATCTACCAATTACCAATGCCACTTTGTAAAATGTTTATTCGAGAGATATTTGATGGAAAATCACCAGATGATTTTGATGAAGAAACTTTAACAACTATCAATAAATTTTTTGAAAATAGTTTAAATGTTTCTGAAACTTCAAGACAACTTTACATTCACAGAAATACTTTGGTGTATCGTCTTGATAAGCTGCAAAAGAGTACAAATTTAGACCTACGTGTCTTTGAAGATGCAATTACTTTTAAAATTGCATTGATGGTTGTGAAGTATATGAAATATATGGAGAATATAGAATATTAAAAATTTACTTACCGAGGAGTTTGCCGGATACATAATTTTACTGATGAATCGGCATCACCTCGGTATTTTTGTGACGAAATTGTGGAGTTGCTTGCACTTCTTGTAATTTTATGATAGAGTGAATGAGAAAACAGAATTTAGAAAGGTAGATTGGAATGACCGATTCTTATCATTTACAAGAAGAACTTAAAAAAGAAGCTCCGGTAATCTTATTTCAAGATGTATCAAAGGAATATCAAAAGGGAATTCCAGCAATTAATCATGTCAGCTTTAAGATTCAAAAAGGGGAATTTGTATTTATTGTTGGAAGTAGTGGATCAGGGAAATCTACTTTGATCAAATTGATGATGAAAGAGATTAAACCAACTTCAGGAAAAGTATTTGTAGCAGGAAAAGATCTGTCAAGACTGCGACGTTGGCAGGTAAGCCGTTATCGTAGAACGATTGGAATTGTATTTCAGGATTTCAGACTGTTGGCAGATCGCTCTGTATTTGAAAATGTAGCATTTGCACAGCGTGTAATCGAAACGCCTGTTCGAGAAATCAGACGTCAGACACCAAGGATGTTAGCTATGGTGGGACTTTCTGATAAGCATAAAAATTATCCTCATGAATTGTCAGGAGGAGAACAGCAGAGAGTTGCTCTAGCTAGGGCAATGGTAAACAATCCAGTTCTCCTATTAGCAGACGAACCGACTGGAAATTTAGATCCAAAAAATTCATGGGAAATTATGCACCTATTGGAAGAAGTAAATCGGAGAGGAACAACTATTGTTGTTGTAACACATAACCGTGAAATTGTTGATGCAATGCAAAAACGTGTAATAACGATGAAAAATGGCATCATGGTCAGTGATAATCAAAGAGGTGGATACGCAAATGCCAAAACTGAGCACAATTTGTTATAGTACAAAACAGGGATTTAAAAACATAAGAAGAAATCGAATGTTTTCTTTAGCGTCGATTGGAACAATGACAGCCTGTCTTTTTTTATTTGGTATTTTTTATTTTGTTTTATCAAATTTACAATTTATGATCCGATCAGCAGAAACATCGGTTGGAATTACAGTCTTTTTCGAAGAGGGGATTACAGAAGAAGAGATTGCACAACTAGGAGCAACCATTCGAACAAGAACAGAGGTAGAGTCTTGTCGATATGTTTCTCCAGAAGAAGCGTGGGAAAAATGTAAAGAGAAATTTTTATCTGAAGAATTAGCAGCGACTTTTAAAAATGATAATCCCTTAGAAAATTCTGCTTCTTTTGAAATCTATTTAGACGATATTTCAAAACAGGAAACGATGGTAAAATATTTAAAAAGCCTACCAAAGATTCGAAGTGTAAATAATTCAGAAGAGTTGGCAAAGTCTTTGAATGGATTCAACCGAGCTGTCACCTATATTTCTGGTGCAATTATTGTTATTTTGCTATGTGTAGCAGCATTTTTAATTAGCACTACTGTGACAACAGGAATTTCTGTTCGAAAAGAGGAAATCTCAATTATGAAGCTAATTGGGGCTTCTGATTTTTTTATCCGTGCACCCTTTGTAGTAGAGGGACTTTTTATTGGAGCGATTGGAGCAGCAATTCCACTTTCATTTTTATATTTGTTATACTATAAAATTATTGAAATGATTACAGAAAAGTTTAATAGTACATTCCAAAGCTTTAGCTTCTTATCGGCAGGAGAGATATTTCATCTATTAATTCCAATTTCTTTTGGAATCGGAATGGGAATTGGTTTTCTCGGAAGTTATTTTACAGTACGAAGACAACTAAAAAAGATGAATAGTTAAAGCGAAAGGAGAAAAAAATGAAGAGAAAACATATTCAAACTGCTAAAAGACGCATGTTTACTTTTCTTTTAGGTGGACTTTTGATTTTTGGAGAACCACTTGCTGCACTTTGTCCGAGTTTCATACAACAGGAAACAAAAATTCAAGCGGCTTCTTTGACATATGAAGAAAAGTTAAAGGAAGCTCAAGATAAAAGAGCTCAACTAGAACAGAATAAGAAAAAGACACAAGAAACTCTGTTAAAATTAAAGGGAGAGCGAGAAGATATTTTAAAGTATATTGAAGAGTTAGATATGGAATTAAATAATATTAATCTTCGTATTGCCAAATTAGAAGAGGATATTGTTTTAACACAGAAAGAACTAGAACAGACACAGAAAGATTTAGATGAAGCAAAGAAACAAGAAGCAGAACAATATGATATTATGAAACGAAGAATTCAGTATATGTATGAAAATGGGAACACTGATTATCTGGAAATTTTGCTTAATTCTGAAAGTATTTCTGATTTATTAAATCAAGTAGAGTATTTTTCTAAAATTACAGAATACGATAATAAACTTTTGGAACGCTATACACAGACAAAAGTTTTAGTAGCAGATAAAGAAGCTTGTTTAGAGTTAGATTTGCAAAATTACAGTGAATTAAAAGAGGCTGCGGATTTTGATCGACAGACTGTAGAAACACTTATTTCAGATAAAGCAGATTTAATTAAAGAGTATACCAAAAAGATTGGAATTACAGATGATTTATTAGCTACTTATGCAGAAGAGATTACCAGTGCTAATGCAGAAATTGATAAAATTAAAGAAGAAGAACAAAGACGAATTGAAGAGGAGGAACGAAAGAGAAAGGAAGAAGAAGAGCGATTAAGAAAAGAGAAGGAAGAACGAGAAAAAAGAGAAAAGGAAGAGGCAGCAAATAATGCACAAAATATTATAAAATCTGATACTACTTCTGCGGAAAATATGATTTGGCCACTACCGGGAGATGGAAGAACTTATTCTGGATTTGGAAAGCGAAATGCTCCAACAGCAGGAGCAAGCACCTATCACAGAGGAGTGGATATTGGAGGAAATTTAGGGGCTTCTATTGTAGCTGCCCTAGCAGGAACAGTAGAAAAATCATCTTATGGTGTATCCAATGGAAATTATATTGTTATTAATCATGGTAATGGACTACGAACTGCCTATTTACATTGTTCTAAATTATTAGTTTCTGTAGGAACATATGTACAACAAGGAGAAATAATAGCTCTTGTTGGTTCGACAGGAATTAGTACAGCACCTCATCTACATTTTGGAGTATCTGTAAATGGAACGTATGTTGATCCACTAAATTACATAAGCTATAATAAATAATGTAAGTTTAAGGAAACTGAAAGGGAGATTTTTATGAAGAAAAAATTTTCATCCGGAGTAGTAGCTGGCGTTATGATTTCCATGCTGGTATTTACAGTCTTCTTTTCATTCTATCTAAAGAAGGTAGAACAAAAGGAAGAGAATAACTCTGGAGTAGTATCAGGACAGCAATTAGATAACACATCTAATCAGTCAGAACCAAAAAGTGAACTCAATAAAAAGGTCAATTATATAAAACGGTTGATTGATCGATACTATATGGGAGAAGTCACAGAAGAAGATTATGAAACATGGTATTTACGTTCTATACTTTATGCTTTAGATGATCCTTATTCTTGTTATTATACTCCACAAGAATATAATGAACTAATGGAAAGTTCAAATGGAACATATTGTGGAATTGGGGCATTAGTCAGTCAAAATGTAAAGACAGGAGTTATTACAATTGTAAAACCCTTTGTAAATGGGCCTGCATACGAAGCAGGAATGTTACCGGGAGATATTATTTATAAAGTAGAAGGAAAAGAAGTAACAGGTGTAGATATTAGCCAAGTAGTCAGTGAGATGAAAGGGGAAAAAGGTACAAAAGTAGAGGTAGAAGTAGTGCGAGAAGGAGAAAAAAGTCCTCTTTCTTTAGAAATTACAAGAGATACAGTAGAAGTTCCAACCGTGGAATATAAAATGTTAAAAGATAATATTGGATATATTTATATTATGGAATTTGATGAAGTCACTGCAAAACAGTTTTTAGACGCAGTGGAAAGTCTAATAAATCAGGGAATGAAGGGATTAGTAATTGATATCAGAGATAATCCGGGCGGACTGTTAGAAACAGTAGTTGCTATGTTAGATCGTATTTTGCCAGAGGGATTAATTGTCTATACAGAGGATAAAAATGGACAGCGAGAAGAGAAAACTTCTGATAAAGTTGAATTTAATCTTCCACTTGCAGTTTTAATCAATGGAAATAGTGCAAGTGCTTCTGAAATTTTTGCTGGTGCAATTCAGGATTATGAAAAAGGAGTAATTGTAGGAACACAGAGTTTTGGAAAGGGAATTGTACAATCTGTAATTCCGCTATATGATGGAAGTGCTGTAAAAATGACAGTTGCTTATTACTATACACCAAAGGGAAGAAATATTCATGGCATTGGAATTACTCCAGATGTAGAGATAGAATTGGCAGAAGAGTTAAGTAAGAAAGTAGTAATTTCAGAAGAGGAAGATAACCAACTACAAAAAGCAGTTGAGATTATAAAAGAAAAATGTAAGAATAATAATTAATAAAAAAGGTTGCTGCAAAATAACTTTAAGAGATTTGATTTTGCAGCAACCTTTTTTTATTCTTTTTCCTTTGGCTTTTCTTTGAAAAGCAGACTAGAAATGATATAACCATAGATATCAGAACTTTTTTTCTTCCACTGAGTACAGATATGATCAGCAGCTTCTTTAGAAGAAACAATCAAATTGAGATCAATAATTGCCAGTCCACGTTCTAAAACTTGAAGTCTAGCAATATATTCATTTTGTTTTACTTCAAAATATTCTGCGGGTGCAGAAACTTCTTCTCGAAGATTATATCGATTTTCCGAAATATATTGATCAATTTCCGTTCGAATTGCTAAAGAAACAGAGGACTGAAAAAAGGAAAGAGTTTCTCTTCCTGAATCAGTAATACGATACATAGAAGTATTATTCAGTGTTTCCCGACGAATAAATTCATCATCTACCAAATCAGAAAGAGTTTGTTGTGTATTAAAATAAGTAGTATAATCTTTCTCTAAAAGAAAATTTGTAATCTGTACATTTGTCATCGGAAAGTCAACTTTATCTAGGATATATAAAATAATCAGCTTATATAACATTCTTGTTTCTGGCTGCATTACAAAAGTTTTTTCTAACATAAAATTTCCCTCCTGATAAATAAACGATTGATTTCCGATGGATCTGAGAATATGATTTATTTGATATAACGCTTTACTGCATCAGAAACTACAGCACAAACTCTTGGATCAAAAGGCATTGGCAAAATATTTTCTTCGTTTAGTTCTTCCGGCGAAATTAAATTTGCAATTGCCTGTGCCGCAGCAAGTTTCATATCCTCTGTAATTTGAGAAGCGTGTCCCTCTAAAGCTCCCTTAAAAATTCCCGGAAATGCAATAACATTATTTACTTGGTTTGGAAAATCGGATCTACCAGTTCCAATAATACGAGCTCCTGCCTGTTTGGCAAGATCAGGAAGAATTTCAGGAACAGGATTTGCCATAGCGAATAAAATAGAATCTGAATTCATAGAAGAAACCATCTCTTTGGATACAATATTTGGAGCAGAGACACCGATAAAAATATCACATCCTTTCATCGCATCAGCTAAACTTCCTGTTTTTTCTTCTAAATTAACAGAAGATAGAATTTGTTTCTGCATCCAATTTAAGTCTGGACTGTTTTTATGTAGAATTCCAGAGCGATCACAGAGAATAATATGAAGAAATCCATAGGTTAATAAAAGTTTTGCAATCGCAATTCCAGCAGAACCAGCTCCATTAATTACGATTCTACAATCTTCTTTCGATTTTTTGGTGATTTTTAGAGCATTTATAATTCCAGCAAGTACAACAATCGCTGTACCATGTTGATCATCATGAAAAACAGGAATATCAAGTAACTGTTTTAAACGACTTTCAATTTCGAAACAACGGGGAGCAGAGATATCTTCTAAATTAATTCCACCAAATGCCGGTGCAATATGAACAATTGTTTGAATAATTTCTTCAGTATCTTGAGTATTTAAACAAATTGGAAAAGCATTGATTCCCCCAAACTCTTTAAATAATACACATTTTCCTTCCATAACTGGCATAGCTGCCAGTGCTCCAATATTTCCAAGACCTAGAACAGCACTTCCATCAGAAATTACTGCAATAGTATTGGATTTGATTGTATATTGATAGACAGCTTCTGGATTTGCAGCAATTACTTTACATGGTTCTGCAACTCCCGGTGTATAGGCAAGTGCTAAATCCTCTCTTGAGGTTACACTACATTTTGCAGTTGTAGCAATCTTTCCCTCCCACTGTGCATGAAGTTGTAATGCTTTTTCGTTTGTTGTCATAATTCATCCTCCATTTCTGTTTAACCATCTAAAACTTATCATATCACTTGCATTAAGGGAAATCAACAGAAAAAATATGATTTGCAATTGTTGGTAAATTAGTGTATAATAAAAATATCATAAGTCAGATTATGAAATTGTTTCTTAAAACTCTTTATCATTTCTGATTAGAAATCCAGTATCGTTTATGAATCAAATCTTGAATTACAAGAAAAGGAGTATTGTATATGGAAGATCAATACAGTAGTATGTCAGTTGCAGCTTTACGTGAGGTTGCAAAAGGGAGGGGACTTCGGACTTCAGGTATGAAAAAGCAGGAATTAATTGACGCTTTAATCCAAATGGAGATAGAAGATCAAAAAGAACAACAGGAAGACAGTAATGCAGCTTTGAAACATAAGCCAACTGGAGATTCCAAACAGAAAGAATTGACAGAGAAAATAACAGAAGCTGTTAAGGAAAAAGAAAAGCCAGAAAAAAGTACAGGAAAAAGACGTATTTCTAAAACGGTTGAAAAAAGTGTAATAGAAACAACAGAAGACATAGAAAAAGAACAAATAGAACCACAAAATGAGATAAAAACGGAACCAAAATTAACAATACCAATACAAGAAAAAGAAGAAGGAATACAATTACAAGATAAAACGGCAGAACGAAAAGGTGAATATAATCGACCAGAATATTCGAAACCAGAGTATGGAAAGTCTCCATATCGAAGAATAGAAAGTGGGCAGCAGGGACAACTAAATTCTCAATTTCGCTCTGGATCTGTTCCAATGCGAAGACTTGAACCTCGAATGGAAAGTGGATTTAATGATTTTAGTCGTTATGTTTTAATACCAGGACAGAAACTTCCTACAGATATGGAACAGTTAGACAGTAAAGAAACTAAAGAAGGAATTTTAGAAGTTATGACAGATGGATATGGATTTATTCGATGTGATAATTTTCTTCCTGGAGATAATGATGTTTATGTTGCACCCGCTCAGATCCGTAAGATGAATTTAAAAACCGGAGATATTATTGTTGGCAATACCAGAATTCGAAATCAAAATGAGAAATTCAGTGCTCTTCTTTATATTCGTTCAATCAATGGCATGAATCCAATGGAAGTTCTAAAACGTCCGAAATTTGAGGATCTCACACCTATTTTTCCAAATGAAAGAATCCATCTGGAAACTTCCGGATGTAGTCCTGCAATGCGTATGGTAGATCTTATTTCTCCAATTGGCAAGGGACAAAGAGGTATGATTGTTTCCCAACCAAAGGCAGGAAAAACTACTTTACTCAAACAGATTGCAAGTGCAATTACAAAAAATTATCCTGAAATGTATTTACTTATTTTGTTAATTGATGAGCGCCCAGAAGAAGTAACAGATATGAAGGAATCGATAGAGGGAAAGAATGTGGAGGTTATTTATTCTACTTTTGATGAACTTCCTGAAAATCATAAACGGGTTTCTGAAATGGTAATTGAACGGGCAAAACGTTTAGTAGAACATAAAAAGGATGTAGTGATTTTGCTCGATAGTATTACAAGACTAGCAAGAGCATATAATTTAACAGTACAAGCAAGTGGGCGTACCTTATCTGGTGGTTTAGATCCAGCAGCACTTCATATGCCAAAGAAATTTTTTGGAGCAGCAAGAAATATGAGAGAAGGTGGAAGTCTTACGATTCTTGCCACAGCATTAGTAGAAACGGGAAGCCGAATGGATGATGTTGTATTTGAAGAATTTAAAGGAACAGGTAATATGGAATTGGTATTAGATCGCAGTCTCTCTGAAAAAAGAATTTTTCCAGCAATTGATCTGCCAAAATCCAGTACCCGAAGAGATGATCTATTGTTAGATGCCCAAGAATCCGAAGCAAATTTTCTTATGCGAAAGGCATTTGGCAGTATGAAGTCAGAGGAATCTGTAGAGCGTATTATTCAGATGTTTGTACAGACAAAAACCAATGAAGAGTTAATTCAATTAGTAAAAAAGACATTTTCTAAGCAGTGATAGAAAAAGAAGTGAAATCCACTGCCTTTTTAGGCGGTGGGAGTCTTTCTTTTAATACATTGAAACTATCACACTACGCAGAAAGCCGTCTGTAAAAATGTATAGCGCTTTTATGTGATATGACCAGAGTTTATTAGGGTAACTTTAAATCTAATGATACCTGAATATTATGTTGTTGCTCTTTTGTTTCGCCTTGTGAAATAATTTCTACTTTATGATTAGGAATTTCAAGTCCCCAGTTATCCCATCCAACATAATTTTTTCGTGCAAACAGTTCAATTTTCCTTTGTGTAGGAAACATTTTAGTGATCCCTTCAATAACAATTTCAGGCTTTTCACTATGTTCACCTCTATGAACAGAAACTAACTGTCTAACATTTCTTGCTCCTCTTGGTGTAGGAAATTTTCCTTTTTTGAAAGCTAATACAAATTCTGTTTGTGAAAGAGTATACCGTCCAGGGTTATGAACTTGTTTATCCCAAACAAACGCAACAGTTTTATATTCAAATCCCCAAGCCTGTCCTAATTCAATAGAATTTGCAAACTGAGGTTCTGTTGTCCACATAAACAAAATGCAGTTATCTGCCGCAATAGAGTTAACATCAAGTTCCATAAGCTGTTTTAATTTCAATGTTGGGTATTTGAAAATTGCTGCACTTATAAATACGTTTTTTTCAAAATCTATATTCTCTGTTTTGATACTTGATTTATCATATTGCATTTTCCCACTATAATCCCAAGGGGGATCTGCATAAATTATATCATATTTTTTTGTGGTAAACTTGGATAGATTTCAGTCAACGGATTAATTTTTTTCCTACGCTGTGCTTCAGGGTTGTATTTTGAGTAACCACTAATTGTGGGAACAGATCCATTTGGCATTATAATAAATTCTCCTTTCAGATAGTAATATCATTATACTACGATTGTTACTTATAGTCAATATAAAGACTGTTCAAATTTGTATATGTTACTCATAGTCCGTTGATATAAAAGTAACAATAGATGATAATACTATTATATAGGAGAGGAGCAAAATGACTATTAAAGAAAAATTGGGAAAGAGAATAAAGGAACTACGACAAGCCCGTAATTTAAGTCAGGAGAAATTTGCACTTCAAATAGATATGGATAGAACTTATCTTGCCTCTATTGAAAGCGGTAAAAGAAATGTTTCATTAGAGAATATAAGTAAAATTGCAAGTGGTCTTGAAATTTCACTGGAAGATCTTTTTCATGGGATAAAGTAGAAAGGGTAAAATTATGGCAACTAACGAATTAAGAAAACGGGCAAATTGGCAAACTGTAAGTGGCGTGAAAGCATTGAAAACAGAGGATATTTTTCATAATTCCCTAAAAAATACACTTAATGTGGTTTATCCGGGGCAGTTTATTGTTGATAAGCACCCAAAGGACTTTTCCGATATATATTCTACATATGAATTACCACAAGAAGATCTAGACGCAATTTATAACGTTAATATGTATAATGCAGATGGTTCTTCGAAATATAAATGGGGAATTACAATGGATTTTGCTATTAGAAATCAACACAATGGAAAAATTTTATTCGGTGAAATAAAAAGACAAGATGGCTGGATTGAAACAACGGAACCAGCAGCAGGTCGAAGGAATGCACATGAAAGAAGTGCAAAATATTTCACTCTAGGGCTTATGCACACCATAAGAGAAAAAAGTCATCTTTCAGAAGAAATTTTACCGTTTTGGTTGGTGTTTGTAGGTGATATTACACGTGACCCACGCCGAAATAGAGAAATTGCATATTGGTTTCAGGGATATGAAAGTAATTTTTTTATGTGGCGTGATACAAAGGATATTGGTGTATTATTGGATTTCTTTGAAAATAATCTTTTACCATACTTATTATAGAGGGCATATATGAAAAAATATAAATTGATTTTAAATATTCTAGTAATAATAACAGATATAATCCTAATTGTAACAATAATAAGGAGACAGAAGAAAGAATAATGGTGAGATTAGACTAAGTTTGAATCATTTCTCATAGTATTTACACAGGACAAACATATGAATAAAAAAATTTAAAAAGCAGAATATCCAAAAAATAATTAGGAAGATTTTTGTAGTTTTTCGAGTATAGCTGCAAAACAAAAAAGCAACGAATTTTTGGATATCTGCTTTCCGATTTCTAATAAAAATAGATCTATGCGTTTCTTGTAGGTATTTACAATTTGACTATTGCAATTTAAAATCTTCTATGCTATAATAAAACAGCTATTTATCAAGGATGAATCAGTTTTATCGAATATCGATAGACTATCATAGGAATTTGGAATGTGAGAGGTGAAAAACATGAAAGAGGCAATTCAGCCAAAGTACTATCAAGCAAAGGTGACTTGCAACTGTGGAAATGAATTTGTAACAGGTTCTACAAAGCCAGAAATTCACGTAGAAATTTGTTCAAAATGTCATTCTTTCTATACAGGTCAGCAGAAAGCAGCAGCGGCTCGTGGTGCAATTGACAAGTTTAATAGGAAATACGGTTTGGGAAATAAATAAATTTATCCAAATAGAGTATAAAATTAGGTTGGGGTTTTTAATCTCAGCCTATTTTTGATTAATAAAATGTCACATGATACAAAACCGTCTAAAATAGAAAGAGAGGATTAAGATGAAGTCGTCTGGAGTAGGCGGACAGGCTGTTTTAGAGGGCGTAATGATGAGAAATAAAGAAAAATACGCTGTAGCAGTCAGAAAACCCGATCAAAAAATTGCTATAAAAGTTGACGAGTATCATTCTATTGGAGAAAGGATTCCTATTTTTAAACTTCCTATTCTGAGAGGAGTAGTAGCTTTTGTGGAATCTTTAGTTGTCGGAATGAAAACGTTAATGTATTCGGCAGAATTTGTAGAAGAAGATACAAAAGAAAAAGAAACGTCGTCTGGCAATGCAAAGAATCAAACGATTGCTTCCATTTTTATGGTTGTAATCTCTATTTTTCTTGCAGTTGCGATTTTTATGATGCTCCCTTATTTTATTTCACAATTATTAAATCGAGTTATTCCATCTCAAACAATTTTGGCTATGATGGAAGGAGTGTTACGAATTGCTATATTTGTTGGATATGTAGCAGTTGTTTCAAAGAGCAAAGATATCAAGCGGGTTTTTATGTATCATGGAGCAGAACATAAAACAATTAATTGTTTAGAAAATGGTTTGGAATTAACAATAGAAAATGTTCGAAAACAGCCTAAATATCACAGACGATGTGGAACTAGTTTTTTACTAATTGTAATGGTAGTCAGTGTTATTTTATTTATGTTTATTCGTGTTTCTTCTCCAGTACTCAGAATGATACTTCGACTTTTACTGATTCCTGTTATTTCTGGAATTTCCTATGAATTAATTAAAGCAGCAGGAAATATGGAGGATAGTATCACAGAAATCAAAAAAAGTTCAGATTCAAAAGGAATACAATTTTTAAAAATACTTCGTTTTTTGTTCTTAAGTCTTTTTAGTCGACCGGGAAAGTGGATGCAGTCGCTTACTACCAAAGAGCCAGAAGATTCTATGATTGAAGTGGCGATTGCATCTGTAAGTGCAGTATTTGATTGGAAGGCTTATTTAGCTGAACTAAAAACAAAACAAAAAGATCAGAAAACAAATAAAATTGTTCGTTTACAGACAAAAGCAAAAAGTTCCAATGAAATGATTTCAGAGAGTGCAGTGACAAAAGAAAACTCAGAGGATTTACAAGAGGAAGAAGAAGATAAGGACGAGGTTTTAGACGCATTAGATAAATTTTTTGTCTATAAGGAAGAACCAAAGAAAGAAGATAAAAAGAAAGGAAAGATTCGCTTTTAGATATGACCTATCGCAAATTGTGGATTCAAGGAGAAAAAGAACTGCATATAGCAGGAATTGAAGAGGCAAAACTAGATGCTTGGTATTTATTAGAGTTTGTTACTGGATTTAGACGAATAGAGTTTTTTAGCAGAGAACAAGAAGAGGTACCACAACAAATCTTAACGTCTTATCAAAAACAAATAGCAAAACGTGCTTGCCGAATTCCACTTCAGCAGTTAATAGGTAGTCAAGAATTTATGGGATTGGAATTTCTTGTAGATGAGAATGTATTAATTCCAAGACAGGAAACAGAACTTTTAGTGGAACAGTGTGGAAAATTCTGCAAAGGGAAAAGAGTATTGGATCTTTGTACAGGTTCAGGATGTATTATTATTAGTTTAAAGAAACTTTATGAAGTATCCGAGGCAGTAGCAGTAGACTGTTCAAAAGAAGCACTTGCTATTGCAAAAAAAAATGGAGAGAGATTAGAAACTCTTATACAGTGGTTAAACGGAGATCTTTTTGAACCAGTAGAAGGAAGATTTGATATTATTGTTTCCAATCCTCCCTATATTGAACATGAAAAAATTCATTTCCTGATGCCAGAAGTACGAGATCATGAGCCAGTCCTTGCCTTAGATGGTGGTGAGGATGGATTAGATTTTTACCGAAGAATTTTAAAAGAGGCTAAAAACTATCTTGTATCAGGAGGGTATTTATTTTTTGAAATTGGTTCGAATCAGGCAAAAGCTGTAGAAGAATTATTTGAAAAATATGATTATGAACATATTCAAATAAAAAAAGATTATGCAGGATTGGATCGCATAATCTATGCTAAATCGAAAAATTAGGATGAAACATGGAGGAACAATATGTTTGATAAATTAGAAGATCTATTAATACGTTATGAAAATATTCAAAATGAACTGGTAGATCCGGAAGTGACCAATGATCAGAAGCGTTTTCGACAATTAATGAAAGAACAAAATGATCTAGGTGCTATTGTAGAAAAATATAAAGAATATAAGACAACAAAACAAGATATTGAAGATAGTCTAATCATGTTAGATGAAGAAAAAGATGAAGAAATGAGAGATTTAGTAAAGGAAGAATTAGCACAGAGCAGACAAAACTTAGAAGTAATTGAGAAAGAACTTAAAATTTTGCTTCTTCCAAAAGATCCAAATGACGAAAAAAATGTTGTTGTAGAAATCAGAGCTGGTGCTGGTGGGGATGAGGCTGCTTTATTTGCAGCAGAATTGATGAGAATGTATATAAAATATGCAGAGACACAACGTTGGAAAGTTGATATGATGAACTATAATGAAAATGGAATAGGTGGTTGTAAAGAAGCAATTTTTATGATCAATGGACAGAGTGCATATTCTAAGCTAAAATATGAGAGTGGGGTACATCGAGTTCAAAGAATTCCAGTTACAGAATCCGGCGGTCGAATTCATACCTCAACAGCAACCGTTGCCATCATGCCAGAGGCAGAAGAGGTAGATGTAGATTTAGACTTAAATGACTGTCGTTTTGATGTCTTTCGTTCTTCTGGAAATGGAGGACAATGTGTAAATACTACAGACTCCGCAGTACGTTTAACACATATTCCAACCGGAATTGTAATTTCTTGTCAAGATGAAAAATCCCAGTTAAAAAATAGAGATAAAGCATTAAAGGTACTTCGAGCGAAATTGTATGAACTTGAACTAGAGAAGGCACATGCCGCGGAGGCAGCAGAACGAAAAAGTCAAGTAGGAACAGGAGATCGTTCAGAAAAAATTCGTACGTATAATTTTCCACAGGGGCGCTGTACCGATCATAGAATTAAACTTACAACACATCGACTAGATGAAGTAATGAATGGAGACTTACAAGAAATTATTGACAGTCTGATTGCAGCAGATCAGGCAATTCGATTAAGCCGTTTAAATGAAGAATAAAAATAGGCATAGATTAGGGGCTGTAACAGAAACAGCCCCAATAAAACATATCAAATATTATTCTCCAGTAAAATGAATTTCAGCAGTATAAGTATAATAAGAATATTCTACTCCATCATATATAATATAATGTTTTTGCTTTCCTCTATAATACTTTCCTATGACAGGATCTTTTACTTCATATCCTACAGAGTGACTTAAATCATTTGTGTTATGGGTATAACAAGCTTCCCAAACCATAATACTTCCAAAAGTATTAGAACCTTCTTTTCGATGTTGAATATAAACCTCTTTAACACCTACTTCTTCTGCAAAACCTAAATTACATTTTGTGGTAATTATAACACTAAATTCCTTTGAATTATAGGCAATCGAACTAATTCCAGTTAATTCATCTAAGTTAAAAGGCTCAATACCAATATAATTCCCAATATACTCGGATGCTTCTTCTACAGACATATCTTCTACACCCTCAATAAATACTTCCTTTAATTCTCCTGCCTTTGTCAGTGTACATGGAAAAAGGATTAAAAGAAGAGCTGTTGTTAGTATTCCAAAAAGTTTTTTCATTTGTATTCCTCCATTTGATTAATAATTTCTACTAATTCTTTTTTTGGTATATTACTGCTTACAATATAGAAGTTTGAACCAATTTCAAATAAAATATTAGTGATGTTACTTTTCTCGTTTAGATAGATCTGTGAATTATTCCAATGACCAATATCCTCTTGTAGTGTATCAATATTGCCTAAAGTATAGTTTATTTTTAAACTAGATATACCAAACCATATAGATAGATCAAGCCATTTGGATGTGTCTTTAAAAATAAATTTAATATTTAGTTGTTCTTGAGTGTCATTATTTATTTCGTAAAATTGGTAATTGTATGAACCACTTTTGAAAAGCTGTAGTGGTAAATAGATGTTATTGTGATATTTCTTAGGAATTTTGATTGAATTTACAGATTTTTTAAACTTCAATTTACTGTTCAAGTTTTGCAATGGCGGCTTGAACAATTCTAAGATTTCTTTTTGAAATAAGATAGAATCTTCGTCGTATTTCTGTACTTGAAATACCTCTTTTCTTCCTTGTACACAGATAGAATGATGAAAAACACTAATAGTAAAAACAAGAATCATAGCAGTTGTCAAATAGGCTTTCCGTTTAAGAAATTTCAGATTGCTATTATTTCGTTTTTTCCATTGAATGAAATATCTATAAAATGGTTTATGACTATTTCGGTATGGTCCTAAAGAATTCTTTTCATAAAAACGATCTAAAAATTGCTCTGTTTCAAATCCTTTTGGAATAGTTTTTTTCCCATAAATATTTGTTAAGTGAATCAATGAGGAAATCATAGTAGGATCAGAACTAGAAGATTCTAAAGTCTGCTCAAATAAAACATCAAATATTTCCCGTAATTGTTGAATTGTCTGTTCGCGCTGTTCTTTAGAAGGCTTTTCTTCTGAAAAATTTGATTCGCTAATAGAATTAAATTCTTCAGACTTATTGGATAACATTGATTTACAAAAGGATTGAATTAAATATTTCAGGGAAGAGATTGTTATAGGATCGATCTGCGTTTTCCATTTATTTTGTTGCTGTATTAAATAATTTAACTCATCTTTTAACTGCTTTTGGATTTCCCTTTCACTTAATTGTTCTTTTGAATCCTGTTTTTGAAAAATATCTATCAACTCCTTTCATAAATATATTGTAAGAAGGGAGAAAATTGTAACAAAAAATAAATGGTAATTTTTGTTGTTTGTTTTATAAATATTTAGATACAAAATAAGAAGATATAATAAAGCCAGATATTTTAATCGTAGATGAAATTCTTGCTGTAGGAGATATGAAATTCCACAAAAAATGCGAACAGCGTATGAATGAGGTTTTAAAAGGAACCCCCCTTTTATATGAATCTAAATGAAGTAAAAAGATTATGTCAGCATGTTATATGGCTGCATAAAGGAAAAGTTGTGATGATAGGCGGTGCAGAAGAAGTATGTCGAAAATATGAAGAGGAAATGGGAAAATAACTTGTTTTTAATCCAAAAATAGGATATTATTTTAGTGAATACTATAAATAAAAGGGAGATTCACTTTGTATACAGAAAAAATAAAAGAAGTAGTTCCACTTCCTATTCAAAAAAAGATTCTTTCGCAAAATCAAAAGTATCCTTTGAAGCAAAAAGAAGATGTCACACAATTTTTTAAACGAAACAGTCCTAATATATTTGAAAATAAGGATACTGGTCTTTCCGATCAGATAAAAATGGGGATTGAAAATTTATCTGGATATAGTTTAGATGATGTAAAGGTACATTATAATTCGGATAAACCTGCACAATTACAGGCATTAGCTTATACACAGGGAACAGATATCTATGTCGCATCAGGACAGGAAAAATATTTGCCGCATGAAGCATGGCATGTAGTTCAGCAAAAACAGGGCAGAGTATATCCAACCATACAGTCAAATGGAATGAATATAAATCAGGATAATGTCCTTGAATATGAAGCAGATATCATGGGAGAAAAGGCACTATCTATCCAAATGAAATCGGATTCTTTGAATCATCAGATCTATACTAAAAATCCAGATGGAACTGTTGTGCAGATGAGAGATGATTCAGTTAAGATATCTGCTGATCAAATAGGAACGGATCCACTTGGACTTGGTTTAACCTGCCATCATATTATACCTGCTGAGATATTAGAACAGTTTTATAATTTTCTGACTATAAAAAGTACTAATAACATAAGAATTAGAAACGCATTTAATAATTGGAAAACAAATGCTGCTCAATCTGCTAATGCTACATCTACTATAAGAAATGGCAGAACAGTTTTACAAGAAAGTGATGACTACGAAAGGGAAGTTGCCTCAGCCTGTCAATGGATGAGTGGAAATATATTTATTGGATCTGATCCACAATATCGTATTGATGATAAGGGAGATACCTTTGATTATGGTGGATATTTATATATAGATAAAACAGAAAAGAAACAAAAAATCACACAGATACAACATATAAATAATAATATGGAAAAACTAAGAAAAATTTATAATGCTATAAATATTGTTCTAGAAAATGGAAACGAAACTACTATAATTGAAATATTAAAAGAACTTACACAGATAGCTAAAGTGAATAATACTTTACACAAGTTATCTGTAGTTAATTCCAGTCAGAGGACAGAAGCCTATGATATTAAAAATTGGATTAGTGTTGGAAAGCCACAAATATCTAGTATAGAGGAACATAGTCGAGAGTTTAAACAGATGTATAACTATTGTAACAGTAATACAGAATATAAGGAACTATTTGATAAATATATAAATGGAGATAAAGTTAAACATTTAGATGAACATAAGTATATAATAGCTAAATATACATATCATTTATTATATGATAAGTGGAAGAAGTGAAGTTCTTAAACTTATATATCATAGCACCACTTCCCATCCTACTCTAACTTTTTTAGAATAAGATTCCGATATATGAAATAGTAGGAAACTTGTTAGAAACATGGAATGGGGGTTTTATATGAGTATTTATGGAATTAATCAAGAAGCATATCAAAATCAGGCATCTGCTTTAGGTCGCAGCAATACTAAAAATACTTCACAGATGGCAAATGAAGAAACCAAAAAGTATGGAAAAGTCAATGGAAGAACCATTGGAGAGCCTAAGTTAAGCGAAAAAGCAGCAAAATATTATGAACAGCTTCAAAAAAAGTATTCTAATATGGAATTTATTTTAGTTTCACCAGATATGAAACAGCAAGCAGAACAAAATAAAGGTTCACTTCAAAGTTCAAAGGGATTGATTGTACTGATTGACTCAGATAAAATTGAAAAGATGGCAGAAGATGAAAGTTATCGGAAGAAATATGAGGGTATTATCAGTATGGGAGCAGCAAAGATGAATCAGATGAAAGACAGTCTTGGTTCAAGTGGATCTGCGATTCGTTCTTTTGGTATGTCTATTGACGATCATGGTCATGCTTCTTATTTTGCAGTAATCGATCGCTCTTTAGCTGCTCAAAGAGAAAGGATTGTAACAAAACGCAAAGAAAACGCAGAAGCTAAAAAAGAGGCTACAAAAAAGGCAGCAGAAAAAAGGGCAGAAAAACGAAGTGAAGAAAAGAAGGCAAACATGGAAGGGCTGTGGGAAGATACTTCGGATACTATTACAGTGACAGCAGATTCTTTAGATGAACTTTTAAAAGAAATTCAAAAAATTATGCCAGAATCTACTTCACTGATGACGGATATGGAGCGAAAAATAGGACAGCAGTTTGATTCTGCAATATAATCTTAATTTTGCAAAATACAGCCAAAACCTTCGTCATTTAAAAAGGTTTTGGCTGTATTTTATTTTAGGAGGAACTTTTTATGAAAAAATCTCAACTGACAACATTGTGTTATATTGAACAGGACGAAGCATATCTTATGCTTCACCGAATTAAGAAAAAAGAAGATGTCAACCAAGGAAAATGGATTGGGGTAGGAGGACATTTTGAGCAGGGAGAAAGTCCAGAGGAATGTCTTTTACGGGAAGTAAAAGAAGAAACAGGATTTATATTGACTTCTTATATCTTTCGTGGAATTGTAACATTTTGTTATGGATCGTGCTGTGAGTATATGTGTCTTTATACTGCAAATGCCTATGAGGGAACATTAAAAGAATGTAATGAAGGAATTTTAGAATGGGTAAAAAAGAAAGACTTATTTCAAAAAGAACTTTGGGAAGGAGATCGAATTTTTTTAAAGCTATTAGAAAATGCTGAACCTTTTTTTTCTTTGAAATTAATCTATGATGAAAACCAAAATCTAAAACAGGCAGTTTTAAATGGAAGTTGTTTGGATTTAGAAACATATATAACAAAAAAGTAATACAGAAAAGAGGAAAAATATGATTACAAGTACCTCCAATACTCAAATAAAAAATTTAATTCAGCTTCAAAAGAAAAATAAAGCTCGAAAGGAACAGGGAGTTTTTGTTGCAGAGGGCAGGAAACTCTTTGAAGAGATTAAAGAATTAGATAAAAGCAAAGTAGTAAAAGTCTATTTTTCAGAACAGTTTGTAAAGATTCAAAAAGCAGAAGGAATTGAGATAGAAAATTATGCTGAAAAAATTCCATTTGAAATTGTACAGGATAATGTTTTTTTGGCAAGCTGTGAAACACTTACTCCACAGGGAATTCTTTCTATTGTAAAACAGCCAGTTTATTCTTTAGATGAACTTTTACATCAAAATAAAATTCGGCTTTTGATATTAGAGGATTTAAGAGATCCCGGAAATTTAGGGACAATTATAAGGACTGCAGAAGGAGCAGGAGTGACGGGGATTTTATTAAGTAAGGAATGTGTTGACCTTTTTAATCCAAAGGTAATCCGTTCTACAATGGGAGCGATCTTTCGGATGCCATTTGTTTATACAACAGATTTTCTAAAAACACTTTCTTTTTTAAAAACAGAAAAAGTTCGGATTTATGCAGCACATTTAGAAAGTTCTGTTGTATATAGTACAGTGGATTATAGAGGAAATACTGCTTTTTTAATTGGAAATGAAGCCAATGGATTAAGTCGTGAAAGTACAGCACTTGCCGATCAGACAGTGCGAATTCCTATGGGGGGACAAGTAGAATCTCTAAATGCAGCAGTAGCAGCGGCAATCTTAATGTATGAAAGGGCTAAACAATTAGAATATAAATTCTAATAGAATTTTCATTCTAACAGAATTCTGTTAAATCTAAAGAAATCTTTATGAATTCCTGATGGAAAGTTTAAACCCTCCTAGTATGATAAGAAGTAATAAAAATACTAGGAGGAACTTATATGAATTTTTTAGTTGAGTATTTGAAACATCCATTTAAAGTAGGAGCTGTTGCTCCAAACAGCAAATATCTTACAAGAAAAATGACTGCTTCGATTTCATTTTCAAAGGCAGAGTGTATTATAGAGTATGGATCGGGAACAGGTGTCTTTACAGAAGAGATTATAAGACAGAAACAAGAAAATACTATTTTTTTAATTATTGAGCAGAATGAAACATTTTATCTTAATTTATATAAAAAATATCACAATCTGAAAAATGTATATGTATGTCATGGAGATGCCAGACAGGTGTCTGGATTTATGAAACAATATCAAATTTCTCAAGCGGACTATATTATTTCGGGGTTGCCGTTTACTTCACTTCCTAATGAAACTTCAAGACAAATATTAAAAGAAACAAATCACGTTCTTAAAAAAACAGGAAAATTTATTACCTTTCAGTATACATTATGGGAAAAAAGAATATTTTTGAAATTTTTTGATATCAAATCAATTTCTTTTGAAGCAAGAAATTTACCTCCTGCTTTTGTATTGACAATGAAGAAAAAAGGAGGTAAAAAATCATGAAAATTTTATATTTTATTTGTTGTGTCCTTCAGCCAATTTGTCTTCCTATTCCAGAGGCAGGGACAGTGCTTTGGGCAAGTGCTTCTTTTGGTAGTTTTCCAAGTTTTTTTCTTGGTGTTACAGGCAGTTTAATTGGAATTACAATGATGTATTGGATGGTAAAAAGAGGAACAGAGTTTTTTTAAAAAAAGAAAAAGTCGCAGAAAAGGTAAAAGAATTTAGACAGTATGTAGAAAAATATCGTATTTTTATTGTAGGATTTTTGTTTGTTGTTCCTATTTTGCCAGACGAGATAGTTTGTATTGGAGCGGTAACTACAGGAATCGAATATTCTTTATTTTTTATGATTGCCGTTCTTGCAAAGATTATAAGTATAGGAATGATTTCTTACTCTGAAGAGATTACTATGTTCTTGAAGATAGAGAAATCTTTCGTTATAATGATAGAGATAGCAGTGGTATTTTTTATTGCTTGGAGATTTCAATTCAGACCAAAAAGCAGAAAGGTGGAATTTTAAATGGAAGGCTATCTTTTAATTGTAGATGATGATGAAGATATTCGAAATATGTTAGGAATTTATTTCGAAAATGAAGGATTTCATTATATTAAGTGTAAGGACGCAAAATCTGCACTTGATATTTTAGAAAATCATAGAGTTGATCTGATTTTATTAGATATTATGATGCCAGGGTTAAATGGAATGGATGCTTGTATCAAAATAAGAGAACATTCTAAGGTACCAATTATATTTATGTCTGCCAAATCACAGGATATCGATAAAATACAGGGTTTGACTGTTGGAGCAGATGATTATATTGTTAAACCATTTAATCCATTAGAGTTAATTTCCAGAGTAAAAGCTCAACTTCGAAGGTATAAACAATATAATGAAAGTTCAACTTCAGACTGTCTTCAATATCGGGATTTAATTTTAAATAAAAAGACTAGACAGATTTGGTTAGAAGGTAAGGAGATTCGTTTAACTCCAAAGGAATTTGATATTTTAACATTGCTCTTAGAAAATAAAGGAATTACACTGACTGTAAAAACAATTTATGAAAAAGTTTGGCATGAGGAATTTATACAAAATGATAATACTGTTCTAATGCACATTTCAAATTTACGAGAGAAGATAGAAAATGACGTAGAAGAAAATCAATATATTAAAACAGTTTGGGGGGTAGGTTATAAAATATGAAACAAAGTAAAAAACAGAGGATAACCTTAAATCACATACTAGGAAGTATTATTGGAATCTGTTCTGTCTTTTTTTTCATAGTACAAAAAAACTTAATCATTCAATATCTTAAAGTTTTTCATATAACAGTGAACACAAGACTTGTAAACATAGCAGCAGGAATTTTTGCTATATTTTTGTTTGTCAGTATCTTAAAAAAATTTATGAAAAAGACAATAGGATTAGTCCAGTATTTTCTGACAGCAATTATTGTTTCTATATTTGCGACGATAGCAGTAATATTTGGTATTGGAATAATAAATAATATTTTAATAAGTCATACTGATTTTATAGAAAAAATAAATACACCAGAGGGAGGGGTTATATTATCGATAGCGGTCAATGGGATTTTTATTCTTTTGATCGCTGTTTTTGTACTTTGCTTTAGTTCAATTTTAAAACCTAAGATTAGTTATTTAAAATTTATTTCGGAAGAAGTTGGAAGGATAACAGAGAAAGAGTTTGGATTTACCATACCAGTTAAAGGGGAAGATGAGTTGGGGAAATTAAGTAGAGAGATCAATCGAATGTCAATTACTTTAAAAGAAAAGCAGGAGAATGAAAGAGCAGAAGAAGAAAGAAAAAATCAATTTATTACAGATATCTCTCACGATTTAAGAACACCACTTACTTCTATTATAGGATATATAGATTTAATAAAGGAGAATGGATTTGAGAGTAAAGAAAAATTTGAACAGTATATGAATGTAGTGGATAGAAGGCTACTCAATTTAAAATTTATGATCGATCAATTATTTGAATATACAAAGTTAAGTCAAAAAGATTTTTCTTTAACAAGAGAAAAGACAGATCTTATGCCACTGATTTCTTATATTGATTTTGAATATGGAAGGCTCTTTAAAAAACTGGGATTTCGTTGGGCAATTCACATAGAAGAATCATCTTTTGAAAAAGGACAATCTATTTTTGTAAATATAGAAACTCAAACTTTTTTGCGGGCAGTGGGAAATCTATTAGAAAATGCAAAAAAGTACAGCACACCAAATACAGAAATTACAATGGAGATCAAGCGAAAAGAAAATTTTGTAATGCTGGCTTTATCAAATGATACCAATGTCATAACAGAACAGGATGTCGATCAGCTATTTGAACGGTTTTATAAAGGGGATAAGTCAAGAAGTTCTAGTATCAGTACAGGATTGGGTTTGCCGATTGTAAAAAAGATTATAGAATTACAAAAAGGAGAAATTCATACTGCTTGGAAAGACAATAGAATTACATTTATTATAACTTTGCCTCTTTTAGAAGAAGAAAGATAAAAAGTCTATGAAATCTATGAAATAAATTTATATTTCGCTTATAGATTGACCGTGTTATAAGGATATGATATAATAAAGTAATATTATGACAGGGATGTGGTTAAATGAAAAGCAGGGAATATCATGAGTCGCAGTGATATATATTTTATGCCATTAGGAGGAGGACAAAGAGTTGGAGCAAGTTGCTATTTTTTGCGGCTTGGCTCGTCTAATCTTATTTTAGATGCAGGAACAGGGATGGAGGATACCGTGATTTTTGAACCGGATACCTATTCGCTTATCACTTCTCCTTTTATACAGAGTTTAAATCAAATAAATCAAATCTATATTTCTCATGCTCATTCTGATCATGTGGGATATTTGCCAAAATTATTAAAATCTGCACAGATGTGTTCTGTTTATATGACAGAAATGACTTCCATTTTGTCAGAGTATCAGTTATATGATCGAAATTATATCCATACGAAAGCCTACAAAGGAAAGGAAAAGGAACGTCTGGCAATGAAATATTTGTTACAGCAAACAGTAACAGTAAGTTACATGCAGACAATACAGTGCGGACAGTACCAAGTTACCTTTCTGCCAGCAGGACATATCCCCGGAGCAACGATGTTGCTGTTTGAGTATCAGAATCGAAAAATTCTTTATACTGGAGATTTCTCTCTAACACACACTCCACTTACAGATGGCTGTATGATACCAGAATATGAAGGAATTGATACTATTATTTTATGTGGCTTACATGCTAAACATCCACATTATAGAAAAAAATCAAATACCATCTATAAAACGATCCGTGATATATTTGAATGGGTGAAAAAAAGAAGAAAGCCAATATTTTGTAGGGTGCAGCAGTTAAGTAAAGGAATTGAATTTTTAAAATTACTAAATAAATGGAATGAAACAAACAATTTAAAGGTAGATATTTATATTGATGATTCTATTTTAAAGATAGTAAAAAAGATAGAGCAACTTTCTGTTCCAATTATGACAGAATACAATCATCCAGTTCATGACAGGATAATAAATCAACCTCATATTTTGATCAGTGCAAAAAATAATTATAACTTTTCTTTAGAATATGAAGTAGTTAAAATCGATTTTTCTCTCCATGAGGATTTTTCGGGTATGGAGGAATTTATTAAAAGAATTAACCCAAAATTGGCTGTTTTTGTACATTGTGCTCCAGAATATGAGCAAGGAGAGGATACAATAGAGCAAAGACTAATGACAGATATAGAATGTCGTACTCAATGTATTTTTGCAGAAGAAAAAGAAATTTACAAATTATAGAAAGCAGGAAGAAAAAATGATTAATGTCAAGGATGGCAAAGTAAAAGAAGTATTGAATGAAATTCATGAGGGGATGCAGCGAAAGATTAAAAGAAGAGCAAAAGAAAAAGAAGAGATCATTTTAGAAAATAAAGTTTTTTCTGTTTTATGTCATGACTATGAAATTGGGCCAACTAAATGTGCAATTTCTTTAAATGATAAATATGGCTATCATTTAAACGGCGATGAAATAATTCAGATCTTTCGCAGTCGTAGAATGGCAAATCCAATGGAACGAAAAGAACTTTTACAGTGGGCAGCAGAAGTCGCATCCTATTTTGCGGGAGCAATAAAAGGAGATAGAGCAAGTTTTGATAAATTTGAAAGTCGCAGAAAAGAGCCAGCTTTAAAAAATGGAAAGTATCATGATTCTCAAGATCGAATGGCAGCTATTATGATATATCAAAAAAATCCAGAACTCAATATCTATGAAGATGCAGAAAATCTTCAGTTTTTAGGGAATACATTAGCAAAATACTTTTTTTATGATATGTCAGATGCAGTTATCAACGTCTATGGTTTTCAACAGAAAAAAGAGGAAAAAAAGAAATCACAGCCAAATACAACAGATATAAAACTTTCCTATGATCAGGCATTAAAACGGATTACACAATTAGAAAATACATTAGAACGCACAAATACAATGTTACAAGAACTACAAGATGAATTTGACGATCAAATTGAGGCTAGTAAGTCAAAGGAATTAGCAGAGTTTTTTTCTAAATTAAACTCAGAAAAGTATGGTTATATTCTTGACGAACTTTTAGTAGTACGAAAAGGAATTGATGAATTAAGAAAGCAAAACTATGAACTTCCAGTTGAAATCAACGGACTGTTAATTATGGTAAAGAAATTAATCCAATTTGTACGAGATAGCCATATTGAGCCTATTATGAAGGTAAATTCAGTCAGAGAAGTAAAAGCTACAGATGTAGAATTTTGCAATTATGAAGGTTCTCCATTTATTGCCGCAGAAGATACTAAGAAAGTAAAAGTCATATCATCTGGTTGGATCTATAAAGATAAAGAATTACAGATTTCAAGACCAAAAGTAAAAGAGGAGATAGATTAGTATGGATAACAGAGAAGAACATAATGACCTATGTGTAGGAATTGATTTGGGAACCACGAATTCTGTATTAGCAACAATTAATGTAAAGCCTAATGGAGATGCAGTGAGCAAAGTAGTAGAAATTCCAAGAGCAGTAGATATTTACAGTACAGTATCTTCAGAAGCAAAACTTACAAGTCAAAAAAAACCGACACTTCCATCTTGTGTTTATTATAGAGAAGAAAAAAATTATGAGCCATTAGTTGGAGATTTTGCCAAGATACAATATCCACTTAGACCATATTTAGTAGCAAAGTCAATTAAAAGTCAGATGGGTAGACCCTATACACAAGGACTTGCCGCCGATATTCCAGACAAGACACCTGCTCAAGTATCTGCAAGGATTTTAAATCATCTTTTGAGACAGGCAGAAAAAATTTATCGATGTAATATCTCAGATGCGGTTATTACTGTACCTGCCAATTTTGATTCTGTAATGTGTAAAGCAACAAGAGATGCTGCTGAACTAGCAGGAATTAAAGTAAGAAATGCAGATGGAAGTGAACGACCAGTATTATTATCAGAACCAAATGCTGTTATTTATGATCTAATTAATCAAATACATAATGGGGATATTTCAAACTGCATTATTGATTTGAGTGAAAAAAAGAATGTTTTAGTATTTGATTTAGGTGGTGGTACACTTGATATTACTATACACGAAATTAAAAGAAGAGAGGATTTTCCAGAGGTTTTAAAAGTAGATGAAATTGCAACAAATCGATATACTCTTTTAGGTGGAGATGATTTTGACGAAATAATTGCAGAAAAAATGTTTGAGCGATATTTAAAACAATATGAAAATCATCCTGATATTGTAAAAAAATTAAAAAGTAAAGAAAAGACAATTATGCCTCAACTAAGAAATTATGCTGAACAATTAAAAATAGATTTAAGTGAACAATGTAGTAATGGTTATAGTTCTAGCTGGGACGATGAAGAAGAAAGTATTGAATTTGATGTAGGAGGGAACATGGGAGGAATTGGATATGCCTATGATGATACTTTCACAAAAGAGGAAATTGAATCGATTCTGAATACTTTTATGGCATATGATTTAAGTTATACAGATTATAAAAGGATAAATAAAATTAATTCAACAAGAAATATTATTTACCCTATTTTAGATGTGTTAGATAAAGCATCTAAAAAGTTAGAAACAGAAGATATAAAAGTAGATGCAGTAATTATCAATGGAGGAATGTCCAAATTTTATATGGTGACAGATCGACTGACAAACTTTTTTGGTTATGAGCCAATCGTAGCCTTAGATCCAGATCAATCAGTAGCAAGAGGGGCAGCAGTATATCATTATTACTTACATAAGTATGATGCAATTCAAGATGATATGCGTTTAATTGGGAAAGAGGATATTTCTACAAAAAGAGAATTAGATATGCCTTCTATGCGAATGACAATTGAGTGGGGAAAAAATATTTTAAATGATAGTTTATATCTTGGAGTAAAGAATGGTGCAGTATATAAAATTATTCCAACTGGTGCAGAACTGCCATATCAGTCAGAAATAATGACTGGTTTTAAGGTGATGCCAGGACAAAATATGATAGCTATTCCAATTAAAAGTCAAAATATTGATGGGACATATCGAACGATTGCCAATGGAAATATTGCTTTTAAACAAAAATATTTTAACGGAGCTTTTGTTGCATTTACTGTTTTTATGGGAAGTAATAAAGTGATTACAATGAGGGCATGGACAAGTCAGAACGCTGACGGAGAAGAAAAAATAGAGGAAGGAAATGTAGATATTGCAATTGATAATCGAGATTATTCAGGAATTAAGACAAAAATTGTAGCTCCAAGTGGAAGTATTCTTCGCCCAAAAGAAGAGATCAATAACATTCTTCAACTATATAAAAATTATGAGAAATGTAGAAATAAGACAGAAAAAAGCACTATTTCAAAGAAGATATCTTCTAGTGTTATGAGTATATGTAGTGCAGGAAATAAAAAAGAATTTTCAGAAGTAATTTTAGATTCACTCGAAAGTGTATCAAGTGAAGAGCCAAGACAAAGATTATTTTATATTGCTAGAAAAATTGGAAATACATGGACATCTACTGAAAAAAGAAAACTTTCCCTATTATGTATGAGCCAAATTAGTGCAGAATTACAGGGAATGTCAATAGGTGGACAACGAACATCAACAAATATTCAAGCAATTTATACCTTAAATATGTGTGCGTCCATTGAACAATTAAATAAATTAGTAGCACTTCATGAAAATACTAGATTTTTACAGTCCTGTCTATATACCCATGCGATAACAAAAACACAAGTTCAATGGGTTTCAGATGAATTTGAAAAAGATTTAGAAAATGCTTTCCGCAATATTCCAAGTAATCTTCAATTTAGTGCATATGCAGTTGGAATGGCACTTCGAAAAGATGGAGTTCATATAGAAACTCCAGTAAAAGATGAAAAAATAGTAGAACAATTATGTAAAATTATTCAGACAGGAAACTTAAATGAACAGGAACTTATATGTAGTCTATTGGCATTGGGATGGATTTGTGATCAGCGAACAGAACCAAGTTCTCTAACTTTAGATATGATACAAGAAGTCTTTGAAACAATTCGAGGTATTGATAAAAATTATTCTGCTTTTACAGCAATGAGATGTAACAAAATGAGAGAACTAGCAATTAAAATGATCAATGGAGATATCCTAAGTGCAGATGAAGAGCAATTTTTGTTGACAAAATTAGAAATTTAAAAAGATTATGAAAAGATAAATTGGGAATAACAATGGATAAGAAACGTTTAACCTATTATGAACAAAAAGAAATAGCTTATGTAGAGCAGTTACAGAGTATATTAGAGGAGCTTCCTTCTTATGCAAAAGATTATTTTAAAGAGAAGGAGGCTTCTACTAATGCACGCACTCGTATTTCGTATGCTTATGACTTACGCATCTTTTTTCAATTTTTATGTGAAAAGATCCCCTATTTACTAAAAAAAGATATAAAGAAGATTTCAATACAGGATTTAGAACTGCTTACAAGCAGGGATATTAAACAATATCAGGAGTATTTAAAATTTTATCGTTCCAAAACAAGAAAACCTGTCAATTCTGCTGTTGGTATAGCAAGAAAAATGTCTTCTTTAAGAAGTTTTTTTAATTATTTTTTTAAAAGAGAGATTTTAAAAAGCAATCCTGTACTTCAAGTAGATATGCCAAAAATTCAGGAAAAGAAAGTTACAAATTTAAAACCTGATGAGATTGTAGATTTATTAGATCGAATTGAAAGTTATGGAAATATCTTATCAGGACAGAAAAAAGTATATTATGAAAAGACTAAATTGAGAGATTTGGCAATTATTACATTACTTTTAGGTACAGGAATTCGTGTTTCAGAATGTGTCGGGTTAGATTTAGAGGATTTAAATTTTAAACGCTACAGCCTGAAGGTAACACGAAAAGGGGAACAAAAGATGACAGTTTATTTTGGGGAAGAGGTAGCTTTAGCATTGCAAAATTATATTGAAAACTGTCGTACAAAAATCATATCTTCTGTTTTAAAAGGACATGAGACTGCTCTTTTTTTCTCTACTCAAAAAAAGAGAATCAGTGTTCACGCAGTAGAAAATATTGTAGAAAAATATTCAAAAGAATTCTTACCAAACAAAAAGATAACACCACATAAATTACGCTCTAGTTATGGTATGAATTTATATCAAAAAACTGGGGATATCTATTTAGTAGCAGATGCTTTAGGACAAACAGATATTTATAGGACAAAAAAGAATTATGTTAATTTAAAAGAAGAACAACGGCGTCAAGCAGCTTCTACAATGCGGTTAAGAGATCATAAAGGATGTGAAAATAATGAACCAGAAAGTAGTTGTAACAGGAGCAAAAGGACAATTAGGTAGTGATTTGATACAGTGTTTAACGAAATATAAAATAGATTGTATTGGAGTTAGTCGACAAGATTTTGATTTAACAGATACAGAAAAAATGAAAAAATATTTAGAATCTATAAAACCAACTTGTGTAATTCATTGTGCAGCATATACAGCAGTAGATCGTGCAGAACAAGAACCAGAACTTTGTTATGCCGTTAATGTAGAGACAACCAAAAATATAGCTAAAGTATGTCGAACAATGAATACAAGTATGGTCTATTTAAGTACAGATTATATTTTTTCAGGAGAAGGAAACCGTCTTTATGAGATAACCGATCCAGCTGAACCTGTAAATATATATGGGAGAACAAAGTTAGAAGGAGAATTAGCAGTTCGAGAATGGTTAAAGGATTATTTTATTGTACGTATTGCTTGGTCATTTGGAAAAAATGGGAATAACTTTGTAAAAACAATGTTACGTCTTGCAAAAGATAGAGAAGAAGTTAAGGTTGTAGATGATCAAATTGGATCTCCAACTTATACAAAAGATCTAGCAGATTTACTTTGTAGAATGATCCAAACTAAAAAGTATGGGATTTATCATGCAACAAATGAAGGTTTTTGTTCTTGGGCAGAATTTGCAGAAGAAATTTTTCGACTGACAAAAAAAGAGATAAAAGTATGCAAAATTTCTTCAAAAGAGTATCCTTCTATAGCAAAACGCCCATTTAATACTAAACTTTCTAAAAAGAGCTTAGATGAAGCAGGATTTTACAGACTACCACATTGGAAGGATGCTTTAGAACGATACCTAAAAGAGATAGAGTAAATAAAATGTAAAAAATTGTCGATCATTGCGAACGATACCCTCTTTTCAAGCTAAAAGGTTTTTATTATAATATATGTAAAATTATGGAGAAACCAGAAACCGGTGAATTGCCGGATTACGGCAGAATGGAGGATATTATGGTACGTGAGGGATTAGAACAGGGAATTGTGGCGATTATAGCTGGAGGAATTACAATAGTTGCAGTTTTACTTCGCTTGATTCTATCCGAAAACTATGGACGGTTAGTCAAGGCATCTAGTTCTATGACAGAGGTGAAGAAAAAATGGTTAAGATTGCTCAAAAGAAAGTTTGAGAAGATGTATGAAATAGGGATAGGTGTACATAATATACCTGTTTTTGTTGATAAATATATAAATCAAAGAAAGATCCTTGGAATTTATATATCTGCATGGGAATCTATAAATGGACAAGCTTTCTTGTTATGTGGAGTAATTGCTGCTGGAACTTTATTACTAGGAATTTATTATAAGCTTGAACAAACAATTATTTTGCCTACAGTAATAATTGCTTTAGGATGTATGGCATTTATTCAATTAGTAGATAATTTTTGCCGTTTAGAAGAAAAGAAAAAACAGTTAAACAGAAACTTAATTCATTATTTTGAAAATTATAGTAGAGTAAAGTTAGAACCAACATTGGGACAATTAGTAGAACAAGAGAAAAATTTAGAGATGGATTTAGAATTAAATTCCACTCAGGAAGAAAAAAAGGAAGAACCAATTAGAAATGAAGAAGCAGCTCCTGCGTTAGCACAGGATATTGATTTTATAGAGGAAGATAAAAGTGTAACCGTACAACAAGAAAGTAGGAAAGAAAAAAAAGCGAGAAAAAAACAGGAAAAGTTATATTTAAAACAAGATGAAAAGACAGAAGAAGATTCTTTAGCAGCAATGCAAAAACGCAGAGAAGAAAAGCAAAGACAGAGAAAACAAAGAGCATTAGAAGAACTAAAGACTTTAGAGGCAAATAAATTAAAAAATGTTGAAAATCAACAGAATTCCAGTGAATCTATAGAATTTCAAAATACACAGCAGAAACCATTACCAACATCAGAAAAAACAAGACAAAATAACATTGGACTAAAAAGACAAGAAGAATCTGTAAAAGCTTTGGAAGCAGAATCTGCAGCAGGTCAGGAAAAACTTTCTCCTGAAGAAGAAATTGTAAAAAACTTGAATTTAAATTCATTAGAACAAATTAAAAAGGCAGATACCAAAGAACAGGATAAATTGATAGAAGAAGTATTAAAGGAATTTTTAGAATGAATTTAGGGATTGATTAATAGTAATGACTTTGTTAAAATAGAACTAGGATTATGAATACAATAAAGAAAAGGAGTGTAAAATTATGGCTAATGTTACCTTTGATTATTCTGCTGCAAAGGGGTTTGTCCGCGAAGACGAACTAAAGTATATGGAAAAACTGGCAGAAACAGCAAAAAAAGAATTGCTAGAAAAGACAGGGGCAGGAAATGATTTTCTTGGTTGGATTGATCTTCCAGTAGAGTATGACAGAGAAGAGTTTGATCGGATTTTACAGGCAGCAAAGAAAATTCAGCAAGATTCTGAAGTTTTGGTGGTAATTGGAATTGGTGGTTCCTATCTTGGTGCAAGAGCAGCTATCGAGTTTCTACGTCATAGTTTTTATAACTGTGTTTCAAAAGAGATACGTAAGACCCCAGAGATCTATTTTGTAGGAAATAGTATTAGTAGTACCTATATTAAGCATCTGATTGAAGTAATTGGAGATAGAGATTTCTCTATTAATATTATTAGTAAATCAGGTACTACAACAGAACCAGCAATTGCCTTTCGTGTTTTTAAAAAGCTTTTGATTGAAAAGTATGGAAATAAAGAGGCAGCAAAAAGAATCTATGCTACAACAGATAAGCAAAGAGGAGCCCTTAAAAATCTTGCAACAGAGGAAGGATATGAAAGTTTTGTTGTTCCAGATGATGTTGGTGGACGTTTTTCCGTACTGACAGCAGTAGGGCTTTTGCCAATCGCAGCAAGTGGAGCAGATATTCATAAGTTAATGGAAGGGGCAGCAGCGATGAGAGAACGTTGTCTAAACCGTCCTTATGAAGAAAATGATGCTATTCGTTATGCAGTTGTTCGTAATATCTTGCTTCGCAAGGGAAAATCCATCGAAATATTAGCAAATTATGAACCATCTCTTCACTATGTTTCTGAGTGGTGGAAGCAGTTATATGGAGAAAGTGAAGGAAAGGATAAAAAAGGTATCTTCCCAGCTTCTGTAGATTTAACGACAGATCTTCATTCTATGGGACAATTTATTCAAGATGGACAAAGAACGATGTTTGAAACAGTGATCAATTTAGAGGAATCTACTTGTGAAGTTGTTTTAGAAAAAGAAGAAGTCGATCTGGATGGTCTGAATTATTTAGCAGGAAAGACAGTAGATTTTATCAATAAGAGTGCTATGAAGGGAACTATTTTAGCACATACAGACGGACAAGTTCCAAATCTTATGGTACATTTACAAAAACAAGATGAAACAAGTCTTGGAGAATTGTTCTATTTCTTTGAATTTGCCTGTGGTATAAGTGGATATTTATTAGGAGTAAATCCTTTTGATCAACCAGGTGTAGAAAGTTATAAGAAAAATATGTTTGCTCTGCTTGGAAAGCCGGGATATGAAGAATTATCAGAAGAGTTGAAGAAACGTCTATAGAAAGAAAAACGTTTAGGAGCTGCTGTAAAATAGATTTCAAATTTTATTTTGCAACAGCTCTTTTTATTTTATAAATTTTGTAGTAAAAGTTTAATTTAAAAGACTAGAAAAAAGAAAATCAGTGGTGTATGATGAAACTAAAAATAAAAGGATGGAGGAAAAAGTATGATTTCGCTTATCTGGTTTCTTTTAGTCATATTTTTTTTGATTGCAGAAGTGATTGCACCGGGACTGACAACTATTTGGTTTGCAGGGGGTGCAGTAGCAGCGATGTTATTATCTCTTTTTCAAGTTCCAATATATATGCAGATTATCTTTTTTATTGAAGTATCTTTTGTACTACTTTATTTCACTAGACCTCTTGTTAAAAAGTTCCAACAAAAACCAAAAGAAAAAACAAACTATGAAGCTTTAATTGGTTGTTTAGCAAAGGTAATAGTAGAGATTGACAATGAAGCGCAGACAGGACAAGTTATTTTAAACGGACAAGAGTGGACAGCAAGAACATTACAAGAGAATATAAAAATTCCAGTGGATTGTTTGGTGATGGTAGAACAAATTTCAGGAGTAAAACTATTTGTTAGTAAAATAGAGAACAATTTTTCAGGAGAAGTAAAGATAGATGGAAATGTACAAATTTGATCTTACAAAAGAATATGGAGTTGTTTTAGAAGGAGGAGGTGCAAAAGGAGCATATCAGATTGGAGTTTGGGCAGCTATGCAAGAATGTGGTGTAAAAATTCGTGGAATTGCAGGAGTTTCTGTAGGTGCTTTAAATGGAGCATTGATTGCAATGGGGGATATACTACGTGCAGTTGAAATATGGGAAAATCTTACTTATTCAAAAGTAATGGATGTAGACGATGAACAAATGGACACTCTATTTCATGGAAAGATCCGAAATATGAATTTTAAAGAGCTAGTCAGGCTTTGGACTAAATTTATGGTAGATAAAGGATTTGATATTACACCACTTCGAACTCTAATTGATGAAGCAGTAGATGAAGAAAAAATTCGTAACTCACCAATAGAATTAGTACTTGGTACTTTTTCAATGGATGAATTAAAGCAACTTGAGATTACTGCTGCACAGACACAAGAGGGAGAATTAAAGGATTATTTACTTGCAAGTGCCTATTTTCCTGCATTTAGAAATGAACCCTTACATGGAAAAAAATATATGGATGGTGGAGTAATAAATAATCTTCCTATTGATATGTTAATTAAACGGGGTTATAAAGATATTTTGGTAGTCCGTATTTTTGGATTAGGAATTATTAAAAATGTAAAACTTCCAGACGAAGTGACAGTAATTGAAATTGCACCACGTACTGATCTTGGAAATATCCTAGATTTTAATTCTGAGAACAGTCGAAAAAATATGAGACTTGGATATTTTGATGGTCTTCGCTGTTTTCGATCTTTAAAGGGAAAAATGTATTATATTAATTCAAAATTAGGAGAAGAAGAAAGTATATTTCGATTAGTTGGGTGTCATAATGCGGTTCAAATGGCTTTGCTGGAATATTTTGGGGAATCCTGTGATGATCCGAATATTTATACAAGGAAACTTTTTGAGAAAGTTTTTCCTTCCTTAGCAGGAGAACTGAAATTAGACAAAAATTGGACCTATCATGAATTATATCTTTCTCTACTTGAACTTTGTGCAAAAAATCTTCGAATTCAAAAATATCAGATCTATACAGAAGAAGAGTTAAAGGATACTATTCAAAAACGCTATACTATTTGGAAGAGAAATCACTCTGATCTACCTTTTCCCCCATTAATCGAACTGATTTTGAAAATGGTGACGCTTCCTCAGATTGAGAATAATTTTACTTGACAAGGATAAAAGAGAACGTTATAATCTGAATAAACAATCAGTAAATTGAATAATATTTCAAATTGAATAAAGAAAGGATACAGAATATATGAATTTAAAAGGAAGATCGTTTTTGACATTAAAAGATTTTACACAAGAAGAAATTTCCTATTTACTGGAATTATCTGCCGATTTAAAAGCAAAAAAGAAAAAAGGGATTACAGGAAATCGTTTAAAAGGAAAGAATATTGCACTAATCTTTGAAAAACCTTCTACTAGAACTAGATGTTCTTTTACAATTGGCTGTGTTGATGAGGGAGGACATCCAGAATATTTAGGTAGAGAAGATATTCAACTTGGATATAAAGAAAGTATAGAAGATACTGCAAGAGTACTTGGAAGAATGTTTGATGGAATCGAGTTTCGGGGATTTTCTCAAGAAACTGTAGAAAAACTTGCAAAATACAGTAAAGTTCCAGTCTGGAATGGACTTACAGATACATATCATCCGACACAGATTTTAGCAGATTTTCTGACATTACAAGAACAGTTTGGACATTTAAATGGATTAAAATTGGTATTTGTAGGCGATGGAAGAAATAATATGGCAAACAGTTTAATGATTGGATGTGCAAAGATGGGAGTATCTTTTGTTATTTTAGCTCCAGAAGCTCTTTATCCAGACAAAGAATTGGTAAAAGAATGTGAACAGTATGCCAAAGAGTCAGGCAGTTTCATCAAGGTTACTTCTAATTTAGAGGAAGTACAAGGAGCAGATGCTCTCTATACAGATGTTTGGTGTTCTATGGGAGAAGAAGATAAAGCAGCAGAACGAGTTGCACTACTACGTCCATACCAAGTAAATAAAGATTTAATGCAAAAAACAGGAAAGGATACTTCTATTTTACTACACTGTCTTCCAGCAGTGAAAGGAAATGAAGTAACTGAAGAAATATTTGAAAAATACGCAGATGTGATTTTTGATGAGGCAGAAAATCGGATGCACACAATTAAAGCAGTTATGGTAGCAACACTTGGAGAATAGAAAATAAAGAAACTTGTTTCTTAAAAACAGCTAAAGGGTTTCTAATGAAATTATAATTTGATTTCTGAATGGTTAGAAGTTATGATAAAGATAGAAACGAAAAACCAGAAGGAAGGCGGGATTATATGAAGAAGAAAACAGGTTCTATGTGGGGTGTTATTTTAATTTTATTTGGAATCTTTATTGCTGGAAAAAGTTTTGGATTTTTTTCCTTTTCTCTGTTCTTTCGAGGATGGTGGACTCTATTTATTATTATTCCAAGTTTTATTGGATTAATCAATAGTTCAAAACAAAATCGAAGTTCTAATTTAATCGGATTGGGAATTGGTTTTTTACTATTACTTTCTTCTAATGGAATGTTTCCTTCGAGATTGATTTTTCCATTAGCCTGTGCAGGATTTCTTATTTATACAGGAATGAAGTTTTTAAAAAGTGATACAAAAAATCAAAAAGAATCAAAAACACAGTATTATACAGGAGACGATTGGGATCAACAGACTTCTTTTGGAGCACAGACAAATAATTGGAATGAGACCTATTCTGAACCCTATGAAGAAATGAATCAAGGATATGATTCGGGATTTCAGACTGGACAACAGAATTATCAAACTTACCAACAAGAACCATTTCATCAAAATCAGTACACAAATACAGGATATGAAGGAACATCACATAATAATAATTCCAGTGGCAGATTTGCAGGAAGTTCTATATTATCTGGAAAAACAGTGAAGTTCGATAACCAGTATATATCCAATGGAATGTTTTCTTGTGTACTTGGTGGAATGGACTTGGATTTGAGAAATGCAATTATTCGAGATTCTGTTGTAATTGAAACGAAAGTGCTTTGTGGAGGAATTGATATTTTAGTACCAAGGGATGTTAGAGTGGTAATTAATTGCACGCCAATTTTAGGTGGGGTTGATGATAAGACAACTTCTATCCCAGCAGGTGGATTTTTTCCAACAATTTATATTAATGGAACTTGTGTTTTAGGCGGTATTGATGTAAAATATAAATAGAGTTCAAAAACGGGGTTTCCGTAAGAACGGAGATCTCGTTTTTTTGGTTTGTGGAAAATTTAGAGGAGACATATAGAATGTACCAAGAAAATGTGGTATTATGTGCAAGTAGCGCCTATGAAAAGAAATTTTATTTAAATGAAGACTTTTTTAGTTTACCGCAATCTATTCGGGATGAATTAAAGATTTTATGTGTATTATATACAGAGGATATAGGGGGAATTTTAACTTTAGAATATGAACAAGATGGAACACTTATGTTTCATGTGGAACATGACGAGGGAGATTTATTGTTTGACGAGATTGGAAGTATTTTAAAGATAAAACAAATCAGAGAGCAAAAGAGAGAGTTATTAGAATCACTGGAACTATATTATCGAACATTTTTTTAGAAGAATCAATAAATGAATAAGATTTTAGATAGAAAGGGGAAAGTATATGCTTCTGGCAATTGATGTTGGAAACACTAATATTACGATTGGTGTATTTCAGAAAGAAGATCTGGCAGCAAATTTTCGTTTGACAACAAAGATAGCAAGAACCTCTGATGAATATGGTTTACTGCTTTGTGATCTATTAAGAACCAGAGGAATTGATCCTAACTGTTTAGAAGATGTAATTATTGCCTCTGTTGTTCCAGGAATGATGTATTCTTTTACAAGCGGGATTACAAAGTATATTCATAAGACACCAATTATTGTTGGGGCTGGAACGAAAACAGGAATCAAAATTAATACTGCAAATCCAAAAGAGATTGGTGCAGATCGCGTAGTAGACGCAGTTGCAGGATATGAATTATATGGTGGTCCATTAATGGTAATTGATTTTGGAACAGCAACGACATATGATTTAATATTAGAAGATGGAACTTTTCAGTCGGGAATTACAGCTCCAGGAATTCAAATTAGTGCAAATGCACTTTGGAGGGATACAGCAAAGCTTCCTGAAATTGAAATTCGCAAGCCAGATACAATTTTGGCAAGGGATACAGTCAGCAGTATGCAGGCAGGTTTGGTATTTGGCTGCATTGGACAGACAGAATATATTATCAAGCGAGTCAAAGAAGAAGCAAAGCTTTCAACGATGAAGGTAATTGCAACAGGAGGTCTTGGAAAAATTATTGCAGAAGAATCGTCTTTGATTGATTATTATGATCCTATGCTGACGATGAAAGGTCTTTACTTTATCTATCAAAAATGTAGAGGACAGAGGACATAATGGAAAAATGTAATGGATTCTTTATTGGAAAAGTTTTTATAGAAGGAAATTTAGTACTAGGACCAATGGCGGGAATAACAGACTCTATATTTCGTTTCATTTGTAGAGAATATGGTGCAGATTATAGTTATACAGAAATGGTCAGTGCAAAGGGAATTCTCTACGAAAATAAAGCAACAGAGCAACTTCTTCAAATACAAGAGGCAGAACGTCCTATCGCAGTACAGTTATTTGGAGAAGATCCTGTCATTATGAGTGAACAGGCAAAGCGAATTGAAGAGAGAAATTTTGATATATTAGATATTAATATGGGATGTCCTGTACCAAAAGTAGTAAATCATGGAGAAGGTTCGGCTCTTATGAAACAGCCTAAAAGAATAGAAGAGATTATTCGGGCTGTTTCTAGGGCAATTCAAAAACCAGTGACCGTAAAGATACGTGCAGGATTTACACCAGAAAATAAAAATGCAGTAGAATGTGCTAAAATTGCAGAAGAGGCAGGAGCGGCTGCTATTGCAATACATGGAAGGACAAGACAACAATATTATAGTGGCAGAGCTGACTGGGAAATCATTCAAAAGGTAAAAGAAGCAGTTTCTATTCCTGTAATTGGGAATGGAGATATCGTTACACCACAAGATGCTAAGAAAATGTTAGAAAAAACAGGATGTGATGCTGTAATGATAGCAAGAGCTGCCTGTGGGAATCCTTGGTTATTCTCACAAACAAAAGAATATTTAAAAAGTGGAATTTTATTGCCAAAACCCTCTATATATGAGGTAGTAAATGTGATGTGCCGTCATATAGATATGGAGATTGCCCAAAAGGGAGAGTACATTGCTATACGAGAGATGCGTAGACATGCTGTAAATTATATAACAGGTTTTCCTTGTAGTGCAAAACTCCGTTGTGAAATCAATACAATTGAAACAAAAGAAGAATTCCTCTGTTTGATAGAAAAATTTATAAAATTTGTAGAACTATATTCTAAATAAAAATCAACTAGAAATTTTTAATAAGGAGGCGAGACAGATTATATGTTTAAGATAGGAGAAACTGCAACATGTAATCGATGTAAACGAATGTTTACATATCTTGGATTTGGTCATAGACTTTGTTCAGAATGTAAAAGAATAGATGATGAAGTATTTGGAAGAGCCAGAGAATATATTGAAGCACATGGAACAGCAACTATGATAGAGATAGAGGCAGAAACATCCATACCTATCCGTCAAATTCAGCAATATCTTCGAGAAGGGCGTTTAGAGATTCCAGAAAATTCTCCAATCTATATTAAATGCGAATCCTGCCGTTGTGATATCCGTTCAGGAAGATATTGTAAAGAATGTGCTGCAAAACTTTCAAAAGACCTTGAGGGTGCAATGCGTATGGATGAATATGAGATTGGAGAAGTTCCTAAGATGAAACAGGGAAAAATGCACTATATTGGAAATGCAAGTGAAACAAAAGTTAGAGAACGAAAAAAGTAACAAAGAAAAGAGTTGCATTTCAAAAAGAAAGAGTATATTATATTTAAGAAATACAAATGTATGTCGTACAAAAACATGATTTTATAGAAAATCAAATAGACAATTTGGATCAGGAGGAATTTATGAGTAAATTAAGAGTTGGAATTTTGGGGGCAACTGGTATGGTAGGACAAAGATTTATTTCTTTGTTGGAAAATCATCCGTGGTTTGAGGTAGTAGCGGTAGCTGCTAGTCCAAGAAGTGCTGGAAAGTCCTATGAACAAGCAGTTGCAGATCGTTGGAAGATGACCACCTCAATGCCTGAAGCAGTTAAAAATCTTACCGTTTTAAATGTCAACGATGTGAAAACAGTAGCATCTAATGTGGATTTTGTATTTAGTGCTGTAGATATGACAAAAGAAGAGATTAAAGCGATTGAAGAGGCATATGCAAAGACAGAAACACCAGTTGTATCCAATAACAGTGCTCATCGATGGACTCCAGATGTTCCTATGGTAGTACCAGAATTAAATCCAGAACATTTAGAGGTGATTGAAGCTCAAAAGCAAAGACTTGGGACAAAGCGTGGATTTATTGTTGTAAAACCAAATTGTTCTATTCAAAGTTATACGCCAATGCTTCATGCACTAAGACAATATCAACCAAAGGTTGTTGTAGCAACAACTTATCAAGCAATTTCAGGGGCAGGTAAGACTTTTAAAGACTGGCCAGAAATGATGGATAATGTAATTCCTTATATCGGTGGTGAGGAAGAAAAGAGTGAACAAGAACCTTTAAGAATTTGGGGACATGTAGAAAATGGACAGATTGTAAAGGCAGAAAGTCCTTTGATTACATGTCAGTGTATACGAGTTCCAGTGACAGATGGACATACAGCAGCAGTATTTGTTTCCTTTGAGAAAAAGCCAACAAAAGAGGAAATTTTAAGAGCATGGAAAGAGTTTAAAGGACTTCCTCAAGAGTTAGAGTTGCCAAGTGCTCCAAAACAGTTTATTACGTATTTTGAAGAGGATAATCGTCCACAGACAGCTTTAGATCGGGATACAGAAAAAGGAATGGGTGTATGTGCAGGTCGTTTAAGAGAAGATACTATTTATGATTATAAATTTATTGGATTATCTCATAATACAAAACGTGGGGCTGCTGGTGGAGCTGTTTTAATTGCAGAACTTTTAAAAGCACAGGGATATTTAACCACAAAATAGATATAAAAAGCTGTCCAAAGTTTTGGACAGCTTTTTATATCTATGGAGTAACTATTTGGTTTGGATTGGTTGGTGGCTGATATTCTTGAAACAAAAAACGAATAAAATCAAAACTATTTTCTATATGTTTTCCAGTCGCTACAATTCCTAAAATTGGACGATCCTCTGAAGTACTCTGTGATTGAAACATCGGACATTGATCTAAATAAATTCCATATGCTTCAAGGGAACCAGTTGCTGTTTTAAGTGTTTCTTCTGGATTTTCACGTATTCTTCCATAATAGAAATGATCGGAAAGTGTTGAATAGAGATCTGTGGGTAGAGTATCTGTAAGAGAGGATAAAGAACCATTTAAAACATAACTTTGAAAGATCGATTCTTTTGTAATAATAATATCAACTTCTCCTACTAAAATATAAGTGCTCAGTTTTTGGGTAGAAGAATAATCTCCAACAGAAATATAATAACTATTGTCTAATAAAACTCTTTGACTTTCGCTATCTATGTTAATATATTCTCCAAAACGATTACTTGCATCTTCTAAAACCTCAGACGAAAATACATAATCAGCAATTGCAACATTAAGTACTGTTTCTACTTTCTGAGCAATCCAAACTGAGTATATAAAATATACAGAAAGAGCTATAACAAGTGCAGCAACTAATACAATTTTTAAATAATAGTCAGAAAAATATTGTAATTTTTCCTTACCGTGCAATTCTTTTAATTTATGACGTTGGGGTTTATCAGAGCGTTTTTTATAGATTTCTGCATTGTCGTCAAGTCTAGTATCCTTGATTTCCATAACAGTCTCCTTTCTAAGTTAGTATTAGTGTATCACAATACAATATTGAAAGAAAGAAACTATTTCTAAAATATTATAAAATATAAACAAAAACAAAAACGCTTCTTATGAAACTTTAAATAAGAAGCGTTTTGCCTATCCTATTAGTTTTTATAAAGATGTTCTATTATTTAAGAAGTGAAGAGCTTAAATCAATACCAATACTATTTTCTAATCTTTTAAGAAGTTCTTCTATATTACACTCTTCAAGATACTCATAAAGAGCTTCCCCGTCTGCTTCAATTGTATAAACTTTATCTGATTTAGATGGAAAGATGATTTCATCTGCTTTTTGGTTATTAGATAGATGGAATGTTAATGTAGCAATAGACATTCCCATATAATTAATTCCTAATACAGCTTCTCTTTCTTTAGATGTTCCAGTAAGATTTAAAGTAAGACTGCCGCCTGGAAGTAGAGAAGAAGTGACGGTAAAGGTTCCAGTTAACATATCTTTAGTAGTAACATCAGTAAAATCAAAGGTAATAGTATTTGTCTGCATTGTTTGTGTATACAAATTTTCAGATGAAAATGTGAATTTTGCAGAACCAGAATATTTATCATTTTTTTCCAAAGAATCTGCATCTAAACTAAAAATAGAGGTAGAGTTGTTTTTTAACCAAAGAGAAAATCCATGTTGATTTTTCTTTTCAGTAGAGAGAAATCCTAAAGAGTAATTTTGGGCATTGAGTTCTTCTCCCTTAATCTCACCTTTTTCATTAATCCAAAATGACAGATTTGCAACAATAACAGTTTCATCTGCTGTTATTGCTTCTATCTCTTTTAAAGTTTTATCAATATCAGAAGAAAAAGAAGGAATATCCAATTCTGTTTCACTATACTTTGAAATAACTTGTAGCATATTTTCTAAAAATCCAAGAAGTTTCTCATCATTTTTTGCCTTTGTTAAGAAAGCAGTTAAAAATTCTTTTAACTGTTTTTCATTAATGGAAACAATATACTTGTCATAAGAAGTTTTTACACCAGATGCTTCAACTGTTAGATTTTTTTCTACATTAACATCTGTTAACATATCAACAAACAAAGAAGAATAGTCAGTTAAAATCCGTTTTACGTCATCAGGACTTAACATAGACTCATTAAAAATACTGCTTATCATTTCCCCTAACTGTTGTGAACTAGAGGTACTTTGTTGTACAAAGTTACGAGCATCGATTTTTAAATAAGCAGGAGAAAGTTCAGGAATTTGCAAATAGAAAACATCTTCTTTATTATCTGCTGCTAAATTTAGGGATACTAAACTTTGACCATTAACAGAAAGTAATACGTTACCTCCTACTTTTTCGTCTTTGGAGTTCGAAGCGATATTAGCAGATAGATTTTCAAAGTTTACATCTGATAATCCTGCTGATTCCAAAAATGGTACAAGAAATTCTTGATTGAGCTTAAGATCTACAGAAGCTAAACAGTTAAATTCTTGCTTATCGGAAGTGAGATTTGTAATGGGAGCTAAAAAAGTAGAGTACTGTTCAGAAACATCTTCGGCAAGCTCTGCAAAGGAATGTTCAAAAATATTCTGAAGATACTCAGATGGCTTCATCATTGCCTGTTTCATACTATTTTTAAAAGAATCTGAAGAAGCATAGACAATAGCACCTGTTCCAACAACTATGAGGAATACTGCAATCATTGCTGCAAGGATTTTTTTCTTGTGAGGTTTCTTCTTTTCTGGAACAGCTTCTGAAATAAAATCAGAAGAAACGGATTCTTGTGTCTGTGGCATAATAAAACTAACTGGTTCTTCTGATTTTGTTTGGGAAGAATCTTCTACTTTAGCACCACAGGAAGGACAAGAGATAGCAGCTTCATCAAGTAAGTTACCACACTTTTTACAATATTTCATATCAGTATACGCCTCCTTTTCTACTTAATTTTATATTCATATGCTGACAGCTTCATTATACGTGATTTGAAATCTTATGTCAATGAAACGAAAGAAAGATTCTGCTTAAAACTTTATTAAGAATTAGATTTTTATTCTTTTTGCAAGATAGCACAAAAAAGAAAGTAGAATTGACATTGTAGCTTTAAAAGAAATCAGATATAATGAAGCACAGTCTATGATTGGAGGGGATTATGGAGAGGATTAAGTTACCCAAAAAGGTACTTTCTATGTTGCAGGGACATGGAATAGAACCAGAACACATTTTAAAAATCTCTGCTACAGATATGACAACGGAGTGTGAATATGCAGATGGATTTGTCGTTTTAACGGCTTCTAAATTAGTAGTTTTACTTTCTGCTCCAGAATTAAATGCTGTTCATCATTTTAAGGGATGTTCATTTAAAGATGAGTTGGAGATAGAAAAAGATAAAGATTGGGCAATTAAAATTTATGAACTTAGCTCAATACAAAAAATAGAAGTGGAACGACAGGTAGCTTGTGGGATCTTGGTGGCACAGATACAAGAACAGACTTTTCGCCTTATAGCATTTTCTAATCTCTACAAGAAAAAAATGCACGAACTGGTTCGTACTTTTGAACATTTGTCTGAACCAAAACCAGATTTTTTGAAAGAGGAAAAAGAGGAGCAGGAAGAATATTGTCCTAACTGTGGAAGAATGTATCCAAATCCAGAACGAAAGATCTGTCCAAAATGTATGGATCGAGGTTCAATTTTTTTACGTATTATGAAATACTTCCAGCCTTATACTGGAAAAATGATAGTGATGTTATTATGTTATATAGCAACTGCTGCACTAAATTTAGTATGGCCATATTTAAGTGGAACCATACTCTATGATAGAGTACTTGCCAAAAATGAAGCATTTCTTGCCAAACTTGGATTAGGAGGCGGAAAGTTTATTACAGCATTAGTTCTTGTAATTGGAATGATGCTTTTGGCAAAATTGACAATCATAGCATTTAGTATTTTGCAGGGAGTTTTTACCGCAAAAATTGTGGCACAAGTAGTCTGTGATATGAAAAAAGATATTTTTAAAGCGATGGGACAACTTTCTATTAGCTTTTTTAAAAGCCGTCAAACGGGAAATTTAATGACTAGAGTTTTAAGTGATGCCGATCGAATCACAGGTTTTTTTATTGACGGAGCTCCTTCTCTTTTGATCAGTGCATTTACTATGCTTTCTACAGTTGTAGTAATGTTTACAATTCGCTGGCAGATGGCATTAGTTGCTTGTTTACTTTTACCAATTTCTTTAGCAATCAGTTTTTATTTACGCCCAAGACTGTTTAGTCTATTTGGAAGAAGACATCGTGCAGAACGCTCTGTCAACAGTCAGGTTAATGATAATTTAACTGGTGCTAGAGTAGTAAAAGCATTTGGACAAGAAAGAAGAGAAATCACTAGATTTTCAAGAAATAATTCAAAATTAAAAAATGCAGAATTATCAATTGTAAAATTTAATAATTACTTTGCAGCTCTTTATACAACAACACAAGAGCTCACCAATATTATTATCTGGATAATAGGTGTTACTTTTTTAATGAAAGATGATTCCATGCCAGTTGGTCTTTTAATTACATTTGTAGGATATGTTGGACAACTTGCTGGACCGATGAACTTTTTGGCAAGAATTTTTCATTGGTGGTCAAATAGTATGAATAGTGCACAGCGTATGTTTGAAATTTTGGACGCTGTTCCAGAAGTAGTGGAAGCAAAAAATCCACTTCCATTAAAAGAGCCTCACGGTGAAATTGAATTAAGGAATATCACTTTTGGATATGAAGCGAATAAGCCAGTATTAAAGGATATTAGCGTTCATATTCCTGAGGGTTCCATGCTTGGAATTGTAGGAAGATCAGGAGCAGGAAAAACAACCTTAGTTAATTTGATTTCAAGAATGTACGATCCACAAGAAGGAGCAATTTTTCTGGATGGAAAGAATATAAAGGAACTTTCTTTTCATGATCTTAGACGCAACGTAGCAATGGTATCACAAGAAACTTATATTTTTATGGGGACAGTAGAAGAGAATATTAAATATGCCAGACCGTCAGCAACAAAAGCAGAGGTGATTCGCGCAGCAGTTTTAGCCAGTGCCCATGAATTTATTTTACGGATGCCAGACGGATATGATACTAAAATTGGATCCTCAGGAAGAGAACTTTCTGGTGGAGAACGTCAACGAATTTCAATAGCAAGAGCAATTTTAGCAAATCCAAAGATTTTAATTCTCGATGAAGCCACTGCTTCTGTAGATACCGAAACAGAGAGAGCAATTCAAACATCTTTAAACTATCTGGTTCGGGGTAGAACTACGATTTCAATTGCACATAGACTTTCTACTTTAAAAGATGCAGACTTTTTAATTGTTATTGATAATGGAGAGATTACAGAAAGAGGAACGCATAAACAATTAGAAGAGCAAAGAGGAACGTATTATAAATTAATGGAACTTCAAAAGAAAGCACTTGCAATGAAAGGTTTAGAATAGACAGAGAACTTATAAAACCAAATGGGAGGATTTAGGATGCAGGGCGAAGAGTTTGATTTAGAACAAATGGAACAAGAAACAGAAGAAATGTTAAAAGTTCGATTTTTGACAGAAAAAAATGCAACGTTTTCCAGAACAGAGGGAGGTTTTGTCAGTTTAACTGTAGGAGAGGAAGTTTATTCAAGAGTTCATGTAGTACGGATGTTTCCTTTTACCGATCCACAACACTACATTTCGATACGTACTCCAGAAGAACGCTCAAAGGAAATAGGAATTATTGAGGATATAGGAAAGCTAAACAAAGATACGAGAAGTATGTTAGAAGAACAGATGAATTTAAGATATTTTACACCTATAATCCAAAAAATCATATCTATTAAAGAGGAATATGGATATGCCTACTTTGATGTTTTAACAGATAGAGGTGCGTGTCGCTTTACGATACATATGGGTGGTAGTTCCATTATTCATCTTTCGGATACCCGAATTTTGATTTCAGATATTGATGAAAACCGATTTGAAATTCCAGATGTCGATCAATTAACGGCAGGAGAGCGTAAAAAATTAGATTTGTTTTTATAGGAGGCAGCCGTGATATTAAATTTTGAATTGTCTGAAAAAGATCGTCAGTTACTTGAACTGACACAGGGAGAAGAAATTTATTATGCTCTTCCTCTGGATTTAGATCATGAGGGGAATTATTTAAAAAATTCTTATGTCGTGATTACAAATCGGACAATCTCTGTTTTGGAAAATGGCATACGAAAAAAGCAGTATGCACTTACCGATTGTGAGGAAATAAAAAGTGAACCACAGATTGCATGTGGAATTTTATTTGTAATAAGAAATGGAAAGGAAGAACTTTTAGGTCGATTTTCTTCCAAACATCTGGCAAGATTTTCTTATGCCGCCAGAGGTGCAATGCTATTAAAGAGAGGAAAGACACAAAAAATAGAAAGTAAGGAATATGAAACAACATGTCTTATCTGTGGGAGAGCACTTCCGGGCACAAAACAATGTCCACATTGCGAAGGAAAAAAAGCAGGTGTATTACATGAATTATTACTCATGCTAAAACCTTATAAGATCCAAATGATTGTCATTTTCCTATTGATGCTTGCAGCATCAACGATTACCCTTTTAAATCCAGAGATCCAAAAATATTTAATTGATGATATACTAAATGCAGAAAATAGTACACTTACTCAAGCATTTATATGTTTGGGAATCATGTTTTCTTTAAGTATTGGAATTATCATTGTAAATATTTCAAAAAGCTATTTATGTGCTAGATTAGGTTCTACTATCAGTATGGATCTAAGAAAAAGATTATATGAAAAGATACAGATTTTAACTCTTTCTTTTATCAATGACAGAAGACCGGGAGAATTGATGAACCGAATTATTAATGATACAGGACGAGTTAGAGAATTTATGGAAGATATCTTTTGTAATCTGTTTACTGTTGTCATTATCTTTATTTGCGATATTATATATATGTTGATATTAGATGTAAAACTGGCAATTTTAGCATTCATGTTTACACCGATTTCTGTTTTTGTATCAGTTGCCTTTTGGAAAAATATTCATCGTAGATTTCATAGACAATGGGTAAAGAATGACGATATTTATAGTCAACTTCAAGATGTCATTTCTGGAATGTCTATTGTAAAATCTTATGGAAAGGAAGGGGAAGAATCACAGCGGTTTGATAAAAGTTCGGAGGAATTTGCTGTAATTCAAAGCCGTAATGAAGTATTTTGGGCAATTTTTTATCCAACACTTTCTTTTATTATAGGTGCTGGGGTCTTTCTGATTCTCTATTTTGGCGGTAAAGATGTCATTTATGGAAATATGACAGCAGGAGAACTTTTACAATTTGTAAATTATACTTCTTTACTTTATATGTATTTAAACTGGATTACCAATCTACCAAGACAATTAATGAATCTGGTTACAAGCATACAGCGAATTGGAGATGTCATGTCTCAAGAGCCACAGATTTATGACAAAAAAAATGCTTCTAAATTAGAAGTAAAGGGAGAAATTGAATTTCAGAATGTTTCTTTTGGCTACAAGTCCTATCAACCTGTATTAGAACATATTAATTTGAAAGTAAAACCGGGAGAGATGATAGGGTTAGTTGGAGCATCTGGAACAGGAAAATCTACTATGATCAATTTGATTATGCACTTATATGAGGCAGATGATGGAGAACTTTTAGTAGACGGAAAAGATATTAGAGAAATTCAGTTGGCAAATTATCATGCACAGATCGGTGTAGTATTACAAGAAACCTTTTTATTTTCTGGAACGATTTTAAACAATATTCGATTCGCCAGACCAGACGCAACATACGAAGAAGTAATTCGTGCTGCAAAAATGGCAAATGCTCATGATTTTATCTGTCGAACACCAGATGGCTACAATACATATGTAGGAGAAAGAGGATTTAACTTATCTGGAGGGGAACGTCAAAGATTAGCGATTGCCAGAGCAATTTTAAATGAACCAAGACTTTTAATCTTAGATGAAGCAACTGCAAGTTTGGATACAGAAAGTGAATATTTAATTCAGAAAGCACTAGAACGATTAAGATCTGGTAGAACAACCTTTGCGATTGCCCATCGTCTTTCAACTTTAAAAGATGCAGATCGTTTGGTAGTAATTGATGGACATGAGATTGCAGAAGTTGGGACACATAATGAACTCATGGAAAAGAAAGGAATTTACTATGGTTTAGTTACTGCACAATTAGAAATGCAAAATACAGAAAAAAATTAATGATATAACAAATTACAATAAAAGCTGTCGTACTAAGAAATACGACAGCTTTTGTCATGGATAAGCTGAACTAAGTATTGAGGAATGAAAACAGTTGTGATAATATTAAAGAATAAATAATATTAGAAAGCAGATGTGAAAAGTAAAAATGACGAGTTTACGAAAATTAGGAGGAGTTTCAATCCTACTTATATTTATTTTTATGATTATTGCACTATTTCAGTTTCAAAAAGAAGAAGATATCCCTCTATTACCAGAGCAGTCTGAATATTATTTTAATGAGGATTGGTCTATGATCTCATTAGATAGTACGAAGGTATCTGGAGCAGAGTTAAATGATTCTAGAGTTCAAAAACTGATAAAAGAAACACTAAAAGAAGGAAAATATCAGAAAGTAAATCTTCCATATACAGGAAAGAGTGAAGTAGACGATATCATTGTTTTTAAAAATATCTTACCAAAAGAATTTGCAGGTCTGGCATTAAAATTTTCTTCTATAGACACTATGATATGTATAATTTTGGATGGTAAAATCATCTACCAGTCTTATTTTGAAGATGATGTATCTAAAAGAATGTTTGGATACAACGAGCATTTAGTAAATATTCCAAATGTGATTCAAAAAGGAGAAATATGGATTGAACTAACATCTTCTTATCCAGATGTAGCGGCAACATTAGATAATATTAAAATCGAAACACGTGATATGATAATGATAGGAGTAATAGGAAATCATATTACTGATATTGGTTGCTGTCTTCTGATTATTATTATGACAATTATCATGTTTGTACTTACACTAATACGACGATATACATGTCAACCAACACGAGGAGAACTATTTTTAGCACTAATTGGATTGACAACAGGAATCTATTACTTTATTGATACAAATACATTAAGTATATTTTATAATATACAAGAAGCATATGCGATACAAGAGTATTTAGTTTTATTGCTTCCTTTATTTTTAACACTATATTTTGAACGAAATCTATATATAGTATATCCACGTCGTTTTTCTATATTATTGTGCTGTGTATGTATCCATTCGGTGATTCAAATTTTGTTACAAATACTAGGCATACAGACTACAGAAAATGTGATAAATATATCTTTATTTGTAGTAGTTATAGTTTGTATAGTTGCTATTGTAAGTTTAATACAGTTTGATTACCGAAACAGATTATATCAAACAATATTTTCCGTCTTATCTATATTTGTATTATTGTTAGGAGAAGTTATAAATTTAATTATGAATATTACTGTCGAAAGCGTTTATGGCAGTATAGTAAGTCAGTACAGCATGACAATATTTAGTATTATGGTAGCTGTCATACATACTTTACAACTTTCAAAAGAGTATCGAATAAGTGTAGAAGAAAAAGCAAAAATAACAGAGCAACAAAATATACAATTAATTCAGGCTAAGAAAGAGGCAGATGTAGCAAGACATGAGGCTTTGGCGGCAAATGAGGCAAAAGGAAAATTTTTAGCACATATGTCTCATGAAATTCGTACACCAATTAATGCCGTACTTGGTATGGACGAGATGATCTTACGTGAATCGAAAGAACAAAATATAAAAGAATATGCGATGGATATTTATACAGCAGGTCAAACGTTATTGTCACTAATTAATGATATTTTAGATTTTTCTAAGATTGATTCTGGTAAAATGGAGATTGTACCAGTAGAATATGATATCAGTAGTTTGATACATGATTTGATCAATATGACCATACAGAGAGCAAAAGATAAAAATATCAAACTTGAAGTAGAGGTCGATCACGAAATTCCATCTCGCCTATTTGGAGATGATGTACGTATCCGTCAGATATTGACTAATATTCTTACTAATGCAGTCAAATATACACAGGAAGGAATAGTATGGTTACGGGTTAAAAGTCACAAAACAGATGAAACGGTTATACTTAGATTTGAAGTGGAAGATACAGGGATAGGAATAAAAGAGGAGGATTTGCCTAAACTTTCTGCAGAATTTGAACGAATAGAAGAAAATAGAAATCGCAACATTGAAGGAAGCGGTCTTGGTATGAGTATTACCATTCAACTTTTGGAATTGCTTGGCAGCAGATTGCAAGTTGAAAGTATATATGGAAAAGGTTCAAAATTCTATTTTGAACTAGAACAAAAGATTATTGATCCTATACCAATTGGAGATTTTGAATCTAGGGTACATCAGATTGCACAAGATTATAACTATAATACTAAATTTTATGCACCAGATGCAAAGATACTCATTGTAGATGACAATATAGTCAATCTCAAAGTATTACGAAATCTCTTAAAGGAAACAAAAATTCAAGTAACAGAGGCCAAACGAGGTATAGAATGTTTGGAATTGGTGCAGAAAAATCATTATGATTTGATTTTTCTCGATCATATGATGCCTGAAATGGATGGAGTAGAAACATTACATCATATGAAAACACTTTCTAATTATCCATGTGAGAATACTCCAGTTGTTGTATTGACTGCAAATGCAGTATCAGGAGCAAAAGAAAAATATTTATCAGAAGGTTTTGATGATTTTCTATCGAAACCGATTGTTCCAGAAAAACTAGAAAATATGATTAAGAAAATATTACCAAGAGAACTGTTAGAGGAAGCTATTAACAATCCAAAACAGGTTGAAACAAAAACAGATATATCAGATCTATTTTTAGAAGAGCTTCCACAGATAGATGGATTAGATTGGAATTACGCTTGGCTACATCTACCAGATAGAAACCTGTTAGAATATACAATAAAAGAGTTTTATGCCCAAATTGAATCTGCCGCAGATAATCTAGAAAGAGCATATGAACAAATTACGAAGGTAGAACAACTAGATTCATATCGAATTCAGGTACATGCTATGAAAAGTCTTGCAGCGACAATTGGAATTATACCATTGACTGGTATTGCAAAGGTATTAGAATATGCAGCGAAAGATAATAAAATAGATATAATTATGTCTATGACAACAACATTTTTGGAAGAGTGGCGTAGTTACCACAAGAAATTACAAGGAGTATTTGATATAGGAACTGTGTCGAAAAAAGAAGTGACAGATTATTCACTCATACAGGCTGTTGTAGAAATGTTACGAATTAGTATGCAGGAGATGGATATTGATCAAGCAGACCAGTTGATCGGACAATTAAGGGAATATGAATATTCAGATGAAATAGAACAAAATATACAAAAACTTGAGGAGGCAGTAACAAATTTAGATTTAGAAAAAGTAGAATATATTGCAGAACAACTGATTGAACAGATAAATTAGTGATTGAGGGAGAAAGAGATGAAAAAAATTTTATTGATTGGAAAGCTTAATAATATAGTAAAAGAAACAAATAAATTTTTGTCACAGTATTTTCATGTACAACTTTGTTCAGAGAATGTAAATGTTTTAGAAGGAATGTTGAAAATCGTAAATCCTGATTTGATCCTAATCAGTTTAATTGGTGCATATGATATTGATACATCTATATTTTTTATATTAAGTGATCAATATAAGAAAATTCCAGTTTTGACCATTGGAACAAGAGAAGAAAGCAATACCTTTTTTAAGTATTATGAGGAGGATCAGTTTGAAAATTTGATTCGCCCAGTAGAAAATACAGTAATTATGGAAGCGATATGCAAAAGACTTGATTTAGACAAAAAAGAAATAGAAGAGGGTATAACAGAAAAAAAGGAAACAGTCGATAAGAAAAGAATCTTAGTAGTGGATGATAATGGTACTACGCTTCGTACAATGAAAGCTATGTTAGAAGAATATTATGAAGTGACTATAGCGATTTCAGGAGCACAGGCAATGACTTCTATTGGCAAAAAGCGCCCAGACTTAATTTTATTAGACTATGAAATGCCAGTTTGTGACGGAAAGATGACGCTTGAAATGATACGTGCAGATGAGGATATGAAGAGTATTCCAGTTATTTTTTTGACTGCTGTAAATGACAGAACGAATATTGAAGCAGTATTAAAGTTAAAACCCGCAGGATATTTTCTAAAACCTGCAATCAAAGATAGATTACTTGCAGAGATTGATAGGGTATTAAATTCTATTTAATTTAAAATCAACACTTGCATTTTTATTTATGATAGAGTATGATTAAAAATGCAGGTTTGTAAAATGAAAAGCGTGTATGAGAACCTGTATACAATTACATAATAATGAGAGAATAGTTCAATCAAAAAGAGCGTTTTAACGCAGAAATGAGGATGCTATGAAAAAGAGCAAATTTTTTTTGTTGGCTCTTGTGATTTCCGTTGTACTATGTGGATGTGGCAGCAGGAAAGAGGAAGACAACAAAACACAAAAGAAAGAATCTAACTCTCAAACGCAGACAGAAGGCAGCGGTGAAGACTCATCGACTGAAACAAAAGTCTACGGCGGTTCGGTAATTGTAGGAATCACACAAGATCTTGACAGTCTTGACCCACACAAAGCAGTAGCGGCAGGAACGGAAGAGGTTTTATTCAACATTTATGAAGGGCTTGTAAAGCCTGACAGGGATGGAAATTTAATCCCAGCAGTCGCAGAGAGTTATACGATGTCAGAAGATGGAATGATATATACTTTCTCTTTAAGAGAAAATATTAAATTTCACGATGGCACACCTGTGACCTCAGAAGATGTAATATACTCGATTAAACGTTGTGCTGGACTGCTTGAAACTTCCGATCCGGAGGTTATAACAGTTTCAGCACTTTCTTGTATTAAAGAGGTTGAAGCCTTAAAAAAGGAAGGACAAAAAGATCAGATTCAAATTACATTAAACGAACCAAATACGGAGTTAATCTGCTATTTTACCTGTGCTATTGTTCCAGAACATATAAAAGATTTGGGACAAAATCCAATTGGAACAGGGCCATTTCGCTTTGTTTCCTACACACCGTTACAAAAGTTTGTCATAGAAAAGAATAAGGATTATTATTTAGAAGGAGTTCCTTATTTAGATGAAGTTACATTTAAGATTTCCGCAAATACAGATTCTGCTTTTTTAGAGCTATCTGCGGGAGGAATTGATATTTTTCCATATTTGACAAGTGAACAGGCAAATCAGATTCCAGATACGTTTGAAGTAAAAACAGGAACGATGAATTTAGTACAAGGATTATTTTTGAATAATAAAAAAGCACCTTTTGACCAAAAGGAAGTAAGACAGGCACTATTTTATGCTATCGATGCACAGCAGATTTTAGATATGGTCGGAGGCGGTGCAGGCAATATAATTCGAACTAATATGTTTTCTAGTTTTAGTAAATATTATAATACACAATTAGATATGACATATTCTTATAATATAGAAAAAGCAAAAGAATTATTAAAACAGGCAGGATATCCAGATGGGTTTAGTTTTACAATTCAAGTACCTTCTAATTATCAGTATCATGTTGATACAGCTCAAGTAATTGTAGAACAATTAAAACAGGTTGGAATTACAGCAAAGATTCAGTTAATTGAATGGTCAAGTTGGTTATCCAATGTTTATAAAGCAAGAGAGTATGAGGCTACAATTGTAGGTTTAGACGCAAATCTTGCGCCAAGTGATGTATTAAAGCGTTATTGTTCTAAAGCATCAAATAATTTTTTAAACTATGAAAATTTAGACTTTGATGAAGTTTATACCAAAGCAGTTTCCACTATATCAGATGAAGAAAAAGTAACATTTTATAAAGACTTACAGCGTATTTTAAATGAAGATGCAGCTTCTGTATATATTCAAGATCCACCTTTGCTTGTAGCAGTAAATAAGAAACTTTCTGGCTATACCTTTTATCCAGTATATGTTCAGGATATGGCAACAATATATTATAAAAACGCACAGTAACAAAAGAAAGGAGCAGGCATGAAATTCTATCTTCAGCGGTTTTTTACTCTCATTATTACGCTTTTTTTCGTTGCACTGCTTACCTTTTTGGCATTTGAAATAATTCCGGGAGATGCTGCCTTAACAAGACTTGGAGTTGATGCAGAAGAGGCGGATATTGAAGCATTAAGAGAACAACTTGGATTAAATCAAACTGTTCTTTACAGATTTTTTCATTTTATTTTGAGAGCAATTTGTGGAGATTTTGGAGATTCAATCCAATATAGAGTTCCAGTAATACAGTTAATGGTAGAAAGACTTCCTGTTACTATATGGTTAGCAGGATTATCTATGTTCCTTATTTTGCTTATTTCTCTGCCACTTAGTCTAGTTGGAATAGAAAGAAAAAATGGGAAACTACATCGAATTATTACATTTTCTAATCAGATTATTATGGCAGTTCCACCATTCTTTTTAGGGATGTTATTTTCTCTTATTTTTGGAGTATGGATGAAACTATTTATTCCTGGAAGCTATCCAGGAACAGAAGCATTTGGGAAATTTTTGAGATATATGATCTTTCCTGCAATAGCTGTAGCAATACCCAAAATTGCAATGACAGTAAATTTTATGCAGAGTTCTATTTTAGTACAAATGAAACAAGATTATGTAAGAACTGCAAAAAGTAAAGGAAGTTCCAGAAAAAGAATTTTATTTTATCATGTATTAAAAAATGCCCTGATTCCTTCTGTTACATTTTTGGCAATGACAATGGCAGATGTATTAGCGGGAAGTATTATAGTAGAACAGGTGTTTAATTTACCAGGAATGGGAAGAATGTTAATCGCGGCAATTTCTTATCGTGATTTCCCAGTGGTAGAGGCAGCAGTTTTATATATTGCAGCAGTTGTGATACTAATTAATTTTTTTGTAGATTTAGCATATCAAAAATTAGATCCTAGAATTCGAATTACAGATTTATAGAAAATAGATTAGCAGTTTTTAAAAGCAGTCGCAGCATGGAGGTGAAAATGACAGTAAATACACAACAAAAACATCGAAACAGACACAGTTTTGAACAAATCGCAGGTGTGACTTTGGCTGGTTTGATTCTTGTTTTTGTAATCGTAGGACTTTTTTATACGCCTTATGATCCAGATGCGATAAATGCAGCTCTTAAAAATCATCCTCCTACTCTTCTCCACCCATTTGGAACAGACTATCTAGGAAGAGACATTTTAAGTAGAGTTATGGTAGGAACAAAAGCAACATTTTTGATTAGTCTTTTAACGGTATTAATCGGTGGTGGAATTGGTACAATAATAGGTGCAATAACAGGATACTTAGGTGGTTTTATAGATGAACTGCTTATGCGGATCAATGATGGAGTTACAGCATTTCCTAGTATTTTGCTTGCTCTTATTCTTGTTGGCGTAATAGGACCGGGAAAATATAATATTATTTTAGCACTTAGTATTATTTTTATACCAAGTTTTGCAAGGATAATGAGAAGTGAATTTCTTGTACAAAGAGAACTAGACTATGTAAAAAATGCCAAATTAATGGGGGCAGGGATATTTCGAATTATTTTTGTGCATATTCTTCCCAATACAAAAAATGTATTACTTCCAGCTTTTGCGATTGGATTTAATAATGCTGTTTTAGCAGAGGCGGGAATGAGTTATTTAAGTCTTGGAGTACAACCACCAGATGCAAGTCTTGGAAGGATGCTTTCAGAATCTCAAAGTTATTTATTAGGCTCTCCGGGGGCTGCAATTATACCAGGAACTGTAATTATTGTTATGGTACTTGGATTTGGATTGTTAGGTAGGAGTTGGGGGAATTATTAACATGAAAGGCGATAAGACAATTCTTACAATAAAGGACTTATCTATTGGTTTTGAAACGAAAAAAGGATTATTACAAGTAACGGATAGGATCTCATTTCAATTAAAGGAAGGAGAAATTCTTGGATTAGTGGGAGAATCTGGTTCTGGAAAAAGTGTGACAGCATTAGCAATTATGGGGCTTTTAGAAAAAAAAGCACATATTTTATCAGGAAGTATTCAATTTTTAGGAAAAGAACTAAATGGTTGTTCACAAAAAGAGTATGAAAATCTGCGTGGGGAACAGATGGCAATGGTCTTTCAAGAGCCAATGACTTCATTAAATCCTGTTCTTACAATTGGCAATCAGGCAGAAGAAATGTTACTATTACATGACAAAAAAAGTGATCCAACAAAACGAAAACAAAAAGTGCTAGAACTATTTGAAAAGACAGGATTGACACAGGGAGAATCACTATATGAAAAGTATCCCCATCAACTTTCAGGTGGAATGAGACAGAGAGTTATGTTAGCTACAGCCATGCTTTGTAGACCAAAACTTTTGATTGCAGATGAGCCAACAACTGCTTTAGATGTTACGTTACAGGCAAAAATACTAGAGTTAATTCAAAAACTCAATACAGAATATAAAACAGCAGTCTTATTTATTTCTCATGATTTAGGGGTTATAAAAAAGTTATGTAAAAAGGCTTTCGTTCTCTATCAGGGTAAATGTGTAGAACAGGGAATGACAGAAGAATTATTTATTCATCCAAAACAGGAATATACAAAGCAATTATTAAGTGCATCTGTTGGAAAAGATTATAAGGTAAGTAAACAAAAAGATTCTATTTTACTATCTGTAAAAAATTTAAGTGTATTTTATCCAAAACAGACGAAAACATTTTTTTCAAAGAAGGCGAAAAAACAAGTAGTAAATGAAGTTTCTTTTGAAATATATCAAGGAGAAACATTAGGGATTGTAGGAGAGAGCGGAAGCGGAAAATCCACTCTTGCTAAAGCTTTGTCAGGACTACTTACTGATTACACAGGAGAGATTATCTATCGTGGCAGAGAAAAATTACAGCCACGAATGGTATTTCAAGATCCCTATGGAAGTTTAAATCCTTCAAAATCCATTGGATGGTTATTAGAAGAACCCCTACGTTTACAAAAAAAATCAGATTCCAGTCAATATAATAGACAACAGGCAGAACAAATGCTTCAAAAAACAGGACTTCCTATAGAGTTTTATGGAAGGTATCCCAAAGCATTAAGTGGTGGACAGCGACAGCGTACAGCGATAGCAATGGCATTGATGACAAAACCAGAATTTCTTATTTTAGATGAGCCTGTTTCTGCTTTAGATGTAACGGTTCAGGAACAAATTTTAAGCTTACTTGCGAAACTAAGAGAAGAATTTAATCTAACCTATCTGTTTATTTCTCATGATTTATCTGTAATTCGCAGATTTTGTGATAGGATCTGTGTTATGTATCAAGGAAAAATTGTAGAAAGTAAAAAGACAGAAATACTTTTTAGACAACCTGAAAATGAGTATACAAAACAACTCTTAGATGCTATGTTATAATAATAGAACGAATTATTTTTTATGAACATAGCTAATTCCTGTCATGACTTTAGTTGTGAGAGGAGTTAGCTATTCATAATTTTAAAACGTCACAAAAATATAGTATATTCTGTACATTTTAAAACACATATGTTAAAATATACATATCGATCGAAATGTATAAATGGAAACATCTGGTGTTTGAGTAACTATATAAAACTTTCCAAGCTGGGAATGGTGAAAATCAATAATCAATTACAAACAAAAGAAAAAATATCTGTTTTTTTTGTGTATAATGTTGTATAATAAAAAAGAAGGGGTAAAAAAGAGTTTGAATTGCCGATAGCGGCGAAGGATTGGAGGTATTATGTTCGAACAATTTTTTGGGAATTACCTGGTTGGGAGAGGGAAATTGTCAAAAGAAGAACTAAACCGGGTAATACAAAAGCAAAAGGAGACCAGAGCCAAACTTGGACTGATCGCCGTAGCAGAAAAACTTTTGACAGCACAAGAAGCAGAAGAGGTAAATGAAATTCAAGGTAGATTAGATCGGCGCTTTGGGGATATTGCCGTAGATAAGGGATTTCTGACTGCCAAGCAGGTAGAGCATTTATTAAACCTACAAGGCAATCCATATCTTTGCTTTGTGCAGAGTATAACTGAAGCAGGATTTATGACTGTTGAGGAGGTGGAAGCGGAACTCGCGAATTACCAAGAAGAGAACGGTTTTACTATGACAGATATGGAAGCATTAAAAAGTGGTGATGTAGATCGAATTGCTCCACTTTTTATTCCAGATTGGCATGTATTATATTTTGAGTATATTACTCTTACATTTCGTATGATTAGCAGAATTTTACATATACCATTTTATTTCGGAAAGGTAAGAAAGCAAACGGAATATGAAATTGAGTGTATGGGAGTTCAAGAGTTAAAAGGTGCTCATGATTTATTTGCCGGATTGTCTGGTAAAAACAATAATTTACTTGTTATAGCAGAAAATTTTGCAAGAGAGAAATTTGAAGGAGTAAATGATGATGCCTTTGATGCAGTTTGTGAATTTATAAACTGTATTAATGGAATGTTTGCTTCTAACTTGAGTGGAAGAAACATAGACTTAGAAATATGTGTTCCTTGTTGGTATCAAAACCGAATCTTAAGTTCCAAAAATCAGTTTTATGTTGTACCCCTCTATTTTGACGACAAGGAAGTTGATCTGGTAGTTGCGATTGATATCGCATATGATATAATTGATCCAAAATGTGAAGAACCAACCGAGTTAAAGGGTTAGGGGGATATCCGCAGTGTCTAAGCAAAGAAGAGTAATATTAAAAATAGGCAGAGTTTGCAGCGAAAGATTGAACAAAGGAGATGAGAAGGGTTATGGCAAAGATATTAATTGTGGATGATTCTAGAACATCTAGGCGGATGTTAAGAGAAATGTTACAAGGGTTAGGACATGAGGTAATCGGTGAAGCAACCAATGGACAAGAAGCGGTAGTTTGTTTTAAAGATTATCAGCCAGATATTGTAACATTGGATATTACAATGCCTATCCTAGATGGAATTGACGCATTAAAGCAGATCATAGCGATTGATCCAAGTGCCAAAGTGATTATGGTTACTGCTGCAGGACAAAAGAGTAAAATTTTAGAGGCCATTAAAGCGGGAGCTTCCGATTATGTTGTAAAACCAATGACAAAAGAACAGCTTGCCTTAGCCTTAGAAGGTGTGTTGAAGAATTAATTGTAATGAATAATTTTGAAGCTGTCGTATTAAGAATAGAAGATATAAGATTAAATTTTCTTGTATCTGATTTTCCTAGTTCGACAGCTTTTTGCTATAAGATAAAACAGTAATTAGGAGAAAACAGATGGAATATATTACAGAAGAAAATTTATGGCAAGTAATAACAAAACATCAAGGAGAAACGTTTTATACAGCAAAACAACTTCCCTTCATCTATCAGGTAAAAGGGGGAGAATTTTTTACAGAGCGTAAAAAAAAATCGATTACAAAAGCTACGTTTGAAAAAGCTTATAAAAAAATAAAAGAAGATACAGAACATAAAATTACAGGTCCAAAGGCGCTTAACTGTTTCGGTGCACCTTATATTTGGGCTGTATTTAAAACTTTAGAAATTGTAAAATAAAAAATCTTATTTCTATATTTCTTTTTTTCTATAGATTGTCTAAATAATCTATTTTTCAAATTATTTCATTCATGTATAAATTGGAAGAATAGTCAAGCCAAAAGGAAACATACTAGGAATAAACCAGATAGAAAGGAAGGTTCTAGTATGATAAAACAAAGAAATGTTATTTTTTTGGTGGCAATTCTTGCAGCAGTTGTTCTTGTAATTGGTTTATGCTGCTTTTATAATCAGGAAACGAAACAAGTAATGGAAGGAACTTTAGTAAATGCAGGAACTCGAATTTAACTTTTGGAAATAGGGGGCTGCAATGACACAACAGACCGTTTATATTAAAGCAGAACAATGTAGCGTTGTAACAAATAAAAAAGTTTTCTTAGAAGATGTTGTAACAATTTATGGTTCGGATAAAAAGTTAGTAAAGGAATTATCAAACGAAGTTCTTATGGTAGTAACAGAAGAAAAGAAAAAAAAATATATATTTTCAATTTTAAAGATTATTGAATTGTTACAAAAACAGCATCCCAATTTGACAGTAACTAATCTTGGAGAAACTGATCTAATTGTGGAATATATTCCTCCAAGTAAAAAAAATATGGTTTTAGAATGGATTAAAACTATCTTTGTATGTTTAGCAGTCTTTTTTGGAGGGGCATTTGCCATTATGACTTTTAATGAAGATGTCAGTACAACAAAAGTATTTGATCTTTTCTATGAATTAGTTATGGGAAATCCAGCAACAGGAGGAAGTATTTTAGAGATCTCTTATTCAATTGGAATTCCTATTGGAATTATTGTATTTTTTAATCATTTCTCTAAGATTAAGATTAATTCTGATCCAACACCATTACAAGTTCAGCTTAGACTTTATGAACAGGATGAAAATACTGCCATTATTAAAAATGCTTCCAGAGAGAAAAAAACAATCGATGTAAATTAAGAGTGATAAAAGGAAGGAAATGATACATGATAGCACAAAAGATTTTACTGTGTTTTATTGGTCTAACGGCAGGAAGTATGGTAGCAGCAGGAGTCTTTGCTTTTATTACATTAATTGGAGTAGTAACTCGATTAGCAGCACGAACAAAAACAGTAAAACACATCATGTTATATGAAGATATGGTAGTTCTTGGGGGTACATTAGGAAATATACTGACAATATTTGAGTGGAAAATTCCTGTAGGTGCATGGCTATTATGTCTGTTTGGTCTATTTTCAGGAATTTACATTGGATGTCAGGCAGTTGCACTTGCAGAGGCATTAAAAGTGATACCTGTTTTTGCAAAACGAATTCAGTTAAAAGTAGGACTTTCTCTGATTATTCTTATTTTAGCTATTGGAAAAGGACTTGGAGCATTGTGGCAGTTATATTTTAATTGGAAATGAAAGGAGGATTTTCATGGAAAAGGATTTAAAAAAGGTAACAGCAGCACAAGTTTCACAGGAAACAGAATCAGAGAAGAAAAAGGCTTTATATAATCAGTATGTTGGACAGATGACACCAAAACACAGTTGGTTTAAAAATTTGTGCAGAGCATGGTTAATTGGAGGACTGATTTGTGTACTTGGACAGGCACTTACAAATCTGTTTATATCACAAGATATGCAAAAGGATCAGGCGGCTGCTTATACTACTATTTGTCTAATTTTACTTGCTATTATTTTTACTGGATTTGGATGGTATCAAAGATTAGCAAAATTTGCAGGAGCAGGAAGTGTTGTGCCAATTACTGGCTTTGCTAATTCTGTTGCAGCGCCTGCGATTGAATTTAAGAAAGAAGGACAAGTCTTTGGTATTGGATGTAAAATATTTAATATTGCAGGACCTGTAATTTTATATGGAATTTTTTCTTCGTGGCTGTTAGGAGTTATTTATTGGATTTGGACATTATTTCAATAAATAAGAAAACTTACAGTTAATTACAACATGGAGGTTAAAAATGGAAAAGAAATTGAATAAAAGAAAAGGAAGTCAGAGCTTAGAATTTACAAATCCTCCGGTTATTTTATCAACAGCTTGTGTTGTAGGAAAGAAAGAAGGGGAAGGACCATTAGGGGCTTATTTTGATCAAATAGAAGAAGATCCTATGTTTGGAGGAAAAACATGGGAAGATGCAGAAAGTAAAATGATGTTTCGAACTGCAAATTTAGCATTAAAAAAGGCAAAGTTAGAAAGTAAAAATATTCGTTATTTAGTTGGTGGAGATCTGTTAGGACAATTAATTGCGACTTCATTTGGAGTAGAAAGTTTAGAAATTCCTCTGATCGGAGTGTATGGAGCATGTTCAACTATGGGAGAATCTCTAGCAGTAGCATCTGTTTTAGTGGACGGAGGATATGCAGATAGAGCAATGGCAATCACTTCAAGTCACTTTGCAGGTGCAGAAAAACAATTTCGATTTCCACTTGCCTATGGAAACCAAAGACCACTTGCTGCAACTTGGACAGTAACTGGAAGTGGGGCAGTAATTTTAGGTGATGAAACGAATACTGTTTTATATTCTGGTCATAAAGTACATGTTCGAGCTGTGACCTTTGGAAAAATTGTAGATTATGGTGTCAAAGACTCTATGAATATGGGGGCGTGTATGGCTCCTGCCGCTTCAAGTGTGATTGCTGCTCATCTAAGAGATTTTAATTTAATTCCAGCATATTATGATAAAATTGTAACAGGCGATTTAGGAAGTGTAGGAAAAGATATTCTTATCGATTTAATGCGACAGGAAGGATATGATATTTCTAAAAATCATATGGATTGTGGGATTGAGATCTATGATCCAGAAGTTCAAGATACCCACTCTGGCGGCAGCGGTTGTGGGTGTAGTGCAGCAACACTTTGTGGATATCTAATGAATCATTTAAAAGAAGGCAAATGGAAAAGAATCTTATTTGTGCCTACAGGAGCATTACTTTCTCCTGTAAGCTTTAATGAAGGACAAAGTGTTCCAGGAATTGCACATGCAGTTGTTTTGGAGGCAGTATAGGAGGAGTTTATGGATTATTTGATAGCATTTTTAGTTGGTGGAGCAATCTGTGCCGCAGTACAGATTTTAATGGATAACACAAAACTGATGCCAGGAAGGATTATGGTTATTTTAGTCTGTCTTGGAACACTACTTGGATTTTTAGGCATTTATGAACCCTTTGCCCAATGGGCAGGAGCAGGAGCAAGTGTTCCCTTGGTCGGCTTCGGAAACACTTTGGCAAAAGGAATGAAAAAGGCAATTGATGAAGAAGGAATGATAGGATTATTTAAAGGTGGATTTACTGCTTCTGCGGTTGGAATCTCGGCTGCTTTAATCTTTGGATATCTATCTTCTCTGATCTTTTCTCCAAAAATGAAAAAATAAAACCATATGAAAGTATTTTTATGGGGATTCTCAAAGCAGATACCCTTTTATAAAAAAAGAAAGCTCCCTTTTTTAAAGAGAACTTTCTTTTTTCGTTATTCCTCATCAGGTTCATTTTCGTCTTCTTGTGGTGGAGTAGTTGGTTCAACAGGTGTAGTTGGTTCAACTGGCTCATCTATTTCTGGAGGATAGACAACAACCGGAGGTTTTAGATGATTGTCATCATCTATTGGCTCATCAGGTTCCACTTCTTCTGGAGTAGGTGCTACTTCAGAATGAATCGTACATACTGAATTTTCTCCTGAAGGAAGAATATTTGGTGTATCCCATGTTGGAGAAGTCTCTTCTTTGGTGAGATACACTACTTCTTTAACCTGATCGGATGGACAGTTTGGATTCGCAAGCTTTCCAGATCCCTTGCAGACAGAAACTTTGATATGACAAGTACATTTTTGGGTTGGAACTGTTCCTTTTGCAAAATATTCTGTCTTTACTTTTGCACCATAATCTCCTATTGCATTTTCACAAAGTCCCGGTACAGCTAAGTTTCCACATTTGGTACAAACAGTTGCAGTCACAATAGAATCTGGCATTGGAAAAGCAACATTTTCTAACTGTTTACTAGAATGAATTTCTTCCATAATATTACGCCAGAGATTTTGATGATAAGTTTTATTGGCAGCCTGATCAAAGTTATTATCATATCCTGTCCAAATACCAGCAGTATAATAAGGAGTATAACCAACAAACCAAAGATCATTATTTTTAGTAGAAGTTCCTGTCTTTCCTGCAACTGGCATTTTATAGTTTTTAAATCCAAGTCTTGAACCAGTACCAATTTTAATTGTATCCTGCATAGCACTGGTTAGCAAAAAGGAGGTAGAAGTCTTAATTACCTGTGTTGGATTAGGTTTGTTCTCAAGTAAGACTTTGCCATTACGGTCAAGAACTTTAGTATATAAAATAGGTTTGTTATAAATACCATTATTGGCAATAGTTCCATAGGCAGCAGTAATTTCTAAGTTAGAAACTCCATCTGTCAGACCTCCAAGTGCAAGAGAAACATTAATATCAGAATAGACTTTTCCATTTTGATCTGTTCTGGATTCTACTAAGGTGGAAAATCCAAGTTTTTGTAGATATTCAAATCCAATCCTTGGAGTAACCCGTTCCATAATTCGACAGGCAACAATATTCATAGAATTATAAATTCCTTCACGAATAGACTTTAAACCTTTATAAACTCCACGATTCCAGTTTTCCACTTTACTATTTGTACCAGGATAATAGTATTCTGAATCATCTGCTACAGTAGCCAATGTCATACCAGAAGTATCTAAGGCAGGAAGGAAAGAAGCAAGAACCTTAAAAGTCGATCCGACTTGACGTTTTGAATCAGTGGCACGATTTAGACCACGATTAGTCACTTTTTCTCCACGACCACCATAAACTGCTACAACAGCTCCTGTAGACTGTTCAACAATAGAGATAGAACACTGTGGCTGTAGTGTCAGATTCATCTTTTCTCCATCTACCAAGTCGCCTTCTTCTAACATAGCCTCTTTAAAAATATTACATTTTTCTTTTATATCATCTGGATCGATCGTATATTGACTGATTCCGGTTGAACCTTTGGTATGATAATAAAGACGGTTAGTATCTTTATAATCTGCAAAATAATTATATAGATCATGATCTTGATAGTGAACAAAACTACCATCTGCTTTTTTGATCGAGAGAGCATAAGTTAGTTCATAATAAGATCCCTGACCAACAGCTGGAAAGTTCTCTTCATTTGTAAAATATTTATCTACGATTGCTTGAACATCCGGATCTTGTGTCGTAAAGATCTGAAGACCACCCGAATAGAGAAGATCGGATGCCTGTTCTTTACTCATTCCACGTTCTTTTTGCAGATCTTCCATTAAATTATTATATAGGGCATCTGTAAAGTAAGAATAGTAAGAAGATTGTGTCATTTGCTCTGACTGTACTTTTACTCTTGTATAAACATCTGCTGTATCTGCAATCGCTTCGTCATAGGCAGCTTGAGAACAGAAACCATTTTCTAACATTAAATCCAATGTACTTTTACGACGTTTTTGATTTTCTTCTGGATAGTTGATTGGATTTTGGTAAGTTGGAGAGAGGGCAAGAGCCGCAAGTACAGTTGCCTCAGATAAGTTTAAATCCCATACATCTTTTCCAAAGTAGTTCTGAGCAGCAACTTCAACTCCAAAGGAGCGATTTCCAAGATAGATATTATTTAGGTATGCCTCTAAAATCTCTTCTTTCGTATATTGATCTTCTAATTGGATTGCTAGATATTGTTCTTGTATCTTTCTTGTGATTTTATCAATCGCATTTTTTTCATTTCCTCCATTAAATACTTTATTTTTAAGTAACTGTTGTGTAATAGTACTTCCACCATATCCTAAACCTTTTGTATTTAACACAGAAACACCAGCACGTAAAATTCCTCGAATATCAATTCCGTCATGTTTATAAAACCGTTCATCTTCTGCTGCAATAAAAGCATATTTGACACATTCTGGAATTTTTTCAATAGAAGTATAGACACGATTGGATTCTGCACCAACCCATGTACCAGAAAGTGTTCCATCACTATAATAAATATGTGTTGTAAATCCCTCTGGATCAATACTGATGTGTGAAAGTTCAGGTGCATTGTCAATCATTCCTCTAGCAGCACCATATCCAGCAAAACATCCTATTATAATAAGAAATACAACACAGACAAGACTAAGACGAAATAAAAGTACACGAAATTTTGTTGTCATTCGCTTAGAAAAAGACTTTATCTTATGCTGTTTTTTTATTACGCCTTTTTTACTGAAATCCATAAAATTCCTCCTCTCTAATATCATTATTGTGGAAATAATAGAGTTTTTCCGTCAAGCTTTGAAAAATATAATTCCTCTTCTAAAGTAAAAACGGAACGTCCAGCAGTAGCTTCTGTAAGCTTATCCAAAAATCGTTTTTCCTGTTCTGGTGACAGAATCAAACTGGTTGTAACTTGATGTGTATATTCGGTTGCTAGAATAGAAAGTTCCATCTGGTTTGCAAGATAAGTCAGTTTTCCAATACCAGTATAGTCAGTAGAAATGGTATACTTTTTTCCAAGCTGTAAAGTTAGAATAGTACAATTTTTTAATCCTGATTTTAGAGCACTTTGATAAGCTCTTACTAATCCGCCTGTTCCAAGAAGTGTTCCTCCAAAATATCTGGTGACAACAGCACAGGTATTATGAAGTTCTTCTTTTAATAGTACCTCAAGCATTGGTCTTCCAGCAGTTTGACTTGGTTCTCCATCATCACTACAACGAACAAGTTCTTGATTTTTTCCAAGGACATAAGCAGAACAGTTATGGGAGGCATCCCAGTATTTTTTTTTCATTTCTTCTAGGAAAGCAAGTGCTTCCTCTTCCGTGGAAATTGGACGGATTGTAGCAATAAAACGAGATTTTTTTTCTGTAATTTCACCTTCTCCGCCACGGTAAATGATTTTATAACAACCGTTCATTCCAAATTCCTTTCCTTAATCTAGTATTTCCATTTTGTCTAGCTTTCACCCATCTTGACAAATGCTTCATTGTAACTTACTATGAAACTGTATCAATTATAACAATGAGAGGACATTCCCGCAAGTAAGAATTTGTAAGAATCGAGAAAAAAACTTTAGAATTTCCATATGGAGGATAAAAATGAACAAGATACAAGATAAAGATGAAAAAAATAAGAGAAGAAAAAGAGCAATTTTATCTGCACTTCCTGCATTGGGAATGATGACAGTTATTTTTATTTTTTCTTCTAAAAATGCAGAACAATCCAATGCAACTTCTTCTCCGTTTGCCGAAACAGCTTTAAAAGCATATGAGGGATTATTTGGAAATGATTCACTTCAACAAAATAGTTTTTCTTTTATTCATCATCTGGTTCGAAAAGCAGCACATATGACAGAATATGGAATATTAGCAATATTAATTGCATTTCATTTGAAAGTCTGTAAGGTGTCTGGATGGAAATTGTTTGGAATTTCGTCTGTTGCTTCTATTACATATGCAGCAACAGACGAGTTTCATCAGCTTTTTGTTCCAGGAAGAAGTGGACAGCTTTCTGATGTTATGATTGATGGAGCAGGAGCAGTCTTAGGAGCCGCCTTCTTTTATTTGGCTACACAAATTTATTCAGCGAGACATCATAAACATAACCAATTTGGTTCAATTTCTGAATAATTTCCTCTGACTCTAATTCAAAAGCAGAACATAGTTCTTCTAAAGAAGAATAAAAATCACGAAGCTGTGTATTGATATAACTAAGTAAAATAATAGGATCTTGTGGAAGCTGCATCTGTTTTCCTTTCTGTTGTGGTTAAGAAACTACCACAGACATTTTTTAATAGTTTAATCGAAAAAGAAAGAAAATACAACTCTTAGAAAGAATGAGGATACAAAGTGAAACGTATTTTTGCAATAATAGGAGTTATCATATTACTTGCCCTTTATTTGATTTCCTTTATATCGGCGGTTTTAGCTAAACCCTATGCGTCTGAATTATTTATGGCAAGTATTTTTTGTACAATAGTAATTCCAATTTTGATGTATGGATTTTTGATTGTATATCGCTATGTACATCGAGATGACAAAACTTCAGTAAGTTTAAAGGATTTAAAAAAACAAAATAAAGAATATGAAAAACATGAATTTCAAAAGAGGGATTCTAGGGAAAAGAAGGATAGAAAAGACCTTGACAAATAGTTGTTTCTCTATATAATTAAAAAGGGGAAATTCACTTTAATATCAGTGAACTTCCTCTATAAAAAGGGGAGGATAAGTAATAATGTTATCTTTCGTAGTTCGCTTTTCATTGGAGGGGGGGTCCAACGATTGAAAGAGCTTACCATCCCTAATTCTCTTCTAGTCGCTAATGTTAGTAGAAGACTGGAAGAAGATTAGATTAATCATAGTATTAGCAGAATAAATAAATTTATTCATAACAAAATAAAAATTTTTAGAAATGATAGTTAGAAAGGATGAAACAGATGAGCTTATTAGAAGATTGGAGAAATGAAGCATATTCCAAAGATATGAAAACAAAGGAAGGAAAACAGTTTTGGCAGAACTATTTTGATATTGAAAAGGGAATATATGAACAGCTTCTTGACAAGCCAGAGGTTGTAATAGAAGGGACAGTAGAGGGATTAGCAAAACAGTATGATGTTGAACTTAAAATTATGGTTGGATTTTTGGATGGAATTAATGACAGTTTAATCCATCCAAATCCGATTGAAGAGATGACACAACAAACAATGGTAAATTTAGGATTTGACAAAGAAAAACTCTATTATAATATGGTAGAAGCAGAGGCAGAATGGCTGTATCATCTTCCTGCATGGAATAATCTTTTATCTGAGGAAAAAAGAAAAGAACTATATCTAAAACAGAGAAAATCTGGAACAATCGTTAAGGAAAAAAAGATTGGAAGAAACGATCCATGTCCATGTGGAAGCGGAAAGAAGTATAAATTTTGTTGTGGAAAAAACGCATAAATTAAAAAACACTCAGAAAAATGTTTACGACCTGTGGTTAGAATTGATAGACTGCCACAGGTCGCTTATATAATAAGTCTTACATTCTATTTTCTTTTTCTTGCTGATAGAGCAGATAATCTATGTATTTACGTGCCTGTGCTGCACTTTCTTCATCTAACTGCTGATAAAGATTGAAAAAATCTACAATTTCTTTATCTAATACTTCTCCACCAACAGGAAGATAAGCGTCAGTGATACCAAGTAGATAGTCACAAGACACATCAAAATACTTCGAAAGTGCGATCAGTTTTTCAAAAGACGGTTCATTACGTTTGGATTCATAATTAGAAATTGCCGTAGGCTTTAATCCTAAAATGTCTGCTAGTTCACTTTGTGTCAGTTTATGCTTTTGTCTTAGCTGTTTTAATCGTACATTAAAATTCATTTGTCTGCCTCCTCATTTGTCTGAGTGATCGTATATTAATAGATATTATATATTATATACCTGTTTTAGATAAAATGTCAACAGAAAAGGTGAAGAATATAAAAAAACAACACAAAAACTATTTTTTAAGCCACTATTATCGAAAAAAAGTTGCTAATTCGTGAAGAACGGAAAGAAAGAGACTGATTGACAAAGTCAATTCATTCAAGTATGATGATAGTAATTAGAGATGGAGGAAAAATTGGAAGAAAAGCAGACAAAAAAAGAATGGATGGCAAAAATAGTACATGAATTAAGAACCCCAGTTAATGGAATTTTAGGATTGACAGAAGAACTATTAAAGACAGATATAACTCCATTTCAAAAAGAAGACTTAGAGTTCATCCTTCGTTATTGTGTAAATATGACAAAATTGATTGATAATTTTTTGGATTTTTCTAAAATAGAAGCGGGTAAACTAATTTTAGAAAAACAGGAATTTAATTTTCGTCAGTTTTTAAAAGAATTTATTGTAATATATAAAAAGCAGATACAAGCAAAGGGATTAGAATTGTTTATCTGTATTGGAGAAGGGATTCCCTCTCATTTAATTGGAGATAAATTAAGACTAGAACAGATTTTAAATAATCTGTTTTCCAATGCAATTAAATTCACTCTAAAAGGATATATTTATTTTAGAATAGAAAAGATTAAGAGATCAGAAAAAGAAATTGAACTTTTATTTGAAATAGAAGATAGTGGAATTGGAATTTCTAAAAAGGAATGTGATTGTCTTTTTGAGGATTTTTCGCAAGCCAATGATTCGATTGCAAGAGAGTTTGGAGGAACTGGATTAGGACTTATAATTAGTAAACAGTTAGTAGAATTAATGAATGGGACAATAGGGGTAGAAAGTCAAAGGGGAAAAGGAAGTAAATTTTTCTTTTCTGTAAGTTTTGGTTTAAGTAAAAATAAACAAGACAGTGATTCGAAAAAATGGTATAAAGATAGAAACAAGGTAGTAAGAGAAAAAAAAGGAAATAGACAATTAGAACAGTTAAAAAGATATATAGAATTAAAAGAATGGAAGAAAGCAGAAACTTTAGCAGGAATCATAAAACATAAGATAGCAACACAGGATGAAAAATTAAAACAGAGCATATTTCGACTAGAGTTAGATCTTAGAAAAAAGGACTATGATCGAGCAGGAAAACAAATGGAACAGATCATATCCATTGCCAGACATAAAAAGTAAAATTATAGGAGGAAAAGCATAACACATGGGAAAAAAAGATATGTATCTTGATTTTAAATCAGGGAAAAAAAAGCTAAAATTTAAACCAAAGCGTTTCCCAAAAGAAAAACGTCGTATTAGAGCTGTCCTATGGATTTTTATGTTGGCTATTTTAGCAGGAGTTGGAACATTTTTCGCCACTTATCATTTTACAAAGGATACGAAAGAATCTGAACTACAACATGAAAGGACACAACAGAAATTATTAATAGCTCAACAAAACAGCGAGGCAGGTCCGTTTGGTCTTTGGAGTGTACCAGAAGAAACACAAATAATAGAACCTGAACAAGAAGAACCAAAAGAAGAGTGGATGGCAGACTTTGTGGATACTAGAACTCCTGTAAAAGTGAAGGGAATTTATATGACATCAGACGCAGTAGTTAAAAGTTTAGATCGCCTAATAGGACTTTTAGATCGTACAGAACTTAACACTATGATAATTGATATCAAAGATGATGATGGTCGCATCACTTTTGCAATGAATGGGGAAAAAATTGATGAATTTGGTACAGCTAGAAACTTTATTCCAGATATTAAGGCAATGATTTCTAAATTAAAAGAACATAATATCTATGTAGTTGCAAGAATTGTGGCATTTAAAGATCCGCTACTTGGGAAAACCCGTCCTGACTTAGTGCTGCATAAAAAAGATGGATCGATCTATTATGACTATAGTAAACTTACCTGGCTTAATCCATTTAAACAAGAGGTATGGCAGTATTTAGTGGAAATTGCATCTGAATGTGCAAAAGCAGGATTCGATGAAGTTAATTTTGATTATGTCCGTTTTCCAACGGATGGAAAGATTGGAGAGATTGATTTAGGTGAGGAAGCTGGAGAAAAAACAAAAATTGATGGGATTACAGAAGCAGTAAAGTATTTGTGTGAACAGATAAAACCGATGGGAATTTATGTTTCGGCAGATGTATTTGGTGGTATTATTACCAGTACTATAGATCAAAGAAATGTTGGTCAAGACTATGTAGAACTATCAAAGTATTTGGATTATATCTGTCCAATGATCTATCCTTCTCATTATGCCAATGGATATTATGGAATTGACTATCCAGATACAAAACCTTATGAATTAATGTTTCATGCTCTTTCTGATTCAAAGAAGGTATTAAGTGCAATTGAAGAAGGAAAACATAAAGCAAATGTTCGACCATGGCTTCAGGATTTTACTGCTTCATGGCTAAAACATTATATTGTTTATGGAAGTAAAGAAGTAAGAACCCAAATTGAGGCGGTTTACGACGCAGGATATGAGCAATGGCTACTCTGGAATGCGGCGATGAATTATACGGAAGGAGCGTTAATGACAGAAGAAGATGCAGATTATGCGTTTTTACATCGTCCTACGCCAACCCCAATACCAACGCCAACTCCAAGACCAGATGCTACGCCAACCCCAAAGCCAAATACTGGACAGTACTATGAATCACCATGGAAGGCAGACGAGGAATAATTTTTAAGTAGTAGCAATTTTTACCGGACAGTACTTGCACATTGTTGAATTTTATGATACGATGTGTGTGCCAAAAGGACAATTTTTAAATTACGTGCAAGATGTCGATTATATTCGGGTATAGATCAATGTGCGTGTTCAAGGAGGGAAACAGCATGACAGATGAAGAAATAGTTGAATTAATTCTTCAGCAAAATGAAACTGGACTGTCTATGCTGGCAGAAAAATATGAAAAATTACTTATTTATATTGCAACAGCTATCCTTGGAAACAGAATTAGAGATATCGAAGAGTGTGTGAATGATACCTATCTCAAGCTTTGGAGAAATATCGAACACTATGATATGAAGAAAGCATCTCTTAGAACATGGTTAAAGGTCATTGTCAGAAATACTGCACTAAACCGTTTGAGGGATATCAAAAAACATGAAGAAAATCTTCATATTGAAGATTTCTCTGATATCGCTGCTGCCTATGCCGATTGTAATCAGAACATTGAAAATCAGATAACAGGAAAAGAACAGACAAAGCATTTGAATGAGGTGATCATAGCATTATCCAGAAGGGACAGGGAATTGGTATTGCGCCGATATTTCTACTTACAGTCTTCAAAAACAATTGCAAAGGCGATGGATATGACTATAAATGCAGTAGATAGTAAGCTGTCACGTCTTCGAATAAAAATGAAGCGTTCCTTCGACGAACTGGAATCAGAGGAAAGGAGGAATTTAGGTGAATGAGCAAATGCTAGTTGACTTAATGGGGGATATTGATCTATCCTTACTGGAGAATGATTGGCTGGAACGTGATTTAAAGTCCATTGAAGCAAAACTTACGGGATCGGTTCAAAAGATCAAAAAAAGGGTGAACCGTTTGACTGGAATTCTTTCAGGAGTCGCAGCGATGGTTGTGGTAATTACCAGTTTGGCTATGCTCTTTCTCCGTAAGAAGGGAGCAAAGTTCGCCGTGTTGTAAACAGGGTGTTCTATATATAAAATTAATATGAAAAAAGGAGAGTAACAATGTTTGACAGAATTAAAGAAATCATTGCAGAACAGTTGAATGTGGATCAGGACAGTATTATGATGGATTCTTCCCTAAGAGATGATTTAGGTGCGGATTCTTTGGATTTATTCCAAGTAGTGATGGCATTAGAGGAAGAGTATGAACTTGAGATTCCTTCTGAGGATTTAACCGATGTCAATACGGTAGAAGATGTAATTAATTATTTAAAGAATAAAGGAATTGAAGAATAAGACCAATTAAAAGCAAAAATGCAGTCTGCCAAAAGCCGTAGAACCGGCGGTTTCTTTCTAGTAATAAAAAAGAGCCGCCGGAAAAAAAGCTTATCGGCAGATTTTTTCTATCTATAGATGCTAAGGATGGAGGATAAAAATGGGAAAACTGGCATTTCTTTTTCCAGGACAGGGAGCTCAATATACAGGAATGGGAAAAGATTTTTATGATAATTTTAAAGAATGTAGAGAGATTTTTGAACAGACAGAACAAATGCTTGACATAGATATGAAAAAACTTTGCTTTGAACCAGACGAAAGATTAAACCAGACAGAATATACTCAAGCAGCAATGATGACAACAATGCTTGCTATGCTAATCCCTATTAGTAAACAGGGGGTATATGCAGATGTATGTGCAGGGTTAAGTTTAGGAGAGTATGCGGCATTAACTGCCTGTGGAGTAATGGATCCTTTAGATGCTATCCGACTGGTTCGAAAAAGAGGAATTTTAATGCAGGATGCAGTTCCACAAGGTGGAGCAATGGCAGCAGTATTAGGAATTTCCGCTGATTTAGTAGAAAGTATCTGTGAAAAAACAAAAGGTCTTGTAACAGTAGCAAATTATAACTGTCCAGGACAGATTGTAATTTCTGGAGAAGAGGAAGCGGTTAAATTGGCGGGAGAGTGTTTAATGACAAGCGGTGCAAAGAGGGTTGTTCCATTAAAGGTAAGCGGCCCATTCCATTCTCCAATGCTAGAACAGGCAGGAGAAAAACTAAAGGAAGAATTAGAAGATATTACAATTCATTCATTAAAAGTTCCCTATGTGGCAAATGTAACAGGAACATATATCACAGATTCTAACCAAGTCAAACCTCTCCTTGCAAAACAGGTGGCATCTTCTGTACGATGGCAGCAGAGTATGGAAGCTATGATTGCAGATGGTGTAACCACATTTTTAGAGATTGGACCGGGGCGGACACTATCTGGATTTGCGAAAAAGATAAACAGAGAAGTTACGGTTGTTTCTATAGAAAAAGTGACAGACTTAGAAAAACTAGATCAGATTAGAAATATATAAGTAAACGGAGGTTTAAGATGTTAGAAAATAAAATCGCATTAGTAACAGGTGCGAGTCGTGGAATTGGAAGAGAAATTGCAAAAAAATTAGCTTCCTGTAACGCTTTTGTTTTTGTAAATTATTGTGGCTCAAAACAAAGGGCAGAAGAGACAGTAGAAGAGATTAAAGCATTAGGTGGAAGAGCAAAGGCTATTCAAGCAGATGTTGCAGATGCAGATGCAGTTTCTAAAATGTTTGATGAAATTTTACAAGAGTATAAAAGATTGGATATTTTAGTAAACAATGCAGGCATTACAAAAGATAATTTGATCTTAAAAATGAAAGAAGAAGAATTTGATACAGTCATTAATACAAATTTATATGGTGTATATCACTGTTTAAAACATGCAGCAAAGCAGATGTTAAAACAAAAAAGTGGTAGAATTATCAACATTTCTTCTATTAGCGGAGTAATTGGAAATGCAGGACAGATCAATTACTGTGCAGCGAAAGCAGGAGTGATTGGAATGACAAAATCTTTGGCTAGGGAACTAGGTTCAAGGGGAATTACAGTAAATGCAGTAGCCCCTGGATTTATTACCACAGAAATGACAGATAAGCTATCAGAACAAATTAGACAAGACCTTTTAGAAAAAATTCCTCTAAAACGTTTTGGAGATGCAAAAGAGATAGCAGCAGCCGTAGCATTTTTAGCATCAGAAGAAGCAGCTTATATTACTGGTCAGACTATTCAGATAGATGGCGGCATGGGAATGTAGAAAGGAGTTTATTTATGAAACGGGTAGTTGTTACTGGAATGGGACTTATCTCTCCAATCGGCAATGATGTTCCTACTTTTTGGGATAATGTAAAACAAGGAACCGTTGGTATTGGAGAGATTACGTACTTTGACACTTCTGAGTATAAAGTAAAATTGGCAGCACAAGTAAAAGATTTTTGTGCCACAGATTATATGGATGCAAAAGCGGCAAAGCGAATGGAGGCATTTTGTCAATATGCAGTAGCGGCAACTTCACAGGCAATTTTAGATGCCGGGCTAGATCTTTCAAAAGAAGATCTTACTAGAATTGGAGTAAGTATTGGTTCTGGTATTGGAGGACTACAAGCGATTGAAAGAGAGCATAAAAAGCTTTTAGAAAAAGGACCAAAAAGAGTGAATCCACTGTTAGTACCATTAATGATCCCAAATATGGCAGCAGGAAACGTTTCTATTATATTTGGATTAAAAGGAAAGTGTCTTAATATTGTTACTGCTTGTGCTACAGGAACACATTCGATTGGAGAAGCTTACCGAGCAATTCAATGGGAAGAAGCAGATGTCATGGTATGTGGAGGAACAGAAGCAGCAATTACTCCACTTAGTATTGCTGGCTTTAGTGCTTTAACTGCATTATCAGATACATCTGATCCAAATAGAGCTTCGATTCCATTTGATAAAGATCGCAATGGCTTTGTTATGGGAGAAGGAGCAGGAATTGTTATACTAGAATCTTATGAACATGCAAAAAAGCGGGGAGCAAAGATTTTAACTGAGGTGGTAGGATATGGTGCAACAGAAGATGCGTATCATATTACAGCACCTTGCGAAGATGGAGAAGGAGCAGCAAGAGCAATGCAAGAAGCAATGAAGCAGGCAGATATTTCTCCAGAACAATTAGATTATATTAATGCACATGGAACCAGTACACAAATTAATGATCGTTGTGAAACATTTGCAATTAAAAAAGCATTGAAAGAGGCAGCAAATAAAGTAAATATCAATTCTACAAAATCTATGATAGGGCATCTACTTGGAGCAGCAGGGGCAGTTGAATTTATTACAACGGTAAAATCTGTTCAAGAAAATTATATTCATGCTACAGTTGGTCTATTAGAATCTGAACCAGAATTGGATTTAAACTATACAAAAGAGCCATGCACAGATAGAATAATAACGTATGCAATGAGTAATTCTTTAGGTTTTGGCGGACATAATGCGTCATTACTCATAAAAAAGTGGGAATAGATAAGGGGGAAGTGTAAATGCAGTTACAGGAGATGATAACTTTAATACAAACCGTTTCGGATTCCAAACTTACCGAATTTTCTTATGAAGAAAACGGCGTAAAGCTTTTCCTAAAGAAAAAAGATCAATCACAGGACAGTAAAACAATCTGTGAAACACAATCATGTCAAAATACAAACATTTCTTCTGAGAAAATTGCGGTTGAATCGAGTTTAGATACAGCTGCTGAAAGAGAACGTGGAAAACAAATTACTTCTCCAATGGTTGGAACTTTTTATATAGCTCCTTCCGAGGGTGCAGAACCATATATTTGTGTAGGAGACTCTGTAAAAAAAGGACAGATTGTTGGAATTGTAGAAGCGATGAAATTAATGAATGAGATCGAATCTCCTTATGATGGAGTTGTAGAGGAAATTATTGCTGAAAATAAAGAGATGGTCGGATTTGGGCAAGTGTTAATCCGACTTCGTTAATATTTGAAAATGTAATGTTTTGGATAACAAGATGGAGGCTAAAATGAAGTTATCAACAAAGGAGATTATGGAAATTATACCACATCGGAGTCCATTTCTTTTAGTAGATCAGATTGAAGAGTTAGAACCAGGAGTAAAAGCTGTCGGAAAGAAATGTGTTTCTTATAATGAACCTTATTTTGTTGGACATTTTCCAAAAGAACCTGTAATGCCAGGTGCATTAATTATTGAGGCATTAGCTCAGGTTGGTTGTGTAATCTGTCTTTCTATGGAAAAACATCGTGGAAAAACAGCCTATTTTGGAGGAATTAACAGAGCTAGATTTCGCCATAAGGTAGTTCCGGGTGATGTTTTAACATTAGAAGTAGAGTTAATTAAATGCAAAGGACCAGTTGGAATTGCAATGGCAAAAGCAACCAATGGAGAGAATTTAGTTTATGCAGAAGCAGAGATAACATTTATGATTGGATAATCGAAGGAGAAGTTACTATGTTTAAAAAGATTTTGATTGCCAATCGGGGGGAGATTGCGGTTCGGATTATCCGTGCCTGTAGAGAAATGGGAATCCAAACAGTAGCTGTTTATTCGCAGGCAGATCGGGATGCTCTTCATGTACAACTAGCAGATGAAGCTGTTTGTATTGGACCTGCACCTACAAAAGAGAGTTATCTTAGAATGGAGAGAATTTTAAGTGCAACTCTTGCCTCTGGAGCAGAAGCAATTCATCCCGGATTTGGATTTTTGTCGGAAAATTCAAAATTTGCTGATCTTTGTGCAAAGTGTAATTTGGTATTTATTGGCCCATCGGGTGAAATGATAGAAAAAATGGGAAATAAGTCAGAGGCGAGAAATACAATGCTCTCTGCGGGTGTACCAGTTATTCCGGGAACAAAAGATCCAATTTTGGATGCAAGACAAGGAAAAAATTTTGCAGATTCCATTGGATATCCAGTGATGATCAAAGCCTGTGCAGGAGGCGGCGGCAAAGGAATGAGAATTTGTCACAGCAAAGAAGAATTTATCCGTCTTTTTGAAATGGCACAACAAGAGGCTAAAAATTCTTTTGGAGATCCGAGCATGTATCTGGAAAAATATATAGAACATGCGAAACATATAGAATTTCAGATTCTAGCAGATCATAATAGAAATATAATACATTTAGGAGAAAGAGATTGTTCAGCACAAAGAAGACATCAAAAAATAATTGAAGAATCTCCATCAAAAGCATTAGATGAAACACTTAGAGAAAAGATGGGGGAAGCGGCAAGGGCAGCAGCAAGAGCGGCGAATTATGTCAGTGCAGGAACAGTTGAATTTATTCTTGACGAACAAAAAAATTTTTATTTTATAGAGATGAATACGAGAATTCAGGTAGAGCATGGAATAACAGAATTAGTGACAGGAATTGATCTAATTAAAGAACAGATTCGAATTGCAGCAGGAGAATCCCTATCCTTTTCTCAAAAAGAGGTTGTCATTCGTGGACACGCTATAGAGTGCAGAATTAATGCAGAATGTCCAGAGAAAAACTTTATGCCATGTCCTGGAACGATAACAAAACTGCATCTGCCAGGAGGAAATGGAGTACGAATAGATACTGCATTATATAATGGATATACAATTCCTTCCATGTATGATTCCCTTATTGCTAAGGTGATGGTCTGGGATAGAGATCGAAAAGGAGCAATTCAAAAGATGGAAGGAGCACTAAAGGAACTGGTAATAGAAGGAATTACCACCAATCAAAATTTTTTAAGGACTTTATTATCAAATGAAACATTTTTGTCAGGGGAAATGGATACTGGTTTTATAGAGCGGTTCTTAAAGTAGAAAAGGGGGAATGGCAATGCCGTTTACCGCAAAGGAAACAAAGCGAAATGAGAAAGCAAAAGATATTATGAATCAACAGCCACAGGTTCCAGAAGGTCTATTCCAAAAATGCAGCAAATGTAATGAAATTATTTATACAGAAGATATTATTGCTAATTATCACATCTGTCCAAATTGTAATAATTATTTTAGGGTATCACCAAGAACAAGATTAAGTATGGTACTAGATGAAGGAAGTTTCCAAGAATGGGATAAAGATCTACCAATCAGTGATCCATTGAACTTTCCGGGATATAGAACAAAAGTAGAACGATTACGAGCAGCTTCTAATTTAGATGAAGCCGTGATTACTGGAGAAGGAAAGCTCAACGGAATATCAGTAGCAATTGGAGTGATGGCTTCGGATTTTTTAATGGGAAGTATGGGAGAAGTCGTTGGAGAAAAATTAACAAGATTGATTGAGAATGCGACAAAACGTCGTCTGCCTTTGATTGTCTTTTGCTGTTCTGGAGGAGCAAGAATGCAGGAGGGTATTATTTCTCTTATGCAGATGGCGAAAACAGCAGGAGCTTTAAAAAGACATGATGAAGCAGGTTTATTATATATTTCTGTTTTGACCGATCCGACAACAGGTGGAGTAATGGCAAGTTTTGCAATGTTAGGTGATGTTATTTTAGCAGAACCTGGAGTATTGGCAGGTTTTGCAGGTCCTAGAGTAATTGAACAGACAATTGGACAAAAACTTCCAGAAGGATTTCAGCGATCAGAATTTTTATTGGAACATGGCTTTATTGATAAAATTGTAAAGAGAAGCCGGATGCGGGCAGTGCTTTCTTTTTTAGTTGCAAGCTGTGGAGAAAAAAAGCTCGAAGAAAATGAGGCACTGTTTAATGAAGAGGATGTAGATTAAACGCCAGATTGGAGATAGATATGAGCGAAGAAATAACAGCTTGGGAACGGGTAAAAATAGCTAGAGGAAATACAAGACCAACCAGTTTAGACTATATAGGAAAAATTTTTGATAAATTTTTAGAACTGCATGGTGATAGAGTATATGGAGATGATGGTGCCGTAGTTGGAGGAATTGCAGAAATAGAGAATATTCCAGTTACTGTAATAGGTCATCAAAAGGGACGAAACATAAAACAGAATATGAAACGTAATTTTGGTATGCCAAATCCAGAAGGATATCGAAAAGCGCTTCGTCTTATGAAGCAGGCAGAAAAATTTAAACGTCCGATTATTTGTTTTGTAGATACTCCGGGAGCTTTTTGTGGAATGGAGGCAGAAGAAAGAGGACAGGCAGAAGCGATTGCTAAAAATTTAATGGAACTTTCATCTTTAAAAACTCCCATTCTTTCAATCGTGATTGGAGAGGGAGGTAGTGGAGGAGCACTAGCAATTGCAGTAGCAGATGAAGTTTGGATGCTTGAAAATGCAACCTATTCGATTCTTTCACCAGAAGGATTTGCTTCTATTCTATGGAAAGACAGCAAACGTGCTGGAGAAGCCGCTGAGATTATGAAGATCACAGCAAAAGATTTAAAGGATATGGAAATTATTGAAAAAGTAATTCCAGAAACTATTTCAGAAAAAATAGAAGAAAATCAAGAGGGTGAAACATTAGAATCTCAAACAGTCCTATTACCTACTGAATTAACTATAGAAAATATGGATTCTTTAGCAAAAGAAATGAGAATACAAATACTAGAATTCCTTCATCAATATAAAAATAAAACGACAGAAGAACTGACAAAAATGAGATATCAAAGATTTCGAAAACTATAAAAAGTTTATGACAGAGGAGTTACTGTAAAAAATATAAAAATTTTATTTTTTAGTAACTCCAAAGTTAAGGAATAAGTTTTTTTCGGTACTGCGATGGAGTACAGTTATATTGATTTTTAAATAGACGGTTAAAATGCCAGATATTTGGAAAACCAGACTTATAAGCAGCCTGTTGAATGGTTACTGCTTCATTTGTCATTAAGTATTTTGCTTTTTGAAGTCTAGCTTGAATAATTTCTTCTTTAGGTGTACTATGAAAAAAATGTTTATAATATTTATAGAATTGACTTTTCCCAATACTTAACATTTGACACATCTGTTCAATCGTCCAAAGTTGTTCACAATTAGAAAGTATATGAGCACGTACTGAAAAAAATTCTGAATAAAGATCTTGATTTTGTTTATTAGGAATAGACTGTTGAATTTGAGCACGTCTTATTAAAATCAGTAGTTGTCTAATATATAGATCGAGCATTTCTTTTGAACTGTCAAATCCATTTAAATGTTCCTGATAGATCTTTTTAATCAGCCAGTTTAATTCTTCCGAATTTTTGGGATAAAAGAGTTCATTAAGTCGAATCTGATAAGTTTTCATCTGTTCTTCTTTACAAAAAAAGTGCACATAGCTATTAAAAAATTCCTTTTCTGCTTGATAATATTGACATGTGCCAGGAGAATATAAAATACAAGCTCCAGATTTTGCCTGAATACAGCTTTGATTAGTAAAATGAAAGATCATCGGAGATAAAACTAATAAAAACAAGTAACTTTTTGTACCTGATGGTCGAAAAATCAAGTCCTGATCCGAATTATGTGTATGATACCCACAATAATCAATCAAAATCATCCGAAACACACCTTTAATAAAAATTTTCGTATGATTTTCATTATAACAAAGGCTATTAAGGGATACAATGTGTAATTTATATCCTTTCATGGCTTTTTATATAAAATTATAAAAACAGTGGAAATCAAAGCCTAATCGTAGTATTATTAAATGAATCAATATTATAAAGGAGGTATTATTATGGCAAAAAAACGCAATACGATTAAAACCAAAAGACGCAATATCATTGTAGGACAATCTGGCGGTCCTACCTCTGTAATTAACTCCAGTCTTGCAGGTGTATACAAGACTGCAAAAGAGCGTGGTTTTCATACAATATATGGTATGCGCTATGGAATCCAAGGTTTTTTAGATGAACAATATGTAGATCTGTCTACACAGATTCATTCAGATATGGATATTGAGCTATTGAAAAGAACTCCATCTGCATTTTTGGGTTCTTGCCGGTATAAGCTCCCAGAAATTCATGAAGATCCAGAGATTTATGAAAAGATTTTCTGTATCCTAGATAAATTAGAGATTGAAGCCTTTATTTATATTGGCGGAAATGATTCTATGGATACTATTAAGAAGTTGTCGGATTACGCTATTATTAAAGGACATACTCAAAAGTTTTTAGGTGTTCCTAAGACAATTGACAATGACCTTGCTTTGACGGATCATACTCCGGGTTTTGGAAGTGCAGCAAAGTATATTGCAGCATCTACAAAAGAGATTATCCGAGACGCATTGGGACTTTCTTATAATAAGAAAAATATTACCATTTTAGAAATTATGGGGCGTAATGCTGGATGGTTGACTGGAGCAACAGCTCTTGCTAAAACGGAAGAGTGCGAAGGTCCAGATTTGATTTATCTTCCAGAAGTTATTTTTGATATTGATAACTTTTTAAAGAAGGTAGGAGAGCTTTTAAAGAAGAAAAATTCTGTTGTTATTGCTGTCTCAGAAGGAATTAAGTTAGCAGACGGTCGATATGTCTGTGAATTGTCTGGTGGTGCAGACTATGTAGACGCTTTTGGTCATAAACAGCTTCAGGGAACAGCAGCATATTTAGCTAGTTTTCTCGGTGCAGAACTTAATTGCAAAACTAGAAGCATTGAATTTTCTACTCTGCAAAGAAGTGCTTCCCATATGGCATCTCGTGTAGATATCGATGAGGCTTTCATGGTAGGAGGTGCTGCTGTAAAAGCAGCAGATGAGGGTGATACTGGTAAGATGGTTGTTATTGATCGTGTGGCAGATGATCCTTATATGAGTGCAGCAGGTATTTATGATGTTCACCGTATTGCAAACAATGAAAAGCTAGTTCCTAGAGATTGGGTCAACAAAGAGGGAAATTATATTACAGATGAATTTATTAATTACATCGAACCATTAATTCAAGGTGACTATCAGCCTTTTATGGTAAATGGTCTTCCACAGCACTTAGTTCTTAATAAAAAATAGTAGATATAAGAAGATATCATAAGATAAAAATTTTATGATATCTTCTTCCTGTTTTATGATACTGGAAGGCTATTTTTGGCACATAATGCTCCAAAACCTACCTGTGGATTAGGGTATTGAGTAAATCCCGGAAGGTGTCTTGCACCGCGAATTAGATATGCTTTTAATTTTTCCCCATATAGATAAGGATCTCGCCCCTGTACAATTCCCCACTGCATCAGTAAGGCAGCAGTGCCAGTAACAAAAGGGGTTGCCATAGAAGTTCCTGTTCTAGTATCATATCCACCACCTGGAGCTGCAGATATAATATCTACTCCCGGGGCAACCAATTCTGGTTTAATCTGTCGATTTAAAGTTTCTACTCCACGTCCTGAAAAATAGGCATAACTATCTGTTCTTGCGTCATAAGCTCCAACGGATATAACACGTCCAGCTGTGGAGGGAATGGTTATTGTATTGATTACATTTGCTCTTAAAAATCCAGTTGACTCATTTAATGCACCAGCTGTAGGCAGCCAAAATTGATATTCTCCACTGACAATCTGTCTTGGTGTCAGTTGAAATTGCCAAATGCCAGAATCCATTGTAAGATCTTTTGGCAGAAATACAAAAAAAAGTTCTTGAGCACGGTTAATCGGTTTAGGTTCTCCATAGAATATAGCTAATTGAGTACGACCAATACTATATTCTTGTTTTCCAGGTAATATTCGAAGTGCTCCTGTACTTTGTCCGTCTGGTGCAATCACTTCTACATCAAATTCATCATAAAAATTTTTCCAAAGTTGTACATTGATAGAAGTTTCGCCTCCTCCAACAGAAAGTTCTATCGTTTGAGGCAGTGGATTTCCCTGTGGTGACATAGAAAGTGTTCCAGCAGCATGACCTCGCTCAGCACCCTCATTTCCAGTTCCTACTACAATACTGACTTCCCATAAATTTGCCACGCTGTTTAAATATTGTTCTAATAAAGAGTTTCCGTCATGAGAGCCATAATTATTCCCAAAACTGATATTGATTACAAGTGGCAATCGTTCTCTGATTGCTGTTCGTATAGAAAAATCTACCGCTGTCATTAACTGTGTTGTTTTTGGAAAAGAACCACTTACAGAAGAACCAAGTTTAACGATTAACATTGTACTCTCATATGCCACGCCACGGTTAATTCCTCTGGATGCTCTACCATTTCCACATGCGATTCCTGCCACATGAGTTCCATGTCCACTAGGATCGATTTCATCGACAATTTTTAACTGCTCCATTCTATTTCCAGCTAAAAGTGCTCGATTAATGTCCTCCGATGTATAAAGTATTCCCGATTCTACTTCTAAAGGTTCAGAGGATTCTTTAGAGGCAGCAATTCCTGTCTGATCCCATAAATATAAAATTCTGGTGGTTCCATCTTCATTTCGAAAATCGGGATGACTATAGTCAATTCCAGAATCAATAATAGCTACTAATACATTTTTTCCACTTAATCCGTTAGGAGCTTCCCAAAGAGGAGGGACACAAGAAGCGGCGATTCCTTCGGTTACTTCAAAATACAGACTTTTGGGTTTTTCTATAAACTCAATTTCAGGATAATTAGATAGTTGCTCAATCTTACTCTCTTCTATAACAAGAATTGCATATTCATTTAAAAGCTCTGTAACTCTAGCTCCTAACTCTTCACGGATTCGATCCAAACTACTATTATATTTTACAATCACCTCCCAGCTTTTTTCTTCTGGATTATATCCAACACTTAATTCCTCACTTTTTTCTAATTGTTGTTTTGGCAAAGTCAGTGCCAAATTTAACTGATTATCCACCCTTCCATCTTCCATTATAACCTCTTATAAACACAAATTTTTCTTTTAAGCTATTGTATAAAAAAAAGGATGTTTCTATAACTTTCTTTTTCTTGCTTTTTTAGGATTGCTTCTATATAATGTTATTGAAAATCCGAAGGATTATAGTTTTAGGAGGTATATATGGGAAAGGAAGATTACGGCAAGGCATTTAGATTGGCAAAGAAGGATTATCAGATACGTATGATTCGTGGAATGAAACCAACTTTGCAGGTTTTAGATGATATTTTGCCGGAGAAAGGCTCTTATTCAGAAGTACCACTTGGTTTGGTGCAAATTCCTATCAATCAGATTGTAGGAACAAAGAATGAGGGAAGAAGTAATTCATTTTCAGGAAATTTTATGCCATTGTTACGTGAAAATACAGAGTTTGCTTCTAAATGGTCAAAATTAAGTACCAGCCATGTAGAAGAGGGAATTCGAGAACCCATCAAAGCTTATGAATATATGAATAAGTTTTATGTAGAAGAGGGAAATAAGCGGGTCAGCGTTATGAAATATTTTGGAGCAGATTCTATTTTAGGAAATGTAACCCGCATTATACCAAAACGTACAGATGAAATAGAAAATAAGATTTATTATGAATATTTAGATTTTTACCGAGTTGCACCAATTAATTATATTTGGTTTTCCCGTGAAGGAAGTTTTGCAAAATTACAGGAGGCAATGGGAAAAAAGCCAGATGAAGAATGGACACATGAAGAATTAATCAGTTTTAGTGCTATTTATACTAGATTTGTGGCTGAATATCAGGCAAATGGAGGAAATAAATTAAAAATTACACCCGGAGATGCTTTTTTAGCATTTATTACTTTATATGGGTATAAGACAATTGATGAAAAAACTACAACAGAATTAAAAAGTTTAGTTTCTAAAAATTGGGAAGAATTTTTACTTTTACAAGAAGAACAAGAAATTGATCTGAAAATGAAGCCTACTCAAGAAAAAAAGTCATTAAAGAATATATTGTTTCCAATTAGTTCGCCAAAACAAAAGATTGCATTTATTTATGAAAAGACACCGGGAACTTCTGCATGGACTTATGCCCATGAATTAGGTAGACTTTATTTAGAACAGACATTTCCAGAGCAAGTGAATACAGTTTACTATGAAAATGGAACACAGGAAAATATAGATAACTTAATAGAAGATGCGATAAGTTCAGGTTGTAATTTGATTTTTACTACCACACCATCTTTTGTACAGGCAAGTGTAAAGGCAGCGATTGCAAATCCAGAAGTCAAAATTTTAAATTGTTCACTCAATACTTCACATCGCTATATCCGCACATACTATTCAAGAATGCACGAAGCAAAATTTTTGATGGGTGCGATTGCTGGGGCTATGGCAGAAAATAATAAGCTGACATATATTGCAGACTATCCAATCTATGGTTCGATTGCAAATATCAATGCTTTTGCATTAGGAGCAAAAATGATTAATCCACGAGTAGAAGTTTATCTGGAATGGTCTACAATGAAGGAAATAGATATTGAGGAAAAAATTAAAATTACAGGTTCTTCGTGTATTTCTGGAAGGGATATGACAATTCCAGAGGAAGCTTCCCGTTTCTTTGGTCTTTATCATATGGAAGGGGAAAATCCAAGAAATCTTGCAATGCCACTATGCCACTGGGGAAAATTTTATGAGCAATTAATACAGACAATTATGGATGGAACATGGAAATATGATGATGATCCATCTAGTACAAAAGCAATTAATTATTGGTGGGGAATGTCATCAGGAGTTATTGATGTGATTTGTTCTCAACATCTTCCAATTGGAACAAAGCGTTTAATTGAATTACTAAAGGCAACTATCAGCTCTGAGGTTTTTAATCCATTTTCTGGTGTTTTATATTCTCAAACTGGTATAGCACAAGAAGATCCAGATAGAAGTCTTTCACCAGAAGAAATTATGACAATGGATTGGCTTGCAGAAAATATAATTGGAACAATTCCAAAAAAGGAGGAGTTGAAAGAACAGGCAGAACCAGTAGTTAGACAGCAGGGGGTAAAGAAAAAGGAAGGATAAGCTTATGAGAATACTAGCGATTGCAGACGAAGAGTCAAAATCTTTATGGGACTATTTTGATAAAAGTAAACTAGAAGGAATCGATCTGATTATTTCTTGTGGGGATTTAGATCCAAGATATCTATCTTTCTTAGTAACTCTGTTCTCAGGACCAGTGTTATATGTACATGGAAATCATGACGAAAAGTATAAACAGATTCCACCAGAAGGATGTATCTGTATTGAGGATCAGATTTATGTCTATAAAGGAATCCGAATTTTAGGACTAGGCGGTTCGATGCGTTATAAACCAGGAGCTTATCAGTATACAGAAAAAGAAATGAAGCAAAGAATTTCAAAATTGTGGTTTCGACTATTCAGAAAACGAGGCTTTGATATTTTAGTGACACATGCACCTGCCTACCAGTTAAATGATGGAAGAGATCTACCACATCAAGGGTTTCAGGCATTTCGGACATTACTTGAAAAATATCAGCCAAAATATTTTCTTCATGGACACGTACATTTAAGCTATGGAAGAATTCATAAACGATATGATAAATATATGAATACACATATCATTAATGCTTATGAACGCTGCGTGTTTGATTTTGAAGACGAAAATCCACAGGAACACTTTTTTTGATCAAAAATGATGGAGTTAATTAACTCCATCATTTTTTTTAATCTTTCATATAAGTACATTTATTTAAAAAATCAAGTAATACAGTTTTTAAATCTTCTTCAAAGTTCTTACCAGATGTAAGTTCAATACATATAACACTATTATTTGAAACAGTAAATACAGATATCCCTTGAATAAATGGATTGTTTTTGTTTTTAAAAGTATAAGTAATGAGAGAATAAGTTTGCTCGTTACAGGTTATTGTTTCTTCATTTAAAACTTCATAATTCGCTTTTGCATCAGTAAACCAAGAATTCATATTTTGTTGTGCCGTTTCTTCATCTTTATATTCGTCTAATAGAAAATAAATCTGGGCATCATATAAATCTATTGTCTTGCCTTCACTGTTTTCATAAGGTTCTTTTTCGCCAATTCCCCATGAAGCATAATATAGACCATCTGTTGCTAGAGTATCCATATTGTCTAAAAGAATTAAATCACTATCGGTAGTATTTATTTCCATACTGTTACCTATAGTAAGATGGGAAGAATCTTCTGTTAAAGAAGAAAAAGAACAACCCGTTAATAGTAATACAATACAAATAAAAAGTAAAGAATAGTATAGTTTCATTATTTATCCCTCCTAGATAAAACTTCTAAGGTAGTTCCACCATAACAATAAGAAACAGGTAGACAGACAAGAGGTGGTTTTGACGGCATATTTTCCTGAAGAAGCAACTCCACACACATTTCAGCGATTTCTGGAAGAGGCTGTACAATAGTAGAACATACGTAATCTTTATTTCCAAAAAAGCGTGTACCATCAAAACCGATTACTTGTACGTCTTCTGGAACTTTCTGACCAAGTCTTTGAAGCGTTTTTAATATAGAATAGGCTAAACTATCTGTTACGCAAAAAATTCCGTCAAAAGACAATTTTGTACCAGATATATGGCTGGAAAGAAATTCTTCAAATTCTTCATAAGAATCTCCATCGTTTAAAATTTTCATTTCATAATTAAGACCACGGGAAAGACAACCATTTTCAAAACCAGCTTTTCGTTTGTTAGGTTCATTATTTAATGAAGAACCAATCCGTAAGAAGGCAACATTTTTACATCCAAAATCGGCTAATTTTTCAGCAGCAAGTTGTCCACCTGCAAAATTATCACTGGCAACACAGGGAATTTTAGGCCCCATAGAACGGTCGATAGCAACAAAAGGTGTATTTTCTTCTACTACCAGATTAGGATTATAAGTAAGACCGATGATTCCATCTACTTTATTTTGTTGTGCCATTTTTACATATTCTTGTTCTTGATTCAGATCAAAATCAGTACAACAAAGCAACATTCGATATTTTCGTTTTATAAGTGCAAGATTAATGTAATAAGTAAGGGATGCAAAAAATGATTCTTGGGTATTGGGAATTAGAAAAGCAACTGTATAAGTTTTATTTGCTTTTAGTCCCTGTGCATAACTGTTTACTTGATAGTTTAATTTTTTTATAGCATCCTCTACACGAATTCGATAGGAATCGCCAACTGGAAGTCCATTTACAACTTTAGATACTGTACCAAGAGCAACTCCAGCTTCATAAGCAACATCTTTCATCGTTGGTGCAGAATTTTCCTTTTTCATATAGCTCTCCTTTCATAATGATATAGTTTCATAAAATATTCTTTTGTTTTTCATTATACTCCTATAGATATAATTTGTAAAGATATATTGAAATGAAATTTCATGAAACGTTATATGAAATATGACTAAAAAATATAAACAAAATTACTAATAAATTTTTATATATTATAACTAAAATTATCATATTAGTCAATAAAATATAAAAAAACTATTGACTTAATAAAAGAAAAATGATATATTTTAACAAGTAATTAAAATAACGTTTCACAAAAAAAGTGCACAATATGAAACAAAAAATTCTTAATAATTTCATGAAATTAAAATGTCTAACAAAGGGAAAGGAGAGAAATTATGAAAAAAAGTAAGCTGACGGCTGTAAATTTGGGAACGCATAAGTCGCTGGGAAAGCGTTTGCTCGATAACTGGCAACTATATGTAATGCTTTTGATACCTGTGTTACTTACGATTATCTATAAGTACATACCCATGTATGGCATACAGATTGCATTTCGGGATTTTAAAACTGGTTCTATGTGGAAAGCACAATGGGTAGGACTAAAGTGGTTTAAACGATTCTTTTCTTCACCAAATTGTTTTCGAATGATAAAGAATACTTTAGTACTGAATTTTTATGGATTATTATGGGGATTCCCAATTCCAGTTATTCTTGCGTTGATGATTAATCAGTTAAGATTTCATCGGTTTAAAAGGGTGACACAGACTGTACTTTATGCACCACACTTTATATCTATTATGGTTGTTTGTGGTATGATTCGTATTTTTTTAAGCCCTTCTGGTGGTTTAATTAATTTAATTGCAGGTACTAGTATTGATTTTTTAACAGAGTCAAGTGCATTTCGTACCATTTTTATTGCTTCTGGTATTTGGCAGGACGCAGGTTGGGGAATTATCGTTTATATGGCTACATTATCTAATATTGATACTTCTCAATATGAAGCAGCGAAAATTGATGGTGCTTCTATGTTTCAGAGAATTCGCAATATTGATATACCAGAATTAATACCAATTATGGTATTACAGTTAATTATGAGTGCCGGCGGTATTATGAATGTGGGGTTTGAGAAAGTATGGCTTTTACAGACAGAATTGAATAAAGCAACAAGTGATGTTATTTCTGTATATGTTTATCAACAGGGAATTGAAGGGGCAAAGTATAGTTATTCTACCGCGATTGGTCTATTTAACACGGCTGTGAATCTTATTTTATTGATTGTAGTTAATAAGATAGCAAAAAAAATGTCGGATGTTAGCTTTGTATAAGGAGGTATACCGTGAAAGCAAAAACAAGATCAAAAAAGACAGGGCTTTCTGAAAAAGCCAGTGATATTATTTTGGTTTTCCTCTGTGCTGTTATTTTGTTTATTGTGGCATATCCATTATATTATGTATTGGTTGCTTCTGTATCAAATCCATATGATGTTTATGCAGGGAAGACTTTTCTTCTTCCAAGTCAACTTACTTTTGAAGGATATAAAGCGGTATTTGCGGATGATGGTATTATTACAGGTTATTTAAACAGTATTAAATATACTGTGATTGGTACAGTATTTTCCGTTGTTATGCTTTATATGACAGCATATCCACTCAGTATTAAGTATCTGCCAGGCAGAAAATTTTTTAGTATCTTTTTCATTATTACTATGTATTTTGGAGGTGGCTTAATTCCTACTTACTTAGTAGTAAAACAGACAGGACTTACTGGTACTATGTGGTCTCTTTTCCTCCCAGGAGGTGTGGGAGTTGGAAATATGATTATTTTAAGAAACTTTTTTGAAAATAGTATTCCAAAAGAAATGATTGAAGCAGCAGAAATGGATGGTGCATCGAAGTGGAAAAGTTTTCTTCATATTGTAATTCCTCTTAGTCGTTCTATTATGGCAGTTATGGTTGTGTTCAGTATGGTTGCATATTGGAATGATTGGTTTACAGCAATGATTTACTATCCAGGAGATACACATGCACCATTGCCTTTAGTCTTAAGAGGGATATTAATTAAAAGTTCTGCCAGTGCTACTCAATCTAGTATGATTTCTGGCGGATATGCAGAATTAAATAAAATGACAGAGATGCTTAAATTTTCATCTATTATCGTGGCAGCTCTTCCAATGCTAATTATTTACCCTTTTGTACAGAAATATTTTGAAAAGGGTTTTATGGCAGGTGCAGTAAAAGGTTAAATACAATAAAATAAAGGAGAAAAAATTATGAAAAAAATAAAATTATGGAAGAAAGTACTTTCTTGTATATTAGCTGCAAATCTTGTATTTTCTATGACAGCATGTAGTGGAAAGGAAGAAGAGGTTCATTCAACAGAACCTAATGTCGCAAACACAAATACTTCTCAGACAAAGTTTACTGTTATGGGTGGAATGAGTGCTTTAAGTGGGGGGTATGATGATAACATTGTTTTAAAAAAGATGCAGGAAAATGCAGGAGTTGATATTGAGTGGATCACAATGAGTGATTCATTAGCAGAACAAGTTAATATTCGCATTGGAGGAGGAGATCTTCCAGATGCTTTTATGGCTGTAGGATTTAGTAATTATGATCTATCAAATTATGGTGCAGATGGTACTTTTATTGACTTAACTCCCTATTTAACAGAAGAATATATGCCAAATTTAGCTAAGATACTAAAGGAACATCCAGAGATTCGCAGTGCAATCACAATGAATGATGGTCGTATCTATGGACTTCCAGCTGGAGAACAGATGGGAACAGCAGGTATTGGGGCAGAAAATGATTATAGTATTTATACAATTCCTCAATTTTCTATGATTAATAAGGCATGGCTGGATGATTTAGGATTAGAAATACCATCTACTTTGGATGAACTTCATACAGTATTAAAAGCTTTTAAAGATAATGATATGAGTGCAAAATATTATGGAAACGATCCGGGAAGTACTATTCCGATGAGTACTGGTTTTGATCAGTGGTGTTGGGGACAAAATATTTTTTATGCAGGTTTTGGGTTCACAAACTGGCCAAATGATGTTTGTAATGATTTAGTTTTAAGAGAGGATGGAACAGTTGAATTTATTTGTATATCAGATCAATACCGTGAAGCAATGACCTATTTTCATGATTGGTATAAAGAGGGTTTGATGGATTTGGAAATGTTTAGTCAATCTGATACACAATTAATTTCAAAATGTTCTCAAGGTTATGTTGGAGTTGCTACATGGTGGTATATTGAAGAAGTTATGGGTGAGTATGCAAAAGATTATGTATTTCTTCCAATTCTTGATGGACCAGATGGTTCTCATAATGTAACAGTACGTACTGGCGGTGGAACAAACAGTGGAAATTTAAGTATTACAAAAGCTTGCAAAAGTCCTGCAAATCTTTTAAAATTTTATGATCAATGGTATAATGGAGAAACAGTTATGCAGCTCCAATATGGACCAATTGATGTTTATTTTACAAAGAAAGATGAAAACGGTGTATGGCAGAGTATTACAGATGAAGAGGCAAGACAAAAATATAATAAAGGTGCAGGAGAGTTAAAAGGCTTGTATGAAGTATATGGACCAAAACTTATTTTAAGTGAATATTACAGTACTACATTTAAAATGGAAGATCGGGCTATTGAACGGTTGACAGATCTGAATAATTACTGGATGCCATATGTAAACAGCAGTATTACTTATCCAGTAGACTGTGTATTTACAAAAGATGAACTCGATATTATTGATCAATATAAAGCAGATTTTGAAAGTACAGTGGCTGAACAGGAGGGTCTGTGGCTAAAAAATGGTGGTCCAACAGACAGTGAATGGGATAGTTATGTCAGTACTTTAAAGAGAAGTTGTGGTATGGATGAACTTTTAAAAGTATATCAAGAAGCTTATAACCGTTATACAGGAGCAAATAAATAAAATAGTAGTTTAAGAATTTTTATAATCAAAGTAAAAAATATCGGAGTAGAAATGATAAAATATAAAATATCTGCTCCGATATTATAATATATAAAATATAGAAGTAGGAGATTTATTATGATAAGTCAAATTTTGCGTGATGCACGAAAATATGAAGAAACGACAGAGAAAATAAATTCAGATACAATAAGACCAGCATTTCATTTATCTACTCGTGTAGGATGGATGAATGATCCAAATGGTTTTTCTTTTTATAAAGGAGAATATCATTTATTTTATCAGTATCATCCATATAATTCTCATTGGGGATTAATGTATTGGGGACATGCAGTAAGTAAAGATCTTTTACATTGGACTTATCTTCCAGCTGCATTAGCACCAGATACTGCCTATGATAGAGATGGATGTTTTTCAGGAAGTGCTGTCACATTGCCAGATGGCAGACAATTATTGATGTATACTGGGGTTTTAAAAGAAACACAGCCAGATGGAAGTACCTGTGATATACAAACACAATGTATCGCAGTAGGAGATGGTATTGATTATGAAAAATATTTAAAAAATCCAGTGTTAAGTGAGAAAGATTTACCAGAAGGTGCAAGTAAGTATGATTTTCGTGATCCAAAAATTTTCCAAAAATCAGATGGATCTTTTGGCTGTGTGATAGGAAATTGTGATAGTAAAAAAGATGGTCAAATATTACTTTACAATAGTTTAGACGGATTTAACTGGAGGTTTGATAAAATATTAGAAGCTAATAAAGGACGTTTAGGAAAAATGTGGGAGTGCCCAGACTTTTTTACTTTAGATGGAAAGCAAGTCTTAATTATCAGTCCACAAGATATGATGCCACAGGGTTTTGAATATCATAATGGAAATGGGACAGTTTGTATGATTGGCGAATATGATGAAGAAACCAATATATTTCAAGAAGAACATACTCAGACTGTTGATTATGGAATTGATTTTTATGCAGCTCAGACAGTTCTTGCTCCAGATGGAAGAAGAATTATGATTGGATGGATGCAGAATTGGGACACCTGTAATATGAATTCTTCTGAACAGCCTTGGTTTGGACAGATGAGCCTTCCAAGAGAACTTTCTATTAAAAATGGACGTTTAATTCAAAAGCCTATAAAAGAACTAGATAATATACACAAAAATGAGGTAAGATATGAAAATATTACTTTTACAGATATAATAAAGTTAGAGGGTATTAAAGGACGAAAAATTGATATGGAATTAAACCTTCAATCAAATAGTGAACAAAATATATACCGAAAATTTGCAGTCCGTTTTGCACAAAACGACACTTATCAAACTTCTATTAGTTTCAGACCTTATGAGTCTATTATAAAGGTAGATCGGAAGTTTTCGGGTTCAAGAAGAGCAATTATTCATCAGCGCCGCAGTCTGGTAAGAAATGAAAATGGAAAGATTAAATTGAGAATTATTTTAGATAATTTTAGTGTAGAGGTTTTTGTAAATGACGGAGAACAAGTACTTTCTACAACAATATATACAGATTTAAAGGCAGATCATATTTCCTTTTTTGCAGACGGCTTAGTTACTATGGATGTAGTAAAATATGATTTAATTGCGGAGGATGTATATGGAGAAAATTGATGTGACTGCATTAGGAGAATTACTTATTGATTTTACGGAAAATGGAGTAAGCGAACAAGGAAATTTATTGTTTGAAGCAAATCCGGGAGGAGCACCCTGTAATGTGTTGGCAATGCTTACAAAGTTAGGACATAAAACAGCTTTTATAGGAAAAGTGGGAAATGATTTTTTGGGAAAGCGGTTAAAAACAGCCATTGAAGAGGTAGGCATTTTATCAGATTTTTTATATATGGATAATAAAGTACATACTACTTTAGCAATGGTACATAACTTTCCAGATGGGGATAGAGAGTTTTCTTTTTATCGCAATCCAGGTGCTGATATGATGTTAACAGAAGACGAAGTATCAAAAGAACTCATTCAAAATTCAAAAATTTTTCATTTTGGTACACTTTCTATGACTCATAAACAGGTACGACAAGCAACAAAAAAGGCAGTTAGTATTGCAAAAGAAGCAAAAAATATAATTTCTTTTGATCCTAATCTGCGTCTGTCCCTTTGGGAAGATTTAAATGAAGTAAAAGAACAGATGATATATGGATTAGAAAACTGCAATATTTTGAAAATTTCAGATAATGAAATTCAATGGTTTACTGGAAGAACGGACTATACAGAATGTGTAAATGTAATCAATAACAAATATCATATTCCATTCATTCTTCTGTCACTGGGAAAACAGGGAAGTCGTGCTTATTATCAAGGAAAAATGGTTGAGGCAGATTCATTTTTGAGAAAAGATACAATTGATACAACAGGTGCTGGAGATACATTCTGTGCATGTATCCTCCATTATATATTAAAATATGGTTTAGAAGATTTAAATGAAAATATTCTTAGGGAAATGTTAGTATTTTCTAATTGTGCAGCATCTTTCATCACAACAAAAAAAGGTGCGTTAAAAGTGATGCCTTCCAAAGAAGAGATTGAACATATTGTTTTGTCTTATAACAGATAGGAGGGAATTTTTTTGCACTGTAAGATTAAAAAAAGTATCACTTTAATGACAGCTTTGATGATAATAATAATGATATGTACTGGCTGTAAAAACGATAAAAATTCAAATTTGTTGCTGCATCTTACCTTTAATGAAAAAAATGGGACAACAGCGGCAGATAGTGCCAGAAAAGTAAAGGATACACAAGTACATTACCAGTATACACATGCAGCATATATGGATAATTTAGAACCGCAATGGAGAAATACAGGTGTTAAAGGGGGCTCTTTATTATTTGACGGATGCTCTACTTATCTTGAATATGATTCAAAAGACATTTGCGTGTTGGGGGATTCTTTTACTATTCATGTCTGGATTGCTCCTAGAGCTTTTGAATGGGATGATCCTAATGCCGCTGCGGCAGGAACACCACATCTGACTGCAATAGTCAGTCAGTACGATAAAGCAAAGAAACAGGGCTTTATTTTAGGATATCAGCGGTTTGGAAAGTTATGCTTTCAAGTTGGAACTGGAGATGAATGGATTACACTTTGGGGCAATAATGAAAATTTAAAAAAATATGAATGGAATTTAGTAACCGCGATATTCGATGGAAAAAACGGACAGATGAAGTTGTATTTGAATGAAACTCAGATAGGTTCTACACAGATAGAAAAAAATTCAAAGATCAGTCCTGCAACAGAAGAAAAACTTTTAATTGGTAAAAATTCTGAAGCGGAACAGATTGCAGCTGGTACTTATAATATGTTTGCGGGAATGATGGACGAATTAGAATTATATAGTTGTGTGATAAGTGAAGAAAAAATTACTACTCAGGATATACCAGAAATTGCATTTGAGGATATTTGGTTAGAGAATATTCTGACAGAAGATATTTATAAAACACAGTATCATGGAGGACCATATCAACATTGGATGAATGAGCCTCATGGACCAGTATATTATAATGGTATGTACCATTTATTTTATCAAAGTAATATGATAGGAACATATTGGCGTAATATTTGTTGGGGACATTTGATAAGTGAAGATATGGTAAATTGGAAGCCGATAAAAGAGGCAATTACACCAAAAGAAAATTCTGTTGTACCAGATGGAGTATGGTCTGGAGGTGCAACAACAGATAAAAATGGAGTTCCCCTTTTATTTTTTACAGCAGGTAATGATAGTTTTGCAAAAGATGGTCTGATTTCAAATCAAAATATTGGAGTTGCTTATCCAGCGGATCTTTCTGATCCCTATTTAACAGAATGGATAATCTATGACAAACTAGCGATACAACAGATAGAAGGACAGGGTAGAAGTGGAGAGTTTAGAGATTCTCACATTTGGAAAGAAGATGATATATGGTGTATGCTTGTATGTTCAGGAAGTACAAAATCAAATGGCGGAAGTGCTCTTTTATATCAAACAAAAACCTTAGAGCTAAAGTCAGATGGTACAATAGATATGGATTGGAAGTATATAGGACCTGTCTATGAAATGGAAAACCAGTCTGTTACTTATGGTACAAGCTGGGAGATGCCTATTTTAATTCCATTAAAAAATGAGGCAGGAACAATACGTAAATATATTTTTATGATTTCTCCTGCACCCGCATCTATTGCTGACAATAAGGTTTATTATTTTTTAGGTGATTTTGATATAGAAACAGGCAAGTTTACACCAGATGAGAATTTTGACAATAAACCTGCATTATTAGATTATGGATGTAATGTATTTACTGGATCAAGTGTATTAGCTGATCCTTTAAATGAAGATGTATATGTATTTAGTATTATGCAGGATCAGAGAAATGGAGCAGAAGAAGGTTCAGCTGGATGGGCACATTGTGTAGGTCTGACCAGAAAAATATGGTTAAATGATGATGGAACAGATGTTAAAATGAGACCAATTACTGAACTACATACATTAGAAGATGATGTTTTAATCAATAAACAAAACCTTACCATACAACAGGCAAATGATATATTGCAAAAAGTAGAAGGCGATTTGCTCTATATTAAAGCAGTCTTTACATCAAATGATGATAAAGAATTTGGTATTCGTTTAAAATCAGACGGAAACAGAAATATGACTTCTTTTACTTACAGTACAAAAGAAGGAAAGATCTTTGGCAATACAAAGAATAAAGGAAGTGTTGCTTCAACAAATAATGTATCTGGAGAACTTTCCTTAAAGAACAGTAAATTAACGATGGAAATTTATATTGACAGATCCTTAGTAGAAGCATTTTTTAATGATACAAAATCTATTAGTATGCGTAGCTATGCTGCATATGATGCTCAAAAAGTAGAATTGTTTGCAGACGGAGATGTTGTTTTAGATGATTTGTATATAGCTAAGATGAAGTCTATTTACAGTGAAAAATAGAATTTGATTTATGATAGGCTGCTACAATTTGTAGCAGCCTATTTATTTTTTCTATCTATCTAGTATCTTCACATTCCCAATTATGACATTTGAGCTTTTCATATTCTTCTTGGGTAATAGTTAAAATAGTCCCATGTTTATAGCGATATGGAAAATGAAATTCCTGATCGGCAGGACTAAATTTTCCTTCTTTTAAACTTTTTCCGTGAAATGGGATATATCCCTGTTTTGATCCTGAAACTCCATAAAAATCTAAAAACAGACACCATGTTCCATCTTCTAATCTTACTGCGGTTGGTGCTTCATAAAGTCCACTTTCTAATTCTTTCATACTTTCATCGAATGCTTCTACTCGCTCAAAAGAACCTTCTATTTTTTCAGAACGCAGCAGAATAATTTTTGCAGGATTTTTTTCGCTTTTTACAAATAAATAATAAAATCCATCTTCTTCATACATGGCTGAATCAATAACTCCACTATCTTTTTTATGATACAGTAATTTTGGTTCAGAAAAATGAGAAAAGTCTTTGGTACGACTATAATAAATTCCCTTTTGATGATGTTTTTCTTCTGGTTGAGGGGATGACCAGTGAAGTATGTAGTCTTCTTCTTTTTTATCATAGATTATATCAGGAGCCCACATACATCCAAATTTTGTATTTCCAATAGAAATTAATTTTTGCTCTGACCAATGAAGAAGATCGTTTGATTCCCAAACAGAAAAAAATTTACTCCCATGTTCTCCAATTTCATCCCAAGAATGATGATATTGATTTCTCATTCCATAGGAAAGACTAAGATCTGTCGCAAAAATATAAAAAGTTCCTGTTTGTTTACATCGAGTAATTGTAAAATCTCTTACTCCTTTATCTCCATAATATGCCCAAAGTACTGGTAAACCATGATTTATTTCTTCCCAATAAAACCCATCTTTACTAACTCCAAAATAAACTTGTTCTCCATCAGGAGTTGTTTTTTCTCTAAAATGTACAAATAGATATGGCATAGTTTTTTTAGATACTCCTTTTTATTCTAAATTTTAATTTTTTAAGTATAACATAACCTCTGTTTAAAAGACAGTAATTCTTTTCTGATATTCTTGCACTTTTTTCCTGTTCTTTTTAATGATTGTTTATTGATAAAGATTATCAATATCATCTATTGACAACTTTTTTGAGTTAGAATATACTAACCAATAGAATAATATAAGGAGGGTGAAGGAGGATGCCATTGACTTTAGCAAAACAAGGAGAACTTAATACGATTAAAAAAATAGGAGGAAAAGAGGAAACTAAAAAATTTTTAGAGAATTTAGGTTTTATTATTGGAGGAAGTGTAATTATAATATCGGCAATCGGAGGAAATTTAATTGTCAACGTAAAAGATTCTAGGGTTGCCATTGGAAAGGATATGGCAAGTAAGATTATTGTTTAATATAGAGAAAGGAAGGAAATTGATTTGAAAACATTAAAAGAAATTGCCTGTGGGCAGACAGTAAAGGTAAAACGACTCAATGGAGAGGGACCTATTAAACGAAGAATTATGGATATGGGAATTACAAAAGGAATTCAAGTATTTGTAAGAAAAGTTGCACCACTTGGAGATCCCGTTGAAATTACGGTTCGAGGATATGAACTTTCGATTAGAAAAGCAGATGCAGAAATGATTGAAGTAGAGGAGTAGAGTATGGCAATTAAGATAGCATTAGCAGGAAATCCAAACTGTGGGAAAACCACATTATTTAACGCTTTAACTGGTTCAAACCAGTTTGTTGGAAACTGGCCAGGCGTTACGGTAGAAAAAAAAGAGGGCAGATTAAAGGGAGAGAAAGATATTATTTTAATAGATCTGCCGGGAATTTATTCACTTTCCCCATATACATTAGAAGAAGTAGTTGCGAGAAATTATTTAATTTCAGAAAAACCAGATGCAATCTTAAATATAGTAGACGGAACGAACTTAGAGCGAAATCTCTATCTTTCTACTCAGCTTTTAGAACTGGGAATTCCAGTTGTAATGGCAGTCAATATGGTAGATATTGTAGAAAAGACAGGGGATCAGATACATATTGATAAACTCAGTAAGAGATTAGGTTGTAAAGTAATAAAAATTTCTGCACTGAAAGGAATAGGTATTTCGGAGACAGTAGAAAGTATTACTACATTAGCAAAAGAAAAGAACTCTTTTTTACCAGTGCATACTTTTACAAAAGAAGTAGAAGAGATAATAAAATCGGTACAAGAAAAGTTACCAGAGAGTATTTTAGAGGAACAAAAACGTTTTTTTGCCATTAAGCTTCTTGAAAAAGACAGTAAGATTAAAGAACAGATAAAGAAAACTCCTGATATTACAAAAGAAATAAAGCAATTAGAAGAAAAATTTGATGATGATACAGAAAGTATTATTACGAATGAGCGATATGTTTATATTTCTTCTATTATAGAAGAATGTCGTACAAAAAGTAAAAAGAATACTATTAGTATTTCTGATAAAATTGATCGTATTGTAACAAACAGATGGCTGGCACTTCCAATTTTTGCGGCAGTGATGTTTTTAGTTTATTTTGTTTCAGTAACTACAGTCGGAACATGGGCAACAGACTGGGCAAACGACGGAGTTTTTGGAGATGGTTGGCACTTTTTGGGTATTGGATCTTCTACCTATGAAGAAGCAACAGAAGAATATACAAAAGCAGAACAGATTATAGAAGCATTAGAAAAGGATAATACAATAACAACAGTTGATATTTTTGATGAGGAAGGAGAAGTGATAGAAGCTGTAACTTTGACAGATACCATTTTACAACAGGCAGCAGAATGTTTAGAAAAAGGAGAACCTGATCCAAGTGAATTTGGAGTATGGATTTCTGGAATTCCTGTTTTGATTGGGAATGGACTTGAGGCAATTCACTGTGCTGACTGGCTTAGGGGACTGATTTTAGATGGAATTGTAGCGGGGGTTGGTGCAGTTTTGGGCTTTGTTCCTCAAATGTTAGTCTTATTTCTCTTTTTGGCATTTTTAGAGGCATGTGGGTATATGGCAAGAATCGCATTTATTATGGATCGTATTTTCCGCAAGTTTGGACTTTCTGGAAAATCATTTATCCCTATGCTAATTGGAAGTGGCTGTGGTGTACCGGGAATTATGGCTTCTCGTACCATTGAAAATGACAGAGATCGCAAAATGACAATTATGACCACAACATTTATCCCATGTGGAGCAAAACTTCCGATTATTGCTTTCATTGCAGGAGCTTTATTTAACGGTGCATGGTGGGTAGCTCCAAGCGCTTATTTTGTTGGAATTGCAGCAATTATCTGTTCAGGAATTATTTTAAAGAAAACAAAATTATTTGCAGGAGATCCAGCTCCGTTTGTGATGGAACTTCCTGCTTATCATATGCCGACGGTTGGTAATGTGCTTCGGAGTATGTGGGAACGTGGATGGTCATTTATTAAAAAAGCAGGAACAATTATTTTATTATCTACCATTGTACTTTGGTTTTTAATGCGTTTTGGATGGATAGATGGACAGTTCAAAATGTTAGAGGCTGAGGAATTAAATAACAGTATTCTTGCCTCTATTGGAAATATGATTGTACCAATTTTTACACCACTTGGCTGGGGAGAATGGAGATCTGCGGTTGCAGCGGTGACTGGTTTAATTGCAAAAGAAAATGTAGTTGGAACCTTTGGAATTTTATATGGATTTACAGAGGTATCAGAAGATGGAGCAGAAATCTGGGGGACTTTAGCTGGAAGTATGAATATGGCAGCAGCGTATTCTTTCCTTGTTTTTAATTTACTTTGTGCTCCTTGTTTTGCAGCAATGGGAGCGATAAAAAGAGAAATGAATAATCGTAAATGGTTTTGGTTTGCAATTAGTTATCAGACAATACTTGCTTATATTGTATCTCTTTGTATTTATCAATTTGCTGTTTTCTTTACAACAAAAAGCTTTGAAACTGGAACTGTAATAGCAATATTATTCACTTCTGGATTTTTGTACTTATTATTTCGCCAAAATAGAGAAACAATGAAATTAAGGATAAATCATATAACAGTAAAATAAAATGATAAAGGGGAGATTATATGGGAACAATTATAGTAGGATTAATTGTAGTAGGAATAGTATTTTTCATTGTACGAGATATGTTACATCAAAAACGAAAGGGAAAGTCTATTCAATGTGGAGGGAATTGTAAAAATTGCAGAGGATGTCAATAAAAAAATGTTGGGCACTAAAAATTAGTGCCCAACACTTTTTTACATTTCTGAATCGTCTTCTTCTAAAACCTCTTCTACAAGAATATGTACCTTGTTAATTCGGTTCTTTTTTACAGACATAACCTGAAAAGTAACATGTTCATCCGTAATCTGTTCGCCCTGTACAGGAAGATGATCTAAAAGATGAATAATATGTCCAGCAATGGAGTCATAATCGTCTGATTCTAAATTGAGTCCAACTACTTCATTAATTTCTTCTAACTTTGCCGATCCTTCTGCCATATATTCATTTGGCCCAATTCGGCGAACAACATCGACCTCATCATCATCATATTCATCTCGAATTTCTCCGACAATTTCTTCTACAAGATCTTCAAGAGTAATTAATCCGGCTGTTGCACCATATTCATCTAAGACAATAACCATAGAAAACGATTCTTTCCGAATTTCATTGAGAAGTTCAGAAGTTTTTTTAAATTCATAAGTAAAATAAGGAGTACGTAAAAAGTCTTTAATATGAAAAGAGTCTTTTGCATCAGAATAAAAAAATAAATCTTTTAAGTTGATAATTCCGATTACATTATCTCTGGTATCTTGATAAACTGGAAGTCTGGTATAACGTTCCTTTCGAAAAGTTTCTAACAGTTCATCATAAGTCATATCAGAACTTGCAAAAGCCATATCGATTCTTGGAATCATAATATCTTTTGCAAGAGAATCTCCAAAATCCACTACATTCGTAATCATTTTACGCTCTTCACTTTCAATTACGCCTTCTTCATGACTGACATCTACAATAGTACGAAGCTCATTTTCTGTTATTGTAGTATGTTTCTCGTTTGGATTAATATGGAATAGAAACATAACACCAGTAGAAAGTTTATTTACAATGTAAATAACCGGCGTCAACACTTTAGTTAATAGATAAATCACTGGTGCAAAAGCAAATGCCAATCTTTCTGAATGGATTGTAGCAAGTGTTTTTGGTGTAATTTCTCCAAAAATTAAAATGAGCAGAGTAAGAATACCAGTTGCAATACCAGCAGCAGTATTTCCCCAAATTGCAATAGAAAGAGAAGTTGTTAAAGAAGAGGCCGATAAGTTGACAACATTATTACCGATCAAAATTGCACTTAACATCTTTGACGGATCCTCGATTAGTTTGCTGACAGTAGCTGCACCCTTTACACCCTCTTCAACCATACTTCGTATCCGAAGTTTATTTAGAGTGGTAAGTGAAGTTTCCGCAGAAGAGAAAAATCCAGACAAAAGCAACAGAAAAAGTAAAATGATTAACTTTGTGGCGACACTGGGGTCCAAATATATCATCTCCTAAAATTAAAATATTTGATTATACCGTTAAAAAGGTATATATAATTTTATTATATCATTTTTTTATTATTATGTCAACAAAAGAAAATTCTTCCTCCACAACATACATTACAAGCAAGTTGAAGCATACATAATCTCAAACAGAGATTATTGCCTTCAAATGGATTTGTTCCATAAGGATCTTTTTGAGTTTGATACCAAGCTCCACCGGACTGAATTTGATAGACTAAACGTTGATATTCAGGATTGCCGGGTTCTAAATGTTGAGCCATCTTAGCATGTTCTAGGGCAGTCATATTATTTCGAATACCAAGATTTGCAATAGCACTTAAATAATACCAACGGGCGCTGTGATTAGGAATATCAGAGAGAGTTCTCAATGCTTCTTGATAATAGCCATTATTAATATAATTCATTGCAGCATTAAGTCGAATAAGCTCTGGATCAGAATCTGTAGTTTGTCGGGTACGCTGTTGTCCCCATGTTCCAAAACCCCAAAAACCTCCAAACGGATCTCCAGAGGTTTGTTCTCCAGTAAAGTCAGAGTCAGAATATCCTCTGGTACGTTCTTTCATAATTTGCTGATACGCCTGTTGAATTTCTTTAAATTTTGCCTCTGCCATTTCTTTGTTTGGATTATTAATATTAGAATCCGGATGATATTTTCGACTTAATGTTCGATATGCTTTTTTAATTTCATCATCAGAAGCATTTCGAGAAACACCAAGAGTCCGATATGGATCAAGCATTTTAATTCACCTGCCTTTTTCTTGTTGTGACAAAGAAGATCGCTGTTTTTTGACAGCTTCATACTTTTGCCAAACCCCAGAATATAAAATATTCCGTAAGATTGACGCATAATTTAAAATAGGGAGTTGCTCAAATAGACGAGAACATTCTGCCATCATCATAGTCAACATGGTTTGACAAAAAGGTTCGAATTGAGAAGTTTTAAAAAGGGACAGCAAAGGATTAAAAGCCCCTTTTTTTTGATCTTGTTCAATATCTTCATAGGCATCTAAGAGATAGACAAATTTTCCAAGATAATAACCAATATTTCGTAAACTTTCTTCCCATTCATCAGTATGATAAGCGAAAATTTCTGCCATTAAAGTTCCAAAGCATCCAGAGAGCAGATCGAGATTCGTTTCTTTCTTTTTTTCATAATCGGCAATATGAGAAAGAGCATCTTTGATGACAGAAACTTTTTTTGGATAATGTGTCTGAATTTGATGAAAATGTCTTTTCAGTAATTGTCCCGCTGCACGTTTTTTTAAATTATGTTCATCCATCCAATCATCTTTACATTTATAATAACTAAGAATAATATTCATATCTGCAACATAAGCAGTAAATTCATTTGTTAAGACAGGATGTTTGTGTATTGGATGAATAAGACACCGACAGCGACTTGTCACTTCTTTTGGTTCATATAGTCCAGTAAATAGCAACAGTAAAAAAGTCATATCATAAGTTAGAGTAGCTTGACCGATTCTTCCATATCTTTTTTTTAACTCTTCACATAATCCGCAGTAATATGCCTGATAAAGATCAAATTCCCGAAATTTTAATTCTGCTTTATTAATTGTAATATAACCAAACATATAGACTGTAAACCTCATTCCTTCAGCTTTTCCGAATAAATTTGGTATGACATTTCGGACAGCTAATCTCAATCTTACCACGTCCACGTGGAATACGGATTTTTTGTTTACAGGAAGGACAAGTATAGATATGATGTGTTTTCCGTTGACTCATCAAAGAAGCTTCCCGTTGAAAGGTTGTTCTGATCTTATTTGTAAGTTGTAAAAATTTTTGGTTTTCTGCAAATCGTTTTTGCGTATTTTTAGAAAACATACGAACATAGCAATAAATTACAGATAAAACTCCCAATAGGTTTAAAAAGGGCAATCGAAATAAGATAGAAACAAGCAATAAAATTAATCCAAATGTGGTAAGAAATCGAGAAAATGAATCGATACCATAACGACCCTGCATAAAACGAAGAAATTTATCTTTTAGATTCATAAAAAACTCCATTCCATAAAAAAATAGTTTCATGTCATATTTTAGAAACGATATGTATATAGTACACGGTAATCTACAGAAATGTCAATATTACATTCCTAAAGAAAATGTTAAAAAATTTGAAAGTATAAATTATGAACGAACTGTGAATGAAATATGAATTTTTGTATGAATAAAAAATTCCTGTTGATTTTTTAAAAAGAAGGGTGTAGAATCAAATTTGTAAATGAGAATCTATTTCAATATGATTGATTATAGTAAGGAGTTACCACAGACGGGATACTCCTTATTACTGCGAGTGGGTTCATAAGGAGGATGTAAATTGAGAAAGAAATCGCATATTTCATTGGCGAAATATCTAATGAGCAACTTGGAGGAAGATGACCTAATTTTGCATAAAAAAGCATTTATGTTTGGAAGTATCCTACCAGACTGTATGCCTTCTTTTTTAACTAGAAAGCATAATATAGAAGAAACATTTTCGATATTAGAAAAAGAATTATATAAAGTAACCGAAAAGTTTGATATAGAAAAGGGAATTAATACTTATTTTTGTAGACACTTAGGAGTAATTACTCATTATATTGCAGATTATTTTACATTTCCTCATAATGCAGAATTTACAGGAACATTACGAGAACATTGCAATTATGAAGAAGAATTGAAACATACGTTTCGTGCCTATGTCAATAGTGAAGAGGCAAAAAGATTTCGTAATGAAAACAAAACTTTTCAGACAGTAGAAGAAATTTGCGAGTTCATTAAACGGATGCACGAATGTTATTTGCAGACAGTACGTGCAGTGAAAGCAGATTGTAGATATATTGTGGAATTATGTTATCGTGTGGCAGAGGCAATTTTACAGATTTTAGAGTTTCGTTCAGAAGAAAAACAAATACAACCGCTTTTACAGGGATAGAAAAAAACTCCGAAAAGACATGATATGACTTTTCGGAGTTTTTTTAAAGAAATTTTAATTACCTATGGTAAAAGTAGGATTAGTATGTTATAATGCCAAAAGGAACATTCAGAAAGGAGGCATAATATGTTATATGAGTGTGTAGATATTATTTCTGATGGTGAAGAAAATACAACACCAGCAAAATTATTTACCTATTTGATTTCTGATACTACAGATCAAAAGAGGCTTCGTCCGGCAGTTATTATCTGTCCCGGTGGTGGATATTGTTTTACATCTGATAGAGAAGCAGAACCAGTTGCACTTCAGATGATTGCCAATGGAATTTCAGCTTTTGTACTACGCTATCATGTTGCTCCAGCAAAATATCCAACAGCATTATTTGATCTTTGTGAAAGTATAAAATATATTCGAGAACATGCAAAAGAATGGTCGATTGATCCAAATAAAATTTTTACTATAGGTTTTTCTGCGGGAGGACATCTCGCCTGCTGTCATGCTCTTTTTTGGGCACATGACTGGCTGTCAGAAAAGTTAAAAACAACAAAAGAAATGATTCGTCCAAATGGATGTATTCTTTCTTATCCTGTCATTACATCAGGAGAATATGCTCATAAAGATTCTTTTATACAACTTTTAGGCAATCAATATGAGGAATTAAAAGATGATCTTTCCCTAGAAAAAAGAGTAAATGATCAAACTCCACCAATGTTTCTATGGCATACGTATACAGATTCAACGGTGCCTGTAGAAAATTCACTTCTATTGGTTATGGCACTTAGAAAACATTCGATTCCAACTGAATTTCATATGTATCCTGTAGGAGAACATGGATTAACATTAGCAACAAAAGAAACCATGCTTGCTGACGGCACAGGTTATCAGCCAGAATGTGCTGGATGGATAGATTTAGCGATCGCTTGGCTAAAAAGAACTTAGAAAGGAAACAAAAACTATGCTGGAATTAAGAAATATATCATTTGATGTTCCAGATCATTCTGGACGAAAAGAAATTATACGAAATATCAATCTTACAATAGAACAAAATCAATTTCTTGCGATTACTGGACCAAATGGCGGAGGGAAATCTACCCTAGCAAAAATTATTGTAGGAATTGAACAACCTACTAGTGGACAGATTTTTCTTGATGGACAAGATATTACACAGATGAGTATTACAGAACGAGCAAAGGCGGGAATTGGTTTTGCATTTCAACAACCAGTTCGTTTTAAAGGAATTACAGTAAAAGATCTGTTGTTACTTGCTGCTGGAAAAGGACTTAGTAATTCAGGAGCTTGTGATCTGTTATCGGAAGTTGGTCTTTGTGCAAGAGATTATATTAATCGTGAAGTCAATTCTAGTCTATCAGGAGGAGAGTTAAAACGAATTGAAATCGCTACGATTATTGCAAGACGTTCAAAACTTTCTGTATTTGACGAACCAGAAGCAGGAATTGATCTTTGGAGCTTTAGTAATTTAATCCGCGTATTTGAAAAAATGCACGAAGAGATTGCAGGTTCCATTGTAATTATTTCTCATCAAGAGCGAATTTTAAATATTGCAGATCGGATTGTAGTAATTGCAAATGGGGAAATTGTACAACAAGGAGGAAGAGAAGAAGTGCTTTCTAATGTCCTTTCCGAATCTGCGGGATGTCCCTATAAAGGAAGTTCTGGAGTTGTAGCAGCACAGACAGGAATCACACAACAAAAAGAAAGGGGATGTTAAAATGGACTCAATTCAAAAGCAATTATTAGAACAAATTGCAGGACTTCACGAAGTACCGCAAGGAGCTTACAATTTAAGAGTGAATGGCGAAGGAACGGGAAGAAATACAACCGAACATATCGACATTGTAACTAAAACAGATAAACAGGGAATTGATATTATAATTAAACCGGGAACAAAAAATGAAAGTGTACACATTCCTGTGTTGTTAAGTCAAACAGGATTAAGTGATATGGTCTATAATGATTTTTATATCGGTGAGGATGCAGATGTTACAATTGTAGCAGGCTGTGGAATTCATAATGCTGGAGATCAAGCGTCTAAACACGATGGAATTCATACATTTTATATTGGAAAAAATGCAAAAGTACGCTATGTAGAAAAGCATTATGGTAGTGGAGATGGAAATGGAGAACGTATTATGAACCCTCAAACAATTATTCATATTGAAGAGGGGGGTTCTATGCAGATGGATACTGTACAGATTAAAGGGATTGATTCAACAATTCGCACTACGAAAGCAGATTTAGCAGATAAGGCAACTTTAGTGATTAAGGAAAAAATTTTAACTCATGGAAAACAGCTTGCAAAGACAGATTTTGAGATCGATCTTAATGGAGTAGATTGTGGAGCAGATGTGATTTCCCGTTCAGTTGCAAAAGAAAATTCCCACCAGATCTTTCTTTCAAAAATCAATGGTAATAATAAATGTATGGGACATACAGAATGTGATGCCATTTTAATGGATCAGGGAAGTGTCAGTGCTATTCCACAACTTACTGCAAATCATCTTGATGCAAGCTTAATTCATGAAGCGGCAATTGGTAAAATTGCAGGAGAACAAATTATTAAATTAATGACATTAGGTTTGACAGAAGCAGAAGCAGAGGCACAAATTGTAAATGGATTCCTAAAATAGATAGGTTGGTCTTTTGATCGTAAGCTCCTTTTTTCTGGAATAAAATAAAGAAAAGAAAACTGGGAGCTGATTTATGCAGGATCAATACCAGAAAAAGGCCAAAAGAAAATTAATTACAGTCATTCTCTATCTGTTGTTATTAATTGGATGTACACTGTTTTTAAAGGGACAGAATTCAGAAAGAGTGATAGAAGATGATGTTTTGGAACTTCATTTTTTATCTCTTAAAAAGGCAGATTGTATTTTAGTCCGAACTGGAAAGAAGGCAATGCTTATTGATGCTGGTTGGAAAGATACTAAAAGACAAGTCGCAGACTATTTAAAGAAACAGGGAATAAAACGATTAGATTATGTAGTAGCAACACATGGAGATGAAGATCATGTTGGAGGAATGGAAGAGATCTTGAGAAAATTCCAAGTAGAAACTCTTTTCATTTCTCCTAAAAACGAAAGTAATAAAGACTATCAGGCAATGATTGGACGTGCTAAAAAAAGACAGACTAAAATCGTTATTCCAAAAGTACCTTCAGAAATTTCTTTTGGGAATGCTAAAATAAAGATTCTTGCACCAGGAACAGCAGCATTAGCAGACGGTCAAACTAATAATTCTTCTTTAGTGCTCTATATTACATTTGGTTCTCGAAATTTCTTATTTATGGGAGATGCTCTAAAAGAGTCCGAAGCAGAAATTTTAAAAAAAGGTTATGAAATTCAAGCAGATGTTTTAAAAGTTGGACATCATGGATTTAGTGATGCAACAACAGAAGCTTTTTTAGAAGCTGTTGCTCCTAAGTTAGCGGTCATTACCTGTGAAAAAAAACAAGCACAGGATGGAGCAAATAAATTTGGAAGAATTGAACCAATGTTAAAGGAAAAAAAGATTGAATTATATTATACTGGAGATGGAACTTTACTTTTAAGCTGCGATGGCGAAAAAATTGAAGTACAACATGATACAAAGTAAAATAAAGTAAGGAGCTGTAACTGATTTTTTTAGTATGACAGCTCCTATTATAAACAGAACAAACGCATAAAAATTGATTTATGCGTTTGTTTTGTTTATAAAATTATTGGTGAATTTAGATTATCTCTTTAGAAGTTCTTATGTAAGCTCCGAAACATGGTAACATAACATTCGTTTTCGGGCAACAGTCCTAATTGAGAAAAAGGAAATTGCTGTAACCGTCAATGATGATCTGTTTCGTTCCCTTGCAGTTCTCCGGTTTTGGGGTATGGCTGTTGATCAAAGCGGAACTTGAATAGGACAGCGATTCGGATTCGTTTGCTGTAACGTCCTGCGGATTTGATACCCAGTCGTACTCCGGAAAAGATAACAGGACGGCGGCAAGCTCCCCATTGGTGAGGATAACTGTCTGACCGCATATCGTAATAAAATATTCTTTATAAGGTGCTTCAAAATATTCGTCTGTTGTGCCTAAAGGGTAAAACTTTTCTTC